>JAVXHY010000045.1:0-1944 GCA_036656615.1 Lachnospiraceae bacterium | reverse complement strand
ACCCTTATTTTAATCAACATTCAATAGGCATCCCTCCCTATTTTATAAACTTATAAATTTCAACACAGTCACCGCGAAAATTCGGATTGATTCACCCAAGAAACAAGATTTTCAGACAGCTGCAGATAGAATACCTGCAAAAATATCTTACATGAATAGTAACAAAAAAATTACACAATTGCAATACCAAATAAAGTACTTTAAAAGATACAGCCTCCAAGTGAGTTTCTGATCTCATTTAGAGGCTGCATAAATCAATTAATTTTCTTCCAGGGATCGTTTTTTGGTAATAATGATTTTTTCATCATAACAACTGAAAATCTCCTCCAACTTCTCTTGATTTAATTTCGGACTTATTATACTTACAATAGGGACCAAGATCAAACCAATAACCATTACAATAGCTCCTGCATTAATTGGAGATGAAATATAATGAAAAAACAAATTAGATACCGTAATTCCAACTCCACTAATAAAGCTTGCCCAAACTGCTGCTTTGGTCACACCCTTCCAATATAAACCATATAAAAAAGGTGCCAAAAAGGATCCAGCTAAAGCTCCCCAGGAGATGCCCATTAACTGCGCAATAAAGGTAGGTGGATCCAATGCAATCACCACAGATATTGCTATAAAAAATACAATCAGCCCCTGCATAACAACAATCAATTTCTTATCATCTGCCTTCTTTAGTACATTTTCTTTTAGAAAATCTAAAGTCAATGTCGAGCTTGATGTAAGCACCAGTGATGATAATGTTGACATAGAAGCAGAAAGAACTAAAACAACAACAATGCCAATTAAAATGTCCGGAAGTGAAGATAACATAAATGGAATAATACTGTCAAAGATAATAACTCCCGTCTCCTGATCATAGATTTGAGGACTGTCAAAGAGTCGTCCAAACCCACCTAGGAAATAGCTTCCTCCTGCAACAACAATGGCAAATACGGTTGAAATTACAGTTCCACTATTAATCGCCTTTTCATCTTTAATGGTATAAAACTTATGTATCATCTGTGGCAATCCCCATGTGCCAAGAGATGTTAAAATAACAACGCCTAATAAATTAAGCGGATCCGGTCCAAAAAAGGATGTAAAAGCTCCTGGCTGTCCCGCTGTAATAGCTACGTCACTTTTTATTTGTGCCATCTGATTAATAGCCTCTACAAAACCTCCTTGACCACTAAGCACTGCTCCGATTACTATAACAATTCCAACCAGCATAATAATGCCCTGAATAAAGTCATTAATAGCCGTAGCCATGTATCCGCCCAGAATCACATATAATCCCGTAAATAATGCCATAACAGCCACACATGCCACATAAGGAATATCAAATGCCATACCAAACAGCCTTGATAATCCATTGTAAATAGATGCTGTGTATGGAACAAGAAATACAAATACAATTACAGAAGCCACAATCTTCAAGGATTTACTTTGATAACGCTCTCCAAAAAAATCTGGCATTGTTTTGGAATGCAAATGTTGGCTCATCACTCTAGTTCGTCTTCCAAGTACCACCCATGCAAGTAAGCTCCCAATAACTGCATTTCCAATTCCAATCCAAGTAGAAGCAATCCCATATTTCCAGCCAAATTGACCGGCATATCCCACAAATACAACAGCAGAAAAATAGGAAGTACCATATGCAAAAGCTGTTAGCCAAGGTCCCACGGAACGTCCTCCCAATACAAATCCGTCCACACTGGTTGCGTGTTTTCTAGCATATAAACCAACACCGACCATACTTGCAAAAAATGCAACTAGTAAAATCAATTTGATACCCATAATTTTTCTCCTTTTCATTTCTATTGCTTTAAACCGTTGCGCTTTAAAGTGCTAAAGTTTCCTTGTAAAAAGAATAGCATATTGATATCAAAATGTCAACATGCTAAATCTATGTTTTTGTGGAGATAAGAGTAAAAAGCTATAAATGAAATA
>JAVXHY010000044.1:0-2952 GCA_036656615.1 Lachnospiraceae bacterium | reverse complement strand
AAACGCATATATATAATTTTTAAAACATAGGAACAATCACGTATGTTGCTAACATATAAAAGGCGATTAAATGGATTGGATAAAAGGCATAGAAAAAGTATTTCAGCTTTATACCTCGTTCTCCGCTATAAAAATTCACAATAATAAGAGAACATGCTGCTGTTATAAAGTAAGGATCTAACAATGCTTTTAATGAAAAATCAAGTCCACATAAAAACATGATTACAATTGCCAAAGTATATTTTGTTATGTTTCTATTATGAAATACATACAAAGTAACAATAAGTAATATGCCATAATACCAGCCATCTAAGTGTAAGACAAAAGATAACAAACTACTGATTATAGTAATCATAATAGTACATGGAATATTTTCTTTGCATTTTTTTATGATGGCTAAGGTGATTATTCCCAACAATAACGTAAACAAAACATTCTGCTGTTTCATGCTAAATATTTTTTCGGCAACAGCTAAGTCATATATTGGTTCAGAAAGAACTGCAAATATTCCTAATTGCAAAATGTACTTTTTCAAGTTGTGGGTATGTAAAAATCCCTCTACAAGTAAAAAGCAAAATAAAGGAAATGCAATTCTTCCAATAATATGGCATCCCTCAACCAGTTTTAATAAAACAGCGAATTGTTCATCGCTAAATGCTTGATATGGCGCATTTAATACAATTCCATTTTTTAATACTATTTGTCCAAAATGGTCTATCACCATTGAGATCAGTGCAATTATTTTTATGCTGCTGCCACTCAATATTTTTCTGTTCATATATTTTTCTCCTAAATTCAAATCACTTCTCCTTCTAATTACAGTATACATTATTTTCGTCAGCATAGCTATTAAAATGCTTTTGCAGGGTTTGCCATTAAAATACAAGTTAGCTGGTTGTAAGATTCAATTATTGGTGTTAAAATAACAATAATAATTTTTGGAGGTGATCGTAAGTGAAAATTGCTCTTTGTGATGATGATAAAGACGATCTGTTTTGCATTTCATCTATTTTAGATACCTATAAGAAGGAACGAAAGGTATCCATGCACTATGATGTATTTCACAGTTCATTTGAGATTCTCAGCATCGCCAAAAGCGGTGCATATGACCTGTATCTTTTGGATATAATCATGCCGGGTGTAAATGGAATGGAGACCGCGAAAGAAATCCGCAACTTTGACCAAGACGCGAGTATTGTATTTTTAACTTCTACCCCAGAGTTTGCAGTGGAAAGCTATCAGTATCATGCAGAGAACTATCTGTTGAAGCCAGCCAAGGCAGAGAAGCTTTATGCCCTGCTAGATAAACTGTTTGCAAAAAAACAAAATCCGCAGGAAAGCTTTTTGGTGAAAACAAAAGGGGGAATTATTCGGATTTTGTTTGGCAATCTTGTTTTTATAGAAGTTAGGGGGAAATGTCTGTATTTTCACCTGCTAGATGGAAGTGTGTGTGAAATGACTGCCCCGCTTGGCAAATTTGAAGATTTCTTGCTTGTCAGACCAGAATTTGTGCGTACCCATCGATCTTATATCGTAAATTTATTGCAAGTTACTCAACTGACCGCAAGAGAAGCGGTTACTTTGACAGGTGATAAAGTGCCTGTGTCAAGAAAGAACTACACCAAAGTACAGGAGCATTATGTAGAACAATTATTTGCGAAAAGGGAGACAGAGTGATGGAACAACTACTTTCAATTGTGAACTATGGATTAGTGCTGCTGTTCGGGGTTTTTCTTTCGGTACTCTTTGCTGGAAGAAGCAACAGCCGAAGAGAGCATCGGAGTGTTCTTCTGTTTGCAGCTTTCATCCTGTGTGTACAAACGGCTTGCTCATTTTTCTTCGGGGTGAGCATTACCACCAAGTTGTACCCATTCATCACTCATTTGCCGCTCATTCTATTCTTGGTATTTGTACTGAAAAAGTCGGTGTCTATTTCCGTTGTTAGTGTGCTGACTGCTTATTTCTGCTGTCAACTTCCACGCTGGGCAGGGGTGTTGTCCCAACAGCTCTTTCATTCTCATATTGCCAATCAGCTTGCCTATAGTATAGCGGCCATTGTGTTCTTTTTTCTAATCGGGCGTTTTTTTGCAAAACCTGCATATCAGGCAATGACCTATTCCAGACAATCGCTGTTTCTCTTCGGATTCCTGCCTATGATTTATTATATTTTTGACTATGCGGTTACTGTTTATACTCGGATTCTTTATACGGGCATTGCAATGATAAGTGAATTTTTACCTACTGTAATGGTCTTTTTTTATGTGTGGTTTATCGTTGCCTACCATGGAGAGGTACAGCAAAAAACACAAATTCAACTAGAAAAAAACATGCTTGCCATGCAAATAGAAACTGCAAAACTTCAGCTGAATATTCTGCGTTCCTCTCAGGAACAGGCGGTTATTTATCGTCACGATATGCGCCACCATTTCGCTATCATTGATAGCTTCGCCCAGCAGGGAGAACTTGCTCAAATTCAATCTTATCTGGCAAATGTTCAGGAAGAACTGACTGCCATCACTCCAATGCATTTTTGCGATAATGAAACAGTCAACCTTCTGCTGTCCTCCTTTATGAGTAAAGCAAAAAAGCAGGATACCATTTTAAATATCAAGGCAGATTTGCCCAAGGAATTGAATATTCCAGATACCGAGATTTGTTCGGTGCTGTCAAACGGACTGGAAAACGCCCTCAATGCGGTGAGCCAGGTGACGGACAGCACCATGCGAAAAGTCTTTGTGGATTGCTGCATCAATAGAGCTATGCTGCTGATAGAAATAGAGAATGCATACACCGGTGATATTCAAATGAAAGATGAGATTCCCACTGCAACAGAAATCGGACATGGATATGGCTGTAAAAGTATACGTTCTATTGCCCAAAAGAGAAACGGATTCTGCACGTTTCACGCGGCGGATGGAATCTTCACACTGCGGGTGGTACTGCCATCTTAAT
>JAVXHY010000043.1:0-2999 GCA_036656615.1 Lachnospiraceae bacterium | reverse complement strand
ATTCCCCTACGGGTCATTGAAAGACTACAACACATAGATATCTTATGAATAAGGAGGAGCGAGGAGAGAAATTTTGCTTGCCTTTTGTATCAGAGTAGGATATATTTATAAACGTAAGAAAAATCTTACGGAAAAATCATTTTGAAGATAAATGACAGGGGGATTCCAAGAGATTGGAGTATCTCTGTTTTTTTACTATGACGAAATAGTTATTTAAGAAAGGAAACACTATATGAGCGAATTTGTAAATGTAGCAGAAATTTTCGGAGAAAATGTTTTCAATGAAACTGTCATGATGGAACGATTGCCCAAGAAAGTCTACAAAGATTTGAAAACAACAATTGAAGGTGGCAAGGAATTAGATTTAGCAACTGCAGATGTAATAGCCCATGAAATGAAAGTATGGGCAATTGAAAAAGGAGCTACTCACTACACCCATTGGTTCCAGCCATTAACGGGAGTGACGGCTGAAAAGCATGATTCGTTTATTTCTGCACCAATGGCCAGCGGAAAGGTTTTGATGAGCTTTTCTGGAAAAGAGTTAATCAAAGGGGAACCAGATGCATCTTCTTTTCCATCTGGAGGTTTGCGTGCTACCTTTGAGGCAAGAGGTTATACTGCTTGGGATTGTACATCACCGGCATTTGTCCGTCAGGATGCAGCAGGAGCCACACTTTGTATTCCTACAGCATTTTGTTCTTATACAGGAGAGGCATTAGATCAAAAAACCCCATTATTAAAATCTATGGAAGCGATTAACCGGGAATCCGTACGATTATTAAAATTATTTGGGAATACTACGGTGAAGAATGTAACCCCATCTGTAGGTGTTGAGCAAGAGTATTTTTTGGTGGACAGAGAAAAGTATTTAAAACGAAAAGATTTAGTATTTGCGGGACGTACCTTATTTGGTGCAATGCCTCCAAAGGGTCAGGAATTAGATGATCATTATTTTGGAAGTATCAGAGAACGAATTGCAGATTATATGAAGGCAGTTAATGAAGAACTTTGGACTTTGGGTGTTGCCGCAAAAACCCAACACAATGAAGTCGCTCCAGCACAGCATGAACTGGCCCCAATATATGAAAAATGTAATGTTGCCGTTGATCATAACCAATTAGTAATGGAAATCTTAAAAAAGGTAGCATCACGCAAAGGATTACACTGTCTATTACATGAAAAGCCTTTTGCCGGAGTCAATGGTTCCGGAAAACATGATAACTGGTCGTTGACTACAAATGAAGGGAAGAATTTATTAGAACCAGGGAAAACCCCTCATGAGAACATACAGTTTCTTCTGATTCTTATTTGTATTTTAAAAGCGGTAGATGTTCATGCAGATTTATTGAGAGAATCAGCGGCTGATCCTGGAAATGACCATCGGTTGGGAGCAAATGAAGCACCACCAGCAATTATATCTGTATTTTTAGGAGAACAGCTGGAGGATGTATTTGAACAATTAACCAGTACTGGATTTGCTACTCATAGTTTAAAGGGTGGTATTTTAGAAACGGGTGTGAAATCCCTCCCAGATTTTGCAAAGGATGCTACAGATAGAAATAGAACGTCACCTTTTGCATTTACAGGAAATAAGTTTGAATTTCGTATGGTAGGGTCAAGAGATTCGGTTGCTGCTCCAAATGTGGTATTGAATACCATTGTAGCAGAAGCGTTTGCAGAAGCCTGTGATTATTTAGAGGAAGCAGAAGATTTTGAGATGGCAGTACATGATTTAATCAAGAAATATGCGATAGAACATCGCCGTATTGTATTTAATGGAAATGGATACTCAGAAGAATGGGTAAAAGAAGCTGAACGAAGAGGATTGCCCAATATTGATTCTATGGTAGAAGCAATTCCGGCTTTAATCACAGAAAAGTCAGTTCGTTTGTTTGAAAAATTTAACGTCTTTACTAGAGCAGAACTAGAATCTCGTGCAGAAATACAATTTGAAGCATATGCGAAAACTATCAATATAGAAGCACGTGCAATGCTTGATATTGCAAGCAAGCATATTATACCTGCAATTATTCGATATACAAAGGGACTTGCAGATACAGTAAATGCAGTAAAGGCAGCAGGAGCTGATGTTACGGTTCAGTTCGAGCTTCTCAATCAAACATCAGAGCTTTTGAAACGTACAAAAGCAGCAGTTCTTCAATTGGAAAAAGCAACAGATCATGCTTCCAGTGCTTTAGAAGGACAAGAACAGGCAATGATTTTTAGACAAGAAGTATGTCCAGCTATGGATATGCTCCGGGAACCAGTAGATGCATTAGAAATGATTGTAGATAAAGAGATTTGGCCAATGCCATCTTATGGTGATTTGATTTTTGAAGTGTAAAAAAGTCTATGTGAAATGTTATACAGCTGGTACAGGAGGAGAATTATGAGCCGAAGCGAATTCATACAGGAATTGAAAATTGCATTAGAAAATGATTTGGTTGGATCGATTATACAGGAAAATATAGATTACTATAATAGCTATATTTTGGAAGAAATAAAAAAAGGAAGAATGGAATCGGAAGTTTTGGCAGAACTTGGGGACCCATGGATGATTGCCCGAACTATCATTGATTCTGTAGAAAATAATAGTCAAGGGAACACCTATGAAGCTAGTGAAAGCACCAATCAATCTCAAGCAAAAGATGAAAAGAAGAAAATGCATATATTTGGTCTGGACACCTGGTGGAAAAAAGGCTTAGCCCTAATCATTGTAATTGTTGCAATCATGGCAACCCTAGCTATTACAGCAGGAATTATTCGATTGATATTACCAATTCTTTTGCCAATTCTTTTTGTCATTTTCGCCATTAGAATATTCAAACAGCGGAAGTAGTAGAAAATCACAATTTATTTATAAATAGTCAGTAAAAAGACTGGTGGGGGAGCCACCAGTCTTTTTGAGGGGAGTATAAATAATTAATAAGGGGTTGTAAGAAGTTACCTTCCTACAAGTAGTAGTATAATATAAGCCCCCTCAAAAAGCAAGAAAAAAA
>JAVXHY010000042.1:0-3002 GCA_036656615.1 Lachnospiraceae bacterium | reverse complement strand
TGTTGTTCGGCAAATTAAATGGTGCTTCAATCAGCAGATTAATTGGAGCTGTTATGGTATAAATGTTAGATAATCATTCACATTATCTGATACGACTTCTTTAAATTAAAATCCCCCACGCAAATTAATTGGGTGAGGGATAGGACTATCCAAGTTCGGAGTCATTGACTGCCTGCATCACGATATCAGTGGTAATAAAATCACACTTTTTACTATCACCAATTAACATGGTAGAATTGCAGAACTTATTTATGAGACGTGGTATTCCATCGGCAGCATTTAGAACAGCTTCTATTGCAGCATCTTCATAAACAGGCTGATTACAACCGGCACCTTTTAGCTTTTCGAGGATATATAACCGTCCTTCTTCTCTGGAAAGACCTTCTAGGTTATAGTTCATGACAATTCTCTGACGCATGGGTTCATGAATACTTAGTCTAAGAGTGGAATTAAGCTGTGGCAGTCCCACTAATAAAATCACAGCACGATCCCGAGAATCCATTTCAAAGTTAAAGAAGATTTTCAAATCGTTTAAGATAGCATTGTTGATATAGTTGGCTTCATCAATAATAATCACTGGCGTTTTACGCTTTTCCAGAGAAAGTCTGGTGAGTTCTTCCTGTATGAGACGAAAGTTATCTGGTTTACGAAAAGCTGGGGTGGCACCAAGTTCCTGGGCAAGATTACGGTAAAAATCATTGGTGGTAAGGGTGGAAAGACTGGAATACACCACTTTGTATAAAGATGGATTTAGTTTGGAAGACCAGTTTCTAACAGCCGTTGTCTTTCCTCTACCGGCACTTCCAGTAAGCAGACCAAACCCTTTTGTTTTTGCCAGATAATCTAATCGAAAAACAATCTCCTTGTATTCAGAAGTATCTACAAGGATTTCTTTGGAATTCTTTAAGAATGGATTGAATTCCAGTCCAAAACGTGTAAAGTAATCCATTATTCTTCTCCTCTGCATAAATGTATTTTTTCTCGTTTAATAGAAGCATTTTCCTGTTTATTAAGTAAACGAATAGGGGTAAGAGTGCCATCTGCTTCTACGATAAAAATATCTTCAAGAGATGGGGAATAACGTAATTTAATCCGTTGTTTTGCAAAACGGAAGTCTACCTCGTATTCTACATGATCGATCACAATGACACTGTCAGCGGAAACCCGTCGTTCAATTTCAAGGAGAAAACTATACACTATCTCCTGCTCAGAAAGACGTCTGATTCGCTCTGGTTCTAAAAAGAAACGATCCTGTGGAGATTTTCCTTGTAGGGAGGAGTGAACGGTTTGATTATAACCTGCTACATAAGCAAAGAGATTTCCACGAAGTTCTTCTAAAGAATGAAAATCTCTGATATCCAGCGCTGCCATCCATTGATCTTTCATGGTACGAAACCACCGCTCAATTTTGGCTTTTTGTGTAGGGGTATAAGGCTGGTCATAGTGAACAACAGAGCCAATGCGGGCAGCTAAGAGTTCCATTTGTTTATTCTTATAGGAACTGCCATTATCAAAGTTAAACATACTTGGTCTTCCATATTTGGCAACAGCGGACTTTAAAACTGCCATAAGATTTACAAAGTTGTCATGAAAAAAGACATCAATTCCTACAATGAATCGGCTGGCATCATCAATAAGTGCAATGATATAAACCTTATGTTTTTTACCATCTGAAGTTTTAAGATAAGGACCAACGCTAGAATCACCACACCATACTTCATTGATATGAGGACGCTCATAACGTCGCATATCTTGATTGGTAGTAGTTTTCATTTGGGAAGCCAAGAGATTCACATAGCGGTTAATGGTAGATTCAGAAACCTGCCCCTGTGTAATGCTTCCACTTTCTCTTAGTTGTCTATAAATAGAGGAAGAAGACATTCTTGGATAATTACTTTTTAGATATTTGATTTGTTCCTGTAATTCCTGATCTAACTTTCTTGGCTGACCATGATCCGCTCTTGAAGTAGGAAGAAGGGAATCAAATCCTAGTTTTTGATATTTACGGTACCATTTTTCAATCGTATTAGGTGCATAGTGCTTTAAATGTCCATCTGGATGAAGAATACCTTTATCAGAGACAGCACGAAAAAAAGCATCCAGGGATTTGTAATCATGTCCGGTGCCCGAAATAAGTGGTGCAATAACTGAGTAGCGCATAAGTGCAATACTTTGCATTTTTTCCTGATTCATAGAGAACCTCCTTAGTGTTTTTCTTTAGTATAAAGAGACAAAGGAAGAACTTCCTGCTAAGTTATGTGGTATCTAGGAAAAGAATATTTGGAGTATTTTTAATTTGCATGAACTGGCGATTAAAAAACAGAAAGCAAAAATTAGAAATCTTTTCTGAAAACTTAATCTGAAAGGTCAGCAATCGCTGCCTCCAATGCTTTTGGTAGGAAGAGATAATGTAATGGAGATTGTTCTCATCAATAGAAGGGGTATGTTCCATAATGCCTACCGCAAAGGCACCTTCTTCATAGGCTGCAATAATAGCAGTGTGGTCATGTAGGGAGATTTGTGAATAAGGAACCATGGAGGATAAGAGAAGTGCATGCGTACAGCCACAGCAGGAGCAAATGACACGGCAAATACGAAAAACCACTTTGGTGTCGGATACTTTAAGGCTACGATTGTAATAACCGTGAATAGATAAGCAACCAGAATGACCGCAGGTACAAGTGAGGCGGTGAAACTGGAGACTGGAAATAAGATTATTATAAAAATATGGTGTTAAGGGGTTGTTTTTTTCCACAAATAAAGTTATCATAAGTTATGCAGGTGCTATGAGAAATCATAGTCTTGGTGCAGAAGCAGGATATCAAACTTTCAATGGGAAGATACCTGCTTCTTTTATGATTAGTAACTTAACAATGATAACACAAGAAGGTACAGGATAAAACAATCTGACGTAATATGCATCAGAATAATTTATCCTGTACCTTCTTTTAATTTGAAGAAAAAAAGGATGATTAGGGGTAGGTAATTTAACGAATAACAGC
>JAVXHY010000041.1:0-3016 GCA_036656615.1 Lachnospiraceae bacterium | reverse complement strand
GGGTTATGAAACTGCTTCAGTCCCAACGTCCTTTCGTTTCTTTTTTGTGTTATTATCCTCTTGTAGGATACGGTCATACTACAGAGCCTGAGGAGGTGAGTGGTGGGGCTGTATAGCGGCAACCCCGCATCTTTGTATAGGTCGGTCATCCGTTAAGGCATCCATGAATGGCGCAAACAAGTAGCCCGTAAACTTATCTCTTCCGAAGTTGACTCGATTTCGCCGGATGACCAGTCCCTACCAGCCCTATAATTCTAATTATAGAAGATACTCTATGTTCAAAATCTTTTGTAAAAACTGCTGTGGACTAGATGTCCACAAAACCTGGATCTACGCTTGCATCGGAATCACTGATTCTAACAGCATTACCGAGTACAAACAGGCTCGCTTTTTTTCCTTTTCCAAAGGTCTTAGTGAGTTAGCTGCATGGCTTACGAAATATTCTTGTGAAGAAGTCTGTATGGAATCAACTGGTAAATACTGGATTCCCATCTTCAATATTCTTGAAAAAACTTGTTTTGTCACCCTTGCTCATCCTAAATATACCAAACCTCAGAAAGGGAACAAAACTGACCGGAAAGATGCCAAATGGATCTGCGACCTTTTTATGTGCGACATGATCAAACCAAGTTTTATCCCTTCACCTGAAATCCGTCAGCTTCGCGATCTGATTCGTTACCGTATCAAGCTTACCAACATGATGACTGGTGAAAAAAATCGTGCACACAACTGTTTAACTGTTTCTAATCTTAAACTTGATGATGTTTTTAGTGATGTTCTTGGCAAATCTTCCAGGTCTATCACCGAATACATGCTCGAACATCCTGAATTTAAAGAGAGGTATCGCAGAATCAAATCCCATCGTGGACACAAAAAGGCTATTATTGCTATATGCAAGATACTCCTGACCGCTATCTGGAATGTCCTAAGCAAACTTGAGCCTTACAATCCCGAAGGATTCTTAGAGCACCGCCCTGTTAATGAAGCTAAAATTTTAACCAAGGCACAAGCTCTTGCACTATTTAGGAAAAGAGGATATACCATTCTCGATGATCCTATTTAGAACTTATTCCTGTTCAAATATTCGTTAATCTGCCATTTCGCAAAAAATCACTTGTAAATGGCTTGTTTGCTATGCTTTCATTGATTGGTTTCCCTCTACTTCTTTGTTTCAAACTTATCCTACCTTATTTAAGCATTCTATGACATATATTATAATAGATTTCAGACATACCGTCAAAGTATTTTATTTCCATTTATCACTCTTTGCTTATTCTTTCATAAACTAGACTATATTGGAAATTCATTCCCTATACATTTGCCAACGGAGGAGTTGTATGAATCATATGTTAGAATTCGATCATGTTAGTTATGCCTATCATACATTAGAGGGTGAAACATTCACATTAAAGGACATTTCTTTTACTGTAAAAGAGGGAGAATTCGTAACAATTGTAGGACCATCCGGGTGTGGCAAATCTACACTTCTTTCCCTATTATCCGGTCTCTTGCACCCTGAAAAAGGTTCCATTCGTTTAAACGGAAAAAGTATCAAGGACAGTGCCACTAATATTGGATATATGTTACAAAGAGATCACTTATTTGAATGGCGCACCATTTACCACAATGTAGTTCTTGGATTAGAAATTCAACATATGTTAACTGCAAAAACGAAAGCAAAAGCAAATAAACTCTTAGATATTTATGGCTTGGATCAATTTGCCAATGCAAAACCATCCGAATTATCCGGAGGTATGCGGCAGCGGGCAGCATTAATACGCACCTTGGTTTTAGAACCAGATCTGTTATTATTAGATGAACCTTTCTCTGCTTTAGATTATCAGACCCGCCTAACTGTGGGTGACGATATTGGCCAAATTATTAGAAAAGAACATAAAACTGCCATTTTAGTGACACATGACCTATCAGAAGCCATCAGTCTTGGAGATCGGGTTATCATTTTATCAAATAGGCCAGCATCTATCAAACAGACTATTCCCATTGTTTTTTCTTCTTTAGAAGAAGATACTCCGCTAAATCGAAGAAATGCACCTGAATTTAAAAGGTATTTTAATCTCATTTGGAAGGAGTTAAACAATCATGAAGGATCTCTCTTATGAACAAAACAAATTTCTAAAACAACATCATATGCACAAACAAATAGTACTTCTTTCTCGCATTGGACTTCTTGTATTATTCTTGGGCATATGGGAATTCACAACATATACCCAAATCATAGATTCCTTTATTTTCAGCAGCCCTTCTAAAATTCTCACTTGCTTTTGGGCCATGGTACTAAATAAAAGTATTTTTTTACACATTGGCGTTACACTTTACGAAACCATTGTAAGTTTTCTTCTGGTGATTGCTATTAGCATACTATTTGCCGTCTTCCTCTGGTTTAGTACAAAATTGTCAGAAATACTAGAACCTTATCTAGTAATCTTAAATAGCCTTCCCAAGTCTGCATTAGCTCCCTTATTAATTGTTTGGCTTGGTGCTACAAAGCTTACAATTATTGTAGCCGGAATATCTGTAGCTATTTTTGGCAGCATTTTGAATCTTTACACTAGTTTTATGAGTGTCGACCCTGAAAAAATAAAGCTCATATACACCTTAGGAGGTAATAAATTCCACGCATTGGCAAAAGTCGTGATACCTAGTTCTATTCCTTCTATTATAAGTATCATGAAAGTTAACATTGGGCTTTGCCTAGTAGGTGTGGTGATAGGGGAATTCTTAGCTGCACGAAATGGACTTGGTTATTTGATTATCTATTCTAGTCAAGTCTTCAAATTGGATTGGCTTTTAATGTCAATTGTAATTCTTTGTATTATTGCAATGGGATTATATAAAGGCATTAGTATCATTGAAAAGTATTATTTGAAAAAGCTGTAATTTTTTCTTCTCGTTTATGAAAAAAAGTCAGTCCAATCATTTGGATTGGACTGACCGCTTTTCTATTGGATGAATTTCGCTTCTCTTAAAATTTCTTCTGCTTTTTCTTTATTCGCAT
>JAVXHY010000040.1:0-3399 GCA_036656615.1 Lachnospiraceae bacterium | reverse complement strand
CTGGGCTAGCTGGATTTGAACCAGCGAATGCAGGAGTCAAAGTCCTGTGCCTTACCGCTTGGCGATAGCCCAATAATAAGGGTGGATAGTGGGATTCGAACCCACGACCTCCAGAACCACAATCTGGCGCGCTAACCAACTGTGCTATACCCACCATATTACTTTTACAGAACCCTTAACTGAAGTAAAACAAATGGTGCTTGTCTTCTTCTTTCGGACTCTAACGTGCTTGGAGGGATTCGAACCCACGACCCACGGCTTAGAAGGCCGTTGCTCTATCCTACTGAGCTACAAACACACATCTTGACAAAAATAAACTTCCCACTTACTTATAACTAAAACCGGCTATAAGAAAGCGGGTGATGGGAATCGAACCCACGTTTCTAGCTTGGAAGGCTAGTGTTCTACCATTGAACCACACCCGCACAATCGGGGTGACAGGATTCGAACCTGCGACCTCCTGGTCCCAAACCAGGCGCTCTAGCCAAGCTGAGCCACACCCCGATATTCAATTATTCCTGCGTCTGCGTTTCTCGTGACGCAAGAATTATTATATAATAGCCCAGCACAATTGTCAACAACTTTTTTGCTATTTGATAATATTTAAATATATTTCGATTTTTATAAATACTTTACTGTATAATGTGCCTCTCCTTTATTATCGATTTCCATTATAATAAAGCTTGGTCGCCTACCTTCCTGTCTTGGCAATGACACACTTCCAGGATTTAGAACTGTAATATCTTTTCCTATATCCAATTCCGGCCTATGTGTATGACCATACATTACAATATCCACATGGCGCTCCATCCCCTCCTGTTTGATTCTTTCCTTCCCCATAGATACATAATAATAATGTCCATGAGTCATAAGAATCCGATACTTCCCAAGTGTAAACTCTTTTTCTCTTTCTAAATTACTAAAAAAGTCATTATTTCCAGCTATCATGTATGTTTCACACTGGGTCATACTTCGAATAAGCTCCTCGCCTCCTTCTATATCCCCCAAATGTATCATTAAGTCCACCGGTTCTACTAATTTCAGTATTGTTTTTAGATGTTGATGATACCCATGTGTATCACTTACTATTAATATCTTCATATACGCACCTGTCTTAGCAAAGCTAGAAATATTTTTGTTCTATAATTTTCTTCATTTTGCTTAACGCTTTCCCTCTGTGACTTAATCTATTTTTCTTTTCAGGTTCTAATTCTGCAGTAGTACAATGATATTCGGGTAAAAAGAAAATCGGATCATATCCAAATCCATTTTCCCCAACTATTTGATGCCCAATTTGACCTTCTATAGTTTCCCTTATGGTCTGTGTGGTTCCATCCGGAAATACCGCTGCAACAGCACATACAAAGCGTGCTGTACGCTGTGTATCTGGTACTCCCTTCAATCGGTCGAGCAACATTTGATTCTTGATGTCATAAGAGGTATGAACACCTGCATATCTAGCCGAATAAATACCCGGTTCTTTCCCAAGATAATCAATCTCCAGCCCCGAGTCATCTGCTAGCACAATTGCATTTGTGAACTTTGAAATTGCCTTGGCCTTGATCATTGCATTTTCTTCAAATGAGGTGCCATTTTCTTCCACCTCCACCTCAATTCCCGCCTCTCTTAGTGATAGAATAGGAATATTGAAATCTCTTAAAATCATACGTATTTCTTCCATTTTATGTTCATTTCCAGTAGCAAATATAATTTTTAAATCCATGTAATATATCTCCTCTATTATTTTTTGATTCTAGGAGGTTTAGGCCCTTGAAACTGTAAATAATAGGTCTTAATCATCCCATTATATATTTTACGATTTTTATCAGCTTTTTTTCCAAAATATTTTTCTGCATCTTCATAACTTGTAATCATATATACCGACCAACTGTCCAATGTTTTGTAACTTTGTCCAAACTGTTGGTAAATAGCTGGCAATGTTTCCCGATCTTCCAAACGTTCCCCATATGGTGGATTGGTAATGATAAATCCATATTTTTTTGGATGTCTTAAGTCATTTACTCCTCTTTGTTGGAAATGTATGAGATGCTCCACACCTGCTTCTTTTGCATTTTCACGAGCCAGTTTAATTACTTCACTGTCTAAATCATACCCTTGAATATCTACCTCAATATCCGTATTTACTTTTCCCACTGCTTCTTCCATTGTCGAATTCCATATTGTTTTTGGAATGAGATTTATCCATTCTTCTGCTGTAAATGAACGGTTCATTCCAGGTGCAATATTAGCTGCAATCATAGCAGCCTCGATAGGAAACGTTCCACTTCCACAAAATGGATCTACCAAAATACGATCCTTTTTCCAAGGTGTCAACAAAATCAAAGCTGCCGCTAACGTCTCTGTAATAGGTGCTTTACCTGACAATTGACGATATCCACGTTTATGTAAAGAAATTCCAGATGTGTCAATTCCAACAGTTACCATATCTTTCATCAAGAAAACACGTACCGGATAAGAAGCCCCTGATTCTTCAAACCAATCAGTATGATAACGTTCATTCATACGGACTACCATTGCTTTTTTCATAATCGACTGTATATCTGATGGACTAAATAATTTACTTTTTACAGAAGCCGCTTTCGTAACCCAGAACTTTCCGTCCTTAGGAATATAGTTCTCCCATGGTAATTGTTTAGTCTTTTCAAATAATTCGTCATATGTTTCTGCCTGAAATGTTCCTATTTTTAAAAGTATCCGCTCCGCTGTTCTCAAAAATATATTTGCTCTGCAAATGGCAGCTGCATCACCATAAAAAGAGACTCTCCCGTCTTCTACGCTGGATATTTCATATCCCAGATCCTGCACTTCCCTTTTCAATACAGATTCTAAGCCAAAGTGACAGGGTGCTATTAACTCTATCTTCGTCATTTATTTCCTCCTTGTGCTGTTTGAATGCCTTTTAGCGAGTAAACAGTCCTTATATGTATCATATTGTCAAACCAATCCATTGTCAACTGATTTTCTTTTACGAGACTTGTTGTTATAAGTTTACTAACAAGGGCAACAGAGAACGAAGCTTCTGCTGCCCTTGTTAGTATTACAGAATGGATATTACACAATCATAAATTAACCAGACTTTTAGTACTGATCCGTAGTTTTTGAACAATCGCTGTAGTTGGAGCTTGAATTAGCATTCTTATTTTTAGCCCCATGATTCACATCCTTATTACTTGTGTTATTATTCATATTCTTGTTATTTGATTTGTTCTTTTCTTGCTCATCCGAATAAGATGAATAGGAATGATTGGTGTTGTTTTTAGCCATTATTTTTTCCTCCTAATAATTAATAGATACGAAATTATTATTTGTACTTTACAATTATTTATACACTATAATCAACCCTATTTATTGGAAATTTAAAAATTTTTTGAATTTTTT
>JAVXHY010000039.1:0-4158 GCA_036656615.1 Lachnospiraceae bacterium | reverse complement strand
TTGCTATTTTTTTAAGCATACTTCTATTTTCTCCTTTTTATATTATGTTCCTATATTTGCCTCTAACTTTGGGCATTCACCAATTCGATGGAATTCATTCGCTACAATTAAGTTGGTATCTGTTAATAGTTGTGTTTTTAATTCAAGGCTTACATTACTGCTACCAATCGTTATTGACAACACACGGTACATTAGTTGTATTACCTGTTTATTATCTAAATTTGCGTTTAAAGAGCCACACCAAAGTGGTAAGCAGGCAAAGTCCAAGTCAGCATTCTGT
Source organism: Lachnospiraceae bacterium (assembly GCA_036656615.1). Lineage (GTDB taxonomy): Bacteria > Bacillota > Clostridia > Lachnospirales > Lachnospiraceae > CAUPWF01. Next base: position 3,878 of record JAVXHY010000039.1, on the reverse strand, counting down.
AAGTCAGCATTCTGTAAGTCAGCATTCTGTAAGCTAGCACAACGTAAGTTAACACTCTGTAAGTTAGCGCCACGTAAGTCAGCATTCTGTAAGTTAGCATTATGTAAGTCAGCACAACAACCTTTTTTATTTTCGCAAAAAAACGTTTCTATCCATAATTTATGTTCTTTTACGGCTTTTCTTAATTCATCTTTTTTCATTGCAACCTCTTCGATATCTTTCAAATCTTTAAATTCCACTACTTTCTTTTCTTCCATTTTATGTACCTCCTTTTACTCTACAATTCCCCAGTTCTCGGGCCAGTATGGATATGTCATATGCACATCCTCCATTCATGCAAATTCCCGGTTATCTGTGCAGCTATTAGGATTCCTAGGGTTGCTATGCCTATGAGGCCGGTTAGTTCTAGTAGTATGTATTTCATGCGCTGCCTCCTGTCGGCATCAGCCCCCATGCCTTTACCACTTCGTCAATCGAAAGCTCTCTGTACTCATACTCCACCGTCCCATCTGGTTTATATGTAGCAGCTACTGGTAATGTGATGGTTTTATTGGTTTTCATTTTTAGCCTTCCTAAGTGTGGTGATAGATACGCCAAGCACTTCCGCAACAGAACTCAAGTTATCAACGGTGGGGCTAACCTCGTTCCACTTACTCACAGTACCGTTACTAAGCCCCGCCTTTGATTCCATCTTTCTAACGCTAACTCCTTTTTTTGAACAAATAGCTTTCACGTTATCATAAATGCGTTCAGAATTATCCAATTTATTACCTCCTTTCGTGTCTACATAGAAAAAATGCGGCTTTCCGTTGACTTTTTATAGAATATATTCTATAATTGTAATAACCAAAACATTTATAGCAAATATTCTATATTTAATGCAGCGCTTTAGCTTTTTTTCTATATCATGCCTGTATTATATAGCTTATTTTCTATATTGTCAATATATTTATATAGATTTTTTTCTACTTATTTAATGGAGGCGATATGAGCACATATGATATAGTTATAGACTTGTGTAAAACTAGGGGGATTGCGCCAACGGCGCTAGAAAAAGAGTTGGGGTTCAGCAACGGATCCATCGGAAAGATGAAAAAAAACAACACATCGGCAAAACGGCTTCAAATAATTGCTGATTATTTTGGGGTCTCTCTTGAATACATGCTTACGGGCAAAGAGATTACGCAGGAATTTGTAGAGAGGGTTGCTCTTGATTACGGATTCAAAAAAATCTCCCCCACCGAAAAGGAAGAGAGAGATGTACAGAGGGAATTAGAAAATACACTGAATGCGCTTGACAACAACAAGGGATTAATGTTTGACGGTGAAGTCATGGACGAAAGAACACGGGAGCTTTTAAAGGATAGCTTGGAATTTGCAATACGGAATGCCCGCAAACTGGCAAAAGAAAAATATACTCCTAAAAAGTATAAAAAATAATTCGTAATGCACCGAAAAAGGTACATTGATGCTGTTATGATCCATTTAAGAGGTGCGTTAAAATGGATATTAAAAATATTGTTCAAACATTATGCAAAAAACATAAAACCATAAACCCTTACCACTTAGCCGGCAGCCTAGGGATTTATGTACATTATTGTGATCTCGGTACGCTCAGGGGTTATTATCATGAGTCCCACAGAATTAAACAGATATTCATTCATGACAGTTTACCTGAGCATATAGAGTCATTTGTTCTTGCGCACGAAATAGGGCATACCATTATGCACCCACACGCTTGCACACCATTTTTACAATCTACTCTCTTTTCTGTGGACAGGCTAGAGGTTCAAGCAAACAAATTTGCAGCAGAGTTAATTATACAAGATATTGATTTAATGGAGCATTGGGATTACACAGTGGATCAGTGGGCTACCGTTTATGGGTTGCCTAGGGAAATTATAGAGTTAAGGTTAAGATAAAATTATTTAAAAATGGGTACGGGATGCCAAAGGATGCAGAATATGACGCTTGTTCAGTATGTTTTTAAGGAGGAAAGTTCCAATGAGAGATGAACAAGATTATGGTGAAATGCGAACGAATCTGATTGTTGAAGCAAATAGTTCAGATATAAAATGAATGGAGCAATTTAATGGAGCAATTAAAAGGTTGTATATACGCACGATTTTCCTCTGATATGCAGAGAGAAGAATCTATTGATGCACAAGTACGGGCCTGTAAAGAATTTGCAGAGCATAACAGTATAGATATAGTAAAAATTTATGCTGATAAAGCCGTATCTGCCAAGACAGACAAGCGGCCAGAATTTCAAAAAATGATAAAGGACAGCGCGAATTATGACGTTGTTCTGGTACATAAATACAACCGATTCGCTAGGCGCATGATAGACCATCTGATATATGAAGATAAGTTGACAAAAAATAGTTGTGACCTCATTGCTGTAGTAGAAAACTTTGGAAGCGGCAAAGAATCTATAATAACAAAGGCCGTTATTAGGGCCATGTCGGAATACTACATTGCAGACCTGAGTGACGAGGTAAGGAAAGGCCACAAAGAAAATGCCCTAAAGGCTCTTCACAATGGCGGATATGCCCCCTTTGGTTACGATATTGTTGACGGCAACCATGTAATTAATGAATTTGAAGCACAATTTGTGCGTAAAATGTTTGACTGCGCATACAGAAAGATTGGGTACAAGGACCTTATAGAAGAAATGGCAGCGGCAGGCGTTAAAGGTAAGAGGGGAAAGCAAATCAAATATCCCTCTATTTATGAGATTTTACACAATGAAAAGTATACAGGCACGTATGTGTATGATACTGAGAGTTCCAAAACGGACCGTAGAGCAAAGAAAAATGCTATTAGGATAGATGATGCCATACCACAAATAATACCGCGAGAAATATGGGAGAAAGTGCAGGAGTATATGGATAAGAGAAAAATATCAGGAAAGACTACAGATTATTTATGCAAAGGGATGGTCTATTGTGAGTGCGGTAATAAAATGACCGGACACATAGCAAAGAAAAGAAAAGAGTCGCCTTATTTTTATTGCAATAAACGATGCGGTGTAGGATCAATAAAAATGGAAATTGTAGATAATGCTTGCCGAAAATATACAGATGAACTATTGTCAAAACAAACGATGGAACAGTTAGGTCACCATATTGCCAAGTTCCAGACACAATCACGGTCAGAAATAAAATTGTTTAATGCTTCTGTAGATAAAAAAATTGAAGAGAAGAAAATGCAAGTGGATGGACTTTTGGAAAAAATGGCACTTCCCCATCTGGATGAATTGGTAATTGGGGAAATATCAAATAAGATTGTTTCATTAAAAAGGGAAGTAGATGCTCTGCAGAAACAAGAACCACCCAAAACTTTTGACTATAATCAGATCAAGCATTGGATTTTAAGTATAAAGGAAGGTTTAAATTCAAGCAATATCAGCAATGTCATCGAACGTATTACGATTACAAAAGAAAAAGAAGTCAAGATAACATCTACCTTGACTTCTCTTACCGGGATTTCCCCGCAAATTGGAGGCGACACCCAGATTTGAACTGGGGATAAAGGTTTTGCAGACCTCTGCCTTACCACTTGGCTATGTCGCCATATTGGCTAGGGTAGCAGGATTCGAACCTGCGCATGATGGAATCAGAATCCATTGCCTTACCGCTTGGCGATACCCCACCATTAAAGCCATAAAAGTAAAATTGGGGTGGATAGTGGGACTCGAACCCACGCATAATGGAGCCACAACCCATTGTCTTAACCACTTGACGATACCCACCACATAATAGCATACATATTATATATGCCCGATATTGCAAATGCAATACCTATTTTCTCAAACATCGAAAAAAATGGCGATCCGGAACGGGTTCGAACCGTCGACCTCCAGCGTGACAGGCTGG
>JAVXHY010000038.1:0-5872 GCA_036656615.1 Lachnospiraceae bacterium | reverse complement strand
CACTTGGTAAGAATATGGCATTCTTAATAAAGAGTATCGCTTATGGCAAAGAACAGTTCGGTCTGCCTGAAAAAGAAGAGCATGTATTTACTGATTTTATCCGGCTGTGAAAAAGAAATTCAAGTGTCACCAACGGTCTTCTAAGAGGCGAGAGATTCCTGCCTCTTAGAAGACCGTATTTGTTATTATAATCGTTATTGTGATGGCTATTCAGGTGTTATTGGAATCTTTCTGGAAAAAAGAATCAAAGAATTGGCAATCTGCAAAGCAGTTGGTGGGACCGATGTGGAGATTGCCATGGAGTTGATTTTCGAAATAGCGACTATATGTATTAGCGGATGTGTGCTGGGTGGTATGATCGGAGGGGGATTAACCAAATGGATCATATTTGGCACGAAATATCAAGTGCTTTATCATTATAAGACAATAGTAATATTAGCAATGGTAGGTATCTTGCTTATCCTGGTGTTGGCGGGACCGATGATAAGCAATATTTCCAAATTGAAAATCACGGAGTTGCTAAATGCGTCAAGGAGGTAAAGGCAAAGAGTTGCCATCCCCCGTGCTTTGGCGAATTCTCCGGAGAGTATCAATGACTTTGAATCACTTGCATTCGTTGTTGGCCTAGAACGTTTATTTTCTAGTATCTCGTTCCATCAGCTCATCTAGAGTATGATAGAGAATCTGGGCATCAATTGGCTTTGCCAGGTGGGCATTCATTCCGGCGTTTTTAGATTTTTTCACATCCTCATCAAATGCGTTGGCAGACATTGCAATAATTGGTACAGCTTTGGCCCACTCACTATCCAGGCTTCTAATTGCACATGCTGACTGCAATCCGTCCATGATAGGCATTTTGATATCCATAAGAACGGTATCGTAGGTGTGCTCTGGGGCATTTGCAAACATATCTAGTCCTATTTTCCCATTTTCAGCAACATCAACCATTGCATGTTTAAATTCTAATAATTTTTTTGCTACCATAATATTAAGCGGATGATCTTCTACCAGCAGAATGTTCTTTCCACTGAAATCATATTCGTCATTGCTTTTCTCTATCGGTTCTTTTTCAACGATCTCATCCGAATCGGTGGGGATTTGAAAGGGAATAATCACTGTGAAAGTGGTTCCTTTTCCAAGTGTGCTTTCAACGGAAATCGTACCGTTCATAAGCTGGATTAAATTTTTAGAGATAGCAAGACCTAAACCACTGCCACCATATCCAGAGCTTGCAGCATGATGCTCTTGTGAAAACGGTTTAAAAATATTTGGCAAAAATGTCTCCGTAATACCAATGCCTGTGTCTGTGATCGTAAAGCAGATGTTTGCTATGTTTTCATCAGCAGGAATCTGAGTGATATCAAGATGAACGGTTCCACCGGAAGGTGTGAATTTAACTGCATTAGAAAGAATATTAATTAAAATTTGTGCAAGCCTTACGCCATCACCTAAATAGCCGTTTTTACAGTCTGCAAATTGAGTCATCTCATAGGTGACATTTTTTTCCGCTGCTTGGGACTGGATGATGGTGTTGATGGAACTTAAAAATGGCTGACAGACTATGACCTCATTTTTAAGTGTCACTTTTCCGGTTTCTATTTTTGACATATCCAAAATATCACCCAATAGTTGAAGTAAATAGCGAGAGGCATATTGTGATTTTTCAATACACTCGGTAATAAATGCTGGATCATTCAGGTGCTGTAGCGTTAGCTGTTCCATTCCCATTATGGCATTCATTGGAGTTCTGATTTCATGACTGATTCGGGAAAGAAATTCGGATTTTGCGGCATTGGCATGCTCTGCCATTTCCACTGCCTTCATCAATTCGCGATTTTTCTTTTCCTGTTCTTTTACGACAGAAGTAATATCCACTCTAGTCATCAGTATGATTTTCTGGTCATGATTGATATAGCTAAAGCGCAACTGTTTTTTAAGTATTTCACCATTCGGGCCTGGCATTGCATAAAAAACGCTGTAATAAGACCATGCATCCAACTGTGCCAAAATCGTTTCTGGTTCTATTTCTTTCAGCACACGTTCTACTTCTTCGGGGCATATATATCGGCGAATATAGTCCTGACTTTCCTCTATAAAATGTTTGCTTTCGTGGACATAAGTATCTTCAATGTCTTTTTGTGTATAGCGAACAGATGTATTTTGAGGAATATCTGCTGCAACCAGAAAATCATAGTCCGTTTTTGCAATGGTATTCATAATATTTTGCATTGTGCGCTCGCTTGTAATATCGGTAGAATACAAGAAAGCTACAATATTCTGATCCTCTTGCCGTTTCATCATATGTGCCGTTGTCACTATCCAATACTTACGTCCCTCAATCCGCCTAGTGAACTCCCTCGATATGGTGGTTTCTCCATTTTCAAAACACTTTAACAGAGCAGCACGGGAGAAAACGGTTACATATTTCTCTTGTAGTTCTTTAGAAGTAAGCTCGCTGTACACCACATCAAAATAATCCTGCGCTGTTTTTGCAGCGTTCATATGGGCAGTCACTTCTGCAAAATTACTTTTATAATCCAAAATCGTATTTTGTGTCAAATTCATATTAATGGATGCCAGGGTTGCTTTCTGCATAGCCTCTCGGTAAGAGCGCTCATCGTAATATCGCTTTTCTGCTTCTTTTTCCTTTGTGATGTCTCTACCCACGCAATATGCCCTGTCTGGGTTGCCCTCATTATCAAACTCATTTATATAAATTACACGCTCACACCAAAATTCATCTTCAGGATTTTGACGAATCCAAAGGTCTGCAGTAACTTCTTTCTCGCCACTTTTGAGTCGTTCTATCATATCAACCAATAGTGGTGCACAGTCATCACGAATATGTCCTTCAGAAATCACACTGCTAAGATAATTCAAAATGATACCATTTTGGGGATTTGCTCTGGGAGAGGTGGAGAAAATTGTCATGATATCCTTAGCATAATTATATTCCCAAATATTGATATTGGCAGAATTAACAGCAGCTGCATAACGTGACTCGCTCTCACGCAAGGCACGCTCCACTTGTTTTTGTGAGGTAACATCGGTGTAATAAGCAATAATAATTTCATTATCATTTTCATCCAGCAAATGTCTGGAATTCTGATTAATCCATATGATACTACCATCCTTTTTGACTGCACGGTAGGCAATTTCAAAAGGCTCAAAGTTATGAATCCGTATGGGTGCGGTTTCTTTTAGCCTTTGTAAGTCCGAGGAGTAGATATATTTCCATGCAGATTTATGATGTGTATTCAAAAAATCATCCATATCATCAAAACCAAGCATTTTTGTGAACATTTCATTTGCAAAAAGAATTTCAAGTTCTGGAGTTGCGGTAACAATCATCAACCCAATGGGTAGAGCCAGATCAATCAACGCAGCCTTTAATTCCAATAAATTTTTCATTTTATGCTACCTCCGGATTTAGAATATCTTACAACAAGTGAATAAGCTAACTTTTATTCACTTTAAAATAAAGAAAGACAAAACTCACGCTGCACTCGTATCCATCATTTCACGAGTTGCTTCACAGAATTTTGTCTCATTATAAATGCCAGTTAAAGCATCGGATCAAGATAGTTATATTGTAATCTCTTAACAAAACAATGTCAATAGAACCACAGTGTTTGCTATACACTGTAACAGTTCAGCCATATCATTCGCAAAACGCACCTTCGGTGCTTTACGCTGCATACGCAGCTTTTTTCTCATAAACGGGCAAGCTGCTCATAATCAAAAGAATGTATAAATACTTTTGCAAATTCCGTTTATTTTGGGTATAATAACTTTAGGGCACCCCCCTAATTTGGGCATGAAAGATAGATAAGAGTGAGAGTATGACAAAGAGGAAATAGATATGAGGATAAAAAAAGCGTTGTTTATATTTTTCGCAGCATTGTTTGCTCTGTCGGGCTGTACAAAAAATGTCAAGCAAGTGCAAAAATCGCAGAATGAAAGTACACAGAAACAAAAAATAAGTGCGGAATCAAAAAGAATATCTAAGCTATACCATCATATTTATGAAAAAGGAAATCAAGAAAAGACACTGAATACCATTGGTGTGAAAAGAGAGATTGCAGATTGTATAGGCAAAGAAGGCTATGCGGTTATTGACACTGAAAATAGAATTGACATGGTGAATGCAAAGCAGATAGAAGAGTTCTGTATAGCGGCGAAAACAGGGAATAAGGCGGAAGCAACCATACTTTTACTTATGGATGACGGAGGTTTTTTACGTTATGATCTAGAGGCAGAAGATGGAAACATGAAAGTAAATACATCCTCGCTGCGTTGGGAGAAGCAAGAGGCAGAAGTAGATTGTTTTGAAGAATATGAAGCCTATACATGGGCCTATACAGAAAAAGGATATCTTTTTATTGAACAATATCATATGTCGGGTTATGATGGACCACCTGGTCAAATTGGAATTCGAGTAAAACCAGTGGATCCTATTTGCCGGAAATTAAATCAGGAATATGTTCTTCCGATTGGGTATGAGAGAAATAAGCTGCTCATTACAGAATGGAATGAACATGATTTTAGCCAGTTGGATTTCTATGATTTATATGAAATTATGTATCCTATGAAGTATGGTTCATATGTGCCTTATGACCATGAGTATGGTGGAACAGAATATGAGATACCAAAAGCAGAATTTGAAGAAGTCATAAAAACATACTTTCAAATTGATAGCAGCGTATTAGAAAGTATGGCAGTTTATCATTCGGATAGTGAAACGTATCGTTATAGACCAAGAGGACAATATGATGCAGAGTTTCCATATGAACCTTATTCTGAAGTGACAGCCTATGAAAATAGAGAAGATGGAACAATCAAACTTACGGTAGAGGCAGTGTGGATCAGAGAAAAGTTAGAACGAGCAATGTCAAGTGAACTGATAGTCAGGCCATTAGCAGATGGTGGTGTCCAATATGTTTCCAATCACCTAGTTTCTTTTGCAGAGGGAAGTAAAGCAAAATGGTACTGTGAACGACTCACAGATGAGGAATGGAACAAATATTACCCGAATATAGACAGCAATTGACCATAGATTCTAGTATTAGCCCTAACAAATTATTGATGTTTATCTTGTTATAGCTTATACTCAATGCATTATCTGAAGGGAGAGGGATCCATTTGAAACGAAAGGAAGTAATTAATTTTTGTATGAAAAAAGCAGAAGTCTATGAGGATTATCCCTTTTCTAATCCCAATTGGACCTTGATGCGGCATAAAAAGAATAAGAAAACATTTGCGTGGATATATGAGAGAGAAGAAAATCTATGGGTAAATGTAAAATGTGATCCGGAATGGAGAGATTTCTGGAGAAATACCTATGCATCTGTTGTTCCGGGATATCATCAGAATAAGGAACATTGGAGCTCCATTATATTAGATGGAACAATTCCGGATCATGATATTAAAAAAATGATTGGGGAAAGCTATGAACTGACGAAACCAAGGGGATAGAAAATGATAGGCCACACTATTTGGAGTTCGCTAATCATAGAGCCTTTCATTTGCGAGGCCGAGAAGGCAAAGGTATAAATAAAAAATAAGTGATAGGAGCAAGTATGGACGGTACGATAAGAAATAATATAAAAATAGGTTCTAGGGTGCAAGTAGTTCAAAAGCAGGATCAAAGAACCGGAAAATTAACAGAAGGCATTGTTATGAGAATTTTGACAAATTCTCCGAATCATCCAAGGGGAATCAAAGTAATGCTTGAAGGTGGAATTGTAGGTAGAATTGCAAAGTAAAGTACTGCAAGATATAATATAAATGAAAGTAAATACTGACAACATGTCTTGCAGCGGCTTACCGGAACTATAACAGTTCAGCCATGCCATTCGCAAAACGCACCTTC
>JAVXHY010000037.1:0-6903 GCA_036656615.1 Lachnospiraceae bacterium | reverse complement strand
AAGGTTCTTCTGTACCCCCAACGCCCGGGTTGCATTCAAAATTGCAATTACGGAAACACCCACATCCGCAAATACTGCCCACCACATATTCGCAATGCCCAAAGCTCCAAGAATTAGCACAACGGCCTTCACACCTAGCGCAAACACTATATTTTCTCTAACAATCCTCAGTGTCTTTTTGGCAATCATAATGGCAAGAGGTATTTTAGCCGGATTATCATCCATTAGAACCACATCTGCTGCTTCAATTGCAGCATCAGAGCCAAAAGCTCCCATGGCTATTCCTATATCTGCACGCGTAAGCACCGGTGCATCATTCATCCCATCTCCTACAAATACAAGCTTTCCATTCTTTGTCTTTTCCTCCAATAATGTTTCTACACAAGACACTTTATCGGCTGGAAGCAGTTCCGTATGTACCTCATCTAAATGAAGTTGTGTAGCAACCAAATTTCCTACGGATTGTTGATCGCCGGTCAACATCACAGTTTTTTTTATTCCATTTTGTTTGAGCATAGCAATTGAAGAAGCGGATTCACTTTTGATTTCATCTGCTATTACAATATGTCCCTCATATTCCTTATTCAATGCCAGATGTATGATAGTTCCAGGGTAATGACATGAATGCCAGGACGCACCAATGTGCTCCATTAGTTTTTCATTTCCTACATGTACCTCTTGTCCATCAATGACTGCACAAATACCTTGACCTGCAAGTTCTTCTGTCTTCGTAATTCTTTTCTTATCGATTGATTTATGATAGGAAGACCTTAAGGAAATAGAAATTGGATGATTAGAATAAATTTCTGCTATCGCTGCAAGCTCTAATAATTTTTGCTCAGAAAGTTTTTCTGGATGTATGGCGGTTACTTGAAAGTTCCCTTTTGTAAGTGTTCCGGTTTTATCAAATACCACAATTTCACTGTTTGCCAGTGCCTCCAGATAATTTGCACCCTTTACCAATATACCACATCTCGAGGCTCCTCCAATTCCACCAAAAAAGGTAAGGGGAACCGAAATAACCAATGCACAGGGACAGGAAATAACCAAGAAAATGAGTGCCCGTTCCACCCAAGTACTCCATACTGCATGAAAAAATAAAGGTGGGAAAATAGCTAGGCATACCGCTGCAATTACAACTGTGGGTGTGTAAACTCTTGCAAAACGAGTAATGAAATTCTCCGCTTTTGCTTTGTTAGAGCTAGAATTTTCAACTAAATTCAATATCTTAGAAACCGTTGATTCACCAAATTCGCAAGAAACACGTACCTTTATCAGGCCATTGATATTCATACATCCACTCATAACCCCTTGCCCAACCCATACATCCCTTGGCATGGATTCTCCAGTTAGTGCCATGGTATTTAAACTAGAGGTTCCCTCTAGCACAATTCCATCCAGTGGAACTTTCTCTCCCGGTTTAATAAGAATGATTTCACCGATTTCCACTTCTTCTGGGTCAACCGAAACATAATCCCCGTCTCGTTCTACATTGGCATAATCTGGACGAATATCCATAAGTGAAGAAATAGATTTTCGACTTTTTCCTACTGCATAGCCCTGAAAAAGTTCCCCCACTTGATAAAACAGCATTACAAAAACAGCTTCTGGATATTCCCCGATACCAAATGCTCCAATCGTAGCTATAGACATAAGAAAGTTTTCATCAAAGACTTGTCCACCCAAGATATTACGTATTGCTTTCCACAAAACATCCCAGCCAACAACCAAATACGGAACTAGAAATAATATAAATTTCCACGAATTTGTAATCGGTATCAAATAACTTAGAATTAATAAGATACTACTAATCAGAATCCTGGACAGCATCTTTTTTTGTTTTCTACTCATGACCACTCCTTCCTTATAGCATAATCCTACAATCTGGTTCGACCTTTTTACAAATTACAATTACTTGTTCCATGATATGATTAAAAGATTCATCTTCTGCCTCAATCATCATTTTTTGTGTCAAAAAACTTACAGTAACATGATGTACCCCTTTGATCTTCTGAATTCCACGCTCCATTTTTGCAGCACAATTTGCACAATCTAAATCTTCCAATCTGTATATTTTTTTCATTATCAATTTCCTCTCTTTCATTGTCCTGTTCTTATTCTCCAATATGTTCTAATCCTTGATTAATAATGGTTCTCACATGATCATCTGACAGGGAATAGAAAACAGTCTTACCTTCCCGACGGAATTTCACCAGTCTCCCTTGCTTTAGAACCCTCAATTGATGTGAGATTGCTGAGATGCTCATATTCAATAATTGTGCAATATCACATACACACATTTCCGATTCAAATAACACATATAAAATCTTTATTCTTGTTGTATCAGCAAATATCTTATACAATTCAGCAAGACTATATAATACTTCTTCTTCCGGCATATTTTTATTTACTTTTTTTACTAATTCGTCATGTGCGTGCATAAAATCACAACATGGTATTTCTATTTCATTTTTCATATTCATCCACCTTTTCTTATTTGAACGATTGTTCAAATATAACTTTAAACCTTTTCTTTTTATTTGTCAATATTTTTTGAGCTGGATTCAAAAAACATTGAATCCAGCTCTATTTATCTTTTATAAAAGTATCATATGCCTATTTCACGCAAGATGATCCATTAATCTGGCAATCTACCGTATTTAATTTTTGCATAAGAATAGATTCTAGTAAAGATATACTATTTGTTACATCCGTTACACTCTTATTCAAACATAATAGCATTTCTGGTGAAACATCTGGCATATTTACAAATCTTTGTATTTTCGCTCCTTCTGCGTTGGCAATAGCCGCCAAAGCCGCCTCACCTAATGCAACTGACTCTATCAAATCATTGATTTGTTGTCTATAGTTATTTGCAAAAACTATTGTTTTCACAGGATTACTTGCTGTATTGGCTGTAACTCCATCCACGTTTGTTGGATTTACAGTATAGGCATAAGCAGCGTGAGCCACATTTACAATTGGGTTCGGCAATGGAATTGCTGTTACTTTCACTTGGAAAGAAATAGTAACAGTCTGACCTGCAGCAACTGCATTAGTTAACGTAATGGATGATGCAGGCCCACCTGTATAAGGTTCGCTTACAATTAATGAACCTGATACTAAGACAGTTCCATTTGGAATCACATCTGTAATTACAACATTATCTGCAGACACATTTCCTGTGTTTTTTATAGCTAAATTGTAGGTGATTACATCTCCAATATATGCAATGGTTTTATCTGTTGATTTTGTCACCTGAAGAACTGCTTTGGAAACCTGGGTATGAACGGTATTACTTGGTCCCGTAACTGTAATACCATTTGGATTTGCAGGGTCTACCGTATAGGCGTAATTGACTGCTGCTGTATTTGGCACTGGATTGACAATAGGTGCTGTATTGGATAGCTTCACTTGAAACGTAATTGTCACAGTTCCACCTGCCGGAATTGGATTATTTAACGTAATTGCTGTGGTTGGATCTCCGATAAACGGAACACTAGCACTTACAGAACCCGGCACATAGGTCGTACCTGCTGGAATTGGATCCGTGACCACAACATTATTTGCTGGTACATTTCCTGTATTGTGCAAAGCAAGAGTGTAGGTTAACGTATCTCCAAACTGTGCATGAGTCGGATTCACAGATTTATTAAAGTTACCTGTAGAAATCAAATCCGCATAATTTACCTGTGTGGAAACAGGATTTGTACTACCCGAAGTTCCACCCGGAACTACTGCTGATGCCATATTTACGATTGGATTTGTAATAGGTGCTGTATTTGCAACTTGGACCTGCCAAGAAGCTGTAACCGTACTATTTGCAGGCATTGTCAGTGTAAGACCTGTTGCCGGTGTGGTTCCGGTATAAGGAACACTTACAATTAAATTCCCAATATAGGTCGTTCCTGATGGTGTAGGATCTGTAAAAACAACACCTGGCAATGGATAATTATTCGGATTAATACCAGTCACGGTATAAGTCAGAACATCTCCTGGTTTTGCATTGGCTTTATCTACGCTCTTTTTAAATATTTCCGGTGCCGCATTTAAAATGGTATAATTTACAATATCCCCTAATGCAGGTGTAAAGTTAATTGGTAAACTTCCAGTAGGAGGTACACTTCCACCGGGTGTTATATTAATTGCAGAAATGACCTGTTTATATGCTGTTAATGGATTCACACTTCCCGGTGCCATAGCTTCGGTAATTGTATAAGTGTTTCCTGCCAATCCATAGACACTTGCGAATTCAGATTGAATTCCATCTGCAGCACCTGTAGTAGTTTCCTGGTCATTTGGTGATCCAGCAATATTTAATACAAACTGATCCGCAGAATTAATACGATCTCCAACATTTTTATAAAGTGAAACTTTGGTAACAGCAAATCCAACTGAAACAGCCTCCCGCCCATATACATCAAGAGTTAGTGTATCTGGTGAAGAAGTAGTTAATACATAAGCAGCCTGACTGGCAGATTGATTAGTCCCTGTAATTGTTACATTGTTGGAGCCTACCCCTGTTAAGATTGGAGGATTTGCTCCCAATGTAGCAAGCAAATTCCAAACTCCACCATCGGTATTAAATTTCAAATATTCTGTATACTGTGGAAATGCATTTGTACTCTCAGCATCAGCAACTACTGCTGTATAATTAGTAACTGGATTTCCTAGAGAATCTTTTACAACAATATTACTAAGAACTAATGTGCTTGCCGTATTATAAGCTGAAAGCAGCGGTGTCTTTAGTGCTGTATTACCAAGAAGTCCTGTATATCCTGCAGATCCAAAATAGGCATACTGCACAGGTGTTGGAACTGCCGTAAATGGAACAAATGATGTTGGAAGAGATTTGATATCAAAGGTGACTGTTGTTCCATCATTTAAAGTTCCTGTTAACCCAGTCAGTGAATCTCCGGGATTTAAAGTTACATTTCCAAAATTAAACCATCCAATTCCACCCGCACTTGGACCGGAACCAGAATTTGCATAAGAAAAAGACATAATAACTACTCCTTTTTATTTGTTTTTACGATTGACAAATCGTACTGCCAAACATTTCAAGCTTTGCCTGCAAGTGCATTTCCAACCTTGAAATTGCACTAATGGTTGTTTGTACCGACTGATTTACCGCTAAAAGTTGTTCTGCTGTTACACCACTATTGTCTACAACTGCCATTATTTTTTCACTCTCTGCATTTAAGATGTGTGCAAAAGCAGCTTCTTCCATTGCTACAGATTGGATGATATCACCAACTGCCTTTTCCCTTGTAATGGTACTTGGTTTAATGATAGGCATTCCCATAAAAAAAACCTCCGAATTAATTTTTTATTATTTATACTTGAACATAGAATGGATTACATCCAAGTATGTACGTCAAATCCTTAAGAATGAAGCAGCTTATATTCTTATTTATGTTAAATTTACAACCCTTATACTCACTACCAATATATGTATTAAATTTCTATGAGTGAGTATTAACCATTGCTTCATGATTATTTTACTTTTATAAATATGATTGTAACAAAACAGAAGAATTGGGTACTAACGAATAGAGAGGAGGTTAAAAATGCAATCATTTGAAGAAATATATGAGCTGTATGCAAGAAAAGTATTTTTATTTTTATTGAGCAAGACAAATAATGAACAGCTTTCAGAAGAACTTACTCAAGAGACTTTTTTTCAAGCGATCCTATGTATTGATCGATTTAAGGGAAATAGTTCCATTTTGACTTGGTTATGTGGAATCGCTAAAAATGTTTTGTTGAAATATTTCAGAAAACATCAAGAGAGTTTATCCTTTGAGGATGGTATCCTAGAAATAGAAGATAAAAAAGGAAAAAATGTTCAATGGGAACAAAAAGAAATATTACAGTTGATACATGATATGAATGAGCCTATACGTGAAGTAATGTATTTAAGGCTGATTAGCAACTTATCTTTTGCTGAAATCGGAGAGATAATTGGCAAAACAGAAAATTGGACAAGAGTTACATTTTTTAGAGGAAAGCAAAAAATTGTAAAGGAGATTATGAAAGATGAATAAAGAACTTCCATGTTATATTATTTCGGATTTATTACCACTATATCAAGATGATATGTTATCGGAACAAACGAAAAAGGATATTGATAAACATTTAATCGAATGCAAGGATTGTAAAAAAAAGATGGATGCTATGAAAATGCAAATAGATGTTCAAACTATAAATACTGAATTAAAAACTAATCCATTAAAAAAAGTGAGGTTTTATCAAAAAACCTTGACTGTTTTGGGGGCAGTTATAGGTTTTTTTCTGGGAGCATGTTATCCAATTGCCAAATTAGGGATTGCTGTCCTCGAACGTGGAGAGATAGCCACTTATCAAATTGAAAGGTTAAAAAGCCTTTGGTATATATTTGTGTTAGAGAGTTGTTTTGTGGGGATTATTGTATGTGCAATTTATTTTTTGTTCTTACTACTTATGAGGAAAATGATCAGTAAAAATGCAAAAAAAAAAAATAAAGCCTAGCAAACGCTAGGCTTTATAAGCAGGGGATGAGAGAATCGAACTCCCACCAAAAGTTTTGGAGACTCCTATCATACCATTTGACCAATCCCCTAGAACAAACTATAAATACTTATAACATATTATCAAGATATTGTCAAGATATGTTCCATTTCTCAATATCACTTTGTAACAATTCAGCCATAATCAAAAGAATGAGCAAATTCTCTTGATTATGAGCAGAATGCCCGTTCATGAGCAAAAAAAGCTGCATATGCAGCGTAAAGCACCGAAGGTGCGTTTTGCGAATGGCATGGCTGAACTGTTACATCACTTTAAAAAAAAAGAAACACAACGTGTTTCCATGTACCTTCAAAACCGCATATAAAAGAATTCCTTCATCGATTGTTTCCTTAC
>JAVXHY010000036.1:6138-7693 GCA_036656615.1 Lachnospiraceae bacterium | reverse complement strand
CTGAACTGTTACTAAATACGTAATTAAACTACATAAAATTATATACTTTTTTTAATTCTTATGCTATAATAAAGACATTTGAATATTAGGTATTTTAAAGGCATGAAATTACCTATATTAAGTAGCGGAACAATTTAAAGGGGAGATTTTCAAAAAAACAATTTAAAGGGAGATTTAAAAATGAAAAAGAGAATATTGTCTACTTTACTTGCTTTAACACTCGTTATTTCTATGTTTATGCAACATGATGTTTCTTATGTAAAAGCCGCAGGTAAGGATATTAGTGCTACCAATGTAACCAGTTTGACTGTAGCTCCTACATCGATTATAGACGGTGGTCGTTTTAAGATTACACTAGCATTTGATGATACAGGTGGGAAAATACAGGATGGAGATACCATTCATATTGGTTGGACTTCCATTGGTTCTTCACCAGATGTATATATTCAAGGCTATGCAACAACCATTGACCTTACCATTCAAGGGCAAGTCGTCGGTCAGGCAGAAATTACAGCCGATAATGGTGCTACTATAAAATTTAATAGCAACATTAATCCACTTGATAAGGTAAGTGGACATCTGGAATTTGATGCAACTGGGAGAAATATAACCCAAGTCCAGACCGAAAATACAAAGACTGCATCCATTACATCTGGAAACCAAAAGACAGATGTTGCAATTACCAAACCTGCTGCTGGGACAACCAATACCTTTTATCATAAAAGCGGAATAATGGATCCTGCGGACACCACACATGTTTATTGGTATTTAGTCATTAATGCTGGGAAAACTATTGCCGAGGATAAGATACATATTGACGACCAGATTCAACCAGGACAGACTTTAACACTAGATGACTTTTGGATTCTAATAGAAGGAGCAAATCCACGTGAGTATAATGGAGCTGCTGGAATAGCTCAATTTCTAAGTGACTTTCCGGGTACAACTTTAACCACCGATACAACGAAGAATACCATCCTTGTTGATATACCCGCCAAATATATTTCATCAAATATCTTCACTATTTCGTACAGCACACTTATTACAAACCCTACAATGGCTGAATTTTCTAACAATACCATCGTTTCTTATAAAGAAGCCAATAAAGAGGCCGTTATAAATCAACCTTTTAATGTCCAAGTAAAAAATGTAAGTGCTGGAGCAGATATTACTGGAACCGTCCCAGGTGAATTAAAAATTCAAAAAGTAATACAGGGTACCACAACTCCTATTCCTGGTGTTACTTTTACCCTTACAAGAAAAGATGGTGGAGAAATACAAGGGGGAAAGACCTCTATTACATTGACCACGGATGCCAATGGTCTCGCAGACATTAAAGGTTTACCCGTTGGTAATTATTCAGTAAAGGAAGCAACTGCTCCTAACTGGGTGGATTTCGACCCACTAAGTGCTGTACCAATTGACTTTACAATTACACAGGGTGCTTCTGAAGGTAAATTTCAAAAGATTGAAAATCAAATAAAAAAGTTATCCATTCCCGTAGAAAAGAAATGGATCGGGGCTTCTGGAACTAGCGCAGTTATAACGCTTTTCG
>JAVXHY010000036.1:0-6038 GCA_036656615.1 Lachnospiraceae bacterium | reverse complement strand
GTAGAAAAGAAATGGATCGGGGCTTCTGGAACTAGCGCAGTTATAACGCTTTTCGCTGATAACGTTGATACGAAGCAGCAGCTCACACTGAACAAGGACAATACTTGGAAAGGCACCTTTGTTGATTTACCAAAATATAATGCTACTACCGGTGCGGAAATCACTTATACCGTCAAGGAAGATCCTATTAACGGATATACGGCTGCCATAACTGGGGATGCAAAAACAGGATTTATCGTTACCAATACAGAGATATTACCTAAGGGAACTAAAGATACTACGGCGCCCGACAATAAAAAGTTAGTTGCTCCTATAACTGGCGATATTTCCAACATTAGTTTATGGATTGCTTTTCTATTTATATCTGGTGGAAGCATACTATTCCTAGTAAAGAAAAAAAAGAAATCTAATCATTAACACTTAAAAAGTGGTTATCTGTAAAGTTACAGATAACCACTTTTTTACGATTCATTGTCAGGTAGACTTTGCCCTGATGTTTGCAAGCCTCTCACCTCTTTATTTTCTAATGTTGCCATTCCATTTTCCAATACAATACAGATTAAAATAATCATTGCCCCAACAATACCAATGGGATGCAATACTTCCCCAAGAAGAAAAAATGCAATCACAGCTGTTAGAATTGGCTGAGTACACTGTAACATAGACACTAATTGAGAAGAAAGATGTGAAAGTGCAGCATTCTGTAATAAATAAGCAATACACGTACAGCCAACTGCTAAATATACAACCACTGCCCATGCTTCTGGTCTTACGTCACTTAATACCTGTATATCCTCGAAGAACAAAGCACATATCAGGCTTAATATGGCTGTAATACCTGCCTGGACAGACGAAAGCACAACTGCATCCATCTGTTGAAGAGATTTTTCACCAAATACCAATGCACCAGCAATTGCAATCGCTGTAATAACCGCAAACATATCTCCCTTACCAAATCGGAACTGACTTCCATTACTGCAAAGCAGATACAATCCGATCACCACCATGAGCTGTATGGGAATATGGCGAAATAAAAGTTTCTTCTTTATAATAATAACTGAAAGAAATGGTGTAAATACAACTGGAAGAGACATTAAGAACCCCACATTGGTAGCAGTAGTATTCTCCAGTGCCAAATTACAGCTTATATAGGCCACCGCCATACAAATACTAGACGGCAGATACTGCATAAGATTTACACGTTTGATCCCTGCTGCAATTCGTTTACCAAAAAACAGAATGAATAAGAAAAAAGCAAATCCAAAACGAAATAGCAAACACCAAAATGCTGTGATACTTTCAAATGCAATTTTAGTCAATGGATTTCCAAAGCCATACAAGATACTCTGCATCACAATAAACCATAAGAACATACTTTGATTTTTCCCTTTCATTACTTACGTAATTCCTCCTATCCTTCATGCTTGTTTTTCAAAGTTCCAAGACATTCCTGTATATTTCTTACTAATCTATCATTTTCATCTGGATGACAAAAGCAGAACCGAATATGATTGGAACCAAGCCCTGGAAATGAAGTACAATCTCGCAGCAGCAGTCCCTCACGAATGGCATGCTCAAAGAAATCAGCAGCAGTCATTCCTTCTTTTAAAATCCGAATTAAAATAAAATTCGCCGTCGGCTTGTAGATATATAGTTCGGATTCTTGCTTTAAAATCCCATATAGCCTATCTCGCTCACCGTTTATAAATTTCTTGGTACCAGTTATATATTCTACATCACTGAACATCGCACCCGCTGCATACGCCGCAAGAGCATGTACACTCCAGGGAATTCTCACCTGTTCAATATAAGAAAGAATAGCTTCACTTCCAGTAATTCCATAGCCAAACCGCAAGCCTGGTGCAGCAAAGAATTTAGAAACCCCACGCAAAACAAATAAATCATCATATTGCATAGTAAGAGGAATTGCAGTAATTGCGTCCACTTCCTCTACAAATTCCACATAAGTCTCATCAATCATAATGTAAATATGATGTCTTTTACAATGCTCTAAAAGCAAAATTAAATCATTTCGATAAAAGAGCGTTCCCGTAGGATTATTGGGATTGCATAATATGAGCAAATCATAGCTGTCATCTAATGCATTACATAATTGTCCAATATCCGGACGAAAATCCTGCTTTATATCCATTAAGAAAGAGGTCACCTCACTGCCTATCAGCTCTAATTCTCTCCCATACTCTGAATACGTTGGATTCAGTATCATGGACTTCTGAGGATGGATTCCATGAATAAACATAGAAATCAGCTCTGTTGCCCCACTCCCTACGATAATATGCTCTGCTAAGGTATGACAATACGCTCCTAATTCGCTCCGTAATGTACTATAATTTCGATCTGGATAAGTATTTACTCGATCTATATTTTCAACTAAGCTTTCCCTGAATTTCGATGAAATTCCAAGCGGATTTACATTTGCACTAAAGCTAATGATTTCATCTTTTGGAATATGATAATACGCTTCTATTAATTCCAAATCACTTCCATGAAACTTTCTATTATCCTGCATACCACTTTCCTCCTACTTTTAGAAGTGCTTTGATTTATATTTATAACTATATTCTATTACAAATACTATGTCAATATTTCCTTATGCTCGCGCTTTTGTTAAGTCTGGGAAATAGTTTCTTTATCTCTGTTGTAACTTGATTGTGATAATGGTAAAATTAAATTATAAAAATCAACTATGAAAAAGCAATTTGCTTTGGAGGAATCTATATGCATTGCAATTCACCGCTAATAATAGTCCAACATTTTATCCATGCCCATATGGAGCAGCGCAATTTAGAGGATGCCGTAGCCTGCCTGACCGATACGATTGAGTGGTTTGGAACAGGTGTCCTTGAAATCGTCCATGGGAAAGAAGAGGCACGACAATTTCTTATGAGGGAAATCACTACTTTTCCTATGGGATATCAAGTTGTCTTTGAAGATATGTCTGAAACCATGCTTACAGAAAATGTAGGTACGGTACTGGGGCAACTATTAATTACTGACCGAGCTATGGGCAGCGAACTGCACTGCCGTGTCACCGCAACTTGTGTACGTCAGAATGAAAGCTTTTTGTTGGCCTCCCTTCATATGTCCCTGCCCACCGCCCTGCAAAATGACAGCGAATATTATCCATTATCCATTGCAGCAAAAAAAATTGAAGAAATTAGAAATAGTTTCTTTAATGTAACCCTTCCAGGGGGACTTGTCTCCTGCAAAATCAGCGAAGGATTCCCTGTGCACTATGTCAATGATTTTCTTGCTAAATTACTTGGCTATTCCAATAAGACGGACTTCTTATCCTCAATTGGTGGACTTTTTGTCAACTGTTTTGGTGAGGGCGAAGATATTGCTAGCATGACACAGGAAGTACAAACCATGAGAATCGGCGGACATCATACTTTCACCTACCGTCTTAAAACAAAATCCGGTAAGGAACTTTGGTTTCGAGGCTACACCTATAAATACGAAGATAATGGGTACACTTCTATCCTCTGTTTCTGTATGGATATTTCCGATATAATTTGTTTGGAAGACGAATTGAAAGAGCAAAAAAATCAATTGGAGTTTGCCAGTGCAGAAATGCAGACGATTATAAGTAATATTCCTGGTGGTGTCCATCGTTGCCAACTCTTTGATAAGGTACGTGTGGATTATGTCAGCCATGGTTTTGAGGAACTATCTGGCTATACCCAAGAGGAGATTCATACTATATTTCACGATAATTACAGCCTGATGCTAGTAGAAGAAGACCGCGACGTCTTTAGAGAAAAAGTCTGCCTTCTATGCCACAGTCCTATCCGCTGTATTCTTGAATACAGAATGCAGCGTAAGGATGGCTCCATCATCCGTGTGGTAGATCATTTCCGTTCTGTACGCATGGAGGACGGCAGGATGTGGGGATTTGGCGTGGCGACAGATGTGACCGCTCAGCATGAAACCTTAGCGCAGCTTCAGTTACTGACCGATAGTATTCCCGGTGGGCTTGTGGTCTATGAATCTGCACCCAATAAAACAGATCTCGTTTACTTCAGCGATGGAGTCTGTGCAATGGTAGGCTATACTCGCAAGGAATATGCCGAAATTGCAAAAATAGATATTGCCAATTTCGTGGTAGTAGAAGACCTCCCTTTGCTGCATTCCAAAATTTCCAGATTAGTTAAAGGTTTTAATACCATTGACTGTGTGTATCGCCATCGTACAAAGAAGGGTGGCTTCCGTTGGTTGAATTTAAGAGGGACTGTTTCAGATCGCTTTGGTGACATGATTCGTGTTAATGCAGTTCTTTTGGATATCACCGAGTCGAAGGAAGCCGAAGATAAGCTGCGCATTCGCGACGAAGAATACAGACTAGCTATTCAGCAGAGTGGAAAGTTAGTATACCGCTATACCATTGCAGATAAATCCATATATATGCTGCAAAAAGCGACTGATTTCCTTGACTTTCCCGCCTCTGCCGATAATATTCCGGAGAGCATTATTGCACACAATTTGCTTACACCAGAAAGCACGAAGGATCTGCTTTCTTTCCATTCCGCAATTGAAAATGGTGAAAAAACGGGATGCATTACCCTGTGCCGTAAACTGGAAAATAGTGCATTTGGTTGGTATCGCACTCATTTCACTACACTCTTTGACAGCACTGGTACACCCATCTCAGCGATAATTTCCATTGAAAATGTTACTCGCCAGTATGAGCAAGAACTGGAGAATGAGAAATTGCGACAAAATGAAGAGCTATTTCAAGTGGTCGTATCCCATTCCGACCGGTACATTATTAAATACGATATCAAAAACAGAATCGCCATCCTCCAGCCCAGTACCGCTAAGGCATTTTCCGTGGAAGCAGTTCAGCATAATGTTCCAGATTGCTATATTGGACAAGATTGGCTTGCCAAAGAATCTGAGCAGATTACCATTAACTTTTATCAAAAGCTGATTCGCGGAACCCCTACCGCAAAAGCCATTATCAAAATGAAAATAAACAAGAAACTATGGGGCTGGTATCGTTTTGATGGCAATGTAATTTTTGATGAGCAAAACTGCCCGTCTTATGCCGTCATTTCCTTTGTAGATATTACAAAGCAATACGAAAAGGAGCTTGCTTTTGAGCGTATAAACCAGCATGTCAATCAACTTTCCAAAGAGGCGGTACTGCACATTAAAGCCAATCTGACCACTGTAAAAATCACTGATGTGGGCGGACTTGGTCTCCCTTGTATCTCCAATATCTTAGAGGGAGATCCGCTAGAGCTACTAAATACTGCAATAAAAGAGCTGATAATGCCAAAGGATAGCGATGCCATACACGAATTTTTCAGTCGGGATTGTATGCTAGCTGATTTTGCAAATGGTAAAACTGAAAAAGAGATCCAAGTACCCATTTTATGTTGCGGTCATCCTAAATGGGTAAGTATCACCGTGGAACTAGTTGCAGACCCTTATACAGAGGACGTGCTAGTCTACGTTCTGTTCCAAGATATTAACCAAACCAAAATGAAAGAAATAGACATGCTCAAACAGGCTGAAACAGATGGACTCACGGATTTGTATAACCGAACAGCCCTAAAAAAACGGATCAAGAATGTTTTGATGACCAAGCAGGACACTCCCTGTGCATTTATTATGATTGAT
The DNA here is from genome assembly GCA_036656615.1 of Lachnospiraceae bacterium. Lineage (GTDB taxonomy): Bacteria > Bacillota > Clostridia > Lachnospirales > Lachnospiraceae > CAUPWF01. Next base: position 392 of record JAVXHY010000036.1, on the reverse strand, counting down.
GTGGATGACCTGAAAATAATTAATGATACCCTAGGTCATATACAAGGTGACCTGACCATTCAATCCTTCGCCAATGTCTTGCGTACCCATTTTGGCCCGGATGCTTTGATTGGTCGTGTCGGCGGTGATGAATTTCTTGTGTTTTTACAGGATATAAAGTGTATGCAAAAGTTCAAGGATACTCTACATGCATTAGTTAACAGGCTGTCTGCACTGCATGTAGGCGAAAACGAGGACTATCCTCTTCATGGAAGCATTGGTGCTGCCGTAAGCCATTCCACTGAGGATACCTTTGATATATTGTACAAGCAAGCAGATATGGCACTTTATGATGTGAAACGCCATGGAAAGAACAACTATATGATCTATACCTTTCCTCCTATCATATAGGA
>JAVXHY010000035.1:0-8831 GCA_036656615.1 Lachnospiraceae bacterium | reverse complement strand
GCATACAGATGTATGTGAGTTAACAGATTTAGCTTTCAAAAATAAGCGTTTTAGATGGGGCAAAAATGGGGCAAATAACTTTATGCTGCTTAGCAGAAAAGGCGTAATACAAGCCTTTCACAGTATTTAAGCAATAAAATTCATATCATTTAATACCAAGAAAGTCCCTTTGTCCGCATGGAACAAAACCTCTTGATATGCTGTATTTACAGTGATTAAGAGGTTTTTTATTTGGGAAAATTAGAAATAATGTAATTAACTATAATAATGTACTGGATAAAAATATAAATTGGATCATGACCATTAATCAAAAATGCTGATTGAGATTTTCATATGGATAGAATTTGAAATATGGTAAATACCTTTCAACTAGAGTGAATAAAATGTAAAGTTTGACATATACTATAGATGATGCATAAGGTTAATAGGGGTATGGGTGTAATAATGGTTATGCAAAAAAGCAGAAGGCTTACGGCTATGGTCATTAGTTGTATTTTCTTTTCACAATTTATATTATCAGTAAAGGCAGAAAATAAGGACTGTTTTGAATATTTATCACTTGGAGACAGCATAGCAAAAGGTTATACGACTAATCACAGTGACTTAAAGGCATACCCAGATCTGATGCAGGAATACCTGCAAAATCGACTTGATCAAAAGGTGAATCTAACGGATAAAACAAAAAATGGAATTTGTACAGCGGAGTTAAATTATAACATTTTGACAGATAAGGAAGTACTTGATATACTAAATAAAGCAGAGTTAATAACTATTACCATAGGATCAAATGATTTGATGGATGAGTTTAAAGATGTCTGTCAAAAGATATTAAATAGAACAGAAAAGTTTCACCAATTAGATGATGCAATGACCATGCTGAATGAAGAGGTTCAGAAGCATCCAACTCTTGTTTTTGCGGTGTTAACAACTTTGAATGAATGGGATTATGAGGAATTTGAAGAAGAGTGGAAACAAACGATGGAAATAATCAATTATCACAAGAGGGATGCTACTCCAATCATAGTAACAAATATTTATAATCCAACAGGAGGATTAGACTTACCTGAATCAATGAATAAGGTTGTCATTCGTGTCATTAATAAAATGAATCAGATTATTGAGCAAAATGCTAAAGTATATCATTATAAAATTGCAGATTTATCTCACTTAGGAGTAGAGGAATATGTACAACAGGATGGTCTACATCCAGATCAAAAAGGGCAACAGTTAATAGCTGATGCAGTGATAGCAACATTAATGGAACCGGTTAAAGCTAAAAGTGGAAAAGAGGAGAAGCATATGGAAGCTTGGAGTGTGGCATGTATTGGGATTACAGGCATCATATTGTTGATACTAGGATTACACAAAGATCAAGAAAAGCATGAATAATAAAGAAAAAAATCAAACATTAGAGGAACTGCTAAAGGAATATGGTGAATCTGGGTTTTATGGATTCCATATGCCAGGACATAAAAGAAATACTAGATTACTGGGAACAATGCTTCCCTATAACATGGATATTACAGAAATTGAAGGGTTTGATGATTTGCATCATGCTAATGGAGTGTTGCGTCAAGCACAAGAGCGAGGCGCAAGACTTTATTGTGCTACAAAGACTTATTTTTTAGTGAATGGGAGCACAGCGGGAAATTTAACTGCCATCATGTCATGTACAAAGCCAGGTGGTCAAATCTTGATTTGCAGAAATTGTCATAAATCAGTATATAATGCAGTCTACCTACAAGGGTTAACACCGATTTATTTGTATCCCAAATTTGATAGGAAAACGCTTTTAAATGGAGAGGTTACGGCACAGGATGTAAGCTCGCATTTAGCACAACATCCAGATGTCCAGGCAGTGGTAATTGTATCGCCTACTTATGACGGTGTGGTATCGGATATTGATGCCATTGCCAGGGAGGTACATCAATATCATATTCCATTGATTGTAGATGAAGCTCATGGAGCGCATTTTGGCTTCCATGAATATTTTCCAGCTAATTCAAATGTAAGGGGAGCAGATATTGTGATTCATAGCTTACATAAGACCTTGCCTTCTTTAACTCAAACAGCACTTTTACATATCAATGGGAATTTAGTTGATCAGAGAAAAATAGAAAAATATCTAAGCATTTTTCAATCTAGCAGCCCTTCCTATATATTAATGGCCAGTATGGATTCATGTTTAAATTTACTCGAACATCGGGGTAAAGAATTATTTGAAATATATGTGAAGCGTGTGGAAGAAGCTCGCAATAGTTTAAAAGGGTTAAAACATTTGAAATTAATAGAAATGATTCACTATGATAAATCGAAATTTGTTATATCGGTCCATAGAACCAATTTGACAAGCAGAGAATTATATCAAAGATTGATGACAGAATATCGGTTACAATTGGAAATGATGGCTGGAACATATGTTATGGCTATGACTTCTATAGCAGACACGCAGGAAGGCTTTGATCGCTTTGTTTCTGCAATTAAGGAAATTGATTGTACATTGGAGGACAGGAGTGAAGATCCATATTTGTTTGGAGAACTTCCAAGACCGGAGATGGTTTATACCAGTACAGAAATGGAAAATATAAAAGAACAAAATCAAGATTCTAATATTTCGTCTCGGTATCAGTATCTATATCCACCGGGTATTCCGATTATTGTTCCTGGGGAACGGATGACAGAGGAAGTCCAAAGACTATTGACTGCATATGGAGAAGCAGGATTTACAATAGAAGAGAGTTAATCGTAATATACATAAGAAATTGTACTGTTTATTAAAGTTTATTTATGATATAATTAATCGATATATCATAAAAGAAAGATGGGTAATGAAATGAGTAGTTTTAAAGGGGTAGTGGGACATAAGGATATCATTGAATATATCCAGACTGCAGTACAGATGGACAAGGTATCTCATGCATATATTATAAATGGGGAACGAGGGTCAGGAAAAAGAATGCTGGCAAATTTATTTGCTATGACTTTGCAGTGTGAAAAAGGTGGAGCAGAGCCTTGTCAGGAATGCCATTCCTGTAGACAGGCAATGAATAATAATCAACCGGACATTATTTCGGTAACACATGAAAAACCGAATACCATTAGTGTGGATGATATTAGAAAACAAATTAATAATGATATTATGATTAAACCATATAGCAGCCCATACAAGATATATATTGTACCTTGTGCGGATATGATGTCTGTGCAGGCACAGAATGCGCTTCTTAAAACAATAGAGGAACCACCAGAATATGTGGTTGTGTTGCTGTTAACTGAAAATGCAGAAAGTCTTCTGCCGACTATACGGTCAAGATGTGTGATGTTGAAGCTGAAAAATATCAAAGATAGGCTGATCAAAAAATATCTAATGGAAGAATTGAAGGTTCCGGATTATAAGGCAGATATTTGTGTGGCCTTTGCTCAAGGTAATATGGGACGTGCTATTATGCTTTCTTCATCTGATTATTTTAATGAAATAAAAGAAGAGGCAGTTCAATTGCTGAAGCACATTAATGATATGGAAATCAGTGAAATTCTAGATGCCATCAAAAGAATTATGAAATACAAATTAGAGATTAACGATTATTTAGATATTATTGCAATCTGGTATAGAGATATCTTGTTGTATAAGGCAACAAAGGATGTAAATGGAGTGGTTTTTAGTGATCAACTTGAATATATTAAGCGTCAGGCAATGAAGAGTTCTTATGAGGGAATAGGAACGATTATAGAAAGCTTAGAAAAGGCAAAAGCACGTTTGAATGCAAATGTAAATTTTGAATTAGTAATGGAATTATTATTGCTTACAATAAAGGAGAATTAGAACATGACAAAAGTAATTGGTGTAAGATTTCGCACGGCAGGAAAGATTTATTTCTTTGCACCGGGAAATTTGGATATCAAAACGGGAAATCAGGTGATTGTGGAAACGGCGCGTGGAATTGAATTTGGCAATGTTGTGACAGGACCAAAAGAAGTAAAAGACGAAGAAATTATGCAGCCTTTAAAATCCGTTATGCGAATTGCAACAGAGGAAGATCAAAAAATAGAAGAAAAAAATAGAGAAAAAGAAAAAGAAGCATTCGTCATTTGTTTAGAGAAAATCCGCAAACATGAGTTGGAAATGAAACTAATTGATGCGGAATATACCTTTGACAATAATAAAGTATTATTTTATTTTACTGCAGATGGCAGAATTGATTTTCGTGAATTAGTAAAAGACTTGGCAGCTGTATTTCGTACTAGAATCGAACTTCGTCAGATTGGCGTAAGAGATGAGACGAAAATTCGTGGCGGAATCGGTATTTGTGGACGACCTTTGTGCTGTCATACGTATTTATCGGAATTTGCGCCGGTATCCATTAAGATGGCGAAAGAACAGAATTTATCGTTGAATCCTACAAAGATTTCTGGTGTATGTGGAAGACTTATGTGTTGTCTTACGAATGAAGAAGAAACTTATGAAGAATTAAATGGTCGTTTGCCATCAACGGGAGATATAGTTACAACTGTTGAAGGACTTCGTGGACAGGTGCAGAATATGAGTGTGCTACGTCAGACGGTGAAAGTCATAGTTACTATGGAAAATGATGAAAAAGAGATTCGGGAATATAAAGTAGAAGAATTAAAATTCAAACCAAGACGTAAGAAAAACGATGTGAAGTTATCGAAAGAAGAACTGAAGGAGCTTGCAAAATTAGAAAAGGGCGAAGGAGAGTCAAAGCTAGATGGTAACTAATCTAAAGCCAGGAGAACGGTTAGATGATTTACAATTGAAAGGATATGAAATTATTCAGCATCCGGATAAGTTTTGTTTTGGTATGGATGCAGTACTCCTTTCTGATTTTGCTTCACCCCATATTAAAATTGGGGATCAGGTACTAGATATGGGGACCGGAACGGGTATTTTACCTATTTTACTTGAAGCAAAGACACAAGCTGGACATTTTACCGGGTTAGAGATTCAAACCGAGAGTGCTGATATGGCACGACGCAGCGTGTTACATAATAACTTGGAACATAAGATTGATATCATAACAGGAGATATAAAAGAGGCAGCCAGTATGTTTGGACCTGTCTCTTTTGATGTCATTACAACCAATCCGCCATATATGATAGGAGAACATGGACTTCAAAATATCAAGAATACGAAAACAATTGCCAGACATGAAGTGCTTTGTACTTTGGATGATATCTTAAAGGAAAGTGCCAAGATATTGGGATTTAGAGGGCGATTTTTCATGGTACACAGACCGTTTCGTCTGCCGGAAATATTAATGAAAATGTCAAAATATGGGCTCGAACCAAAACGAATGCAGCTAGTATACCCCTATGTAGACAAAGAGCCTAATATGGTGCTTATAGAAGGTATGCGAGGTGGAAATCCACGCATGAGGGTAGAACCTCCATTGATTCTTTATGTGAATCATAGTTCGGGTATGAAAAAGGAGAAATGATGTCAGGAATATTATATTTATGTGCTACCCCAATTGGAAATCTTGAGGATATTACGTTTCGTGTAGTGCGTACATTAAAGGAAGTAGATCTTATTGCAGCTGAAGATACTAGAAATAGTATTAAACTTTTAAACCACTATGATATTAAGGTTCCCATGACCAGTTATCATGAATTTAATAAAATAGAAAAAGGGAAAAAATTAGTCGAAAAACTACAAGAAGGAATTAATATTGCCTTGATTACGGATGCTGGGACACCAGGGATATCAGACCCAGGGGAAGAACTGGTGAACATGTGTTATGAGGCAGGAATTGAAGTTACCTCTCTTCCAGGAGCAGCGGCATGTATTACTGCATTAACACTTTCAGGATTATCTACACGAAGATTTGCATTTGAAGCTTTTTTACCAACTGATAAAAAGGAAAAGCTAGCAGTATTAAAAGAATTGGAACGAGAGACTAGGACGATGGTCTTGTATGAAGCACCCCACCGTTTGATTAAAACATTAAAAGAATTATTGGAAATACTGGGGAATCGTCGCATGACTGTGTGTCGAGAGTTGACCAAGAAATTTGAAATTGCGTTTGTTACTACCATAGAAGAGGCAATACTTTACTATGAAGAGAAAACACCAAAAGGGGAATGTGTATTGGTGTTGGAAGGAAAAAGCAGGGAACAGATACAACAGGAAAACCAAGAAAAATGGGAAACAATGAGTATCGAAGCCCATGTGGAACATTATATGCAGCAGGGAATTGATAAAAAAGAGGCTATGAGAGTAGTGGCAAAAGACAGAGGGATAGGGAAAAGAGAGGTATATCAGGCTTTGATATAAGGATATTTCGTCAACTTGTATATATATTAGAAAAAATTTTGTTCAACTCGGTGATAGACCAAGTTGAACTTTTTTTATATACTTTAGAAAGAATAAAACATAAACCTTAGGAGGAAAATTTAAAAATGGCAAGTTTATCACTCAAACATATTAATAAAGTTTATCCAAATGGATTCGAAGCGGTTAAAGATTTTAATCTTGAAATTGAGGACAAAGAGTTTATTATATTTGTAGGACCATCAGGTTGTGGAAAATCAACTACACTACGTATGGTAGCAGGTTTAGAAGAAATTTCATCAGGGGAATTATTTATTGCTGATAAGATGGTAAATGATGTAGAACCAAAAGACAGGGACATTGCAATGGTATTTCAAAACTATGCGTTATATCCACATATGACGGTATATGATAATATGGCATTTGGGTTAAAGCTTAGAAAGATGCCAAAGGCGGAGATTGATAAAATGGTTCGCGAAGCAGCAAGAATTCTTGATTTAGAGTCTTTGTTAGATCGTAAACCGAAAGCATTATCTGGTGGACAAAGACAGCGTGTAGCCATGGGCCGTGCTATTGTTCGTGATCCAAAGGTATTTCTTATGGATGAACCGCTCTCTAATCTGGATGCGAAGTTAAGAGGACAGATGAGAATTGAAATTTCCAAACTGCATCAAAGACTGGGAACTACCATTATCTATGTTACACATGACCAGACAGAAGCAATGACGCTGGGAACGAGAATCGTTGTTATGAATGCAGGTATTGTGCAGCAGGTAGATACACCACAAGTGCTATATGATACACCAAAGAATTTATTTGTTGCTGGATTTATTGGCTCGCCACAAATGAATTTCTTAGATGCGCTATGTCAGGTGAGTGGAGAAACGGTGACCTTGAAAATCGGACCTGCAGATATTGAACTTCCACCAGCCAAATCAAAAAAATTAATTGAGGGTGGATATGCAGGAAAAACAGTGACACTAGGTATTAGACCAGAAGATGTTCATGATGAGCAAATGTTTATCGAATCCTCACCCAAAACAGTAATAGACGCTACTATTCGTGTATATGAAATGTTAGGGGCAGAAGTATATTTGTATTTTGATTATGAAGGTGCAAGTATGACGGCAAGGGTTGATCCAAGAACCACTGCGAGAACAGGAGATACAGTGAAATTTGCATTTGATGCAGAGAAGATTCATGTTTTTGACAAGGAAACAGAACTGGTTATTACAAATTAGAATAAAATAAAAAAACTAATGAAGAGACTATGATAGTATGTTAGAATGCTATCATAGTCTTTTGGTTACAATAGAAAAATCAGAGAGGTAGAAAATGATGGAGTTCAGCAAGGAAAATTTAAAAAAGTTAAGAGGGTTGATTATATTAACCATATGCATATTAGTAGGACTTTGGAAATATGATATTGTGCTTGAGGCATTGGGATTTGTATTTAATATTATTTTTCCATTTGTATTAGGAGCTGGATTTGCATTTGTATTAAATGTGCCAATGAATTTTTTGGAGAGAACCTTATTTTCACCAAAGAATGGAAGAGGGAAAATTCTAAAAAAATTAGCTAGACCCATGTGTCTGCTTATTACGCTGTTGTTAGTGATTAGTGTAGTGGGAATTGTTGTTTTTATTGTAGTACCACAGTTGGGGACAACTTTTGCGAGACTGGCAGGTGATATTCAAGGATTTGTTCCAAAAGTACAAGAATGGATGGAAGAGTTGTTTCGTAATAATAGAGATGTTGTAAAATGGATCAATAGTTTACAATTTAATTGGGAAAAAATAGTAAATGCCAGTGTTAATTTCTTTAAAATGGGAGCAGGAAGTGTTCTAGATGTTTCGTTTGCCGCAGCAAAAAGTATTATTAATGGGGTAACAACTTTTTTTATTTCGTTTGTCTTTGCTTGTTATATTGTATTACAGAAAGAAAAATTAACGCTTCAAATCAAAAAGGTTCTATATGCATATTTGACAAAGGAAAAAGTGGAAATTATGTTAAATATTAGTGCTTTGACGTATAAGACCTTTTCTAACTTTTTAACCGGACAGTGCTTAGAAGCAATTATATTGGGATCTTTATTTTTTATAGCTATGGGACTCTTGAAACTTCCTTATGCAATGCTAGTAGGAATTCTCATTGCATTTACCGCGTTGATTCCTATATTTGGAGCTTTTATTGGATGTGCTGTTGGAGCATTCTTGATTTTAATGGTCAATCCAACTCAGGCTTTGATTTTTGTAGTGCTATTCTTAGTTATTCAACAGGTAGAAGGAAATCTGATTTATCCTCATGTAGTGGGTGGGTCCATAGGACTTCCTTCCATATGGGTACTGGTTGCAGTAAGCGTAGGTGCAAGCTTAATGGGTATCGTAGGAATGCTTTTATTTATTCCTTTTACTTCTGTAATTTATATATTATTTAGAGGAATTGTCTATGCGAAACTAGAAGAGAAAGAGATACAGTTATAATTAGCATGTATTATGGCTGAACTATTACTACATTAATTGTTATATTAATAACTTTTAT
>JAVXHY010000034.1:0-9473 GCA_036656615.1 Lachnospiraceae bacterium | reverse complement strand
AATAAAATACTTTGACGGTATGTCTGAAATCTATTATAATATATGTCATAGAATGTTAAAATAAGGTAGGATAGAGATGAATTACCAAAGAGAATTGGATCGTTTATTATTAGAAATTCAGAAACAGGAAAAAGTTCCAACGCTTCTGTTGCATAGTTGCTGTGCTCCTTGCAGCAGTTATGTTTTAGAATATCTTTCTAAATATTTTAAAATGACTGTATTTTACTACAATCCGAATATTGCTCCAGAAAGCGAATATACCAAGCGTATGCTAGAACAGCAGGTGCTAATTAATCAACTTCAATCACAATATCCAATTAGCTTTTGTGGGGGAAATTATGAAAAAGATAAGTATTACAAGGCAATTAGAGGAATGGAAGGGAATAAGGAGGGTGGAGAAAGATGCTTTGCCTGTTATGAACTTCGCCTAAAGGAAGCAGCAAGTATGGCAGCGGATGGAAACTATGATTATTTCACAACAACCTTAAGCATTAGTCCAATGAAAAATGCGGAAAAGTTAAATGAAATTGGTCACAGATTGGGTGAAACCTTTGGAGTATCTTATCTGCCATCTGATTTCAAAAAAAAGAATGGATACAAACGATCCATTGAATTATCGAAAATATATGGCCTATATCGGCAAGATTATTGTGGGTGTGAGTTCTCCAAACGAGAACGTGAAGCAGCAAAACAATTATAAAAAAGAAAAGAGGAAATCCATATGGCACAGCTTTGGGGAGGCCGTTTCACAAAAGAAACGGATCAATTAGTTTATAATTTTAATGCATCGATTTCATTTGATAAAAAGTTATATGCTCATGACATAAAAGGAAGTGTGGCACATGTTAGAATGTTGGCCAAGCAGAAGATATTGACGGAGGCTGAACAACAGATCATCATGCAAGGACTGGAGCAAATCCTAGAAGATGTTGAAAGTGGGAAACTTGAAATTACAGAGCAATATGAGGATATTCATAGTTTCGTAGAGGCAACATTAATTGACCGTATTGGAGAACCAGGTAAAAAGTTACATACCGGAAGAAGTCGGAATGATCAAGTGGCGTTGGATATGAAGCTATATACTAGAGATGAGATACTAGAACTTCAGAAATTATTAAAAGAACTGTTAACAGTATTATTGGAATTGATGAAGGAGCATACGCAGACTTTTATGCCTGGGTTTACTCATTTACAGAAAGCACAGCCAATTACCTTGGCTCATCATTTGGGTGCTTATTTTGAAATGTTTAAAAGAGACCGCAGCCGGTTAGATGATATCTATAAGCGACTTAATTTATGTCCCCTGGGGGCCGGAGCTTTGGCTGGAACAACCTACCCATTAGATCGTGATTATACAGCAGAATTATTGGGATTTGATGGACCTACCTTGAATAGTATGGATTCGGTTTCTGATCGTGATTATATGATAGAGTTAATGGCTGCTTTATCTACCATTATGATGCATTTGAGTCGTTTTTCAGAAGAAATCATTATATGGAATACCAACGAATATCGTTTTGTTGAAATTGATGATTCCTATAGTACAGGAAGCAGTATTATGCCACAAAAGAAGAACCCAGATATTGCAGAACTAGTTCGTGGAAAGACGGGAAGAGTATACGGAGCTTTGATGTCTATTTTAACTACCATGAAAGGAATTCCATTAGCTTACAATAAAGATATGCAGGAAGATAAGGAATTTGCTTTTGATGCTTTAGATACCACAAAGGGATGTATTGCACTTTTTACAGGAATGTTACGTACCATTAAGTTTCATAAAGATGTAATGGAAGTTAGTGCTAAGAATGGATTTACTAATGCAACGGATGCAGCCGACTATTTAGTTAATCACGGAGTTCCATTTCGAGATGCGCATGGGATTGTGGGACAATTAGTACTTCAATGTATTGAAAGAGATATTCCTTTGGATGATATGCCATTGCAGGATTTTAAGGCAATTTCACCAGTATTTCAGGAAGATATTTATGAAGCACTTAGCATGAAAACATGCGTAAATAAACGTATAACTCTTGGAGCACCAGGTAAAGATGCCATGGAACAGGTTATTGAAATTCACACAGAGTACCTACAAGAATCGTAAAAGAAACTGTAAAATGTATGTGAAACTATTATTTATGCTTGCAATTTGATGTGAAAAAGTGTAATATGTTGCCAATATACATATGTATGTGAGGGTAGGATAAAAGAGGAGGAGAGTGTTATGGAAAAAAAATTAAGAGTAGGTATTCTTGGAGCTACAGGAATGGTAGGACAGCGGTTTATTTCGCTTTTAGATAACCATCCTTGGTATGAAGTTGCAGTAGTTGCAGCAAGTGGCAGATCTGCTGGAAAGACATATAGGGAAGCAGTTGGAGAACGATGGAAGATGCCGACACCAATGCCTGAAGCAGTGAAAGAATTAGTAGTGATGAATGTGGTGGAAGTAGAGAAGGTAGCAGCTTTGGTTGATTTTGTCTTTAGTGCAGTAGATATGTCTAAAGAGGAAATTCAGTCAATTGAAGATGCATATGCAAAAACAGAGACACCTGTTGTTTCCAATAATAGTGCACATCGTTGGACAAAGGATGTTCCTATGGTTGTTCCAGAGATTAATCCAGAACATTTTGGAATTATCGAAGTGCAAAAGAAACGTTTGGGGACTACGAAAGGCTTTGTAGCTGTAAAACCAAATTGTTCTATTCAAAGTTACGCACCTGTATTAACTGCTTGGAAGGAATTTGAACCGATAGAAGTAGTAGCAACAACCTATCAGGCAATTTCAGGCTCTGGAAAGACATTTGCAGAATGGCCGGAGATGGTAGAAAATATTATTCCTTATATTGGCGGCGAAGAAGAAAAGAGTGAGCAGGAGCCACTTCGTATCTGGGGAAAATTAGTAGGAGATGAAATTGTAAAAGCAGAGTTGCCTGTGATTACAACACAATGTATCCGGGTACCTGTTTTAAACGGACATACAGCTGCAGTTTTTGTTAGATTTGCAAAAAAACCAACAAAAGAACAACTAATAGATAGATTAAATGGATTTAAAGGTTTACCACAAGAACTTGGACTTCCAAGTGCACCGAAACAATTCATTCAATATTTAGAAGATGATAATAGACCGCAGGTGAATTTGGATGTGGATTATGAGAATGGAATGGGTGTTTCTGTAGGACGTTTACGTGAAGATAAGGTATATGATTTTAAGTTTGTCGGCTTGTCTCACAATACAATCAGGGGTGCTGCAGGTGGAGCAGTTTTGTGTGCAGAAACCTTAACAGCAAAAGGATATATTAAAGCAAAATAGTTTATGAAGAAAAGATTTTTGTAAAACAGACATTTACACGTGTGAATACTGTATTACAAAGATCTTTTTTGGAGTTTCTAAAAAAATGTATGATTTCAAATCAAATAGTGGTAAAATATGAAGGAACACTTATGACAGAATAATCGAAACATATAGGAGAGAAGAATAAAATGAATCCCAAAATGTGTAATTTTACGCAGAATCGAGAACTGTCTTGGTTAAGATTCAACGAAAGAGTATTACAGGAAGCACAAGATAGAAGCGTTCCTTTATTAGAGAGAATGAAATTTGTTTCTATATTTACAAGTAATTTGGATGAATTTTTTATGATTCGAGTGGGAAGTCTTTATGATATGGCATCATTGGGTGAGCAAGGAGTGGATGAACGTTCGGGTTTGAATCCAAAAGAACAGCTTTCCATGATTTATGATGTAGTTGCTCCCTTGTATAAGGAAAGAGATAAGACATATGCAAGTATAAAAAAAGAACTGCATCCCTATGGAGTATGCGGGTTGGATTTTAAAGAATTAGAACAAAAAGAAAAGAAATATGTAAAGAAGTATTTTAAAGATCAAATACTTCCTATTTTGTCCCCACAAATTGTTGATGCTAATCATCCGTTTCCACATTTACTGAATAAAGAAATTTATGTGATTGCCAATCTAAAAAATGAAGATAAATCTATGATTGGCATTGTACCGGTACCGCAATTTGTATCAGATATTTTATACTTGCCAGGGCATGGTATTCGTTATATTCGAATGGAAAAGGTAATATTAGAATATTTTGAAGTTATTTTTGCACAATATGAGGTGTCGAATAAGAACTATATATGTGTTACAAGAAATGCAGATATTTCGCCAGATGATGAGGCGTTTGATGTGAATGAAGATTTTCGCTTTCGCATGAAAAAGACGCTACATAAGAGACGTAGAATGGCCGTAGTGAGATTAGAGGCAGCAGAGCCTTTAAATGAACATACACAAGAATTCTTATGTGATAAGTTTAATATTACTCCGAAACAGATATTTCGTACAAAAATTCCGATGAAGCTTGCATATATATTTTCCGTTGTAGATAAAGTTCCTTTGTCTATGAGACGCTCGTTAATATATCCCTCATTTGTACCGCAGCCTTCTCCTATGGTACAGGAGGGCAGTATGATGAAGCAAGTGAAGCGAAAGGATGTACTGCTGTCATATCCATATGAAAGTATGGAACCTTTTTTACAGCTTATCAGAGAAGCTTCTGTAGATAGCAGTGTCATTACGATTAAAATAACTATCTATCGTCTAGCAAAAAAGACACGATTGGTGGAGTACTTGTGTGCAGCAGCAGAAAATGGAAAAGAAGTTACTGTTTTGATAGAGCTTCGGGCACGTTTTGATGAACAAAATAATATTGACTGGTCAGAACGTTTAGAGGAAGCAGGATGTAGAATAATTTATGGATTTGAAGATTATAAAGTACATTCTAAGATTTGTCTAATTACTTATAGAAATAAGAATGAAATACAATATATTACTCAAGTTGGCACAGGTAATTATAATGAAAAAACGGCAACCATGTACACGGATTTATGTCTTATGACAGGAAATCAAGCAATAGGTATGGATGCAGCTGCGTTCTTTAAAAATATGTCCATTGGTAATTTGGATGGAGATTATAAACACCTAATTGTTTCACCTACAAGTTTGAAGCGTGTTATTCTCCAATTGATAGATGATGAGATTACTAAAGGAAAAAATGGACGCATTGTTATGAAAATGAATTCACTCACAGATTTTGATTTTATAAAGAAAGTGGCTAAGGCTTCTAAAGCTGGTGTGAAGGTTCAATTAATTGTACGAGGCATTTGCTGTATATTACCGGATATTGAAGGTGAAACGGAAAATGTTTCTGTCATGAATGTAGTAGGAAGATTTCTTGAGCATCCTAGAATTTTTAGTTTTGGAACAGGAATGGAACAAAAGATCTATATTGGTTCAGCAGATATGATGACTAGAAATACTCAAAAAAGAGTAGAGGTGGCCTGTCCAATATTAGATTCAGAAATTAAAAATAGAATTAACCGACAGTTTGAAATTATCCTGGCGGACAATGTGAAATCTAGAGTTATGACTAGAGATGGAACATACAAACTCATAGAACAAAAAAAAGAAAAGGTAAATTCACAAGAAATATTTATGGATGAGGCATTGAATATGACAAGAAATCCAGGAAAAAAAGTATCTATATTTCAGCGAATTTGGAATTCATTGAGAAATAAATAAAGTTAAAAATAATAGTAAGGGAGCGCAAATATGAATAATGAAGTAACAAAACTAAAAAAAGAATCATTTGGAAATACTGCAAAGGGTGAGGAAGCCAGTTTATATATCATGACAAATAAAAATGGTATGCAGCTTGCAGTTAGTGATTATGGTGCTACATTAGTAAGCCTTTTTGTGCCAGATAGAAATAACGAATTAGTAGATGTGGTCTTGGGATTTGGTGATGTGAGAGATTATGAAATGGGTGGAAAGAATTTTTATGGTGCAACGATAGGGCGTAATGCAAATAGAATTGGTCATGCTAGATTTTCTCTGAACGGGAAGGCATATCAATTGGAAAATAATAATAATGGCAGTAATCTTCATAGTGGATTCCATTATTATAATCAGCGAATGTGGCAGGTGAGATCAAAAAGTGAGACGAGCATTACCTTGACACTTCATAGTCCCAATGGAGATCAGGGATATCCAGGAGCTTTGGATATGGAAGTGACCTACACCGTTACAAAGGATAATGGTATTCAAATTGAATACTTCAGCACACCAAATGAAGATACCGTTATTAATATGACCAACCACAGTTATTTTAATTTAAATGGTCATGACTGGGGAACCATATTAGATCAAGGGGTATGGATAGATGCTTCTTATTATACGAGAACAGATTCACAATTAATTCCAACTGGGGAATTGGTTGAAGTTGAGGGGACACCAATGGATTTTAATGAGATGAAATTATTGGGAAGAGATATTGATCTACCATATGAGGCATTAGATTTTGGTCAAGGCTATGATCAGAATTGGGCTCTTAATAATTGTGGCATGTTTTCTAAGGTCGCAGAGATGCAGGCAGACCACAGGGGTATTTTAATGGAAGTATATACAGATCGTCCAGGTATGCAGCTTTATACAGGAAATTTTTTGGATGGAACAGATGTGGGGAAGGAAAATGTAGTTTATCAAAGAAGAAGTGGTGTTTGTTTTGAAACTCAATTTTTCCCGGATGCAGTAAATCAAGAGCATTTTAAAGGACCTATATGTAAAGCTGGCGATGTGTACCGAACTAAAACTATGTATAAATTTATGGTGGTATAATGGGGAAATCTTTATATATTGCTGAAAAACCAAGTGTTGCCCAAGAATTTGCAAAGGCATTGAAATTAAACACCAAAAGAAAAGATGGGTATTTAGAGTCAGAGGATGCAATTGTAACATGGTGTGTGGGGCATTTAGTGACAATGAGTTATCCAGAACAATACGATAGTAAATTAAAAAAATGGAGCTTAGAAACATTACCCTTTATACCACAGAAATTCAAATATGAAGTGATTCCAGCTGTAGCCAAGCAGTTTGCTATCGTAAAAGGTGTATTGAACCGATCGGATGTGGACACTATTTACGTGTGTACTGACTCTGGACGAGAGGGAGAATATATTTATCGTTTAGTGGATCAAATGGCAAATGTCAAAGGCAAGACAAAAAAAAGAGTTTGGATTGACTCACAAACAGAGGATGAAATATTACGTGGAATTAAAGAAGCAAAAAATTTATCAGAGTATGATAACTTAGGTGCTTCGGCATATTTAAGGGCGAAAGAAGATTATTTAATGGGAATTAATTTTTCTAGACTTTTAACGCTCAAATATGGAAATAGTATTTCTAATTATTTAAAAACCAAATATACAGTTCTTTCTGTGGGACGTGTAATGACTTGCGTTCTAGGAATGGTAGTACGACGAGAACGGGAAATTCGTGACTTTGTAAAAACTCCTTTTTATAGAGTGCTTAGTACGGTGGATATCAATGGTCAGACTTTTGAAGGAGAATGGCGTGGGGTGAAAGGATCTCGGTATTTTGAGGCTCAAGAGCTTTACAAAGAAAATGGATTCAAAGAAAAAGAAACAGCAGAGCAGCTAATTTTGTATTTAAGTAATTCTAAGCCTTTGGAATGTCAGGTGACAGCTATTGAGAAAAAACAGGAAAAGAAAAATCCACCTTTACTATATAATTTAGCAGAGCTTCAAAATGAAAGTTCTAAGCGGTTTAAAATAAGTCCGGATGAAACCCTTCGGATTGTACAGGAATTATATGAAAAAAAGTTAGTAACTTATCCAAGAACGGATGCAAGGGTATTGTCTACATCAGTAGCAAAGGAAATACATAAGAATTTAAATGGCCTGTCTAAGTATATGATGGCAGCACCGTTTTTAAAAGAAATCGTTGGATTTGGAAGTCATAAAGGCTTAGAAAAAACACGTTACGTGAATGATAAGCAAATCACAGATCATTATGCAATCATACCAACTG
Source organism: Lachnospiraceae bacterium (assembly GCA_036656615.1). GTDB lineage: Bacteria > Bacillota > Clostridia > Lachnospirales > Lachnospiraceae > CAUPWF01. The sequence goes on along the minus strand of JAVXHY010000034.1, from coordinate 1,586 downwards.
GACAGGGATTGCAGGCATTAGCATCGGTATCACCTACAACACAGCAAGTGTATGATACCATTGTAAGACGATTTCTTAGTATATTTTATCCACCTGCCATTTATCAAAAAGTAAGTATTACAACTAAAATGAAAGAAGAACAGTTCTTCTCTAGTTTTAAAGTACTGGCAAAGGAAGGATATCTAAAGGTTGCTGGAGTTCCCATACAGAGAAGGCCAGCTGAGAACAAGGATGATACAACAGAGGGAATGGAAGAGCCCGGAAATGGTTTGGATGTGAATTTTTTTGAAGTAATTAAAAATATAAAAAAGGGAGCGGTGCTTCCGGTCAAATCATTGGATATAAAGGAGGGAGAAACTTCTCCGCCCAAAAGATACAATTCTGGTTCTATCATTCTTGCTATGGAGAGTGCGGGACAATTAATAGAAGATGAAGAATTACGGGCACAAATCAAAGGCAGTGGTATTGGAACCAGTGCTACACGCGCTGAAATACTAAAAAAACTCATTCACATTCAGTATTTGGGATTGAATAAAAAGACTCAGATTATTACACCCACTTTGTTGGGTGAAATGATTTTTGATGTGGTAAATCATTCTATTAAGTCTTTATTGAATGCGGAGTTGACGGCAAGCTGGGAAAAAGGATTAAATTATGTGGCAGATGGAGAAATTACTTCTGAGGAATATATGGTAAAGTTGGAGAATTTTATTAAAAGCCGTACGCAAGGAGTACTAACTGTAAATAATCAATATGTACTGCGAAATTGTTTTGATCAAGTGGCACGGTTTTACGACCTGACGAAAGATATTCCACACTTTAAAAAATAGAATAGGAGACAAGGATAAAGATGATAGAGATGACAGTGAAAGAAATGTATAATTTAGATCAAACAATTGCAAGGGATATTTTTAAGGATGTTACCTACCCTTGGGAAGTTCTTCCAAAGATAGGAGCTTTTATTTTAGAGTTAGGGGCTGGACTTAACAAAAATGATTATGAACAAAAAGGGGAAAATATTTGGATTGCAAAATCGGCTGTGATTGCTCCAAGTGCTTCGATTACCGGTCCTGCTATTATAGGAGAACATGCAGAAATCAGACACTGTGCCTTTATTCGTGGAAATGCCATTGTAGGTGAAGGTGCAGTGGTTGGGAATTCTACAGAATTAAAAAATGTGATTTTGTTTAACAAAGTTCAGGTGCCTCATTATAATTATGTGGGAGATTCTATCCTTGGATATAAAAGTCATATGGGTGCGGGTTCGATTACTTCTAATGTAAAATCTGATAAAAAATTGACTACTATTGCAACTCCAGAAGGAAAAATAGAAACTGGTCTTAAAAAGTTTGGTGCTATGTTAGGTGACGAGGTAGAAGTGGGGTGTGGAACGGTATTAAATCCGGGCAGTGTAGTTGGAAGTCACACAAATATATATCCACTATCAATGATTCGTGGATATATACCAGCTCATAGTATTTATAAAAAGCAGGGGGAAATTGCTTCAAAGGTTTCAATTTAGATACGAAATTATTTCATTTATAGCTTTTTACTCTTATCTCCACAAAAACATAGATTTAGCATGT
>JAVXHY010000033.1:0-12140 GCA_036656615.1 Lachnospiraceae bacterium | reverse complement strand
GAAGCCTGTAATCGCATGACCGAGGGCGACAAATTTATACGCCTGCGTAGTCGCCAGCAATACGAAACACTGACGGTCACCATGGACAACAGCTTTAACGGAGCGGTGTCAAAAAGCGGCGAGAAGTTTCTCTCCAGCAAGCGTAACGAGGTGGGAACAGGGCTTGCCTCGGTGACCGCCATGGCAAAAAAACACGGTGGCAATGCAAGCTTTGAGACGGACGGATTGGTGTTTCAATCCTCGGTGTATGTGAGGATTTGAGTTGGTGTCATCTGACACAGACAAGAAGCACAGAATTTGTACGAGAAGCACCGGAATTGGCAAGCTCACTTTCATGCTCGGTATTCTCTGCTTTTTCTGCCAGCTCATCATAATTGGTAATACCGTTATCGGTGAGGAAATTCAGCGGTTTGGCGGCTTCTTTGAGGTTAAATAGCTTTGCCAAGTCTTTTTCTTGGGTGCAAAAGTACGTTCGTGCGAACCGATTCGCTCGTTCAAAGCCACTTCTGTAAAAACCTCGTTTATAGTTGCCATAATAACCCCCTGTTTTTTTGTCGTTAATGTAATATTTCACTTTCTGACACCATTTTTCGTGTCGTTTTTTTGATAGGGAAAGATGGGGGGAAATAAAGACAAACCTTAAAACCCTTTATTCATGCGGGTTTTCCGATTTGTCTTTATTATAATGTATGGACATAGCTGTGCAAGCCTTTTGCTTGCCAATGGCGTACCCATGAAGCAGATACAGGAACGGCTTGGACACAGCTATTTTTCCACTACAGCCAACGTGTATGCCCACCTTGGCTACAGGATTTCCCAATGACGGAGTGGGTGGGATTCGAACCCACGTGGGGTTGCCCCCAAACGCATTTCGAGTGCGCCCCGTTATGACCACTTCGATACCACTCCCTATATAGTAACACCCCCATCGTACCTTGCATAAAAGATACAACAGTAGGATAGAATAAGCAAAAAATTAATTCCAAAGCTATTCAGAAAAAGAAGCGTTCTTTTCCTTTTTTGGTAAAGTCTCTCCATCACAGCAAATGCCACAGCTGCAACGCGTATCACCGAACTTTAATGTAAATGAATCTGCTAGTTCTGTATTCACCTTCACAACTTTTTCTGCAAATGCTTGTTTATCTTCTGTTATGGAACACAATGCATCTGCCTTCTCCTGTGAATCTATAATTGCACCTAGTGGAACATATTTATGACTCGCAACAGTAACCCCATTTGTTATAATTGCACCTACATCTATGTAACAATCTGATTCTACAATAGCATTAAATACTACACTATTAAATCCTACAAATGTACGATCCCCAATGACACATGGGCCATGTAATAATGCACCATGGGCAATGCTTGCTTCATCTCCTACATAAATCGAATATTCTTTGTTTCCGACTGTATATTTAACATCTCTTAAACCATGCAGTATGACTCCATCTTGAAGGTTTGCATTACATCCAATATGAAATGGACTGCCCTCATCCGCTCTGACAGTTACATTACATCCCAAAAATACGTTTTTTTCAATTTTAACGTCTCCAATTACACTTGAAAACGGACTAATAAAAGCAGAGTCATCAATTTGAGGATAGACACTACTAGAATTAAATGAGGTAGATGGATTTTCCCCCACAAAATATAAATCTATAGAATTGTTTTCCTGTGTACCGTGATTACAACATTTATCATTCATAATATTATTCCCCTCTTTTTAATATTATTTAAAACAAAAAATCCAAAATCCTTCATACGAATAGGATTCCGGATTTTTATTAAACTGCGGAAGATGGGACTTGAACCCACACGAGCGCATTGCTCACAAGATCCTTAGTCTTGCTCGTCTGCCAGTTCCGACACTTCCGCATATCACACCTTGTTATTTTACTATTATTATGAATCAATGTCAATCCTTTTTTATACTCGTTTTCCTACAAAGAATAACGCAATCGTACCTGGTCCTGAATGTGTTCCTATTACAGGTCCTACCGGATGTATCATAAAATTGTGAATTCCAAATCGTTCTTCTACATGTTGCTTCACAAATTGTGCATCTTCTTCACAATCCCCATGACTAATCATGATTATATCATTCTCATATCCTTTCATCTGCTCTTCCATCCGATCGATTAGGTCTAGTAAAGATTTTTTTCGTCCTCTCACCTTCCCAATACTAACCAAATGACCATATTCATCCATATGTAAGACTGGCTTCATATTTACCATCGTACCGATTATCGCTGTGGCTTTAGAGATACGCCCTCCACGATGTAAATGATTCAAATCATCTACCGTAAAATTATGACAAATATGAAGCTTGAGTTTCTCTGCAAGGATATATATTTCTTCTAGGGATTTCCCTTGCTGTTTCCATTCATTTGCCTTGTATAATAATAGACCTTCTCCCATTGATGCGCCCAAAGAATCCACTACTTTAATCGTTCGTTCCGGATATACTTCCATTAATTCTTCAGCCGCAATACGTGCACTATTAAAACTTCCACTTAAACCTGAAGAAAATCCAATATGCAGAATATCTACACCTTCTTTTAATATTTTTTTAAACATCTCCACAGCTTCTTTGGGGTTAAACTGTGAAGTTGTTGGCAATGCACCATTTCTCATTCTATCATAGAATTCGCCGCTTGCAAGTCCATGTAAATCATCATAGATTTCGCCATCCATAATATAGGATAAGGATAATACCTGATTTCGATTTCTTTCTAAATATTCCGTTGGTAAATCTACCGTACTATCTGTTGTAATTATAAAATGATTCATTATAACCCCTCCTTATTCAACAAATAATATTGCTATCATTTTTATATCATATTTTCTTTTTCACATGATTATATATCATCTTTATATAAAAAACAATAAAAATAATTGTAGTCGCAGTAACGGAAAGAATATCAGCAATTGGCTCTGCATAATAAACACCATATACCCCTATAAATCTTGGCAGTATAATAGCCAGTGGAATCAACAGTATGACTTTTCGAAGCAATGCAATAAACAAAGATATTTTCGCCTGTCCCAATGATAAGAACATGGATTGACAAGCCATTTGTATACCAAATACACTAATTCCAAGGAAATAAATCGGCATTACTTTTGCAGTCAATTCAATTAATTCCGGTTTATTGGTAAATAATTGTACGAATATTTCTGGTACAAAAATTGCCATACCACCCAAAATCAAAGACCCAGTCAGACATGCAGCTAACATTCTTTTGAACGTTCCCATAACCCGTTGGAGATTGTTTGCTCCAAAATTATAACTAAGAATTGGTTGTACCCCTTGAGAAATTCCTTGCACCGGTATGACAATTAATTGCATAACACTCATAAGAATCGACATGGAACCAACGTACAGATCGCCGCCATATTTTTGTAGTCCAGTATTCAAGGTAATACTAACTAAGCTTTCCGTACTTTGCATAATAAAAGGTGAAACCCCAAGGGCTGCAATTCTTCCTACTACTTTCTTTTCCAGTCGAATATTTTTTCTTCGTATTCTTATAACGCTTTTCTTTGATATTAAGAAACGTATGACCCATGCTGCGCTGACTGCCTGAGATATAATGGTAGCTAACGCTGCACCTCTGACACCCATGTTAAATACAAAAATAAAAATAGGATCTAGTACGATATTTAAGATTGCCCCTATTAATACAGACATCATGGCAACCTTAGCATTGCCCTGTGCACTAATAAAGGTATTCAGACCAATTGCAATTTGTACAAAAACTGTTCCTAATAAATAGATCGTAATGTATTGGTCTGCATACATAATAATATTATCACTTGCTCCAAACGCATAGAGAATCGGCGTTTTAAAAGCCATAAATACTACCGTAAGTATCACTGCAAAGACCAATAAAAGTCCTGTACAGTTACCCAATATCTTCTCTGCACCATCGTAATCCTTTTTCCCTAATTGAATAGAAGCAAGCGGTGCACCACCCATTCCAGCAAATGCGCTAAAAGCAGATATCATCATCAGAATGGGGAATGCAACACCAACGCCGGTTAATGCCAAATCACCATATCCTGCAATATGTCCAATATACATACGGTCAACAATGTTATACAACACATTAATTAGTTGAGCAGCTACAGCCGGAAGAGCCATACTTACTATTAATTTTCCTAATTTTTCAGTTCCTAATCTTTCTTCTTGATTTTTTTCCACTGTAATCCCTCTATTTCTATTTTTTCCCAATAATACGACTTTTTTATTATAACATAGCAGTAAAAAAAGTCAAAAGTTCCTTCATAAAAATGGACTTATCATCCATTTTTTCTTATACTAACATAGCTTTTCCCGGTTAAGGTCTTATTCCATATAATAGAACTAATAGCGATCATACATCCCGTTAAGAAACCTATCCAATTAAATAATGCTGTCAAAATCAACAACTGCAGCCGTACAAATTTCAATGCATATCCTAGTTCAAAATTAGGCTGTGTATAGTTAGCAACAGCTACAAATGCCATATAAAGCATGACTTCTGAATTAAACCAACCAGACTTTACGGAGAATTCTCCCATCACAATCCCCGCAATGACACTGAGTGGTGTACTCAACATACTGGGTGTATTCAGCGCTGCCAAACGTAATCCATCAATAGCCAGTTCTAAAATAAGTAATTGGAATATAATTGGAATCTGAATAACTTCTTTTATAATAATAAAAGAAAAGGATGTTGGAATCCATTGTTGGTTTTGCATCAACACTAGGAAAATCGGAGTCAAAAATACCGTTGCTATTATAATCAATATCCGAGTCAGCTTCAAATAAATATCCGTAATGGTTGGAAAATAATGATCGTTTGCCTCTTCTATCATATCTAAAATAGAAGTGGGAAGTACCATCGAAGATGGAGAGTTATCCACTAGTATAATGACCTTTCCCTCCAACAGACATGCTGCAGCCGTATCTGGACGTTCTGTAAATTTGAATTTTGGGAAAGGATTGAACCATTTTCTCTTAAATAGTTGATTGGCTAAGCTTTGTTGGTTCATAGGCAGGGCATCCACTTGAATATTTTTTATTCGTTCCTGCAGACTCCTTAACAATTGTTTTTCCACGCGATCCTCCATATAACAAAGAACCACATCCGTTCGAGAGCTTTCCCCTACTTCCATCATTTCCATAATCAAATGAGGATCTCGTATTCTTCTTCTAATCAACGCCGTATTAAAGACAATTGTTTCTACAAAACCGTCCCTAGAGCCTCGTAAAGACTTATCTTTTTCAGGTTCCTCAATTCCTCTTATGGGATACGTTCTGCAATCAATTCCAATACATTCTGAGTAACCTTCAATAAACAGACAGGTAACACCTGATAATATATTTTTCAATACTTGATCAAAGTCCTCAAGAATTTCAACTTCCACATAAGGAATCATTTCCTTTGAAAATTCTTTTGCAGAGTTTGGCATTTTATCCGCTGTTACTGTAAAAAAGGAATTCATAATTTTAAGCATTGCTTCGTCTTTTGTAAAGCCATCAATAAAGTAAAAAGAGCTTTGTCGTTCCCCAATTACAATATCTCTTTGGATAACGTCAAAACTCTTTTGTATTGGTAATGTTTTCGATAAATACAATATATTTTCCTGCAATAAATCACTGATTTTCATCATAGAAAAATCCCTCCATAAGTTATTATGGTTAGGATATCCTGTCTTCTCAGAAATATACTTACTTTGTAGTGCTTCCCAATCCACCATTGCGAATAGAGGTTGCATTATCGTCTACTGTAATCCCATATTCCACAAATATACCCTGCATAAAACCTACCCCTTTTTCAAGTTCTACAATTTTCCCTTCATTGCTGTCATTGGTAAGTTTTGCAAATATATGTCCTTCATTATCTGAATCATAATAATCGCTGTCAATAATTCCAACCGTATTATTTAATTGTAAACGGTATTTAAATCCTAATCCACTTCGAGGATAACATTTCAACACCCAGTTTTCTTCCATTTCCACTCGAATTCCTGTAGGAATCTTCACGGTTGTTCCAGGCTTAATAGTAAACTTCGTTGGTGTATAGAAATCATATCCAGCTGATCCAGCTGTTGCCCTTTTTGGAATTTGAATATCTTGGTATAATAAGAGTATTTCTTCTTTTAAAATGTCCCCAAATGTATCCTTCCACGCTTCCTCAAATTGAGAAAAGCTTACTTTATGAAATTGTGCAATTCGTTGCATATCTGTTTCCAACCTCTCCGACTAGGCGTATAATACCACCGCTCCACTTTTTAGACTCTCTTTTACATCAATAACACGTTGATTAGAACTTCCCTTCCAATGCAAGTTCTCATCTTTTTTCTTACATTCAAATTCTCCATCCACAACCACATCGAGATAAGGAATAATATCCATTTCTTTCATGCCTTCCCATACAGAACCTGTATATAACCAAATGGTTTTATCTGGAAATTGTTCTTTAATTTCCCTTGCAAGCTCTTTGACCTGTAGTGAATTATTTCCATGCAAAGGGTCTCCCCCACTAAATGTTATACCATGAATATAAGATTTCTTCAACCCTTCCCATATCTCATCTTTCGCAGATTGGTCAAAATAAATGCCGCCATTGGGATCCCAAGTACTTGGATTGTGACATTCCTTGCAGCAATGAGAACAGCCTGCCACCCATAATACAACTCGTAATCCCTCGCCATTTAACATGTCGTCTTTTGTAATATTATGATAATGCATTACATACTCTTCCTTTCTGCAATTTCCGCCATTTTCGCATCATTTAGACGTGTATCGCCCTTAACTCTGGAATAAGATAAATACCCATTCATTCGATCTATTTTCGTTAGATTTTTACTCCCACATTTAGGGCAAACTTCCATACCGAGCTCTTCATAACCACAGTTATCACAGTAAGATAATGCTAAATTCACACCCTCATACAGACCCATTTCCATAGCTCTATGAATCAGAGTTTTAATGGCCTGTGTATTATAATTAATTGGATACTTGACATATTGAATTTTGCCACCATTACTTAATTCCCAAAAGCGATATTCCAAATCCTGCTTTTCAATTGGTGTAAGCTCCTCCGAAACATGACAATGAAATCCATTGCTGACATATTCTCTGTCAGATACATTTTCAATAATTCCATATTTTTTTCTAAATTGCTGTACCTGTAAACCGCAAAGATTTTCTGCCGGCGTTGCATAAATAGCATATAAATTTCCATCCTCTTCTTTGTAGGTATTCACAAGCTGATTAATATGTTCTAAGGTTTGAAGTGCAAATTGTCCATCTTCTGCCAAAGATTTCTTATTGTATAGCTGTTGAAGTTCATTTAAAGCTGTAATTCCAAAAGATGCTGTTGCCGTATGTAATATTGGTTTGATCTTATCATGAAGTCCGAGCTTTCCGCCATAAAACCCGCCTTCACAGTAAGCCAATGGATTGGTAGAGGCTTTCATTTCTCCTAAATATGCATAAGTACGAATGTGTAATTGTCGGATTAAGTTCAAATAATAATCAAGCACCTCAAAGAATTCTCGCCCTTCTTTTTGAGATTTAGCATAAATCATTGGTAAATGCAGGCTTACCACCCCAATATTAAAGCGTCCTACAAAAACCGGACTGTCTGTTTCATCTTTGGGATTGATTCCACCCTTTTCATACCATGGTGATAAGAAGGCACGGCATCCCATTGGACTGATAATCTTGCCATATTGCTTATACATGCTTGCAATATAACCCTTTCCAGTCAGACTAAGCCAATCTGGGTACATCGTCTTCTTAGAGCATTCAATTCCAGCTTCAAATACATCCTCTAGCGGTTTACCAGGTCCGTGCAAATTCTCATCATATAAGAATACAATCTTTGGAAATAATACTGGCTTCTTATAATTCTTTTTCCCTTGTCCGTTTTTACGAACCTCTAACATCTTAATAGAGGCAAGTTTTCCACAGCGGCTTGTGGATGTTCCTGTGGTCATAGTGATAAATGGATAATCTCCACGGCTTGAAGATACGGAATTAAACTTGTACTCCCAACCCTGAAAGCCTTGTTCCATTTCCTTTTCCAGATCTGCCCAAGCCACTTCCTCAGCACGAGTTTTTTCAATTCCTAATTCTATATATTTGTTCCGGTGTTTTTTATATGATTTTTCTGCAAATGGTTCTAATATTGTATCTACGCTAGGCACTGTAAATCCACCATATTGTTGACTAGCAGCACTTAAAACAATATCACCAATGACATCAAAGGCTGTATCCAATGTTTTGGGTTCATTGTACCATAGATTTCCCATTTCAAATCCACCCTTTAATACATTTTCTACATCAAACAAACAGCAGTTCATGGTATCTCTACGTGCTGACATATCGTGAATATATAGATATCCATCTCTGCAGGCTTGAATCTCTTCTGTAGTAAGAAAGAATTTTTGATATAATTCTTTATTTAACTGATTAAAGATCAAGCTTCTTTTTGTGGAAACCAAAGCACTATCTGTATTACTGTTTTCCTTGTCTCCAATATACATGATAGATTGACTTTTCTTATAAACTTCGTCTAACATTTGAACAAAATCCTGCTTGTAATTTCTATAATCACGATAGCTTTTCGCCACCATAGGATTCACCTTCTCTAAAGCACCCTCTACCACATTATGCATTTCAGCAATTTGGACCTCTTGTACACCCATTTCATCTACTTTTTCTTCCACAAATTTACATATGAATTGTAAATCTTGATCTGAAAATTTTATCAAAGCCCGGTATGCAGATTTATTCACTGCAACAATCACTTTTTGGACATTAAATTCTTCTTTTGTTCCATCTTTTTTAATCACTTTAATCATTGACGTATTCCTCCTTTTAAAAGCATATCACTATATTTAGTGATATTTTCATATTTCAAGTCTATATCATGTATGTGTACTACTTATATTAACACTTATGTCTTTAAGCGTCAATACAAATAATTCTACAATAGTTCACAAAAAAAAACGCCCTTAGGACGTTTTTTTCACATGTATTATGATACTTTCTCATAGAATTTGATATTAGTTTCCACACTCAATACTTATTTCATTGAACCTCTTTAAAATATCATCAATATCAATTCGATTTTTCTCTTCTCCTGCACAATCCATTATACAATTTCCCTGATGCATCATTAAGAGGCGATTGCCATATTCTACAGAATATCGAAGATTATGTGTTACCATAATGGTCGTAAGCTGCTTTTCTTTTACAATTTTATCGGTAAGCTCCATGATTAATTCAGCTGTTTTGGGATCTAATGCCGCGGTATGTTCATCCAAAATAAGAAATTCAATGGGTGTCATAGTAGACATCAGTAAAGCCATAGCTTGTCTTTGACCTCCCGAAAGAGCTCCCACCTTTACTTCCATTTTATCTTCCAATCCTAGGTTTAATTGCTTGAGACTTTCTCTATAATAATCTATTCTCGCCTTATTTTTCCCTCTGCTCAACCCATATATTTTCCCTTTATTATCTGCCAAAGACATATTTTCAAGTATCGTCATGGCAGGGCAGGTTCCCATTGCCGGATTTTGATGCACACGTCCAATTTTTCGATTTCTTTTATATTCTTTTTCATGGGTAATATCCACTCCATTTACAAGTATGCTCCCTGCATCGATTGGAATACTTCCACAAATTATATTTAGCATAGAGGTTTTGCCCGATCCATTACTTCCAACAATAGACACAAATTCCCCCCGATCAATGGTTAGGCTGAAATTTTCGAACAAACACAGTTCATTTACAGTACCCGGATTATAGTATTTATGAATTTGTTTTAACTCAAGCATTTGTCTTCACCTTTCTTTTCCTTTCCATACTAAGTACTAGTATTACTAAGAATAATACCGCTGTAATCAGCTTCATATCCTGAGGTTCAAAGCTTTTGAGAGCAACGGCTACACAACCCTTATATAAGACCGCACCTACAAGAACTGCCGTGGTTGCTTTGATAAATGATGCATTTTTAAAAATACTGGTTCCAATAATAACGCTTGCCAAACCAATAACAATTGCACCGGTTCCCATAGAAATCTCAAACACACGCTGTTCCTGACAAAAAACAGATCCTGACAAAGCAACCATTCCGTTTGCAATGGCCAATCCAAGAATTTTAACATTCCCCTGATCCTTAGCCAAAGATGTTACCAATAAGTCATTGTCTCCCACTGCCCGAAGCAAAAAGCCTGATTTTGTCTTCATATATGCATCTAACATTATTTTTACAACGATTACAATAATAAGAATTAGTAGGAGCGTTGTATAGTTACGAAATTCCTCTGGTATGATTCTATTTAACATTGCATTTTTAAAAATTGTCTCATGGGAGAATATAGGTACATTTGCGGTGCCTGCAATTCGTAAATTAATAGTCCACAGAGCCGTCATCATAATAATTCCCGAAATCAAATCTCTTACCTTACATTTCACATGAATGACACCAGTGCATATTCCTGCTAATACCCCTGCAAAAAAAGCAATCATCAGGGTCACATACGGATTGATTCCTTTGGTAATAAGTGCGGCACTGACTGCCGCACCCAAGGGAAAGCTCCCATCCACTGTTAAATCAGGGAAATCCAATATTTTATAAGTAATATAAACACCCAATGCTAAAATACCATAAATAAGTCCTTGTTCTATAATCGTAACTATAAAATCCATACCCTACCTGCTTTCTACTACTATTTTGCAATAGAATCAAAGATCTCTACTGCACTTGTTGTTATTTTCTCTGATACTGCAATATTTAGCTTGGAAGCTACTGCAGTATTCAAGTAAATTCCACTTTCTGTAATTGTTTCAAATTTCATCTCCGAAGCTTTCTTATCCCCTTTTAGAATCTGGGCTGCCATTCTACCTGTTTGCTTCCCAAGTTCCACATAATCAAGACCTGCTGCTGCTAAACATCCGATTTTTACTTGTTCTATTTCACTTCCAAAGATAGGAATCTGCTTCTCATTTGCTTTTTCTAAAATTGTTGGTAATGAATTGACCACTGTATTATCTGTTAGATTCGTAATACAATCCGCTTTTTCTAAAAGCTTATCTGTTGCCAGCGAGATATCTGCTGTTGCACTGATACCAACTGTTTCCAATGTAAATCCATAATCCTTAACTTTCTCTTCGTATTCCTTGATTGCAGAAACAGAATTCACTTCACTGGTTGTATACATAATACCAATTGTTTTCGCTTCTGGTAAGACATCACGAATCATTTGCAACTGTGCTTCGATTGGAAGCTTATCACTAGTTCCCGTAACTTCACCAACTGAAGCTCCATCCTTTCCTGCTAATTCTGCTGCAACGGGATCTGTAACCGCAGTAAAAATAACTGGAATTTCTTGATCCATTGCCGCATTATAAGCAGTCTGTGCACTCGGTGTTGCAATTGCGCAAATCATATCTACATGATCTGATACAAATCCATCTGCAATCTGTCCTGCTGTACCCATGTCTGCAGCTGCATTTTTGTAATCCAAGGTGAGGTTCTCACCTTCTATAATTCCTTCTTCCGCCAGCCCTTCTTCAAATCCCTTACGGCAATTGTCCAAAGACCCATGTTCCGCAAATTGTGTAACACCTACTGTATAACTTTTCCCCTTCACATTTTCTTTTTTTTCAGCTTTACTTCCACAACCTGCAACCATTGCTGTTACCATTACTACACACATACCTACTGCTACAATTTTCTTTTTCATAATTTGAATCTCCTTTTTCTTTTTACATAAAGCAACCTTCCTACAAGTAACCTTTTGACATGCAAAAAACCGCCCCAAGCTAATGCTTGAGACGGTAATAATTAAAATTATTATCGCGGTACCACTCAAATTGACGAATCGTCCTCTTTTACATGTACTAACATACACTCCTTATTGATAACGGGTTTGGTTCCCGACATACCATACTCTCTTACGATTTCAAGCAGTCCTCGAAAGTCCATTCAATCATCCACTCCATATGACAATCACACCACCTGTCACTCTCTTTGATTTCGTCTGATGATTTACTCCTCTTTCTCAACGGTTTCTATTACTTTAATACAATAAAGCATTTTTGTCAATAGTAAAAATTAAAACTCCCTACAAAT
>JAVXHY010000032.1:0-12328 GCA_036656615.1 Lachnospiraceae bacterium | reverse complement strand
TATCACATTCCCTCACTGCTTGTCAACAACTTTTTTATTTTCTTTTTTTAAATCTTGTTTGACTTGCCGGAGTATCACTGCACCCGCCTCGTTTTTGTAGCGGAGCTTTATAATACCATCTGTGCTACTTGATGTCAACACTTTTTTAATGTTTGCTTCAATTGAATATGCATTCCTAATAAGTTCACCTTATGGAAGACAAAAATCAAAACGGAGAAAGAGGGATTTGAACCCTCGCGCCGGTCACCCGGCCTACACCCTTAGCAGGGGCGCCTCTTCAGCCTCTTGAGTATTTCTCCTGAATTCATTTCAACATTATTTTGTTAGCGCTCAGCCCTTTTTGCTATCACTGTAGCGCAAGAGTTATTATACTAAATACTCCCGCCATTGTCAAGTACTTCTTGTATACGTTTTTGCACTTCATTGGCAATATCTGTAGTTTTCATGTTTTGATACTCCTCATAGTACAGTGGGGTAAGGAATGTAACTTTTACAGTTACCGGTTTTATCGAATTTGTATCAAAGGGTTTAAAAGAATCAAAGAGCGCCACTGGAACAATTGGGCTTTTTGATTTTGTAGCTGCTTTAAAGCTTCCCCCTTTAAATTCCAGAAGATGATTTCCATTTTTTGAACGAGTTCCCTCTGGGAAAATCAAGAAGTTCCTCCCGTTTTTCACATCTTCAGCTACATTTATAATCACTTGCATTGACTGACGCACATCATCCCTATCAATCATATAAGCTTTCATACATGCAAAAACTTGCTTTAAAAACTGAATATGTTGTATTTCTTTTTTTGCAACTACAGAAAATGGTTTGGGACACGCTTCTACAATTGCAAGCACATCATATAATCCCTGATGATTTGGAAAAAAAATAAATCCATTTTCTTTCGGAATATTTTCCCTTCCATTTACTTCAATTCTAACATTCCCACCTTTATTCGCTCGTAGCACAAGCTTCGTCAACATTTTGTATCGTTCTTCCTCTGTATACTTATCTGTATGTTTTGCATAATAACACAAGAGAAACCATTTATATGGCACGACAAAAATATTTCTTACTACCATCATTAATATGCGTTTCACAATCATTCACTCCCTTAACTTTTTCTATACTCGCCCACCGCTGTCTCATAAAGATTTTCTCCTTTGCTGTCCATAACTACAATCACCGGAAAATTCTCAACATACAGCTTTCGTATTGCCTCAGTTCCTAAATCTTCATATGCCACAATTTCTGAGCGAATAATACATTTAGATAATAGAGCTCCAGCTCCACCAACAGCTGCAAAATATACCGCCCCATTTCTTACAATTGCCTCGCCTACTTCTTTACTTCTTTTTCCTTTTCCAATCATACCACCAAGATTTAAATCCAACAATTGGGGGGTATATTTATCCATTCGGCTAGATGTAGTAGGTCCAGCCGAACCAATTACATTTCCACTTCTTGCCGGTGATGGCCCCATATAATAGATAATCTGATTCTCTATATTAATAGGAAGTGATACGTTTTTTTCCAAGGCTTCCTGCATTCTCTTATGAGCTGCATCTCTTGCCGAATAAATAGTTCCCGTCAGATATACATAATCTCCAGCACAAAGTGTTTTGGCCATTTTTTTCTCCATTGGCACTGTAATATATTGTTCCATATTCAATTCCTCCAAATCTCTTCTTATATAATTCTTAATATATGCCTGTTCACATGACAGCATATATTAACCGCAACTGGCAGGCCTGCAATATGTGTAGGATATGTATTGATATGAACGGCAAGTGCTGTGGTGGTGCCTCCAAGTCCTCCTGGGCCTATTCCAAGTCCGTTTATCCGCCCTAGTAATTCTTGTTCAAGTTCTTTCACATATTTGACATCTGAATAACTTCCTATTTCTCTTGTCAAAGCCTCTTTTGCCATAAGTGCACATTTTTCAAAGGTTCCTCCTATTCCCACTCCTACCACAATTGGTGGACATGCATTAGGTCCCGCCTCTTCCACTGCTTTTAGAATTACCTGTTTCACACCCTCTATTCCATCTGCTGGTTTTAACATGAATATACGGCTCATATTTTCACTGCCAAATCCTTTTGGAGCCACCTTAATCTTTATTTTATTTCCTTCTACAATTTTATAATGTATAACAGCTGGTGTATTATCCTTTGTATTCTCACGTACAATTGGATCATTCACCACTGACTTACGCAAAAATCCTTCTGAATAGCCTTGGCGAACTCCTTCATTGACAGCCTCCTCTAGAATTCCTCCTTCTATATGCACATCTTGTCCAACCTCCACGAACACAACTGCCATTCCAGTATCCTGACAAATCGGAATTCTCTCCTTGGCCGCTATGACTAGATTTTCCTGTAATTGACTTAATATTTGTATGCCAAGATTAGATTCTTCTGTTTTGCATGCTTTTTTCAACGCAATATTCATATCTTCTGATAAGAAATAATTTGCTTCTATACACATTTCTTTAATGTTTTTTGTTATTTCTTCCACTTGAATTATTCGAATCATTTTCCTCTCCTTTTATATCTATATTGAACGTATTCCATACTCCTTTAATCCCTCTACTGCAGCCTCGTGTGAAGTAACATGAATTGTATGAATTCCAAATCTTTTTGCTGTCTCAAGATTGTCTTTTAAATCATCTAAAAAAACAGCTTCTTTGGGGTTGATATTATATTTTTTTAATAATGTTTCATAAATATAAGGCTCTGGTTTAATCTGTTTCACCTGATATGAAATGATTCCCCCATCTCCATTCTGTAAAAACCGGAATTTTTCTAGTGAATATTCAAAATTACTTTTACTATAATTGGATAGAAAATATACTTTTTTTCCTTGTCTTTTAATTGCCTCTACCCAATCATCCGAAAAATCAAATGCCTGTACAACTTCTAAAATTCCCGCAAATACTTCTCTTATTTCTTTTTCATACATAGGAGCATTTTCGCAAAATTGTTGGAGATACTCTTCCTCCTCTTTTAATCCACGATCTCTTTCATTCCATATTTGGTTTTGAAATACTGCTTTCGCTATAATATCTTTCACTTCTTCTTTATACTCAAACCCATCTAAATACTCTCTCCATCTAAAATCCGCCAAAACATTTCCTATATCAAATATAACCGTTGTAATGATTTCATTTTTCATAACTTATCTCCAATTTCCAATCATCTGTGTTTATTATTTTTTATAACTTGATACAACATCTTTTTAATATATCTTGTAATTATGACACAAAACTTCATTTTGTAAAAGCATAAGATTCATTTTTCCTTTCAAATGTGTTACACTTTCCTTAACTAGGAAATATGAAACAGCGAATGGAGGATAATACAAATGAAAGAAATTAATATGGAATTATTACAAAAAGACGCTTTGGAAATATTTAATTCTGGGTTTGCCTGCTCCGAATCAGTGATTTATACCATCAGAAAGAATTTTGAACTAGATTTATCAGATGATGCAATTGCCATGAGTTCGGGATTCCCTTGGGGCCTTGGCGGCGGTGGCTGCATATGTGGGGCTTTAGCCGGCGGAACCATGTGCCTTGGTTATTTCTTTGGGCGCCGGAAACCAGGAGATCCTAAGATCAATAAATGCTTCGAATTATGCAATGAGCTGCACGACTTTTTTCACGATACATTTGATGCCACATGCTGCGGTTTACTAATAGAAGGTGAAGAAAAAAATTCATCCAAACGTAAGCAGAAATGTTCTCACTTTGTAATTGAAACCACTCAAAAAGTTGCGGAAATTATTATCAGAGAACTACCCGAATATGCTAAATTTGTTTAAAAAAGAAAGTCTCGGAAATATCCGGGACTTTCTTTTTCGATTCATTTATTATGATTTTAAAGACCTTTTGCTTTGTTGACACACGCCTTCATTGCTTCAAATATTGCGCTTCTCATTCCCTTTTCTTCTAATACTCGTACTGCCTCAATAGTTGTTCCTGCTGGAGAACATACCATGTCTTTTAACTCTGCTGGATGTTTCCCGGTTTCCAAGACCATTTTTGCACTACCGAGAACTGCTTGAGAGGCAAATTTATAAGCCTGTGATCTTGCCATTCCGTCTGATACTGCCGCATCAGCCATTGCTTCAATAAACATAAATACATAAGCTGGTGAGCTCCCACTAATAGATACAACAACATCCATTAAGTTTTCTCCAACTACTTCAACTTTACTAAATCCACCCAAAATATTGCAAACATACTTCAGTTCATCTGGTGTAATAAATTCATTATAACAAGCCGCTGTCATACCTTCTCCTACCATTGCTGGAGTATTTGGCATGGTACGAACGATTTTAACTTTTCCCCCGAATTGTTCTCCCAACCATGCCAATGTCTTTCCAGGTGCGATTGTTACAATAATCTGATTGTCTTTAATCAAATCTTTAATCTCTGTAATTACTGATTCATAATATTGTGGTTTCACAGACAATACTACCACTTCTGATTTTTCAACAAGTTCTCTGTTGCTCTCTGCTATATGAATTCCAAGTGTACTCTTAACCTTCTCTTTACTTGGTGCATAAAGATCTGCTCCAATAATTTCATCTGCTTTAAATATATGATTCTTAATAATTCCACCCATCATAGCACTTGCCATATTTCCACATCCAATAAATCCTAATTTCATTATTCTACCTCCTCAGGTTAGTTGCAGTGTCAAATTTCACACTACCAGTTTGTTTTATTTTTCAATATAGGAACAACAATAATCTGCATATGTTTCAACTTTCACATGAAAGCTTGAATTTGCCGGCACGTGAAATGAATTTCCAGTATCGTATGTAACAAATTCTTTCTCACCAGGCAGTTGAATATCCATAGATCCTCCAAGAACCTCCATCAATTCTTCGGCACCTGTATTAAATTCATAAGCTCCGCTCATCATAAATCCCAGTGTTTTTCTTTCTCCATCTTCCATATAAAAAGTTCTGCTGGTTACCTTACCATCGAAATACACATTGGCCGCCTTTACTAATGTTACATTCTTAAATTCCATGTTTGTCCCCTTTGCTTTTATTGAATTTTTGTATACATTTTCTCTTGTTGTATACAATATATCACTGTTTTTTACCTCTGTCAATATTTATTATTGCAAATTCTTCATAATTACTCTATAATTTGTATACACTATCATTTTTTGTATACCATATACTATATTGGAGGTTCCATATGGAAGTTAAAAAACAATCTTTAGCCGACCAGGCTTATGAAAAAATTAAAAATAATATATTAACCCTTACCTATGCTCCCGGAATGACTTTAACCGAGGCTATGCTTACCAGCGAATTGGGAATGAGCCGAAACCCCGTACGTGCCGCTATACGAATGCTGCAAACGGAAGGTTTGATTGTTTCAAATTATTATAAATCCATGACTGTAAAGGATATTACAGATAAAGATATTTATGAAATCTATCAGCTTCGCGAATTGTTAGAAGGCGAAGCATTTCAATTAATTTTTAAATCCGGACGTGCACAGGAATATTCTTATCGTATTGAGGAAAAGGTAGTACGCATGAATGCAGTTGCCGATGATATCTATGAATGGGAACTAGCTGATACCAAAATGCACATGGAAATTGTGAGTATTTTTGACAACGACCGTATTAATCGAATTTACGAAACCAATTTGTCCGAATTAATCCGCATGGGCTTATATTCTGTTAGAAACGGCATGCATATTCCTAGTACTAATGCCAATCTCAAGTTGCTTATTGAACATATGCGAAACAACGATTATAAAAGAGCTTATGAAATTCTACAAAAAGACCATTTTGAAACTGGAAGAGACAATGCACTTAAGAAATAAATACCCCGCGTCAAAGACGCGGGGTATTCCCTTGTTAATTAAAAGTCTGTTCTGTTCGATTGATAATTTCATCTTGTAATTCTCGGCTTAGATTGCGAAAATGGTCACTATATCCTGCCACACGCACAATCAAATCCTTATAATCATCTGGATGTTCCTGAGCTTCTAACAGCGTTTTTCTATCAATTACATTAAATTGAATATGATGTCCATCTAAGTTAAAGTAAGAGCGAACCAAATTTCCCATTTGTTCTAGACCACCTTCACCTGCAACTACACTAGGTGTGAATTTTTGATTCAATAAGGTACCTCCTGTAGATAAATGATCCATCTTAGAAGCTGATTTAATAACCGCTGTTGGTCCATTTACATCTGCTCCTTTTTCAGGAGAAATTCCTTCCGATACCGGTTTGTGAGCCAGGCGGCCATTGGCACTTGCCATCATAACCTCACCGAAATAGACATGACAGGTAGTTGGAAGCATATTCACACGATAGAAACCACCCTTCATATTACGTCGTCCAGTAATTGTATCACGATAGAATTCAAAGATATTCTTCATGATTTTATCTGCATACTCATCATCATTACCATACTTTGGTGTCTTATTGCGTACCATATTTGCAATTTTCTCATGACCTTCAAAATTATCTTCCATAGCTTCCACTAATTCTTCCATGGTAAATTTCTTTTCATCATATACATTGTATTTAATAGCTGTGAAACAGTCTGTAATCGTTCCAATTCCTACACCCTGTATATAATTTGTATTGTATCTTGCTCCACCTGCATTATAGTCTTTTCCCTTAGAAATACAATCATTTGTGATAATGGACAAAAATGGTGCTGGCATATAATTTGCATAAATAGTCTCAATGATATTGCTTCCTTCAATCTTAATGTCCAAGAAATATTTCATTTGCTTTTGGAATGCTTCCCACAATTCATCATAGGTCTTAAAATCCTTAGCAAATCCCAATTTTAATCCCAATTGTTTGTCTGCAACTTTATCATAACCATTATTTAAGGTTAATTCAAAAACCTTTGGAATGTTAAAATATCCTGTTAAAATATACGCTTCATTTCCAAATGCACCTGTTTCCACGCACCCACTTGTACCACCACACCTTGCATCATCCATGGTTTTTCCTGCATTTAATAATTCTTGAATAATTGCTTCCGTATTGTAAAATGCAGGCTGTCCCCAGCCACGCCTGGAAATTTCGCAAGCACGCTTTAAGAATTTATTTGGTGTTTTTCTACTAATTTGTACATTGGAGCTAGGCTGCAATAATTGCATCTCATCCATACAATCTAAAATCAAATAGCTAACATTATTTACACCATTCGAACCATCTGGAGCAACACCACCTGTGTTAATATTAGCAAAATCTGTATATGTACTACTTTCTTTCAAGGTAATTCCAACCTTAGGCGGTGCAGGCTGGTTGTTGAATTTCACCCATAGACATTCCAATAACTCTAAGGCTTTATCATCATCTAAGGTTCCTGCTTCTACATCTTTTTCATAGAATGGATTTAAATGCTGATCCAAACGTCCAGGACTGTAAGCATCCCAAGGATTCAATTCACTGGTAACACCCAAATGTACAAACCAATACATTTGAATTGCCTGCCAATAGGTCTGTGGTTTATGTGCCGGAACTACATCACAGTTGGCAGCAATTTGCAGTAATTCTTCCTTACGAACAGAATCTGTTTCTTCTTCCGCTAGTTGTCTTGCATATTTTGCATATCGTTCTCCCAAAATCATAACTGCATCACAAGCCATACTCATTGCTTCCAACTGACTTTTACGCGCTAACGCTTCCTTATCATTCATAAAGTCTAATTTATCTATAGCTTCTTTAATATCATTTTGATAATCCAAGAAGCCTTTTTCATATATTTTAAAGGAACCAACCGTATGTCCCGGTCCACGTTGTTCCATAAATTCTGTAAAAATACCTGCCTCGTAAGCCTCTTTCCATTCGGTTGACATATTTTCAATAATGCGTTCACGAATAGAACGTTTTCCCCAAAATGGAATAATTGTTTCTTCCTGGAACTTATAATCCTCCTCTTTAACCTTGAAATTAATCAGTGCACGATCATTCATAACATGCATATCCTCTAAGGAATGGCAGCATAATTCTGGGAAAGTAGGAGATGCCTGAGGGGAGTCACCCTTTTCGCCCACAATCAACTCACCTTCCCCGATGTAAAGTGCTTTCTTAGAAAAATAATCCTTTAAAGACTGAGCACGAAGAACCGGTACAGAAACTCTTCCCTCACACTTCTGATAAGTTTCCGTCATAATTCTTGCTCTCTCCGTATCAATGTGAGCTGGTGTGTCTAAGCTTAATTGTCTTAGTTTTTGAATCCGTTCGTTCATTCCTCTTGTTTCCATCTTCTTACCCTCCAATTTTCGTGTTGCAAAAGCCCGCTTGGTAAAATAAAGTTACAAAATCTTCCATTTCATTGTGCTCCGGCGCATGAAAATTATTTCCACCATATTGCTCACCCATCTTGTCATATTTACTGGCACCGGTATTGTGGTAAGGCAGCAAATTAACCTGTGCCACATTTATATGATGCTCAAGCAAGAAACGAATAATTTCTTTCATGCTTGTATCATTTCCATTTACTTCCTTAATTGTAGGTATTCTAATATAGATTCTTGCACCCGCTTTACTAAGCTGCTCCAAATTAGACAAAATCAACTGATTATCTACCCCTACATATTTCTTATGTACATCCTGATCCATAGATTTTATATCATATAGAAAGGTATCTACATACGGCATAATACGTTGAAAACTCTCAAATGGCGCAAATCCACAAGTATCAATCGTTACATTAATTCCTTGTTTATAAAGTGCTTTTACCAGCTTCTCAATATAATCCATATCCATGGTCATTACTTCACCACCAGATAATGTCACACCGCCTCCTGACTGCTCATAAAAGACTTCATCTTTCTTTACCAAGTCCACTAATTCTTTCACACTGTATTTGGTTCCTAGAATTTCTCTTAGATTCAGATTACATGAATCTAAGCATGTTCCGCAGATTTCACACTTGTCCTTATCCGTAAACGCTTTCCCCATATTCCCTGTAATCGCATGGTGCGGACAAGCCATTTCGCAAGCTCTGCATCCCACACACCGTTCCTTATCATGCAATACCTGTCTGTCATAACTCTGTGTTTCCGGGTTATGACACCACACACATCGCAGTGGACATCCCTTGAAAAAAATAGTCGTTCTGATTCCATCTCCGTCATGGATTGAATACTTCTGAATTTCCGTAATCTTCGTCATGAAGTGCCTCCTATTTTATATTAGACCATGTTTTATACTATGGTCTAATAATAGCAAATTTATATCATTTCGTCAAGATTTTATCAAAGGATTTTCAGTTAATTCTTTATGCTTTTCCGTATATATAAATAGGCGCCTTTCGCTAATATAAATATAGCATATCCAAGCACAGCTCCTATTGTATTATTGAACATATCATCAAATTCAAATAGACCAATCCTGAACACCAATTGAATAACTTCAATCCCACTGCTTATTACTAATCCCCACAGAAGTACTTTCCATAAACAATTTATTTTGGGGTAAATAAAAGGAGCCATTATCCCAAAAGGAACAAATAACCAAATATTATTTACAATTTCCTCTTGGTACCCTACCATTCCTTGCCCCCATGCCAACCGGTAGGACCAAAACAAATTCAATTCATACCGCATACTACTGCTCACATCTCGATTCATAATTGTATAAAAACAAACTATGATTAAATAGAGGATGAATGGGAGCCATATCAGCTGTCTTTTATTTTGTTTCCAGGCTTTACATATAAATAAAAAGAGTATGATTCCAGTCAATACACCCATACAATCTACTATCATATCTGTTATTTGACAGCTTCTTCCCTTTACAAAAATCTGATGAATTTCATCACACACCGCATAGAGACCTCCGAGCGCAAAGGCATGACCTTTCATGGCTTTTGCACGCGGCCCTAGCGCAGTCATAATCAACATTGCCAATATAGTATATTCTGTAAAATGTGCAAGCTTACGAATGCCATGTTCGATTTTTAAGGCAAAAGCTTCCTGTTGTTTCACTGTTTGTTTTTCAAAATGTGGAATTAATACATAACCTATCATATGCCCCGTTGAGAGTGAAAGTTTGCCTGATGTACTTGCCGGCTGTGCCGAAAAACTAAAAATCAGAACCATCCACAGCACAACCATCATCCATTTTATATTTCTTATTTTTTTATTTTCCGTCTTATTTTTTACCATTACATTATCTCCATACTTTTATAATTTCCAAAAAGGGGTTTCCATATTTTTCGTACTTCACTTCCCCAACTCCGGATACCTGTAGCATCTCTTCTCTGTTTTTTGGTAATAATTGGCACATATGATTTAACGTTTTATCAGAAAACACAATATAAGGCGGCACTTTTTCTTGCTTTGCTATCTCCATGCGAAGAGCTCGCAATCGATCAAACAGTTCCCGTTCCACATCTGTATAAATAGCTCCCTTCTTTTTTTGTTTCTTTGCTTTAGGTTCTATTATACGCTCTTTGGCAATTTTCATTACAACCATTTCACTCTCATCTATAACTCCATTTGAATGACTGGTTAATTTTAATATAGGATATTCTTCATTGGTTAACATCAGATAATCCTGAAATATCAAATGATTTAATATTTGTCGCAAACGGAAAATCTCCACATCTTTTAATGTTCCATAATATGGATTTTTATCCAATCCATTGCGCAAAAGCTTTGCGGAGCTTCCTCCATGTACCGTATCAATAATCATGGTCATCCCATATCGTTCCTTGCATGACTTTACACAACCGATTAGATTTTTTGCCGCCTCTGTGACGTTAGCTTCTTCAAACTGAGTCAGGCAATTAGTACAATTACCGCAATAATTAGAACCATATTCTCCAAAATAACGCAGAATATAATCCCGCAGACATTCATTAGTAAAACAGTAGAAGGTCATCTGTCTCAATCGTTCCCTTTCTCGCTGCTGTATAAGAAGCGCCGTTTCTCCCGCCACTCCCTCTGTATCCCTATTTTGATCAATAAAAAATTGATTCGTTATTACATCCTGTCCTCCATATAGAAGAAGACAATCCGATGGCAGTCCATCCCGCCCGGCTCTTCCAGCTTCCTGATAATAGCTTTCAATATTTTTAGGCATATTATAGTGAATCACATACCGTACATTAGACTTATCAATCCCCATACCAAATGCATTCGTGGCAACCATTACAAGCTTTTGGTCATATATAAAATCTTCCTGATTCTGCTTTCTTTCACCATCACTTAATCCTGCATGATATCTTGTGGCCCGAATTCCTTCCTGTTGCAGTCGTTCACATACCTCTTCCACCAGTTTTCTTGTAAGACAATAAATAATTCCACACTGATCTTTATGAGCTTGTACATAATTCCATGTAACTTGGTATTTATCTCTTGGATGCTGAATCAAAAACTTCAAATTCTTTCTATCAAAGCCAGTAATCAGCGTAGTGGGATTCTTTAAATTTAACAAAGCAATCACATCCTCTATCACTACCGAAGTTGCCGTAGCCGTAAACGCACTGATTACAGGCCGAACGGGCATCCGTTCTATAAATTCTATGATTTTCAAATAACTAGGGCGAAAGTCCTGTCCCCATTGAGAAATACAGTGTGCCTCATCAATACAAATCATAGAAATTTCAACTGTTTTCGCAAATACTGTAAATTCCTCTGTTAAAAGGCGTTCCGGAGCTACATATATAATTTTATACCGTCCCTCACCTGCATATTCCATTGCCTTTCTGTATTGACCTGGGCTCAAAGAACTATTTAGAAATGCTGCATGGATTCCTGCTTGATTCAGTGCACTAACCTGGTCTTTCATCAGTGAAATCAAAGGGGAAATAACCAACGTAATTCCCCGCATTAAGAGAGCAGGAATCTGAAAACAAATAGACTTTCCTGCCCCTGTTGGCATAATTCCAAATGTATCTTTTTGATCAAGAATACTATTAATTAATACTTCCTGCCCCTCTCTAAATTCATCATAACCAAAATATTTTTTTAGCAATTCTTCTTTTTTTTCCTCTTTATTAAATCCTAATATCGGAACGATTGTATTCACTATATTCTCTTCCATTAATGTCTTTGGCACTTTCAACATCCCTTTCTGACCCTATTATATGAAATTATTAATAAAACAGCAATCATTTATCTATATATTTATCTATACTTTTTTCACTAGCCAACTGACTATGAGTATTAGAATCAGACACTTAGCTTCAGTGCTTACTGTATGATTTTCAAAAGTTCATAAATCCAGCCTTTAGTGCATAAAAAAACACCATCCCCAAGGCTCATATGTCCTTAAAAACAGTGTTTAATGCGCGATGAGGGGCTCGAACCCTCGACACCCTGATTAAGAG
>JAVXHY010000031.1:0-14133 GCA_036656615.1 Lachnospiraceae bacterium | reverse complement strand
GTCAAGCGTCAACCCGAAGCGAGGTAGAATCCCGAGCTAGGGTTCCAAAATATGAGCATCACATTATATATAAAATAGTAATATAGCAACTGAAAACAGAGGAGACCTAAGAGCTCTTCCGAAAATCTAAGTTAGGAGGTAAGGTATGTCACGTATAGGAAGACTACCAATTGCAATCCCAGCAGGTGTTAATGTTGAAATTGCAGAAAATAATAAAGTGACTGTAACAGGTTCCAAAGGAACTCTTGTAAGAGAACTTCCGGTTGAAATGGAATTAAAAAGAGAAGGCGATGAAATTATTGTTTCAAGACCAAATGATTTAAAGAAAATGAAATCTCTTCATGGTTTAACAAGAACATTAATCAACAATATGGTTGTTGGTGTAACAGAAGGTTATGAAAAAGTTCTTGAAATCAATGGTGTTGGTTACAGAGCAGCAAAATCGGGTAATAAACTAGCATTGAGTTTAGGATATTCTCATCCAGTAGAGATGGAAGACCCAGA
The DNA here is from genome assembly GCA_036656615.1 of Lachnospiraceae bacterium. Taxonomy (GTDB): domain Bacteria; phylum Bacillota; class Clostridia; order Lachnospirales; family Lachnospiraceae; genus CAUPWF01. Next base: position 13,629 of record JAVXHY010000031.1, on the reverse strand, counting down.
AGGCATTGAAAGTGTGTTGGAAGGTCAAAATAAAATTACTATTAAAGGTATCGATAAAGAAAAAGTAGGCCAATACGCAGCTGAAATCAGAGACAAAAGAAGACCAGAACCTTATAAAGGTAAAGGAATTAAATATGCTGATGAAGTTATTAGACGTAAAGTTGGTAAGACTGGTAAAAAATAATTAAGGAGAGTGCGAAAATGGTTAGTAAGAAATCAAGAGCGGAAGTTCGTTTAAACAAACATAGAAAATTGCGTAATCGCTTCAGTGGAACAACTGAGAGACCTCGTTTGGCTGTGTTTAGAAGTAATAATCATATGTATGCTCAAATTATTGACGATACAGTTGGAAACACTCTAGTTTCAGCTTCGACTCTTCAAAAAGATGCGAAAGCAGAATTAGATAAAACTAACAACGTTGATGCAGCAGCATATTTAGGAACAGTTATTGCTAAAAAAGCAATAGAAAAAGGTATTAAGACTGTTGTTTTTGATAGAGGCGGCTTTATATACCAAGGTAAAGTTAAGGCATTAGCAGATGCAGCTAGAGAAGCAGGACTAGACTTTTAGAAAAATCTATAAAGGATTTTTCGGGCATCTTGAAAAAGAAGTTTTCAAGATGATGCCCCTATGAAAGGATTTTTCGGGCATCTTGAAAAAGAAGTTTTCAAGATGACACCCAATTTTTAAGGAGGAAAACACACATGAAACGTAATCTTATTGATGCTAGTCAATTAGAGCTAACAGAAAAAGTAGTATCAATTAAACGTGTTACCAAAGTTGTTAAAGGTGGTCGTAACTTCAGATTCACAGCTTTAGTAGTTGTTGGCGATGGAAATGGCCATGTTGGTGCAGGTTTAGGGAAAGCAACTGAAATTCCTGAAGCAATTCGTAAAGGAAAAGAAGATGCTGCTAAAAAGCTTATTTCTGTAACATTAGATGAAAATGGAAGTATTACACATGATATGATTGGTAAATTTGGCAGCGCATCAGTATTGCTTAAAAAAGCTCCAGATGGTACCGGAGTTATTGCTGGAGGTCCAGTACGTGCAGTCATTGAACTTTCAGGAATTAAGAATATTCGTACAAAGTCATTAGGATCTAATAATAAACAAAATGTAGTACTTGCTACAATTCAAGGATTGAAAGAAGTGAAAACTCCAGAAGAAGTAGCAAAACTTCGCGGGAAATCTGTAGCAGAGATCTTAGGCTAAGGAGGAAATTAAGATGGCAACTTTGAAAGTAACATTAGTAAAATCTACAATTTGTGCAATACCAAAGCACAAAAAAACTGTAGAAGCAATGGGTCTTAGAAAGCTCAATAAAACAGTTGAATTACCGGACAATGCAGCAACAAGAGGCATGGTTCAACAGGTAAGACACCTAGTAAAAGTAGAAGAAGCATAGATAAAAATAGGAACTTATTAAACGTTTTAACGTTTAATAAGTATAAGATAAGGAGGTTGGAATATGAACTTATCAAACTTAAGCCCAGCAGATGGGTCAAGACAAAGTGATAATTTCAGAAGAGGACGTGGACACGGTTCTGGAAATGGTAAGACAGCTGGTAAAGGCCATAAAGGTCAAAAAGCTCGTTCAGGCGGTACAAGACCAGGTTTTGAAGGTGGTCAAATGCCACTTTATAGAAGAATACCAAAAAGAGGCTTCACATGTAGAAATTCTAAAGAAATTATTGGGATTAACATTAGTGCTTTAGAAGCCTTTGATAATGATGAAGTAGTTTCTATTGAAACACTTATGCAGTATGGTATTGTTAATAATCCTAAGGATGGTGTTAAAATTCTTGGAAATGGAGAATTAACTAAGAAGCTGACAGTTCAAGCAAATGCTTTTAGTGCTACAGCAATCGCAAAAATTGAAGCCCTTGGTGGAAAAACAGAGGTGATCTAATGTTAGAGACATTTCGAAGAGCTTTTAGAATTGAAGAGATTCGGAAGAAGATTTTCTATACATTTTTAATGTTAGTTGTAGTTCGAATTGGGTCACAATTGCCGACACCGGGTGTCGATCCAACATATATTCAAGATTTTTTTGCAAATCAAACTGGTGAAGCGTTTAATTTTTTTAACGCTTTTACTGGTGGGTCTTTTACACAGATGTCAATATTTGCTTTAAGTATTACACCATATATTACATCATCTATTATTATGCAACTTCTTACAATTGCAATTCCGAAATTAGAGGAAATGCAAAAAGAAGGAACAGAAGGAAGAAAAAAAATTGTTGCCATTACCCGTTATGTAACAGTTGCACTTGCTTTGATTGAATCAACTGCTATGGCAGTTGGATTTGGTAGACAAGGACTGTTGGTCGAATATAACTTTGTAAATGCAGCAGTTGTGGTATTAACGCTTACAGCAGGTTCTGCATTTCTTATGTGGGTTGGTGAACGAATTACAGAAAAAGGCGTGGGAAATGGTATTTCTATTGTCTTATTAATAAATATTGTATCTCGTGTACCAAATGATTTTGTTTCTTTATATAATCAATTTGTAAAGGGAAAAAGTTTGGCATCAGGTGGATTGGCCGCGATTATTATATTGGCTATTGTAATTATGCTTGTATTGTTTGTAGTAATCTTGCAAGGTGGAGAAAGAAGAATATCTGTTCAATACGCTCAGAAAATACAAGGAAGAAAAAGTGTTGGTGGGCAATCTACACATATTCCATTAAAAGTAAATACGGCAGGAGTTATACCGGTTATTTTTGCTTCATCCATAATGCAGTTCCCAGTGGTAATTGCAACTTTTTTAGGTAAAGGAAATGGCGCCGGAATTGGTGCTCAAATTCTAAAGGGATTAAGTTCAAACAATTGGTGTAACCCTAATAATTTGCTCTATTCATGGGGGTTGATAGTTTATATTATATTAACTATATTTTTTGCATATTTTTACACGTCAATAACTTTCAATCCTTTAGAAATTGCAAATAATATGAAAAAAAATGGAGGGTTTATTCCGGGAATCCGTCCTGGTAAACCAACTACAGATTATTTGGCTAAGATTTTAAATTACGTAATTTTTATTGGAGCAGTGGGACTTGTAATTGTTCAAGTAATTCCATTTTTCTTTAATGGTGTATTTGGAGCTAATGTTTCATTTGGTGGAACATCACTGATCATTATTGTAGGTGTTGTATTAGAAACCATGAAGCAAATAGATTCACAAATGCTTGTACGTAACTATAAGGGATTCCTTAATAACAATGGCTCTTCAGGAAGTAATAGCTTTTTAGGTTATTAAAAACTAGAAAAAGAGCTGAAATAGCTAGTTGATTGGCTCGTAGAGATTTATCCTTATGTGATAGAAACTCTACGAGTTAAAATGCTATAAGGACATTTTAGTAAGAGTGAATGGAGGACGATATATGAAAATTATCATGTTAGGAGCACCAGGAGCAGGAAAAGGTACTCAAGCAAAAAAAATTGCTGAAAAATATAGCATTCCACACATTTCTACAGGAGATATTTTTAGAGCAAATATAAAAAATGGAACAAAACTTGGAACACAAGCCAAAACATATATGGATCAGGGATTATTAGTTCCGGATGAATTGACAGTAAACTTAGTTGTTGATCGTGTTAATAAAGATGATTGTACAAATGGATATGTATTAGATGGTTTTCCAAGAACGATTCCACAGGCAGAAGCATTGGATGAAGCACTGAAATCATTAAATCAAAAGATTGATTTTGCAATTGATGTGGATGTTCCAGATGAAAATATTGTGAATCGCATGTCAGGAAGAAGAGCCTGTGTTGACTGTGGGGCTACATATCATTTGGTATATGCTCCTACAAAAAGGGAAGGTCTTTGTGATACTTGTGGCGGAACGTTAATCTTAAGGGATGACGATAAACCAGAAACAGTAAAAAAGAGATTGGATGTATATCATGAACAAACCCAACCTTTAATTGATTATTTTACAAATAAGAAAGTATTAAGAACAGTAGATGGAACCTTAGATATGAACGAGGTGTTTAAAGCTATTGTAGAAATTCTAGGAGCGTAAAATTATGCCAGTAACAATCAAATCAGCCAGAGAAATTGAATTTATGACAGAAGCAGGTAGAATCTTGGAGATTGTACATGATGAAATGAAAAAAATGATACGTCCGGGTATTACAACTATGGATATTAATAAAGTGGGAGAAGAAGTAATTAACAGTTATGATTGTATTCCTTCTTTTCTTAATTACAATGGTTATCCAGCGTCCATTTGTATTTCTGTAAATGAAGAAGTAGTTCATGGCATTCCATCAGATGAAAGAATTCTTAAGAATGGCGATATTGTAGGTTTGGATGCAGGTGTGATATATAAGGGCTATCATTCAGATGCTGCTAGAACATATGGTGTAGGTGAGATTAGTAAAGAGGCTGCAGATTTAATTACGGTCACACAAGAAAGTTTCTTCGAAGGTATAAAATACGCAAAAGAAGGCAATTATTTATTTGAAATTTCTACAGCAATTGGCAAGTATGCAAGTGAAAGAGGATATGGTGTTGTACGTGATTTATGTGGGCATGGTATTGGAAGTCATTTGCATGAAGCTCCAGAAATACCAAATTATGAGCAGAAACGAAAGGGCTTGAAATTACGAGCAGGCATGACACTGGCAATTGAGCCGATGATTAATATTGGCACGTATGAGGTCGATTGGCTGGATGATGATTGGACTGTCGTTGCAAGAGATCATTCACTTTCTGCACATTATGAAAACACGGTGTTGATTACCCAAGGTGAACCAAAACTTTTGACCTTATCAAGATAAGAGGACGCACTATGAATAGATATGAAATAGGAATGCTTGCAAAATCAAAGTCAGGTCATGATATGGGCAAGACGTATGTCATCCTTGACGTGGAGGAAACCTGTGTATACTTAGTTGACGGTGTGATTCGAACCATTGACAAGCCAAAAAAGAAAAAAAAGAAACATGTGCAGATTATACGGGAGCAGCATGATATTCTCAAAATTGATGATGTGGGAATTAAACGCATACTTAAAAGATATAAGGAAGAAAAAGGATTGAATAGGGAGGATTTATAAAATGTCAAAAGCTGACGTAATAGAAATAGAAGGAATTGTTATTGAAAAATTGCCAAATGCAATGTTCCAGGTTGAATTAGAAAATGGGCACCAGGTACTCGCTCATATAAGTGGTAAATTGAGAATGAATTTTATTAAAATTTTACCGGGTGATAAAGTGACTTTAGAATTATCTCCATATGATTTATCTAAAGGAAGAATAATTTGGAGAGATAAGTAAAAAAACTATTGACTTTCAGAAAAACAAAGTGCTATAATATAAGGCGAACTGTTTTCTGAAGAATTCTTGCAGAAAATATGTAAATATAGACGATGCAAGGTATGAAAGGAGGATTTGACGTGAAGGTTAGATCATCAGTTAAACCAATTTGCGAAAAATGCAAAATCATCAAAAGAAAAGGAAGTGTCAGAGTAATCTGCGAAAATCCTAAACACAAACAAAGACAAGGATAGATATAAATTCTTGCAACATTAAGCGGCTGTAGCATGACACACTAGGATGTGTGTGCTTGCTATTAATATAAAGTGAAGAAGCTTCTTCACCGCATATTGCTTATAATACTGGGAGCCAATTATATTTAAACAGATTCGTTAGGGTATTCTTATCAAAAGTACGGGATATCCGCGAAGAAAACTGATTACCCAGAAAGGCTGTAATAATGCAGCTGGATGTAATTGTAGCATCTTTGCCGTTGAATTAAAAAAGGCATAGGGTGTGCTTTTGTGCTAAATTCGAGAATATCTTAATTAGCATATATTACATCCCAATTTGAGACAATATTAACCAAGGGTTATAGATAGGCGTACACATTTCAGACCTGTAGATGGAACAATTGAAGTGCAGGGGCTGCGTATATTTATGAACCGAGATTCAAGATGGAGGAAAATCACATGGCTCGTATCGCTGGTGTAGACTTACCAAGAGACAAACGTGTAGAAATCGGCTTAACTTATATCTATGGAATTGGTAGAGTAAGTGCAAATCGTATTCTAGAAGAAGCAAAAGTAAATCCTGATATTCGTGTTAGAGATTTGACAGATGAGGATGTAAAAAAAATTAGTGCTGTAATTGATGAATCACAGCAAGTTGAAGGTGAACTTCGTAGAGAAATAGCTTTAAACATTAAGAGATTACAGGAAATTGGATGCTATAGAGGTATCCGTCATAGAAAAGGACTTCCAGTTCGTGGTCAAAAGACAAAGACAAATGCAAGAACTAGAAAAGGTCCTAAGAGAACCGTAGCAAACAAAAAGAAATAAATCTTAAATAAAAAAGAAAGTAGGTTAGTTTAAATGGCTAAAAAAGTTACCAAAAAAGTGACAAAGAAACGTGTCAAGAAAAACGTTGAACGCGGACAAGCACATATCCAATCATCTTTTAATAATACAATTGTAACATTAACAGATGCACAAGGAAATGCTCTTTCATGGGCAAGTGCCGGTGGTCTAGGATTTAGAGGTTCAAGAAAATCTACTCCTTATGCAGCACAGATGGCAGCTGAAACAGCTGCAAAGGCAGCATTAGTACATGGTCTAAAGACGGTGGATGTATTTGTTAAGGGACCAGGTTCAGGGAGAGAAGCAGCTATTCGTGCGCTTCAAGCTTGCGGAATTGATGTAACAAGTATCAAGGACGTAACTCCAGTACCACATAATGGATGTCGCCCACCAAAACGTAGAAGGGTCTAAGGAGGATATAGAGCATGGCAGTAAATAGAGTTCCGGTTCTTAAAAGATGCAGAGCATTAGGTATGGATCCGATCTTTTTAGGAATCGATAAAAAATCTAACAGACAATTAAAGAAAACCAATAGAAAAATGAGTGAATATGGTCTTCAGTTGCGTGAAAAGCAAAAAGCAAAATTTATCTATGGAGTATTAGAAAAACCATTTAGAAATTACTTTAAAAAAGCAAGCCAAATGACAGGGCTGACAGGTCCAAATCTTATGATTCTTCTTGAATCAAGATTAGACAATGTAGTATATAGAATGGGATTTTCAAGAACAAGAAAAGAAGCAAGACAAATTGTTGACCATAAACACGTAATGGTGAATGGAAAACAGGTAAATATTCCTTCTTACTTAGTTAAAGCAGGAGATACTATTGAAATCAAAGAAAAGCACAAAGGATCACAAAGATATAAAGATATCTTAGAAGTGACAGGTGGACGTATGGTCCCTGAATGGATGGATGTCGATGCAGAAAATTTGAAAGCTACAATTAAAGAACTTCCATCAAGAGATGTGATTGATGTTCCTGTAGATGAAATGTTAATCGTCGAATTATATTCTAAATAGGATATGCCACAAACAGGAGGTGCTTTGAGTGTTTGATTTTAATAAACCTAATATTGAAATTACAGAAATTTCAGAAGATAAAAAATATGGAAGATTTGTTGTAGAGCCCCTAGAAAGAGGTTATGGAACAACTCTTGGTAACTCTCTTAGAAGAATTATGCTTTCTTCTTTGCCTGGTGCAGCTGTAAGTCATGTGAAAATAGATGGTGTTTTGCATGAGTTCAGTTCTATTCCAGGAGTGAAAGAAGATGTTACGGAAATAGTTATGAATCTGAAATCGTTGGCTATCAGAAATTCTTCAGAAACAGATGAACCTAAAACGGCATATATTGAGTTTGAAGGAGAAGGTGTTGTTACTGCAGGGGATATCCAAGTTGATCAAGATATCGAAATCATGAATCCTGAAATTGTTATTGCTACGCTTAATGGTGGCGCAGATAGCAAGTTATATATGGAATTAACGATTACAAAGGGCAGAGGATATGTAAGTGCAGATAAAAATAAGAATGATGAATTGCCAATTGCAGTTATTCCGATAGACTCTATCTTTACACCGGTAGAACGTGTAAATCTCACAGTAGAAAATACACGCGTTGGCCAAATTACGGATTATGATAAATTAACACTTGATGTATATACCAATGGAACGTTAGTGCCGGATGAGGCAGTTAGTTTAGCTGCTAAAGTTCTTAATGAACATTTGAAATTATTTATTGATCTCTCAGAAGTTGCCCAAGCAGCAGAAGTTATGATTGAAAAAGAAGATGATGAGAAAGAAAAAGTGTTAGAGATGAGCATAGATGAATTAGAACTTTCTGTTCGTTCTTATAATTGCTTGAAAAGAGCTGGTATTAATACGGTAGAAGAACTAACCAATAGAACTCCTGAAGATATGATGAAGGTACGTAACCTTGGTCGAAAGTCTTTGGAGGAAGTGTTAGCAAAACTAAAAGAACTTGGATTGGAATTGAGTCCAGGGGAAGAATAAACACACTATGTACCTAAATTCAGCTAGTAAGCCCGAAGATGCATAGCCGAATACACATATTTAGTAAGCCCAAAGAGCATAAATAGGTGTCGCACAAATGGAGGATTAAGAAAATGGCAAAATATAGAAAGCTTGGCAGAACATCTGATCAAAGAAAAGCTTTAATCAGAAATCAAGTAACAGCATTAATCAGTAATGGTAAAATTATAACAACGGAAGCAAAGGCAAAAGAAATTCGTAAAGTTGCAGAAGGATTGATTGCGTTGGCGGTGAAGGAAAAAGATAATTTCGAGGAAATTACCGTTAAAGCTAAAGTTGCAAGAAAAGATAAAGATGGTAAAAGAGTAAAAGAAGTTGTAGATGGTAAGAAAGTTACTGTTTATGATGAAGTTGATAAAAAGGTTACAAAGGATGCTGCATCTAGACTTCATGCAAGAAGACAGATGTTAAAAGTTCTTTATACAGTAAAAGAAGTTCCTACAGCAGCTGCTGGAAGAAAGAAAAATACAAAAGAAATCAACTTAGTAGATAAGTTATTTAATGAGATTGCACCAAAATATGCAGACCGTAAAGGTGGATATACACGAATTGTTAAGATTGGTCTTCGTAAGGGTGATGCAGCTATGGAAGTATTGTTAGAATTAGTATAAATTTTTAATGTCTAGCTAAGTATTACACTTGGCTGGACATTTTTTGTACAATAGAAAAACCCAATTGACATATAGAAAAAAATAATATAAATGGTCAAAAAGTCTTTACTTTTTTACTAATTATGATATAATTAGTAGAAGTGAATATAAGTGGGTTGATTTTTTGTAAGAGAGAGCCGCAAGGTCGCCGAAGAGGAAAGATTATTTGGAAGGTCATCCAAGTTTTTGAAACTTTCAGGCAAAGGGATTACAAGAGGGACCACCCTTTGAAAGCAACTATTGTTTATTAAATAATAGGGACCTACAGAGTAACGACTTTATTTGAACTGAAAGTTTTCAGGAAAAGTAACAGGTCGTTTTTTTTATCTCACAAACAAAACAAGTTCATATTGGATACCTATATTGTATGGCCGTTTTACAAGCTGAGTATCTATATGTATAGATGTGTTCTATGAAAATAATTTATATTTCATAGGATAAAAAGGGGCGAGAGAAGATGAAGTTTCAAATTATAACCAATAATCCATTGGTATATGAAGAATTAAAAAATGAATACGAAATGCTTTATCTTGATATCACCTATAAGCAAATACTATTTAAAGTCAGAGATATGTGCCATTTGGGTCACAAGTTGTTGTCACATCCTTTATCGGGGAGTGTTAAACCAAATGAAACACCATATAAATCGGTGATGGTTTCACTAAAAAAGGAAAAGATAGATATAGAGTCTATTGCAATTATAGAAAATTGTATTGCTTCTTGTGATAAGTTTGAAGACCTAGGTAAGCATTGGTCAGAAAAAGTATTGGATGACTTTAGACTAATCGACTATACGTTGATTAGTAGTGGGATTGCTTCTGCAATGGTAGTGTAAGAACTGTGTAAGAAAGAAAAGAAAAAAGAAAAAGGAGGATACTATTTTGAAACTTGAAATGGGATATATCAATATCACGGACATCCAATTTGGAGCAGAGTCAAAAGTCGAAAATGGTATTTTAACAGTTAATGTTGAAGCTGTTAAAGAAATCGTTCTTGAGGACGAAAAAATTAAATCTGTAGAATTAGATATCGCTAGACCAGGTGAGAGCGTAAGAATCACACCAGTTAAGGATGTAATTCAACCACGAGTAAAAGTGGAAGGACCAGGGGGAATTTTTCCAGGGGTTATTTCTAAGGTAGACACAGTTGGAACAGGAAAGACTTATGCATTGCAAGGTATGGCAGTTGTTACAGCAGGTAAGATTGTAGGATTCCAAGAGGGAATCATAGATATGCAGGGACCAGGAGCTGACTATACACCATTTTCAAAATTAAATAATCTAGTAATGGTTTGTGAACCAGTTGAATCTGTAAAACAACATGATTATGAAAAAGCTGTTCGTTTTGCAGGTTTTAAAGCAGCAATGTATATTGGTGAATTAGCAAGAGAACTTACACCGGATGAAACAAGAGTGTACGAAACACATTCTATTATGGAAGGTGCTAAGTTATATCCTGAATTACCTCGTGTTGCTTATGTACAAATGCTTCAAAGTCAAGGATTATTGCATGATACATATGTATATGGAGTAGATGCAAAGAAAACATTATCTACAATTATCAATCCAACAGAAATTATGGATGGAGCAATTGTATCAGGAAACTGCGTTTCAGCATGTGATAAAAACACAACATATCACCACTTAAATAATCCTGTTGTACATGATTTATTTGATGAACATGGAAAAACACTTAATTTTGTATGTGTAATTTTAACAAATGAAAATGTATACTTGGCAGATAAACAACGTTCTTCTGATTGGACAGCAAAGCTTTGTGAGTTATTAGACTTAGATGGAGTTGTAGTTTCTCAGGAAGGATTTGGTAATCCAGATACTGATTTAATAATGAACTGTAAAAAAATAGAAGCTAAAGGTGTTAAGACTGTAATTATCACAGATGAATATGCTGGACGCGATGGCAAATCTCAATCACTTGCAGATGCAGACGTAGCAGCTACAGCTTGTGTAACAGGCGGAAATGCTAATCAAGTAATTGTATTACCTAAACTTGACAAAGTAATTGGTACACTTGACTATGTAACAAAGATTGCTGGCGGTAACGAAGATAGTTTAGCAGCAGATGGAACTATTGAAGTGGAAATTCAAGCAATTACGGGCGCAACTAATGAACTTGGCTTTAACAGGCTTAGTGCTAGATAGGAAGGAGGATAATTATTCATGAGTAAATTAAAAGTAGTACATTATATCAACCAGTTCTTCGCTAATATCGGAGGAGAAGAAATGGCTCATGTGCCGGCAGAAATAAGGGTTGGACAAATTATCGGACCTGGTATGGCATTTAAAATGGCTTTTGGAGAAGAAGCTGAAATTGTTGCAACAGTTATCTGTGGAGACTCATATTTTAATGAAAATCTTGATGAAGCAAAAAAGACAATCCTTGAAATGGTAAAAAGTCAGAATGCAGATTTATTTATAGCAGGACCCGCATTTAATGCAGGACGTTATGGTGTGGCATGTGGAACAATCGCTGCTGCAGTTCAGGAAGAACTTGGTATCCCAGCATTGACTGGTATGTACATTGAAAATCCAGGTGCTGATATGTTTAAGCAAAAAGTATTAATGGTACCAACAAAAAACAGTGCAGTTGGAATGAAGGATGCAGTTAAAGTGATGGCTCCTTTAGCATTGAAGCTTGGTAAAAAAGAAGCAATTGGTGCTTCTTGTGAAGAAGGATATATGCCAAATGGAATCCGTGTGAACTTCTTTGAAGAAAAACGCGGGGCAAGACGTGCGGTTGATATGCTGATTAAGAAATTAGCAGATGAACCTTACACAACAGAATATCCAATGCCTTCATTTGATAAGGTTGCTCCAAATAAAGCCGTGAAAGATATTACAAAAGCTAAGATTGCTCTTGTTACATCAGGTGGTATTGTTCCAAAAGGAAATCCTGATCATATTGAATCTTCAAGTGCATCTCACTATGGAGAATATGATATTGAAGGCGTTTATGATTTGACAGAAGCAACATATGAAACTGCACATGGTGGATATGATCCAATGTATGCAAATGAAGATGCAGATAGAGTATTACCAGTTGATGTACTTCGTGATTTAGAAAAAGAAGGAAAAATCGGTAGTTTACATCACTTATTTTATACAACAGTTGGTAATGGTACAGCAGTTGCCTCCTCAGTAGCTTTTGCAAAAGAATTTAGTCAAAAGTTATTAGCAGACGGAGTTGACGCTGTTATATTAACTTCCACCTGAGGCACTTGTACTCGTTGCGGTGCAACGATGGTTAAAGAAGTGGAACGTGCTGGAATTCCAGTTGTTCATATGTGTACAGTAACCCCAATCTCTATGACTGTTGGAGCTAATAGAATTATACCAACAATCGCTATTCCACATCCACTGGGAAATCCAGCTTTGGATGCAGATGAAGAGAAGAAACTACGTCGTGGTCTGGTTGAAAGAGCTTTAGCTGCTTTGGAAACAGAAGTAGACGGACAAACTATTTTTGACAAATAAAAATGATCAGCCTGTAAAGAAAATCTGATTAGGTTTTCTTTACAGGGCAAACAGGGAGGAGAGGTATTATGAGTAAGATTTATGACGTTATTATTTTAGGTGCAGGCCCAGGAGGATTAGCAGCAGGTTTATATGCTGGTAGAAGTCGTTTATCCACATTAATTATCGAAAGAGGCAAAGATGGTGGTCAGATAGCCATTACAGATGAAATTGAAAATTATCCAGGTCAGACTGTGGAAGGGGAAACAGGACCTTCTCTTATTGCGAGAATGACAGCCCAAGCAGAAAAATTTGGAGCAGAACGTGTTACAGATGTAATTAAAAGTGTTGAATTAGATGGAAAAGTAAAGAAACTAGTAGGTAATAATGATACATATGAAGCAAAAACTGTTATTATTGCAACTGGTGCATTCCCTAGACCAATTGGATGTAAAAGGGAATCAGATTTTATGGGCAAAGGTGTTTCTTACTGTGCAACTTGTGACGCTTCATTTTTTGAAGATTTTGAAGTGTTCGTTGTAGGTGGTGGAGACTCTGCTGTTGAAGAAGCAATGTATTTAACGAAATTCGCAAGAAAAGTAACGATTATTCACCGTCGTGACGAATTGCGTGCAGCAAAATCAATTCAAGAAAAAGCATTTGCTAATCCTAAGATTGCATTTTTCTGGGATTCTGTAGTTGAAGAATTAGATGGAGATGGTATTCTCTCTAAAATGGTTGTTCGTAATGTTAAGACAGGAGAACTTAGAACTGTTGAAGCAGATGAAGAAGATGGAATGTTTGGAGTATTTGGATTTATTGGATTTAGCCCAAGATCAGAATTATTTGAAGGAATTGTAGATATGGATCGTGGATATATTGTAACTGATGAAGATATGCATACTAATCTTTCTGGAGTTTTTGCAGTAGGAGATATTCGTAAAAAAAGCTTGCGTCAGGTAGTAACAGCAGCTGCTGACGGAGCGATTGCTGCAATGCAGGTAGAAAAATTTCTTGCAGACCAAGAATAATAGGAGGAAATAGACTATGTTAGAGTTAACAAAGGAAACATTTGAAGCAGAAGTATTAAAGGCAGAAGGAACAGTTTTGGT
>JAVXHY010000030.1:0-15981 GCA_036656615.1 Lachnospiraceae bacterium | reverse complement strand
AATAAGATTAATTCGTTCTTTTATCCAAATTAAGTAGCCTAAAGATATAAATAATAAGCCACACAACCCCATGATAATTATAAAGAGTAAAGTATCCATGCCATCACCATTTGCAAAGTCTTTTTCAGAGCTCTTTCTGTTGGGAAAATAGAACCAACTAAAGGAATGCATTGTAGCATACAGATGATTCCACCCCAATTTCCTATTTATGTTTTTAGGAGAATGGTTAAAAAATATTTTGCCAAAACCAATCAGGGTAATTGGAACCAGTACAGCCATAATTAATATGAAAATCCAAAAGCCCATCCTATTACTTCCCATCAATTTGAAATTCTTTTGTTTTACTGTCTATAGTATAGTTCACGAAAAATAATATGACAACGAGAACTTATCAAACAAAAAAATAAAATACATGAGCTGAAATTTTCCCACTACAAGCTTGAATTTCATTTTAGGTGCAAAAACAAAGTGTAAAAAATAGTGGTATTACTAATTCTTGTACAGTATAATTATGTACAGGTAAGTGAAAAATATTGAAAATAAAGGGAGAAAACAATATGATAAAAATTAACGAAGAACTCTGTATCGGATGTGGGATGTGCAAAGAGGATTGTATTGCGCACAATATTGAAATTCTAGACAAGAAAGCGGTTGTGAAAGGGAAGTGTATGCAGTGTGGACACTGTGTTGCAATTTGTCCACAAAAGGCAGTTTCTATTCCGGAATATGACATGGAGGATGTGGAATCATATGACCAAGATACATTTTCACTTTCACCTGTGCAATTTTTACATGCAATAAAATTTAGAAGAAGTATAAGGAAATTCAAACAAGATAAGATTAGTAAAGAAGTGTTAGAAGAGATTTTACAGGCAGGAAGATATACTGCAACAGCTGTGAATACACAGGCGGTCCATTATGCAGTTGTACAGGATGGACTTGACGAATTGAAGCCAATGGTATGGGCGGGATGGCTGAAAGTGGCAGATGAACTACCGAAAGAACGGGCAGCATTTGCAAAATCAATCTATGGATTTTATGATAAATGGATGAAGAATAAAGCAGATGACAGGCTTTTTTTCCAGGCACCGGTCTTTCTCGTAATTGCTACCGACAACTCATTTGATGATGGACTTGCAGCGGCAAATATTGAGATGATGGCTGTGGCAAAGGGATTAGGGGTCTTGTACAATGGATACGCAATGCGTTCTTTAAAGAATAGTAAAGAGGCAGTGAAATGGCTTGGTCTGGAAGGAAAGAGCATCACAGGATGCATGCTTTTAGGATACCCGGATATTACATATAAAAGGACGGCACCACGAAAAAAAGCGGATATTTTATGGAAATAACCATAACGGTACAAGGGATTTAATTAAATATAGTAAGGGGTAACAGAAATATGAGTGATAAAAGTAAGACATACGGATTTGCAGATCAAGATTTGAATAAGCGATTTGAGTTTAGAACAATATTGTTAAATGAAGCAGAACAAGCTGTGGAAATTGAGCAAGTTTGTTTCCCACCAAATGAAGCATGCTCAGAACAAATGATGAAAGATAGAATTGAGGTGGCAGCAGATTTGTTTTTCGTTGCAGTTGATAAAAAAGACGGTAGAATTGCAGGATTTTTGAATGGATTAGCAACGGATGAACATTCACTTAGGGATGAATTTTTCACAAATGCAACCTTATATAATCCCACTGGAAAAAATGTGATGATACTTGGACTAGCTTTGCTCCCAGAGTACCAAAAACAAGGAATAGCAAAAGAGCTTATGTTTCAGTATCTTCAAAAAGAATATAAAAAAGGACGGAAAATGGTCGTTTTAACTTGTCTGGAATCTAAAGTTAAGATGTATGAGAAAATGGGGTTTGAAAATCATGGAATTGGAGAATCAACCTGGGGAGCAGAACAATGGTATGAAATGAGTTGTGTGCTGAATATATAAATATGGAATGTAAAAATACAGAATCTTTATGCCCCGTTGCTTGCAGCGGGGTTTTTGACTTGTTTTCAGTATGAAAATAGAATGCTTACAAGTGAGGTTTTACATGTTTTTTGATTGCCTCAAAGCTTTCTTTACTAATTACGTGTTCTATTTTACATGCGTCTGCAGAAGCAATGCTAGATTCTACTCCAAGCTGTATAAGCCAGGAAGAAAGAAGCAAATGTCTTTCATAAATCATGTCTGCAATCTTTTTGCCGGCTTTGGTTAAATATATCCAGCCTTCCTCTGTTACGGTGATGTATTTCTGCTCACGAAGATTCTTCATTGCTAAACTAATACTTGATTTTTTAAATCCAAGTTCATTAGCAATATCAACGGATCGTACTACGGGAAGTGATTTGCTTAATATGAGAATGGTTTCTAAATAATTTTCAGAAGATTCATTTTTATTCATGGGATACCTCTTAATAAATCATATGGTTTATGTCCTGAAACACTTGTTAGTATACCATAGTTATAAAGTTGTTGACAACTAATAAAGGTTAGGATATACTAACAAAAGAAAGGTAATGAGAACGACTATCATAATAAAAACTAAGAAGAAAGAAGATGAGTGATGATGCCTTTAACAATGGCTGCTACTGGTAAAGTGAATGTGATTAAAAAGGTTGGAGGAAAAGCAGAAATTAGAAAATTTTTGGAGAATCTTGGATTTATAGAAGGTGGAGCAGTGACTGTAATATCTGAAATCAGCGGAAATATGATTGTAAATGTTAAAGATTCACGTATTGCGATTAACAAGGAAATGGCAAATAAAATCATGATATAAAGGAGAGAAAATCAAGTGAAAACATTAAAGGAAGCAAAAATGGGTGAAACAGTTACAGTCATCAAATTGAATGGTGAAGGTGCTGTAAAAAGGAGAATTATGGATATGGGAATGACAAAAGGGGCAAGTGTATATCTGAGAAAAGTAGCACCATTAGGAGATCCGATTGAGGTATCTGTTAGAGGATATGAGTTATCACTTCGTAAAATGGATGCAGCAATGGTCATAGTTGAATAGGGATTATATTTTTTTGCCAACTAGTTAGAAAAGACTAACTATAACAAGGACGGACTAATAAAAAATCATTTAGTTTAAATAAAATTTAATTAGGAAAGAGGAGTGAAATGATTATTAAAATTGCTTTAGCAGGGAATCCAAACTGTGGAAAAACAACATTATTTAATGTATTAACTGGTTCCAATCAATTTGTTGGAAACTGGCCAGGGGTTACCGTTGAAAAAAAGGAAGGCAAATTAAAGGGATACAAAGAGACCATCATAACGGACCTTCCAGGAATTTATTCTTTATCTCCCTATACATTAGAAGAAGTGGTAGCTAGAAACTATTTAATTCAAGAACATCCGGATGCAATTCTTAACATTATTGATGGTACGAATATGGAGAGAAATCTTTATTTAACTACGCAGCTTATGGAACTGGGCATACCGGTTATTGTAGCTGTTAATATGATGGATGTGGTAGAAAAGAATGGGGATCAATTAGATACAAGAAATTTGGCGAAGGAATTAGGCTGTCCAGTAGTGGAAATTTCTGCGTTAAAAGGAACGGGAATCAAAGAGGCAGCACAAAAGGCTGTGGATGTTGCCAAAGGGAAAGAACGTATGATACCACAGCATAGATTTTCCGATTGTGTAGAACATGCGCTGGCACATATTAAAGAAGCTGTATTACATGGGATGCCGGAAAATCAACAGAGATGGTTTGCAATCAAAATCTTTGAGCGGGACGAAAAAGTAATGGAACAACTGGAAATTGCTGTACAGGTTGCGATCAATATAGAACATGACATTCAGTCTTGCGAGACGGAAATGGATGATGATTCAGAAAGCATCATAACAAATGAGCGTTATCACTATATTTCAACTATCATTCAGGAGTGCTGCAAAAAGAAAAATAAAGGTGGATTTACTACATCGGATAAGATTGATAGAATTGTTACCAATAGGTGGTTTGCCCTTCCAATATTTGCAGTTGTAATGTTTATTGTATACTTTGTGTCGGTAACTACAGTGGGTTCATTTTTAACAGACTGGACGAATGATACATTGTTTGGTGAGTGGATTATCCCCGCAATTAAAAGTGGATTAGAAGCGATTCAATGTGCGGATTGGTTAACTGGACTACTAGTAGACGGTATCATCAGTGGCGTTGGTGCAGTGCTAGGTTTTGTACCTCAGATGCTTGTATTATTTATCTTTCTTGCTTTTTTAGAAGCTTGTGGATATATGGCGCGAATTGCTTTTATTATGGATCGAATTTTTCGTAAATTTGGATTATCTGGAAAATCATTTATTCCAATGTTGATTGGAACAGGATGTGGAGTACCAGGTATTATGGCATCTCGTACCATTGAAAATGATCGGGACCGTAAAATGACGATTATGACCACAACCTTTATCCCTTGTGGAGCGAAACTTCCCATTATTGCACTAATTGCCGGAGCCTTATTTAGCGGAGCTTGGTGGGTTGCTCCAAGTGCTTATTTTGTAGGAATCTCAGCGATTATTTGTTCGGGTATTATCTTAAAGAAAACCAAGATGTTTGCAGGAGATCCGGCACCATTTGTCATTGAATTGCCAGCGTATCATATGCCAACTTTCTCAAATATCATGAGAAGTATGTGGGAGCGTGGATGGTCCTTTATGAAAAAAGCAGGAACAATTATTTTACTTTCTACTATATTTATTTGGTTTGCAGAAAACTTTGGGTTTGTAAATGGAACATTTGGCATGGTTGAAGATATGAATCATAGTATTTTGGCAGCGATTGGCAGTGCGATTGCACCTATTTTCATTCCTCTTGGGTGGGGAAACTGGAAGGCAGCCGTAGCGGCAATTACAGGATTAGTTGCAAAAGAAAACGTAGTAGGAACCTTTGGTATTCTTTATGGTTTTGGAGAAGTGGCAGAAAATGGTTCGGAAATATGGGGAACATTAGCTACTAGTATGACTGGAATTGCAGCATATTCATTCCTTGTATTTAATCTTTTATGTGCTCCGTGTTTCGCGGCGATGGGAGCAATGAAACGTGAAATGAATCATGTAAAATGGTTCTGGTTTGCCATTGGATATCAGACAATTTTAGCATATCTTGCATCCCTATGTGTATTTCAAATTGGAACGTTTATGGTTACAGGGGTATTTGGAATAGGATCAGCGACAGCAGTTGTTGTCATTCTTGGATTTCTATATTTACTTTTCAGACCTTACAAAGAGAGGCATGAGTTTACAAGGAATATGACATCTAGTGTAAGTGCAAAGAAGGCGTCAGTTGTAGAATGATTTTGAAAAAAATAAAAGAGAGTTGTATTTTGAAAACAGATGTGGTAGATTGAGGATATAAAAAATAAAAGGAGGAATGAACATGAAGAAATATGTATGTGTAGTTTGTGCCTATGAATATGATCCCGCAGTAGGAGATCCAGATGGTGGTATTGTGCCGGGCACTGCATTTGAAGATATTCCAGAGGATTGGGTATGCCCAGTTTGCGGAGTTGGCAAAGAAGATTTTGAAGAAGTATCATAAAATACGTTCTTTATAATCAATGAGTTACAAAGAAATTATTGTATAATGAATGATGATAGTTATGGCAGATGTAAAGGCCAATGAATAAATATTTTTATATACTGGGCATATCCACATTCTTATTTGAATAGAGGGTATGCCCTTTCAAACTATAATAAAACTTTGAAAAAAGCTATTCAATAGCCAAAAGTTGAAACAACTTGTAATTCTCATGGAAATTTATTATAATCAATTCGTAGATGCAGTAAAGGTATTTGATACGAGAGGATATACGCATGATAAAAATAAAAGAATATAATGGACATATTAGAAATTGGAATGCACTTTGCAAGGAGTTGGAAATTAATGATTCTTTGCCAAGAGAGAAGCGTGAAGAGGAAATTTTAAAAAAAGCATATAAAGCCTGGGGATATGATATGGCAAATCATATGCATGGCATGTTTGCATTTGCACTATGGGATGAGGATGAGCATAAGCTTTTTTGCCTAAGAGATCAGTTCGGAACAAAACCGTTCTATTATTATGAAACGGCGGATGGAATGCTTCTCTATGGCTCCTCTATTCGCAAAATAATGGAACAGCCTGGATTCGTGAAAGCATTGAATGAAGAGATGCTCCAGTTGTATCTGACACTTACCTATGTGGGTGGGGAGAATACATTCTTTCGGGGATTGAAAAAGCTTATGCCTGGACGTTACTTGGTTTGGAAAAATGGAATTTTACGAACAGAACCGTACTGGACACCTCAATTTCACCCAGACAATAGTAAATCTCTTGATGACTGGGCAGATGAAATTCATACAACACTTGAGCATATTATGTCAGAAGTGAAATCAGAAGATGAGACCGCAGAATCATTTTTATCGGGAGGTGTTGATTCCTCTTATGTGTTGGCAATGTCGGATGTAAAGATGACGGATTCTTGTGGATATGAAGAGGCACGATTTGACGAGTCTGGATTAGCAAAGCAAACAGCAGATATTCTTGAACGTGAGAATTCCCGTTGTCTGATTACACCAGAAGCATATTTTGCCGCAGTTCCTGATGTGATGTATCATATGGAACAACCTCTTGGAGATGCATCAGCCATTGTGTTTGCACTTGGATGTCAAGCGACAGCAAAGCACACAAAGCTTTGTTATTCTGGAGAAGGAGCAGATGAATTCTTTGGTGGGTATAATATGTACCGTAATGCAGAACGTTACGGAGAGAACTTGAAGACCTTCTATGTTGGAAACACCAATATTATGAAGGAAGACGAAAAGAAAAAGATTTTAAAAAAATATGATCCGGATGTTCTCCCTATTGAATTGGCAGAACGAATTTATGAGGAAACAGAAGGTCTTGATCCACTTACAAAGATGTCTATGGTAGACATTGCACTTTGGCTAGAAGGAGATATCTATTTTAATGTAGATAAGATGAGCACAGCGGCGGGCTTGGAGATTAGAATGCCTCTTACGGATACGAGGATTTTCGATATTGCATCACGGATGCCCTCAAAATATAAAGTGAATGAGGAACAGAACAAAGTAGCATTTCGCACAGCGGCAGCAAAGGTATTACCAGAAGAAATTGCTTTCCGAAAGAAACTGGGATTTATAGTGCCGATTCGTATATGGATGGCAGACGATAGATATAATCAGGATGTTCGTGAAAAATTCCACAGTGAAAGTGCAGAGAAATTCTTCCATTTAGATGAGATCAATGGGATTTTTGAAGATTATATTGCGGGCAATTCTGATAATTGGAGAAAAATCTGGGCGATTTATACATTCCTTGTTTGGTATGAATTATATTTTGTAATATAATCTTGGTTTATTCGGAAGATTATGTTGGTGTTGCATTTCCCATGGAACAAGATAGACATGTAATCTACACAAAGGAATTCTGTAAAAGAAGTATCAAAGAAGAGATTGATTAAATCATAAGAAATGGAAGAGAAAGAGGTACGTAAGTGAAGAACTGGAAGAAAAATTTTATCATCATTTGGTGTGGACAGGCAGTATCGCAATTCTCCAGTTCCATCTTACAATTTGCAATTGTTTGGTATCTGACAGATCAGACAAAATCAGCAGTTATACTATCGGCGGCCATGTTTATGGGATTTTTGCCACAAGCACTTTTAGGTCCATTTGTAGGCGTATTTATTGATCGATACAATAGAAAGAAAATAATGATTATTTCGGATCTGTTCATTGCTGGGGTAAGTCTATTGCTTGTATTCTTCAGCAGAGGGACTATTATTCCAATTTGGTTGATTTTGATTGTTTTGGGTTTGCGGTCCATAGGTACTGCATTTCATCACCCATCGCTTCAAGCAGCTACTCCACAACTGGTTCCTATGGATCAATTGACGAAATGTGCAGGATATTCTCAATCCTTAGAATCAATCTCTATGATTTTAAGCCCAGCAATTGCAGCCATACTTTATACGGTGTGGTCATTACAGAACATTATATTATTAGATGTATTAGGTGCTGCTGTAGCAGTAGCAGCTTTGTGTGTAAGTATTGTACCAAGTCATTTGAGTGGAGAACAACCAGCTAGGCGTAAGGTTATACAGGAAGCAAAAGAAGGCTTTCATATTTTACGTTCTAATAAAGGGATGATGGAATTGGTGATGATTGGTGCGCTTTATACCATTGCTTTAATGCCAATTAGTGCATTGTTTCCACTGATGTGTATGTCCTATTTAGGTGGCACAAGTGTAGAAGCAAGTATTGCAGAAATTGTATTTTCAGTAGGATTTCTGATTGGGTCTTTTATTTTAGCAAGATGGGGTGGAACCAAGAATAAAATCTACACCATCGTAGGTTCCTACTTGCTTATGAGCATAGCCCTAATTATTTCGGGGCTTCTTTCACCAAATGCATTTCCTTTATTTGCAGTAATGGCTGGAATCATGGGTATTTCGGGTCCATTTTACTGGGGAATGTATACACCATTACTGCAACAGCAATTTCAAAAGGAACATTTAGGACGTGTGATTTCCCTTTCGGGAAGTATCCGTTTATTGGCGGGTCCTATTGGTTTGGGTTTATCAAGTGTGGTGTCAGAACTATTTGGTGTAGAAAAATGGTTCTTGGTATCAGGATGTCTTACGATTATTGCAGCTGTTTTATGTCTGTCTCTTTCTAATATTAGAAAGATGGATGCAAAGCATAAAATTTAATGTTGCTTATGCTTCAATTTCTCGAATAAGATTTACCATTTCAATGGCTCCTACGGCACAATCATAACCTTTGTTTCCAGCTTTTGTTCCGGCCCGTTCAATTGCTTGTTCAATATTTTCGGTTGTTAGAATACCGAACATTACGGGAATATCACTATTTAGAGATACGTTGGCGATACCTTTAGAAACTTCACTGCATACATAGTCATAATGAGAGGTATTGCCACGAATTACAGCACCCAGGCAGACAACTGCGTCGTATTTTCCATTTTTGGCCATTTTAGAAGCAATGAGGGGAATCTCGAATGCACCAGGAACCCAAGCCAGTTCAATATCTTCATCTCGTACATCATGGCGTTTCAGTCCATCCAAAGCTCCACCAATCAGTTTGCTTGTAATAAATTCATTGAATCTTGCAGCTACAATACCAATCTTCATTTCTTTCGATACTAAATTTCCTTCAAATGTTTTCATCTTTTTTTCTCCTTTATTTTTCATAATTTAATAGGTGTCCCATTTTATCTTTTTTTGTTTTCAAATAAAAGCCATCGTGTTCCGTTACTTCCATCTGTATTGGAACCCGTTCTACTATGTCCATACCAAAATCGGACAGCTGATATACCTTGTCTAGATTGTTGGTAAGAAGACGTAAAGATTTGGCACCTAAGTCATGTAAAATCTGTGCACCAATAAAATATTCACGTAAGTCAGCTGCAAAACCAAGAGCTATATTGGCTTCTAATGTATCCATACCCTGATCTTGTAACTCGTAAGCGCGTAGTTTATTGATCAATCCAATTCCACGTCCCTCCTGACGCATATAGAGAAGAATTCCACGTCCTTGTGCTTCAATCTGTGTCATTGCCGCGGCAAGCTGCTGTCCACAATCACAGCGAATGGAACCAAATGCATCACCGGTAAGACATTCAGAATGTACACGGCATAGAAGGTTTTCACCATCACCGATTTCCCCCTTAACAAGTGCTACATGATGTTCTCCATTCAGTTTATTTACATATCCGTAAGCTTTGAAATCCCCATATTTTGTGGGCATTTTTGTTACAGCTGCACATGCTACAAGATGATCATTTTTCTTGCGATAGTCTTGTAAATCTTTAATGGTAACAAATTTTAAATTCCATTTTTTTGCCAGTTCCATTAGTTCTGGGGTGCGCATCATGGTGCCATCCTCACGCATAATCTCACAACATAGACCACATTCTTTTAAACCTGCCAAACGCATAAAATCAACGGTAGCTTCTGTGTGACCATTTCGTTCCAGCACTCCATTTTTCTTTGAAAGAAGAGGAAACATATGTCCGGGACGGCGGAAGTCTTCTGGTTTCACTTGCTCCTCCACACATTTCATTGCGGTTATACTGCGTTCGGCAGCAGAGATACCAGTGGTAGTATCAATATGATCAATGGATACAGTGAA
This sequence comes from Lachnospiraceae bacterium, assembly GCA_036656615.1. GTDB lineage: Bacteria > Bacillota > Clostridia > Lachnospirales > Lachnospiraceae > CAUPWF01. The sequence continues at coordinate 5,825 of JAVXHY010000030.1, read as the reverse complement.
AGCGGTTTCATGGTTATCCGTATTATCAGTTACCATCTGTGGAATTTGAAGTTTTCGAACAATAGATTCACTCATTGGCATACAAATCAGCCCTTTTCCGTGAATGGCCATAAAATTCACATTTTGTGTGGTAGCAAATTCTGCTGCACAGATGAAATCACCTTCATTTTCTCGATTATCATCATCCGTTACTAAAATAATTTCTCCATTACGTAATGATTCCAATGCCTCTGGAATTGTATTGTATTCTGACATATGTACTTCCTCCTTAAAATCCGTATTTTGTAAGAAAATCTGTTGTTATTTTGCTTTCCGCTTTTACTTCTGGCTGTGGAGAAATAAAACGTTCTATATATTTGGCTATTACATCATTTTCTAAGTTCACTGTATCTCCTACTTTTTTTTCTCCCAATGTAGTGGTACGTTTGGTGTGTGGAATAATGGAAACAGCAAATTCCAAAGAGTCAACTCTTGCAACGGTCAGACTAATTCCATCAATAGCAATGGAGCCTTTTTCCACAATATATCGGAGTAAATTTTTATTTGTAGTAATGGTATACCAAATAGCATTATCATCGGTGTGAATATGATGGATTGCACCAGTTCCATCAATATGTCCGGATACAATATGTCCGCCAAAGCGTCCATTGCATAACATGGCACGTTCTAGATTGACATGGCTGCCATTTTGAAGGGCTCCTAAAGAGGAACGGTTTAAAGTTTCGTGCATGACGTCTGCAGTGAAGATATGTTCATAGAAACTTCTAACAGTTAGGCAGACCCCATTAACGGCTATACTATCCCCTCGTTTTAAATCTTTAAAAATGATGTTTCCGCCAATGGATAAAATAGAAGATTTCGTTCCCTGTTGTACAGATTTTACTTCACCTATTTCTTCAATGATTCCTGTAAACATGGAAACTTCACCTCACTTTCTAATAAATAATCATTACCGATTTGGGTTATGGTTGTATTGGTCAGCATATAAGCTTCATCTGGAGTGGGAACACCCCTTCCAGAAATTGGAGATTTTGCATCAAATCCACCAAATAATTTTGGTGCGATATAACATTGTATTTTCTGAACAATATGGCTTTCTAGTGCAGACCAGTTCAGTATACCGCCACCTTCTAGCAGTATGCTGTCGATTTTAAGTTTTCCTAATTCAGACATTAGAACATTCAAATCTAGATGCTTATCTTTCGTAGGTATTATAAGTAATTTACAGCCGGATTGTCTGAATAGATGTAATTTTTCTTCGTCGGTACAAGCAGTTGCAATCAGGGTTGGAATCTGTGAGGCTGTCTTTACAATTTGTGAATTAAAAGGCGTTCGTAACTGTGTATCGCATATAATTCGAATGGGATTTTTCCCATGTTCTAAACGACAGGTGAGCAGTGGGTCGTCAGCTAAAACTGTTCCAGAACCTACCATAATTGCTGAGTAGCGATGTCGATCTAATTGAACTTGATGACGGGATTCTTCCCCTGTAATCCATTTGGAAGCACCAGTGCAGGTAGCAATCTTTCCATCCATTGTCATAGCATACTTCATAACTACAAATGGTCTTCCTGTATGAATAAAGTGGAAGAACACTTGGTTAAGCTTTTCGCATTCGGATTGTAAAATGCCTTCCACTACTTTCATACCATGCTCTCTTAAAATAGTAATACCTTTTCCGGCTACAAGAGGGTTTGGATCGTGAGATCCAATAACAACGGTTGTAATACCACTTTCCAAAATTGCTTCCGTACAGGGTGGTGTCTTTCCATAGTGGCAGCAAGGTTCTAATGTAACATAAAGAGTTGCACCTTTTGTTGATTCTTTGCAATCTGCAAGTGCATTTCGTTCTGCGTGAGACTGACCATATGATTGATGCCAACCTGTTCCAATAATTTCATCATTCTTTACAATAACTGCACCAACTAAAGGATTTGGAGCTGTCCATCCACATCCTTTTTTAGCAAGTTCTAAAGCTAATTTCATGTATTTTGTATCCATCGTTTATACCTCCAAATAAAAATGCCTTGAATAATAAATTCAAGGCAAATAGAACACATCATATATAACATATATGTGATAACAAAAAACTCTGGATGATAAAATCATTCCAGAGCAATTATTTAAAGATATACATATTACGTAAAGTTCTTTCTCTTCTCTCATACAGACTATACTGTCGGCTTTGGAATTACACCAAATCATGCCTTACGGCTCGTGGGCTATAACCACCGGTAGGGAATTACACCCTGCCCCGAAGATCATATTCAATTAATAAAAAGCATAGCATGTTCTGTGAGATTGGTCAATACCAAACTAGAAATTTCAAGTTGCCAAGGTAACAGTTCAGCCATGCCATTCTTTTGATTATGGCGGAACTGTTACTTGCCAAGGTCTTGATATCAGATAAATTTTAAGATATAATAATTTTGTTAGAGGAGATGTTCTACATGTACAGCAAAATTAAAAAAGAAATAAATATTTTTAAAAATAAATTTATACAAGTGTTTCCGGTCATTGTTTTTTTTATTATACTATTTTACTCCATCTATTTTATATTCGGAATTCATTATCTGATTATAGTTTCTTGTATCACTTTACAGTTTAAATCACGTTATCAAAAGAAACAAACAATTCGTTCCTTACTGTCTATGTTTATTGTGCAGCTGTTGTTATGTGTACTTGCCTGTCTAGCAACATATAATCTGTTCTTTTGTGTTTTAATGAATATAATTGTCCCTTTCTTTTTAGTCTTTTTACAGTCATCCCAGTTTAATCCAAAAGGTTATTTTACCAATGCTATGGGTTTTGTATTTTTGCAGCTTAGACCAGTTGATTGGGTGGGTTTTCTATCCATGCTTCAAGTTGTTATATATGGAATGAGTTTCTGTGTATTTGCATTATTATGTAATGAAATTTTGCAAAAAAAGGAACAAAATTTTCAGATTGCTAAAACAGGATTATTATTATTGTCACAGAGTTTTACTGCTTTGTCACAAGGAGAAGAAAATTCTGCTAGGATAGAAAAGCTGTTTGAGATTCAACAAAGCTTGAATAAATTAGCAAATCAAAATAGAGGGAAATATTTTGTTGTAACAGGGGAAGGAAAAATTTATCATATGTTTGCGTTATTGTTCCAGCGGACTATGTATTATATGACCCAGTATTACAAGGATGATCCATCTTTTCATAAACGAGAAAATGATTTGCAGAAATTTGCAGATTATTTAAAACTTGCCAGTAACTTTAATCAAGAAAATAATGATGTATTGATCAGTCAGGGGAAATTACTAACAAAAAGTTATATTCCAAAAGAAGATGCCTTATCTTTAGTGACGAATCATTCATTGAATTTATTACTCCTAATACTAAAAGAAATTACGCTACTGAAAGATCATATTCCACAAAGTGAATGGAAATTACCTAAATATCGCCGTCCATTACAAAGTATACGTCATCGTTTGCGGTTAGATTCATTTGAATTACGCTTTGCATTACGATTAAGTGCAGTGTTGGTCATTGGTTTTATATTCAGTAAATTATCGGGATTGAATCATGCATATTGGCTTCCGTTAAATGCATTCTTATTGCTGCAGCCAATTTATGAAGAAAGTAATAAACGGTTAAAGACAAGATTTATAGGTACCGTGATAGGGTGTTCGGTAATCTATTTTCTTCTACCCATATTTGCAGGACTCTCGGGACACTTCTTATTTGCAATTATTATGATTGCATTTATGTATTGTTCTACACCTGGAACCTGGAATCAAGCTTTATTTTCAACCTGCTTTGCACTTACCCTTGCTTCTTTGGCTATACAGCAAAACATGATCATTCAATTACGGTTATTTTATGTAGTACTAGCAATCATTCTTGTATTAGTGGTAAATCGCTTTTTATTTCCCATGGATGCAAAAAGACAATTTGAAGATAATATAAATAGTATGTTCCATCTTCAGCATTCATACTTACGTATCTTACAATCGTGCATACATGAAATCATAGATTATGGAGTTATTTGCGATGCATTGTTATCTTTTCATAGGACCTATGAACAAATAGAAGGTTATTTGAAAAAATATGGGAGTGAAAAAGAACAGAAATATTATAGACATATGTTAGCCTTATTATGGAGAATGGTATCTGAAATGGAGCAGATGTTATTTTTGGTAAATAATCGAAAAATTTTATCTATAAATGAAACACATATGTATGAATACATTCATATTTGTGATTATGTTCTACATACAATGCAAGCGATGTCACATATGAAGGATAAAACAACCCCCAAAGATATTACACATATGCAAGTACATCTAGAAATAAAAGGAGAACCTTATTTCAGTAATCTTTTAAGAGGATATACTAAAAATATTTCCGCTCTATATCAAATGGTGTTAAAGAATACACTTCATTAACAGGAGTGTTATAATAATAAAAGAATAAATGATGATTGGAAGGAGGACCATATGGGAAAAATAAAATTAGGAATTGGATTTGCAACTGGGCGAAAAAACTTTAGAAAAGTACTGAATTCGTACGTTTATAGTTGGAATGAGTCGGGTATTAGAGAAAAACTTCAAGAGAATGTGAGCTTAAATCTTTTTATTGCATATGATTTGGAATATTCTAATCTGCAGTCAACGGATTTCACCAATTTAAGTCAGGATATCAATGATGTTTTTGACGAAATTATATTTTGGGGAGAAAAAAATGCAAAAAGGAATGTAGCTCAAATGATTTGTGATGGAGATATTACAGAAAAGGATGCAAAACTTTTGTTTGGTTCTGGATACGCGGGGAAGCGAAATGCAATTATGTACGCAGCTTTGGAAAAGCAAATGGATTACATTTTATATTTGGATGATGACGAATACCCGGTAGCTGTGACGCAGAATAAGGGTGATTGCCTTTGGGGTGGACAATATGTTTTACCAATGCATCTACAAAACATACAAGATGTAGATATTACAAATGGTTATCACTGTGGATATATTTCACCTATTCCACAAGTGAATTTTAATAAAAGCTTAACTGAAAATGATTTTAAATCATTTATTAAAGCAATTAGCAATGATATAGTAAATTGGGATACAGTTAAGAAAAACATGGAAAATGGTGGAGTAACCTACGGAGATATTAAAGTTCTGATGAATAAAAAAACAGAATTAGTGGAAGAGGAAAATGGATGTAAATTTATTTCCGGCTCTAATCTTTGTATTAATCTAAAACATCCAGAACGAACATTTCCTTTTTTTAATCCTCCGGGGGCTCGAGGGGAGGACACTTTTTTAAGTACATTACTTTCGGACCGGAAAGTACTTCGAATTCCATGTTATACATTTCATGATGGATTTTCAGCATATAAACATTTGTTGGATGGTGTGCTGCCATTGCATTTGGATCCGATTTCTGTTGATGACCAAGTTGCGGTGAATAGATTTTTAAGTGCGTGCATTGGATGGATACGTTATAAACCACTTCTGCTTTATATTACGAATCCGGAACATTATAAAGAAGATATACAGGAAATGAAAGAAATTTTGGAGCAAGTAATGCCCAAGATGAGTGCTTATTTTGGTCGAGAAGAGTTTATGAAAATCAACACTGAATTGGAGAAATATTGTAGAAATGTAAAGAAGCATCATACACAATTTCTAGAAACACAAAAAGCATGGAAAAAAATTGTATCATCTACATACATTTAAAAAGGGAGTGCTGCTCTATGACTAAAAGTAGTCATTTTGCAACACCCCATTTTTTTAAGATATTGGTTTTATTTTTCTAATAATTCCAATTGCTGTTATGGCACTGCCAATCAATAT
>JAVXHY010000029.1:0-19534 GCA_036656615.1 Lachnospiraceae bacterium | reverse complement strand
ATTATTTTACATTTGGGTTTGTATTTTTCATATCATTGTCGTATAATGTTAGCTATATTTAAATTTATCTTTTTTCCACATTATAATAAGAAGAGAATAAATTTTGATAAACATTTACAAAATGAGGGGTAACAAAATGAATTCAAATAATTTAAATAAACTGGGCATAGATATTGGCTCAACTACGGTTAAGATTGCCGTGCTAAACGAAAACAATGACGTTCTTTTCTCTGATTATGAACGACATTTTGCGAATATACAAGAAACCCTTTCCGATTTATTGGGAAGGTGCTTGTATAAATTAGGTGCTATCCGGGTATCACCAATTATCACTGGTTCCGGAGGTCTTACACTCGCAAAGCACTTAGAAATTGAATTTGTACAGGAAGTAATTGCTGTATCAACTGCTTTGCAAGACTATGCACCTCAAACAGATGTAGCCATTGAACTTGGTGGTGAAGATGCCAAAATCATCTATTTTGAAGGTGGCAATGTGGAACAGCGTATGAATGGCATCTGTGCTGGTGGAACTGGATCTTTCATTGATCAAATGGCCTCTTTGCTACAGACAGATGCTACTGGACTTAATGATTATGCAAAGAATTATAAAGCACTTTATTCCATTGCCGCTAGATGTGGTGTATTTGCAAAATCGGATATACAACCCTTGATCAATGAAGGGGCTGCAAAAGAAGATTTGGCTGCTTCTATTTTTCAGGCTGTTGTAAATCAAACCATTAGTGGTCTTGCCTGCGGAAAACCAATTCGTGGTCATGTGGCCTTTCTAGGCGGACCATTGCATTTCCTTTCTGAGCTTCGAGAAGCCTTTATCCGAACACTACATTTAGATGACGAACACATTATAGCACCCAAATATTCTCATCTTTTTGCTGCTGTAGGATCTGCATTACATGCACATTCTAAGTCTTATGTATCTCTTACGGAATTGCAAAAGCGCTTAGCATCACATATTCACATGGATTTTGAAATTGAACGGATGAATCCTTTATTTGCCAGTAAATCAGATTACGATGAATTTGTTACCAGACATGCCAAACATCAAGTACCTGTATCCGATCTAACCTCTTATAAAGGACAGTGTTATTTAGGCATAGATGCCGGTTCTACTACAACGAAAGCCGCATTGGTTGGTGAAGATGGAAATCTCCTATATGCGTTCTATCATAGCAACGATGGAGATCCATTGGCCACTACCATTACTGCCATTAAGGATATTTATAGCAAATTACCAGAAGGTGTAAACATCGTCCGTTCCTGCTCTACCGGTTATGGGGAAGCATTAATCAAAGCAGCCCTTCTTTTGGACCAAGGCGAAGTTGAAACGGTTGCTCACTACTATGCAGCCTCCTTTTTTGACCCTTCCGTTGACTGCATCTTAGATATTGGCGGTCAGGATATGAAATGTATTAAAATTAAAAATCAAACCGTGGATAGTGTACAATTAAATGAAGCCTGTTCTTCCGGATGTGGTTCTTTTATAGAAACTTTTGCAAAATCCTTAAATTACAGTATTGAAGATTTTGCTCATGAAGCATTATTTGCTATGCATCCAATTGATTTGGGTACCCGCTGTACGGTTTTCATGAATTCCAAAGTAAAACAAGCACAAAAAGAGGGGGCAGAAGTTTCTGATATTTCTGCAGGTCTTGCTTATTCCGTAATTAAAAATGCACTCTACAAAGTAATTAAAGTATCGGATGCTTCTGAACTCGGGAAAAACATTGTAGTACAAGGGGGAACTTTCTACAATGATGCAGTACTTCGAAGCTTTGAAACCATTGCAGGATGTCACGCCGTAAGACCTGATATTGCAGGTATTATGGGAGCTTTTGGGGCAGCTCTGATTGCCAGGGAAGGTTATAAAAAGGGTAGTGCAACTACCATGCTTTCTATAGAAGAAATAAAAGCGCTTACATACAGTACCACCATGTCCAAATGCAAGGGATGTACCAATACTTGCCGCCTTACCATTAATAAATTTAGTGGCGGTCGCCAATTTGTTTCTGGGAATCGCTGTGAACGTGGAATTGGTAAGGAAAAGAAAGACCGGCATCTGCCTAATTTATATGAATATAAAAATGAACGTTATTTTAGCTATACTCCTTTAGCTGTTGAACAGGCAATCAGAGGGACTGTTGGAATTCCTCGTGTTTTAAATATGTACGAAAACTATCCATTTTGGTTCACATTTTTTAATAAGTTGAAATTTAAAGTACTGCTGTCTCCTGCTTCTACTAAGAGCATATATGAAATGGGTATTGAATCTATCCCAAGTGAATCTGAGTGTTATCCTGCCAAGCTTGCACATGGACACGTAGAATGGCTGATTGAACAAGGTGTTCCATTTATCTTCTACCCTTGTATACCATATGAACGCCAGGAATTTAAAGAAGCCAACAATCATTACAACTGTCCGATTGTCACCTCCTATGCGGAAAATATAAAAAATAATATGGATACCATTCGAAAAGATGACGCTCTTATTTTTATGAATCCCTTTATTTCCTTTAAAAATAAAGAAACTATATCCAGCCGTCTTGTGGATGAATTTGCTTCCCAATTTTCCATTCCATCAGCAGAAATCATTGCTGCTGTGGATGATGCCTGGAAGGAACTAAATCAATGCAGAGAAGATATACAAAAAAAAGGTGAAGAAACCATTGCTTATTTGGATCAAACCGGAAAACGTGGAATTGTATTAGCCGGGCGGCCTTATCATATTGATCCGGAAGTACATCATGGTATACCAGAACTTATTAACTCTTATGACATTGCCGTATTAACAGAAGATTCTGTTTCACACTTACATAAAGTAGAACGCCCACTCATTGTAGTAGACCAATGGATGTATCATTCTCGTCTATATGCTGCAGCTAATTATGTGAAAACAAAAGAAAACTTAGATTTAGTACAGCTTAACTCCTTCGGATGTGGATTGGACGCAGTCACAACAGATGCGGTATCCGATATTTTAACAAAATCCGGGAAGATATACACCACTTTAAAAATTGATGAAGTAAATAACTTAGGTGCAGCAAGAATTCGTATTCGTTCCTTGTTATCTGCTATTCGTGTCCGTGAAGAAAAGCATAGTACCCGAACCATTGTGCCATCCTCCATTAAAAAAATACCATTTACGAAAGAGATGCGTAAGACTCATACCATTCTATGCCCACAAATGTCACCCATACATTTTGATCTAATAGAACCTGTATTTCATGCCCATGGATATCATGTAGTGATTTTACCAAACGATAATAAGACTTCTGTCAATATTGGACTGAAGTATGTAAATAATGATGCTTGTTATCCTTCTCTTATGGTCGTTGGACAGATTATGAATGCTATTATGTCTGGTCACTATGATACCGATCATCTTGCAATTATTATTACCCAGACGGGTGGTGGCTGCCGTGCTTCTAATTACATTGGTTTCATTCGACGTGCACTGGAAAAAGCTGGATTTTCCCACATACCAGTAATCTCCCTCAATCTAAGTGGATTAGAAGAAAACCCTGGATTCAAACTGACTGCACCACTGGTTATCCGAAGCATGTATGCATTGATTTTTGGAGATATTTTTATGAAATGTGTCTACAAAGTGCGCCCTTATGAAGCAATGCCGGGAACTGCAAATAAAATGCACGAAAAATGGAAACAGGTCTGCATTGATGCATTGACACAAAAACATTTTAATTTTTCAGCATTTAAGCATCTATGCCAAGATATCATATATGATTTTGACCATTTAGAACAACGTCACATTAAAAAACCACAAGTGGGCGTAGTAGGCGAAATCCTTGTAAAGTTTCTCCCTTCTGCCAATAATTATTTGGTAAACTTATTGGAAAGTGAAGGTGCTGAGGCTGTAGTACCTGATTTATTAGACTTTTTATTATATTGTTTCTATAATACTAACTTTAAATCAACTCATTTAGGTATGAGCAAATTTGCCGCTGTAAAAGGAAATCTTGGTATTAAGCTTTTGGAATTTCTTCGTTCTTCCGCTTCCAAAGCATTTGAAAAAAGCACACATTTTGAAGCTCCAGCAAAAATATCCGAACTAGCTCACATGGCCAAGGATATTGTTTCACTTGGCAATCAAACCGGCGAAGGATGGTTCTTGACTGGTGAAATGTTAGAACTGATTCACAGCGGAACCAGTAATATTGTATGTGCTCAGCCATTTGCCTGCCTTCCAAACCATGTGGTTGGGAAGGGTGTGATTAAAGAACTTCGTCGCCGATATCCGCGCTCTAATATCGTCGCTATTGATTATGATCCCGGTGCAAGTGAAGTAAACCAATTGAACCGAATTAAGTTAATGCTATCAACTGCACATAAGAATTTGGACTAACTAAACGGGATTGCACCCTGATCGTTAACAAAACCTAAAGTAAGAGATATAAAAAGGAAACAGCAAAAATATGGCTGTTTCCTTTTTATATCTCTTACTATTATTTTATCAATAACGAAGTGCCTGTCATTTCTTGTGGCTGATCCATATGCATCAGCTCAATCAAAGTTGGTGCAACATCTGCTAAGCATCCACCTTCTCGAAGTGTATAGGATGGATCTGCATTGATTAAAATAAAAGGTACCGGATTAATGGTATGTGCTGTAAAAGGAATATTAGATTCATAATCTAACAATTGTTCTGCATTTCCATGATCTGCACAAAGGAACATTTGTCCATTTACTTCTTTCAGTACCTGAACCGCTTTTCCAACACACTCATCCACTGCTTCTACTGCTTTAATCGTAGCCGATTCAATTCCAGTATGACCTACCATGTCGGGATTGGCAAAATTAATAATAATTATATCATATTTATTTGACTTCATGGCCTCTACCAAATTATCGCACACCTTATACGCACTCATTTCCGGCTGTAAATCATAGGTAGCAACTTTGGGGGAATGAACAAGAATGCGATCCTCACCTTTATTTGGTTCTTCTACACCACCATTAAAGAAAAAAGTAACGTGTGCATATTTTTCTGTTTCGGCGATTCGCGCCTGAGTCATCTGATGTTCTGCTAAAAACTGACCAAATGTATGATGAAGTGCAACTTTATGGAATGCTACCAGCTTATTACCAATGGTAATATCATAGTCACAAAAACATACATAGGTCGTATCAAGACGCTTCTCTCTTGGAAATTCCGTAAAATCATCCATACAAAATGCTCTAGTAATTTCTCTAGCTCTGTCTGGTCTAAAATTAAAGAACACAATAGAATCCTGATCCTTGATTAATCCTACTGGCACATCTTGCTTTCTAATTACCGTTGGAAGTACAAATTCATCCGTCTTTCCATGATCATAAGACGCCTGTACGGCACAGGCTCCACAACAAGCGTATGCTCCTTGTCCTTTTACCATTGCGTTGTAAGCTTCTTCCACTCTATCCCAACGATTATCTCTATCCATGGCATAGAACCGCCCCATTACCGTTGCAATCTTTCCAATGCCTATTTCCTGAATCTTTTCTTCCAATTCTTCAATGTAACCTTTGCCCGAGGAAGGTGGTGTATCCCGTCCGTCTAAAAAGCAATGTACGTATACTTGTTTCACGTTCTGTTGTTTTGCCAATTCCAACATCCCATATAAATGTGTATTATGGCTATGAACTCCTCCATCAGATAACAACCCCATAATATGAAGTGCTGAATGATGAAGATTGGCATTCTCACATGCTTTTAATAATTCTGGATTTTGAAAGAACTCACCATCTTGTATTTCTTTTGAAATTCGTGTAAGTTCCTGATATACAATGCGTCCAGCTCCCATATTCAAGTGTCCCACTTCCGAATTGCCCATTTGGCCTTCTGGAAGTCCTACAGCTAAACCACTTGCATTCCCTTTTACAAAAGGATAATTTGCCATAAGGAAATCCATGTTAGGGGTATTTGCTTCTGCCACCGCATTACCTTTGGTTATTGGGTTTAAACCAAAACCATCTAAAATCATAAGTACCGTCGGTTTTTTATTCATAATTAACAATCTTTCCAAAATCAGGCTTTAATGCTGCGCCACCAACTAGTCCACCATCAATGTCCTCCTGTGCAAATAACTCTGCTGCACTAGATGCAGATACCGAACCACCATATTGAATACGAACCGCTTGTGCAGTTGGTTCATCATACATTTCTTTGATACAATTACGTATAGCGGCACATACCTCCTGTGCTTGTTGAGTAGTTGCCACTTTACCGGTTCCAATTGCCCAAATAGGTTCATATGCAATCACAGCAGTCTGTACCTGTGATGCTTCTACACCCAAGAAAGCGATTTTAATCTGCTGGCGAATAAAATCAATGGTAACTCCCTGTTCTCTTTGTGTCAATGTCTCTCCGCAACAAACAATTGGTGTAATATCGTGTTCAAAGGCTTTTTTTACTTTTTTATTAACCGTAACATCTGTTTCTGCGAAATATTCTCTTCGCTCTGAATGTCCAATAATCACATATTTCACACCTACATCTGTTAACATTTCTGGAGAAATTTCTCCGGTATATGCACCTTTTTCTTCGTAGTACATATTTTCTGCTCCAATTGCAATATTACTTCCCTTTGCTGCTTCTAATGCGGGAATAATATCAATTGCCGGCACACAAAATACCACATCCACCTGATCCGATGCTACCAAAGGCTTTAATTCATTGATTAGTGCAACTGCCTCACTTGGTGTTTTATTCATTTTCCAATTTCCTGCTATTATTTTACGTCTTGTCATGTCCGATACCTCCCTATGTATGTTATTTGTCGTTTGCTGCTGCCACTCCCGGTAATTCTTTTCCTTCTAGAAACTCTAAAGAAGCGCCCCCACCGGTAGAAATATGTGTCATTTTATCTCCATATCCCATTTGATTTACTGCTGCTGCTGAGTCTCCACCACCAATAATTGTTGTAGCAGCTGAATCTGCCAATGCTTTTGCAATTACTTCTGTTCCAGCCGCGAAATTCGGCATTTCAAAGCATCCCATTGGTCCATTCCAAACAATAGTCTTTGCATTTTTTACAGCTTCACTAAATATGTTGGCTGTTTTTGGTCCAATATCTAATCCTTGCCATCCGTCTGGAATACAGCCTTCTTCTACGATTTTCCGGTTTGACTCATTGGAAAAACTATCCGCAATAACACTGTCTACAGGCAATAAAAGTTTGACCTTCTTATCCTCTGCTTTTTTTAGCATTTTTAATGCATATTCACAATATTCTTCTTCCAATATGGAATTTCCCACCTTACCGCCTGCTGCTTTACTAAATGTGTAAGACATTCCTCCGCCTATGATTAGCGTATCTACCTTGTCTAATAGATTTTCAATTACTGAAATTTTGCTAGATACTTTAGCGCCTCCTAAAATGGCAACAAAAGGTCTTTCTGGGTTATTTACTGCATTTCCCAAAAAATCTATTTCCTTTTGCATTAAATAACCAACCACTGCAATATCTACATATTTTGCTACACCTACATTGGAGCAATGTGCCCTATGAGCAGTTCCAAAAGCATCATTCACGAAAACGTCGCATAGGGACGCTAATTCCTGGCTAAAATTATCTTCATTTTTTGTTTCTTCTTTTCTGTAACGCGTGTTCTCAAGAAGTACGACTTCTCCATCTTTCATAGCAGCTACTGCTTCCCTTGCATTCTTTCCTACAACTTCAGCATCTGCTGCAAATACAACCTCTTTATTTAGTAATTGTGACAATCTTTCTGCAACTGGTTTTAAAGACAACTCTTTAACTGGTTCTCCTTTCGGTTTTCCCAAGTGCGAACAAAGAATTACTTTTCCGCCGTCTGCAATTAACTTTTTAATAGTTGGAAGTGCTGCTACCAAGCGATTTTCATCTGTAATTTGTCCTGAAATTAATGGAACATTAAAATCACATCTTACAAGAACTCTCTGTCCCTGTACATTAATATCGTCTACCGATTTTTTATTAAGCATGTCTACCCCTTTCATGATAAAAGGATCCGATCCTAATAAGACCGGACCCTTTTTGAGCCTTTATACTTACATAGGTAGCAAACAACTACTACTTATGCTAGTTCTGAAAAATATTTAATCGTTCTTACCATTTGACTGGTGTATGAATTTTCATTGTCATACCAAGCTACCACTTGTACCTGTGATGTCCCGTTGTCAAGATTTGTAACCATTGTTTGTGTTGCATCAAATAGGGAACCATATGTGATTCCAATAATATCGCTGGATACCAGTTCTTCTTCTGTATAACCAAAGGATTCTGTAACTGCAGCCTTCATTGCCTTATTGATAGCTTTTTTTGTTACGATTCCTTCTACTACTGCCACTAAAATTGTAGTAGACCCAGTAGGTGTAGGAACACGTTGTGCTGAACCAATCAATTTACCACTTAATTCCGGAATGACCAATCCGATTGCTTTTGCTGCTCCTGTTGAATTTGGAACAATAGATACTGCAGCTGCACGAGCTCTTCTTAAATCGCCACCTGGATGTGGTCCGTCCAAAGTCATTTGATCCCCTGTATATGCATGAATCGTTGACATAATACCACTTTTAATTGGTGCGAATTTATTCAATGCATCTGCCATTGGTGCTAAACAATTGGTTGTACATGAGGCTGCTGAAATAACCTTATCTTCTGGTCTTAATATTTTATGATTTACATTGTAAACGATCGTCTTAATATCTTTGCCAGCTGGAGCTGAAATAACAACTTTCCTTGCGCCTGCTTCAATATGAGCTGATGCTTTTCCCATAGAGGTAAAGAAACCGGTACATTCCAATACAACATCTACACCTAATCTCTTCCAAGGCAGATCTTTTGGATCTTTTTTTGCATAAATTCTAATTTCTTTTCCTGCCACTACGATAGAATCTTCTTTTGCTTCTACTTTATCTGCCAATGCATATCTTCCTTGTGCTGAATCATATTTTAATAAATGAGCCAACATCTTTGGATTGGTTAAATCATTAATTGCTACTACCTCATATCCCACTGCTCCAAACATTTGTCTGAAAGCCAAACGCCCAATGCGTCCAAAGCCATTAATCGCTACTTTTACTGCCATAATAAAATACCTCCTAAAGTCTGAATAAATGATTTTGCTGTTTTCAGCATGTATATGAATTTCTTTAACATCGTTAAAGAAAAATCAACCTTGATTTATTGTACTAAATTTAGAACAATATTTCAAGAGGGTTTTATATTTTTATGGAAGTTGCTTAAAAATTGGCTTTCTCTCTTTAAATTCTGTGTAATATTTAAAACCACAGTCACTTAATATCTCTTTGACCTTGTGAAAATTGTATGCAATATGTTCCGGTTTATGCCCATCTGCTCCTATTGTAATAATTTCACCTCCTAGCTCTTTGTAACGTTTTATAATCTGTGGATGAGGATGACAAAATCCCAATCCATATTTAAATCCAGATGTATTAAGTTCAATCCCTTTTCCATATGCGATAACTGTACGCAACACTTCATCAATATAAGATGCATATTTCTCATAAGAATAATGAGCAGCTTTTTCTTTCCCATATCTTACAATATAATCCATATGTCCTAATACGTCAAATGTAGAAATTGCCTGAATATCTTCTACCATTTCTAGAAATGTATCTCGATATATTTCTTCATCTGTTCCTTGTTCAAATAATTTCCCTAAATAAGGGTCCTGACCATGTACCACATGGACAGATCCTATTACAAAATCAAAAGGATATTGGGGAACATACGCTTCATAATAAGGTCCTAAATGTGGTTGTAAACCTAATTCCACTCCAATTCGAATATCAATTTTATCCCGATACTTGGCTCTTAATGCTTCCATTGTTTGAATGTATAAATCTACATCCAAATCAAAATTAATATCCGAACACGGAAAATCCTTATCTACATGATCTGTAAAGCAAATAATTTCTAATCCTTTATCAATCGCACCTTGTATCATCAATTCCGGTGATACATCTGCATCTCCTGAAAAATCTGTATGCATATGAAAATCTGATTTCATGTTCCACCTCATCTTATCAAATAATAGTTCCGCCACCTAACACATAATCTCCTTCGTAAAATACAACTGCCTGTCCAGGTGTAATGGCTCGCTGTGCTTCATCAAATGTACATACCACTTCATCCAAACCACTCTTTTCTATTTTACATGCTGCACCTTTATGATTATAGCGGATTTTTGCAACTACATTTCTGGATTCCCTTAAATCTTCAATTGCCATAAAATTCAAATGGTTTGCGCGAAGTGTATGAGACATTAAATCATTATTTAATCCTATCACAACTTCATTTGTCTTTGATCTGATTTCTACAACAAACGCCGGATAACCCAAGGCTAATCCCAGTCCTTTTCTCTGTCCAACTGTATAGTGGGTAATTCCCTTGTGTTCTCCGAGAATGATTCCCTCTGGTGTCACAAAATTACCTGTTTGTACTTTCGTGTTAGTCGTTTCTTCAATAAATTCTGCATAATTACCATCTGGAACAAAACAAATATCCTGACTGTCTGGTTTATTTGCAACACGCAGGTGAATTCGATCTGCAATTTCTCTTATTTCTTCCTTCGTGTATTCTCCTACCGGCATTAAAGTTTGTTTTAATTGGGTCTGTGTTAGACTATATAATGCATATGTTTGGTCCTTTGAATCCGTTGCTGATTTACGCAATGCATACCTGCCATTTGAAAGTTGCTCAATTCTTGCATAGTGGCCTGTCGCTATATACTCTGCACCTATATCTAGACTTCTTTTTAGTAACGAATCCCATTTCACATAGCGATTGCAGGCAATACACGGATTTGGTGTTTTTCCCGCCATATATTCGTTGACAAAATAATCGATAACCTGTTTTTTGAATTCCTGTTTGAAGTTCATAACGTAATACGGAATTTCCAAATCACTTGCTACACGTCTTGCATCCTCAACTGCACTCAATCCACAGCAGCCACCATTTTCTTCTTGTACTACTTGCTCTTCATTTTGCCAAATTTGCATTGTAATTCCAATCACATCATAACCTTGCTCTTTAAGTAAATATGCAGCAACAGATGAATCAACACCCCCAGACATACCTATTACTACCTTCTTCTTTTCCATCCAACACCCCACCTAGACTTAATATTCTTCTTGTACTTCTTCTTCATCCTCATGGATATCTGATTTAGGCTTTTTCAAGCCTTCTATTTTTATATGATTTTTTTCTGCATAATCCCATAAGGCTGCATGAATTGCTTCTTCTGCCAGCAAAGAACAGTGAACCTTTACTGGTGGCAACCCATCTAGTGCTTCCATCACTGCCTGATTTGTAATTTGCAATGCCTCATTGATGTTCTTGCCTTTAATCAACTCTGTAGCCATACTGCTTGTCGCAACTGCTGCACCACAGCCGAACGTCTTGAACTTCACATCCCTAATGATTTGACTTTCATCTATGTCCAAATATATGCGCATAATATCACCACATTTGGCATTTCCAACCGTACCTACTCCACTTGGATTATCTAATTCCCCTGCATTCCTTGGATGTTGAAAATGATCCATTACTTTTTCTGTATACATGATGCTTCCTCCTTATTGTGTTTCTTCATATAGTCTTCATATAGTGGTGACATTTCTCTCAAACTTCCAACAATCACTTTCAATTCATCCACTACGTAATCAATATCTTCCATTGTTATTTCTTCATTTAACGTAAGCCTTAAAGAACCATGTGCTATTTCATGTGGCAATCCAATGGCTAGAAGAACATGAGATGGATCTAATGATCCAGAAGTACATGCAGAACCACTGGAACCGCAGATACCTTTCATGTCTAATTTAATTAGCAAGGATTCCCCTTCAATAAAACGGAAACTAAAATTCGCATTATTGGGCAGTCGATTAGATATATGCCCATTAATTCGTGTATAAGGGATTTCATCCATGACCCGCTTCATCAAGTGATCCCGTAGCAATACTTCTTTACCCGTTCGGTCTGCCATGGTTCCAATTGCACGTTCTACTGCTTTTCCAAGTCCCACGATTCCCGGTACATTTTCTGTCCCAGCTCTGCGTTTTCGTTCCTGTGCTCCCCCATGAATAAATGAGCGGATTTTAACTCCTTTGCGAATATAAAGAAATCCAATCCCTTTCGGCCCATTTAACTTATGACCACTAGCACTTAACATATCAATATGATATTCATCTACATCAATTGGGACCTGTCCAAATGCCTGTACTGCATCCGTATGAAATAAAATATGATGTTCCTTTGCAAGCTGTCCAATTGCTTTGACTGGTTCTATGGTTCCAATTTCATTATTTGCAAACATAATGCTAATCAAGATTGTCGTTGGACGAATAGCCGCTTTCAAGTCCTCTAATTGAATACTACCATTTTCATCTACATCTAAGTAAGTAATTTCGAATCCCTTATTCTCAAGATATTCACAAGTATGCAAGATTGCATGATGTTCTATCTTAGAAGTTATGATATGATTTCCTTTATGCTCATATGCTTCTGCCGTAGCCTTCAAAGCCCAATTATCCGCTTCCGAACCGCCTCCGGTAAAATAGATTTCCTCGCCCTTAGCACCAAGTGCATCTGCAATTATATCTCTTTGTTTATTTATAACGTCTTTGTTGGTTGCTGCAAACCGGTACACACTAGATGGATTCCCATAAGATTCTGTAAAATAAGGAAGCATAGTCTCCACAACTTCTGGTGCTGTCTTTGTAGTAGCTGCATTATCTAGGTATATAAATCGTTCCATAATTATTTCCTCCAAATCTAATTTTTACATGTTCCCTGTTCAAATACTCCTGTATCTGGCATTGCTTTACTTTCCATAACTAATTGATCAAGCTTCATCTCATCAACGGTCTGATTAATACTATCATTAATTCTTTGCCATACATATTTTGTTACACAACCACCAGCAGCACTGCATCCATCTTCTTCTTGTAAACCGGAGCATTCCACTGGCTCAAGGCTTCCCTCCAATGCACGCAGCACATCACCCACTGAAATTTCCTTTGCATTTTTGGCCAATATATAACCTCCATTGGCACCTCTTATACTTTTAATTAATCCAGCTTTCTTTAACATGGACATTAATTGTTCCAAATATCTCTCGGAAATTCCCTGTCTGGCAGAAATGCTATTAATGGAAACTGGTTCTATCTCACTGTACTGTGCCAAATCAATTAGTGCCCGCAAACCATATCTACCTTTGGTTGACAATTTCACTTTCTCACCTTCTTTGCTTCACTTGTTTTCATATCCTAGTAGTTTACTAGGGATTCTTCTTTAGTAGAATAACATCCGTTTTTTGTTCTGTCAAGAGTAATATTAGAATATCTTATAGAGATTAGCATATAAGTTACTATTCAGGAGCATTATGACTGCAAAACGCACACTTTTAAAAGGGACACTTATTCTTACTGCAACCGGAGTCTTTAGTCGTTTAATTGGATTTTTTTATCGTATTTTTCTAAGTCATACCTTTGGCGAAGAAGGAGTTGGGTTATATCAGCTGATTTTCCCAATTTACATCCTTTTTATCTCATTTACTTCTTCTGGTATACAAACTGCAATTTCCAGATGTGTGGCACAGAAATATGCTCTTGGAAAAAAACAGGAATCTAAACAAATACTGTTGATTGGCTTGGTTTTTTCTGTATTACTTTCTTGTATTTCTACCTGCGTATTACAGACTTTTTCACATCCTATTGCAATACAGCTTTTGGGCGACCGCCGCTGTGAGCCACTTCTAATAGCCATATCCTATACTCTGCCATTTGCTTCCATACATAGCTGTATCAGCGGATATTATTATGGTTTGAAACAAACTGGAATTCCAGCCATTTCCCAATTATTAGAACAAATTGTAAGGGTAACCTCTGTATTGATCCTTTATGCTATTGGTATAAAAAAACAAATAAATATCAATATATCCATAGCCGTACTGGGTCTAGTATTTGGTGAAATATCCTCTGCACTATTTTGTATGAAACTAGTTGCAGGGTCCGGATTTTTACGTTTACAAATGGTACATTTGTGGAAATATCGGAAACATCTTTCATCCCTTCTTACTTTGTCCCTTCCGTTGACCGCTAATAAAGTTTTGTTAAACATCTTACAAAGTATAGAAGCAATCTCCATTCCCAATAATTTACTTAATTATGGATATTCCACAACAAATGCATTGAGTATATATGGCGTCCTAATGGGAATGGCACTTCCATGTATCTTATTTCCTTCTGCCATTACCAGTTCGATTTCTATTATGCTCTTGCCCACTGTAGCAGAAATACAAGTTGAAAAGAAAGAAAAAGAATTGGATTGTTTAATACACAAGGTCATAATTTGTTGTTTTTCACTTGGCTTTATCTCTTGTCTTTTTTTCCTTTTTTTGGGTCCACTTATTGGTACCTATGTATTCAAAAGTAAAATAGCCGGAGATTTTATTACAACCCTTGCATGGATTTGTCCTTTTCTCTATACAAACACTACTCTTATCAGTATATTAAACGGAATGGGTAAAGCCACCGTTTCATTTATGATTAGTACAATTGGTCTAATCATTCGCATTGGAAGTGTCTTATGGCTAATCCCCCGCTTTGGAATACAGGGCTATCTCTGGGGCCTTTTATTCAGTCAGATTGTTATAACCATCTCAGGTCTGATACAAGTTCGTTCTAAATAATTACAGAGTTTTGATAAAGATGGTCATTAACATTGGATTCACATATGCTTCTAATATGAGACCCATAAATAATGTTAAAACTACAAAGACAGATTTGTTCCATGTCCATTTAGACTGTGGTATCTGATACATATACCACAGTAAAACAAAATAAGCCGGCACATACAATAAGAAATGAGGAATTCCACTAACAAGACAAAGTAAAATACCTTTGATTCCCATATGCATAACCGCCAAAGAACTAATAATCCCACTAGATATACCTGTCCATACTATACTAATAATTGTAATCACCTTTTTAAATATTGTAAAACTAAACATAAATAAAAATAAAAATGGAATGATTCTAATTTTGAATAAATAAAATATATATTCATTAATCTCAATCTGTGTATTTGTATAATTTTTCAAAAAATAATGATCAAAAATTCCAACCGTATAAACTGTTTCTTTCGCCACTAAATTAATAAAAAAAATGCCAAAGAAAAAGCCTAGCATATAAAATATCAGAAATTGTTTTCTGTTTTGAAATATCTTCACAACCAGTCCTCCTGTCGTCGAGATATTTCATTATATGCCAGGCCTTTTATATTATTCTATGAATCCTCTAAATGATTAAATATTTCTGTGATATTTAACTTCGTAAGCCAAAAGAGATGCAATTGTTTTAGAATCTTCGATTTCTCCCTCGAAAATCTTTTGCTTCAACTCATCCATACTGTATGATTTCACATCAATATATTCATCATCATCTAAATTTTGCTTTGATTTAATTAGATTTCTTGCTATATATATCTCTATTTTTTCATTACAAAATGCAACTGTAGTTCGTAGGGTAATCAGCCACTCTAATTGTTCTGAACGATAACCTGTTTCTTCTTCCAACTCTCTAGAAGCACATTGAAGGCCTGGTTCTTCCACATAATCCAAAGCACCTGCCGGAATTTCTAAAGTATATCGATCCAATGCATTTCTGTACTGTCTTACCATTAGAATTCTCCCATCCTCCATGACCGGAACAACTGCCGCTGCTCCGTTATGATGAATATAATCCCACTTTACAATATGTTCATCCGGTAGCCGAATGGTATCGCAATACATATCTATGATTGCACCACGATGTACCAGTGTTCTGCCCACACGTTTTATTTCTTCACTCATACCTTCACCTAACCTTTATCTTTACTCATTCGTGATTTAAATTACACGATCTGTATTTTTATTTTATCACCTTTATCAAATTTTTCCAATAAGTCTTTTCCATAAAAAAAAGCCACTACTCCATGACGTTTTCACGTTCATGAAGCAATAGCTTTTTAAATTCTTATTTCGCATAATCTGTAACGCGGCTTTCGCGAATCACATTCACTTTTATCTGACCAGGATATTCTAATTCAAATTCAATTTGTTTTGAAATATCTCTTGCCATCAATACCATATCGTCATCAGTCACTTGTTCTGGAACTACCATAATTCGAATCTCTCTACCCGCTTGAATTGCAAAAGATTTATCCACACCTTTAAACTGGTTGGTAATATCTTCTAACTGTTTTAATCTGTTTGTGTATGTTTCTAATGTCTCTCTTCTTGCACCAG
Organism: Lachnospiraceae bacterium; assembly: GCA_036656615.1. GTDB lineage: Bacteria > Bacillota > Clostridia > Lachnospirales > Lachnospiraceae > CAUPWF01. The sequence goes on along the minus strand of JAVXHY010000029.1, from coordinate 3,229 downwards.
GACGTGCTGCTGAAATCGTATCAGCGGCTTGTACCACACATGCAATTAATGTTTCCGGTTCTACATCACCATGATGAGATTCAACCGCATTAATAACAACAGGTGACTCTTTGTATTTTCTACAAAGATCTACACCTATTTGAATGTGTGATCCTTCTACATCATGATCAATTGATTTCCCAATATCATGTAATAGACCTGCTCTTTTTGCCATTCTAACATCCAAGCCAATTTCTCCGGCCAACAGACCTGATAATTGAGCCACTTCCATCGAATGTTTTAATGCATTTTGTCCATAGCTTGTTCTAAACTTCATTCTACCCAAAAGGCGAATCAGTTCAGGGTGAATTCCGTGAATACCAACCTCAAGGGCTGCCGCTTCACCTTCTTCACGAATCATTGTTTCTACATCTTTTTGCGCTTTTTCTACCATTTCTTCTATTCTTGCTGGATGAATACGTCCATCCACAATCAGTTTTTCAAGAGCAATTCTTGCTACTTCTCTTCTAATTGGATCAAATCCAGATAAAACAACTGCTTCTGGTGTATCGTCTATAATTAATTCTACACCAGTCATAGTTTCAAGAGTACGAATATTACGTCCCTCTCTACCAATAATTCTACCTTTCATTTCATCACTAGGAAGTTGTACAACCGAAATTGTAGTTTCTGCCACATGATCGGCTGCGCATTTTTGAATTGCGGTAACGACATATTCTTTTGCCTTTTTACCAGCTTCTTCTTTTGCCTGATTGTCTAACTCTTTAATCAGCTTAGCTGTATCATGCTTTACATCTTGTTCCACAGTTTTTAACAGATATTCTTTTGCTTGTTCGGAGGTAAGTCCTGAGATTCTTTCTAGTTCCTGTACCCTTTTTGCTTGAAGCTCTTCTATCTTTACTTCTCGTTGCTTCATGGCTTCTTCTTTTGCTGCGAAATTTGCTTCCCGCTGTTCAATAACTTCTGACTTCTTTTCTAATGTTTCTTCCTTGGTTAACACTCTTTTTTCATAACGTTGAAGTTCAACTCTTCTTTCTTTTGTTTCCTTCTCCAACTCATTCTTTGTCTTAATTGACTCTTCCTTAACTTCTAAGAGCGCTTCTTTTTTCGTTGTCTCGGCTAATTTTAATGCATCATCTATTATCTGTCTTGCTTTATTCTCTGCATTTCCAATCTTTGAATCTGCATTCTTCTTTAGATTTGAAACTGTAACAGAATAAGTAATAAATGCTGTAATAACAAGCGTGATGGCCACAGCAATAATTATATTGATTAGCACAGGAGCACCTCCTTATTTAATTTTCATTGTACAAATACAACAGTTAAATTTTATACTGTTTTCACAAATCTGTCAAGCATTCCATGCAGAAACTTGTATTACTTGACGGATATCCTCATAACGAAATCCTTTTCTTGCTAACTGTCCTGATAATTTTTGCTTTTCTGCATCTGTTGCTACCTCAATATTGAAGTTTTTTTTACGTAAAATTACTCTAATAGCCTCTATTTCACTTTCATTTTCCCAGTAAAGTTGAAATGCCTCATCTATTTGTTCTTTTGCAATACCTTTTTGAAATAATAAAAGACCTATTTCTTTTTTGCTTTTTATTTGTTTTTTATTTTCTATATAGCGTCTTGCATATTCTCTGTCATTAATATAACCAAAAGATTTCACATAATCCATCACTGCATCTATGATATCCTCTGTATAATAATTTTGTTTTAATTTATGTCTTAGTTGTGTTTCAGATCGATCCATTTGACTAAGCAGATGCATAGCTCTTAATTTTCCACGTTTTAAAATAATCTCCTTTTTAATTTTATCATATAATACTTCTTCAATTTCTTCTTGTTCTTTTATATGATTTTTAGACAATTCGCCTTTGTATAATACAAAGGCGAATTCTTCATCAATATATATTTTGAATTTTGTTTTTGTTATTGGTTCGATTTTTGTAACAATCATATTACTCTTCTTTCTCTTTCACTATATCCACTTTTTTATCTGATTCTTGTCCTTTAACAGATGCTGGTTTTTTTGCAGCCCCTTCGGTTTTCTCTGCAGCATTATTTTTTTTGACAGTTTCTTTCTCTTTCACAGATTCTTCTACATGCAAGTGATAATGATCTCTGATCTTGACCTCCAACTCATTTGTCAAATCAGGATGTTCGCTTAAATAGATTTTTGCATTCTCACGTCCCTGTCCAATCTTATCTCCATTATATGCGTACCAAGAACCACTTTTATTAATCAAATCAATCCCCGAAGCCAAGTCTAAAATATCTCCTTCTCTAGACACTCCTTTTCCAAACATAATATCAAATTCTGCTTCTTTAAATGGTGGTGCGATTTTATTCTTTACAACTTTAATACGAGTACGGTTTCCAATCATCTCCCCACCTTGTTTTAAAGTTTCAGTCCTTCTTACATCCATACGGATAGATGCATAAAATTTCAATGCACGACCACCAGATGTCGTCTCTGGATTACCAAACATCACACCCACTTTTTCTCTTAATTGATTAATAAAAACAACCGAACAATTAGATTTACTAATTACAGGAGTTAATTTTCTAAGTGCTTGGGACATCAAACGAGCCTGTAATCCTACGTGGCTGTCTCCCATATCACCTTCTATTTCCTGTCTTGGTACCAATGCTGCAACTGAGTCAATTACAATAATATCAATAGCTCCCGACCTGACCATAGTCTCTGTAATCTCCAATGCCTGGTCACCACTATCAGGCTGTGAAATGTACAATTCATCAATATCCACTCCAATATTTTTCGCATATACCGGATCTAATGCATGTTCTGCATCCACAAATCCAGCAATTCCACCCCTCTTTTGCACCTCTGCTATCATGTGCAGTGCCATTGTCGTCTTACCACTTGATTCTGGTCCATATACTTCTATTACACGTCCCTTTGGTACTCCTCCAAGACCCAAGGCAATATCCAAACTCAAGCACCCGGAAGGCACTGTTTCCACGTTCATATGAACATTGGAATCTCCTAATTTCATAACGGTTCCTTTTCCAAAATCCTTTTCAAGTTTTGCTATTGCGGCATCTAATGCCTTTAATTTATCGTCTTTAGCCATCACAATCTCCTTTATCGCGAACATCTGTTCGCTATTAATATTATATTATTATACTTACTCTTAAATGTCAACCCTTATTTTAATCAACATTCAATAGGCATCCCTCCCTATTTTATAAACTTATA
>JAVXHY010000028.1:0-19806 GCA_036656615.1 Lachnospiraceae bacterium | reverse complement strand
TATATTTTCTAGAACTGTGCATAGATAAAGCCTCCTGTAGTCACCATCACGTACCCGAAAGCCGGTATGCTAAACAGCAGTGCAATATACAGTCCCCAGCGCAGTACCAATGGCTTGGCTCCCACGCTTTCCCTGATTGACACCCCTTTTTCCTGCAGAAAACTAATCACAAACCACACCAAACATCCAAGTATTAAGATTACATAATCTTTCTTATCTAATCCCAGCATTAATAAACTTCCATCCGTTAATGTAGAAAATGTAAAATTCTTCACTGTGTTTTTCATCATTACAAATGCCGCTGTCAGACTGACTGCCATATCAAAATACCAGCTGATATTAACAAGTATAAAGGTACGGAGAATTTGAAATAGTTTCCAAATGCGGGATTTCTCATTGATATGACTGATTGCAAATCCTTTTTTATAAAGCGGAGCAATCAGATTACTAATTGCAATGATCAAGCCATTGTACAAACCATAAGCTATATACTTCCATGCGGCTCCATGCCACACACCTACGATTAAGAACACCACTACATTGGCCAAGGCTACTGGAATGACTCGTCCTGTTTTCTTGCCAAATATCTTTTTCGTTTTCTTGCCAAACCGATTCATCCATTTAGAAAGTGAAAGTGGATAGAATACATAATCCTTCATCCAGGTTCCTAAGGTGATGTGCCAGCGATGCCAAAAGTCTGTAATCGAAGTAGCAAAGTAAGGGCGCTTAAAGTTGGCATCCAGTCGAATACCAAATAACTCCGCCACACCCATAACCACGTCCATACCTCCTGAGAAATCAGCATAAAGCTGTACGGAATATAATAGTACTGCTATCACAACTGTCATGCCTGTGTAATTGGTATATTCACTAAATACCTTGTTAACCACAGTTGCTGCTCGATCTGCTATCACAATTTTCTTAAAATATCCCCAAAGCATCAGCTGCAATCCCAGCTGGATTCTTGTTAGATCAAAGGTATGTGTTTCAAAGAACTGATGTGCCAGTCGGTCAAATCTTCCAATCGGCCCCTGTAACAATTGTGGAAAGAAGGAAACAAACAAAGCGAAACGAAACGGATTCCTTTCTGGCTTGTATTTTCCCCAATATACATCTAGGATATATCCCATGGATTGAAATGTGTAGAATGAAATACCAAGTGGCAGCAACAGATTACGGTGTATAAAGTTGCTGTTAAATATTGCATTCACATTATCAATTGCAAAGTTAGCATATTTTAGGAATGCCAACATTCCGAAATTCAAAAGAAGCGTCAGAATAATTACCCGGCGCTTGTTCTTTTTTATCACCATCTTGTCTTCACTGGTGCTTTGGATACGATCTAAGAGTATGCCCGCTGTATAGGTCGTAAGCGTTGTAAATAATAAGAAAAAAACAATCTTAATGCTAACACTCATATAGAATAGATAACTAAAAGCTAATAGCCACATCCATTGACATTTCTTTGGAATCAAATAATACCCAAGCACCGCCACACAAACAAAAATTAAAAACTCCATCGAAATAAATGACATATTTACCTCCGTTTATGCTTCTTGCTGTAATCGCTGCACCATATTCCAAAGTGCTTCTGCCGAATTAAAATTACTTGGTACAATATCTACCGGAGTAACCTCTACCCCAAATTCATCTTCTAATTCCCCTACAATGGATAAGATATCAAAGGAATCAAAAAGTTCCTTATCAATCAATCCCTTTTCTGTTTCATAGTCTATTCCTGATTTCAATTCTTGTAAAATTTCCAATAATTTTTCCATACTATTTTTCCTCCCTGCTTTACATAGCCCCATTCATAGAATCTGTTTGCAGTGCATCTCTCATAAGTTTCATTCCTTCTGCTGTTGTATAACTATATATTTTAGGAAGCTTGCGGCTTAAAAACAGATAAATTCCCTCTGTTACTGAATATGCACCCATATTTTCGAATACTAATATATCATTCATTCTAGCTTTATGTAAAGGTAAACCTTTGACTAACACATCACCCACAGTACATAAAGAGCCACAAACATTCCATTTTTCTATATCATCCTCAGAATCTATCTCCTGGGTTTCTTTCTTTATATGCATATATTTGGGTATTTTCATAGCCATTGTCTGACCAAAATAATTCAAATGATTAATTCCCCCATCCACAATACAATAATTTTGATCTTGATTTCTCTTCTGATCTATAATTTTTGTAAAATAATAACCACAACTTGCTACCATAAAGCGGCCCATTTCTAGCGTGAGCTTTCCTTGAAATTGAAGTTGCTGCAACATAGATACAAATCCATCAATTACAGCTGTTACATCCGCGTTGTCTTCATTTTTGAAATAGGATACAAAAAATCCTGGACCATATTCTAATTCTTTTACTTTAAAATGATATTGATTATCTAAAAGCTGGCACAACTTATCGAGATACTGTAATTCCTTCTCAATCTTGGTAAGTTTTTTCTTTTGTGTTCCGGAATAATATTGCAAGCCCTTAAAGTCTAAAGCATTATATCGAAAGCGATTTTCAATGATTTTGCAAACATCCTGTTCATCTAATCCAAATTGATTCCCGCTGGTTATACGAATCAACACTTTGATTTTCATATTTCTTTTGCTGGCACATTCCTCTAATATTTGTAACTGCTTCCATGACTCAATTGTGAATTTTCCTTTTCCTCCATAGGTATCTAATATATATTCTATATCCGCTTGCTCTTTATTGACACCAGAAAGTACAATCCGTTCCATGGGAATTTTCTCCCTTTCACAGATCCGGAATTCACCTTGAGAACATACTTCATAAGTATCTACCAGCTTTCCCATGGCCCCAATAAGGAATGGATTTGCCTTCATTGCATAGCATAACTGTGCATAATCTCCTAGCTTGTTTCTTAACAATTGCATATGAGCCGTTAATTGATCCAAGTGAAAGACATATGCTGGTGTATCTAATAAGTCATTCATTTTCTCTAATATATCCCGTCCCATTATTTCTTCTCCCTGTATTGCTGCATCAAGTCTTTTCGATCTATTTTCCCATTCTTTGTCAAAGGCATGGTCTGTATCTGCCAGTAAACATTAGGCAGCATATAGTTGGGTAATCTCAATGCAATCTCATTTTGAATTTCTTGTTTACCTGCCAACCCTGTATAAAATGCAATGATTTTATTCTTTTCTTCATAATAAATACAACAGATTCGCTCTACACCCTCCACAATTTCCATGGCAGATTCAATTTCTCCCAACTCAATACGATGTCCCATATGCTTAATCTGAAAATCTTTTCTAGATGTAAAGCACAACTCACCATATGAATTATATTGCCCAAGATCACCAGTTCGATATATCAGTTCCAAATAATTTTTATTTAATGGATTTTGTACAAACGCTTTTGAGGTCTGTTCTATATTATTATAATACCCCAATGCCAGTGCCGTTCCGGATATACAGATTTCTCCCAATTTCCCCACTTCCTGATGATCAACGAGCTGATCCATTTCATCTAATAAAAATACATGTTCATTTGGAAATGGCCTTCCTATTGGCAGTATATCTCCTGGTGTGAATTCGCGATCCACAATATAGTATGTGCAGTTACAAGTAATCTCTGTTGGTCCATATACATTTGCATACATAACATTTGGCAGATATTTCCTCCACTCATTCAAGTGCTTGATGGGCATAACTTCACCACTGAAAATAATCTTGTTTAACTGTTTTGGAACTTTATATCTCAATCCCTTAAGTGCTGTAATCATGCAAAGTGCCGATACTGCCCATATAAGTGTAGTTACCTCTCGTTTGCATAAGTGATCTAAGAGCTCCATCGGAAAAGAAAACATTCTTCTTGGTATGATTTCCATTGTTGCCCCTACTTTTAAAGTAGCATAGATATCCTTTACTGACACATCAAAATCAAAGGGGGCTTGGTTTCCAATAATATCTTGCTCTGTAATGTGAAATATGTCGGTAAAATAATTCATAAAGTCAATTACAGAACGATGGCTCACTGTCACACCTTTAGGAATTCCGGTGGAGCCTGAAGTGAAATTCGTATATAGTGGATCAATGTCCAATGCCTGATTACGAATATCTTGTAATTTTTCTTCCTCTATCTCATGTTGTACAGCTTCTTGATAACATATTATTCTGCCTTCAAATTCCAGTTCTCTTGCTTCTGGCAATAACGCTTCATCTACTAAGATAACTTTAGCTTCTAATGTTTGTAAGATTTGCTTTAGCCTAGAAACCGGTTGCTTGGAATCTAGAAATGTGTAGAAACATCCGCTATATACAATCCCCATAAACGCAATGACTGCATGTACACTTTTTCCCATTAACACAGGTATTGGCTTTCTTACGTACCCACATCTAGAAAGTTCTGTCCCAATTATTTTTGCTTTTTCTACTAATTCCTGATAAGTACAGAATTCTTCCAGATCTGCAAAAGCCTTCTTATTTGGGTATTTCCTAGCCGAATCCTCCAAATATTCTAAGATATTGGTAACCATATTTTCTTTCTCCTGTGTATTAATTATTGAACAACTTTTCCGGATATACTCCTGTATTCACTAATTCTTTGATTGCTTTAATTACTGCTTCCTTATCTTCTTTATAAGTAACTCCAATCCATTTATCCGTTGATTGGAGAACCTTCACTTGGACTTTTTGTTGTTTCAGTAATTCTCCGATAATAGTTGGAAGCAAATATTCTTCCTTTGTCTGTGGATTATCTATTTCACTTAAGAACTTTTCAAATCCAACCTCTAATACTGTGAGAAATTCTGGGCATAATCCCCACATATTCATAGATACTGGTGATTCCACATCTATTTCATATTCCAATTCTCTTTCTTCTGTAACCATTGCATGATTTTCACGCTTTACAATCCCATGTGTTTCTTGAATACCTGTAAGCATACCCTGTTCATCAATCTTACAGACACCCCTGGTAACACCACCGTGATCACTTAGGGTATTCTTCAATATAAATCCGACCATGGATAGTTGCATGTCCTCTTGTGGTTCCTGTGGTGCTGTTAAATACTCATACGCCTTCTTATATGCAGATTTCCCATAATAATCATCTGCATTAATCACTAGAAACGGCTCCTTAATAAGTTCCTTGCAACACAAAATAGCCTGTCCGGTTCCCCAGGGCTTCGTTCTATCTTGAAAGCGTTCCCGATATGCTTTTGGAATATCCGTTACTTCTTGATATGCATAGGCAACTTCTATTTCCTGCTCCATACGATTTCCTATTACTTCTTTGAAATCCGCTTCTAAATCCTTCCTAATAACAAAAATCACTTTATCAAATCCAGCCGCTTTTGCATCATAAATGGAATAATCTATCATAATTTCACCGCTTGGACCTACCGCAGTTAACTGCTTAATACCCCCTCCAAAACGGCTCCCAATTCCTGCTGCCATAATTACCAATGTTGCTTTTGACATCTATTTTCCTCCGATTTCAGTTGACTTATTCCCCTAATCCATCCGTAATCACTTCTACAATAACCTTAAGTGCCTGTTCTTCGTCTTCCCCTTCACATATCAATTCTATTTCATCCCCGCTTTTTACACACGCACCTAGCACACTTAAAACACTCTTTGCATTGGCAACACTGTCCCGAATAGCAAAAGTAACCCTACATTCAAAATCCATTGCCGTTTTACAAAGTATGCCCGCAGGTCTAAGATGCAGCCCTGTTGGATTTTTAATTTTCACCTTTTGTTGAACCATAATCTTCCCCCTTATTTTTTTTCTAATATTACATTCACTGTAACCGCCTTTACAACGGAACAATTGGGTGCTTCAATTAGGACCGGAACATCAAAGGTTCCTGAATCCTTATAATTTTTTAAATCAATGGATGCCTCGACTTTATCTGTTGTCAGACTATTTAACGCCTCTGCTGAACCCTCAAACTCCAAAGTAATGTCCTCAATCTTACCATATTTAGATTTTAAATCAGCCGGAGTATTCTTAATCAGGATAGAACGAACTGCCAAGTCAATTACTTTCGTTCCTATTCGTTCTATGAAAACAGTAACAACGACACTGTTTGCATTCTTATCTGCCAGCATTACACCCTCTGGCAAGAACCTAGAAATATCAACTACCATCTCTGTCTTATGCGTTAAATTACTAATATCTAACGCACTCGCCGGCACCTCTATGTTATCAAGTCCATCTAGTAATTCTGTTGAACCGGTCACCTGAATATCTGTAGGTTCATATTTCATATTTGCATAGACATAGCCCTCCGCTGGATCACCTGATACATTAAAAGTTAACCCGACTGATTTTGATTTCAATAAAGTAATATCTACCGACACTCCTGCTTCTCCCAAATTATTGGTCAACAATGTCTGGTCAATCAAATTATCTTCTGCATCATACATCACCAGCTCTCCTGGTAACGTCTTATCGCTGGACAGTCCGGAAATATCTACTTTAGCCACCACTCGATTAATACGGTTCACCAATGAATCCGGACCACTGATTTGAACTTTACCAGGATTGGAATTCATTTCGTTCAGCACATACCCATCTCGTAAGGTTCCTGTGGTTGCTGCTGTAATTGGGAAGATATTATTTGCCTCAGCTTCAATATTTACCTGCATGTTAATTGGCGTAGTATAGGCCTCTTCATATTTCCCTTCAAAACCGGATATAGTGACATTAATTGGTATCATGGATGCCAACTCTATATCACGCATATCTGCAGTTGCTACAATGTCTGACTGCTTTATTTTACTTAATTCAGATCGTTTTGCTTTTACCGTTACTGCTACCACCTGAGTATTATTAAGCACCTGATAAGTCTTACCCTTATTCTTTACAATTTCATCATCATGCTGAACGGTTACATTTACATTACGAAAGGTTTGACTGTCAATAGGATCTGAAACATTCACCACCACCAGCCACAGACAGACTGCAAATAGAACTGCCATGATTTTTAATCCCAAATTCTCTAACAGCTTATTCTTCATCTTTTGGCCCCCTCTTCCAGAAATCGAGACGTCTGCGTTCTACCGTTCTATTTTGAACCTGATACAATCGCTCTGTTAATTCTTCTTTGGAAATATTGCGAATCAGTTTTCCACCCATAGCAATGGATACATATCCCGTTTCTTCTGAAACTGCAATAATTAGGGCATCACTTACCTCGCTCATACCTACTGCAGCCCGATGCCTTGTTCCAAGTTCTTTGCTAAGATCCATATTATCTGATAAAGGAAGATAACAGGTTGCCGATACAATACGATCTCCACGAACAATAATAGCACCATCATGCAATGGTGTATTATGTTCAAATATATTAATCAGAATCTGACTAGACACCAAACAGTCCAGTAATATTCCGGTACTCTCATATTCCGTTAATTTGATGGCTTTTTCTACAACAATTAATGCACCTGTCTTTACTTTACCCATTTCAAATGAGGCATCTACTAACCCACGTATTGTCATATCACTGAATCGGATACTGACTTTGCCCTTATCAAAAGGTATAAAAGAAAATAGCAAGCTCTTCTGCCCCAGCTTTTCCAACGCCCGCCGAAGTTCTGGTTGAAATACCACAACCATTGCAGTGGCCAGTACACCAATGGATGCTTTGGCTAAAAACAAAATTGTATGCATCTTGAAAACTGCAGCAATCAGTATAAAAACAGCCAGCACAATAATCCCTTTTAAAAGCATCCAAGCTTTGGTATGTTTGATCCACACCATAACCTGATATACAACTAGTGCAATAATGAAGATTTCCACATAATCAGTAACACGAAAATCCGGCAAATACAGCCACGTAATATATCGTTCAAAGAATCCTTCCACTTGTGCCATTCCGTCACTTCCCATCTCTTCTACTGTTTATGTGAAATTAACTTTTGAATTCGTCATTCATTTGTTTTCTTAAAATTGCTTCATCCATTTCCTGATGATCCAAATTTCTCTTTTGAGCTTCTGTTCTTCTACGATTTGCATTATGATTCGGATTGATTTTACGATTAGAACTACGATGACTTTGGATGCTTTGAGAAGTCCTCTTTCTTTCTACTGATTCCTTTACCTGCTTTGAATCTATGTTTGCTGTATCCTGTCGTCCATTAATTCTCTTCACTGTTTTTTCCGGTGCAGTAACAGATAGCTTTGGCACAGCCTTTACATAATAATAGTATTCATCATCTTCAAATTCCATGCGCTCTGTTCTTGAATAATCTACCGTAAATACCATGAACTCCAATAGCATAGCCAAAGCTGCAGATATGGCACTTCCAATAATTAAGTTTACATAAGAAACATGAATATCCAATGCGAAATCTCCAACAACAAGAACAACAATATTAACAATTACTCCTGTAATAATTGCAATTTTCCATCCATGATCTATATCCATTCTTCTAATAACATAGACTAAAAACAAACATAATGTAAAAGCAATGATAAATACCAGCATCTCTTTATTTTGGAATATCTGCTTTGCAAAAACTGTTATTTTACCAACAAGCCCATCTGCATTTGATCCTGAAATTGTAGTGGCTGAGGTTTTGACATATGCAAGCAGATAATAAACAATTGTTCCACAGGCAATTGGAAGTGCAAGAATTGGTGCACCTACCAAACCACAGGCAATTGGAATTAAAAATGGAATTTTCATGACAAAGGCAAGGGGTGTTAACAGTAAAATAAGTGCTCTTTGAGGAGTAAATCGAAAATAAAAGATAAACATCAGCAGAAACATCCCGCCTGCCACAATGGCGAGGGGCATAGACAAGCTATACATATGTAGTAAAATCAAAACTGCAGCGGCCACCGCCGTGAATGCAATAGGTAAAAAGGTACAAATCAACGCCCAGGCAACTGTAACAATTGGTTGTGCAACTCCTTTCATAAATCCTATATTTGCATTAATCACTCCGAAAACAAATAAGCCCAAAATAAATTGTAAAGCTCTATCAATATACTTAGAATATCTTGCATATATTGTTTGTAATTGCTCTTTCCAGACAAATAAATTACTCATTTACAATTTCTCCTTTTTATATATCTTATTTAACTCAACAAGTTCTCTATAATATTGCTTTACCCGATGTTTTGCTTTGTTATATTTTCTTTGATAAAATTGATTAGCGGCAATTCCGCACAGGATGAGTACCAGAATATATAAAACAATAGTTACTCCTCCAACCGTAATGAAAGTGCTTAGTGTTGCATGATTTAACAATTTATCCATAAACACAAGACCCAGCAAAATAACAGCTATGGCATAGCCTATTGTAGACCAAATAATAGTTGCAATGGTATGAAGACTTGTATAATCTCTCTTATAATAACTACTGATTTTAAATTCCTCATCACCAAATTTGCTCTCATACATAGCCATTTTCACCATCAACTTTACTCGTTCTTCGTTTAGCATCACTTTTCACCCCAACTCTTGTTTTCAATTCTTAATTATAACTTTCATAAGTATATCATATAAACTTTTATTTTTCATTATCAATTTTATTTTTTATATCATTTAATGCTGATTCAATGACCTGATCCATATCATAATACTTATAATTGCCCAATCTTCCACCGAAAATTACTTCTTTTTCATTAGAAGCCAATTCTTGATATTGTGCAAACAGTGTATTATTTCGCTGGCAATTTACCGGATAATATGGTTCCATTCCTTCTTTCCACTCTAAGGAATACTCCTTGGAAATAACCGTTTTCTCCTGTTGTCCAAACTCGAAATGCTTATGTTCTATGATACGTGTATATGGAATTTCACGATCCGTATAATTTACAACGGCATTTCCCTGGTAATTATCACAATTTAATGTTTCCGTCTCAAACCTAACAGTACGATATTCTAATGTTCCTAATTTACAATCAAAATATTCATCAATTCTCCCGGAAAAAATAGTATGTTCTGCAATATTGGGATTGCTTCTCTTCCATTCAAAATAATCCGTACCAGTACGCACCTCAATACCATCTAGCATGTTCTCTATAAATGTTGTATAGCCACCAATAGGGATCCCTTGATACCTATCATTAAAGTAATTATTGTCATACGTAAAACGAACTGGAAGTCTCTGTATAATAAATGCCGGTAAATCTCTGCAATCTCTTCCCCATTGTTTCTCTGTATATCCCTTAACCAACTTTTCAAAAACATCTCTTCCAACAAGAGATAATCCTTGCTCTTCTAAATTCTTTGGCTCTATAATTCCAGTTTCTGCTACCTGTTTAGCAATCTTGTCTTTTGCTTCTTGGGGTGTTCGAATATTCCATAGTTTGCTAAAGGTATTCATATTGAATGGCAAATTATATAATTCCTCTTTGTATCTTGCAATTGGTGAATTTATATAGTGATTAAACTCTGCAAATTGGTTGACATATTCCCATACATTCTTGTTAGAAGTATGAAAAATATGAGCTCCATATCTGTGGACATTAATTCCTTCTATATTTTCTGTAAATACATTTCCTGCAATATGGTTTCGTTTATCTATTACCAAACATTTTAACCCTCTTTTTTTTAATTCATGAGCCATAACTGCACCATATAAACCAGCGCCTACAATAAGATAATCATACGTATACCTTTTCATATTTACCCCTATTCTCCCTGTCCAATACTAATACTTAAGAAAAAAACCTCTTTTGCACCACGTTCTTTTAATACCTTAGCCACCGCATTTACTGTGCTTCCCGTTGTATAAATATCATCAATCAGCAAAATCTTTTGTTTTATGTTCCAATCGTCAGCCACTGTAAAAGCACCCTGCAAATTCTTCCTTCGCTCTTTATCATTTAACACCTTTTGAGGTTGTGTATATTTCTCACGAAATACGGTCTTCTTTTCCACCGGAATTCCCACCTGAGTACTTAAATTATCCGCCAAAATTTCCGCCTGATTATACCCTCTTGCCTGTCGTCGTTTTCGATGTAAGGGTATAGGAATAATTGTTTGAACACCCCATTCTTTTATCAACACGGAAAATTGCTTTGCCATCTCCCTTGCATACACTTCTGCATATATTCTTCGATTTTTATATTTGAACATATAAATAGATTTGCTGACTTCGCCCTTATGAAGCCATAAGCTTCTTCCCTGCTCGTAAGCAAAATCTGTTTTTTTACAATCACTACAGTATTCTTGTTCTTCGTATCGAATAGGCTTGCCACATCTTTTACATCTAGGTTCACTAATATATAAAATACTCTTTCGACAAGTTTCACAAATTCCGTTTGATTCTATATTTCCACAAAATACACATACATCTGGAAATAATAGTTTGATTACTGCCGTATGAAATTTTTTTAAATATTTAATCAAATTCTTGAATGCGTTCATTTAAACTCGTATACCTTTTCTGTTCATTTACATTTTGTATCATTTCTTGAAAAGTCCATTCATCTCCCACTAAGGTCACACATTTTTTTGCTCTAGTAACTGCTGTATAAAGTAAATTCCTATTATAAAGAAGTTTCGGACCAGGGAGCAAGGGTATCACTACTGCTGGATACTCACTTCCCTGAGATTTGTGAATTGTAATAGCATATGCATGTTCTAGTTCTTCTAGTAATTTAAATGGATAATGAATCTTACGTCCTTCTTCATATTCCACAATAATTGTCTCATCATATGTATGAATATCCTTGACAATCCCCATATCTCCGTTAAATACACCTAATCCTTTATCTACAGTAATTCCATACTTCGTTGTGATTTCCCATTCTAATTGGTAATTATTCTTAATTTGCATCACCTTATCGCCCACGCGGAAGATACGTTTTCCAAATTCTTTTTCTGCTTTTTTCTGATCAGGTGGATTTAGATATTTCTGAAGAATTTCATTTAAACGTTCTACCCCTAGCAATCCTTTTCGCATCGGTGTAAGCACTTGTATATCATTAGAAGTTGCATCTACATATTTGGGGAGTTTTTTTTGAATCAGGGTAATCAATACATTAATGATTGTATTTGCATCCTGTCGTTTTAAGAAAAAGAAATCTTTTCCTTTATTGTCTAACGAAACGATTTCTCCATTATTAATCTTATGGGCATTGACAACAATATCACTTTCGCTTGCCTGACGAAAGATTTTTGTAAGCTTTACAACTCGAAATCGCTGAGATTCTATGATATCTTTCAACACACTTCCTGCACCTACCGATGGTAATTGATTCATATCACCCACTAGAACTAGCCTGGTTCCTATCGTAATAGCAGACAAAAGTGCATGCATAAGCTGTAAATCTACCATGGACATTTCATCAATAATAATTACATCAGCCTCAAGCGGATTTTCTCGATTTCTCAAAAACCCATTTTTCCCTTCCGACTCCGGATTCCCATTCACCTCTAATAAACGATGTATCGTCTGGGCCTCATACCCCGTTGCTTCCGTCATGCGTTTGGCCGCTCTTCCAGTCGGTGCTGCTAGATAGACATCCAATCCTTCACGTTCAAAGAAATAAAGCATGGCATTGATGGTAGTGGTTTTCCCTGTTCCAGGCCCTCCAGTTACAATCAGCAGGCCTCTCTTGACTGCTTCTTTTACTGCGTCTCTTTGCATACCATCTAAAGAAAGATTTGCGTTTTCTTCAATTTGTAGTAATTTTTTTTCTATGACCACATCCATGACTTCACTTTGAACATCCAAATCATGGAGCATTTTGGCCGTATTCAACTCTAAATAATAATAATGAGCCGGGTATACACGCACCACTTCTTCTACTTCTTTTAAAACAACTTTCTTTTCTATACATAAATCCATGATATATCTTTCCATGTCTGCAATATTTACACCCAGCAATTGACTTGCACGGGATAACAAAAGCTTCTGTGGAAGATAGATATGACCTTCTGAAATACTTTGTAATAAGGTATAGAAAATGCCACTTCGAATCCGAAAATCCGAATCCGTGTGTATCCCTACTTTTGCCGCTATTTCATCCGCTGTTTTAAATCCAATGCCTGCAACATGATCCGCTATCTGATACGGATTTTCTTCCAATACTCGATATACGCTTTGTCCATAATGCTGATATATCTTTACTGCAAGGGCAATGGATATTCCATATTTTTGTAAGTAAATCATTGCTTTACGCATTTCTTTTTTTTCTTCTATCTGAACAGCAATTTCCCTTGCCATACGTTCACTGATTCCTTTTATTTCAGACAAGCGTTCTGGCTCTTCTTCAATAATTCGGAACGTATCTCCTTTGAATTTTCGAACAATTCTTCCTGCTAAAGACACACCTACACCCTTAATAGCCCCAGAACCTAAATACCGTTCTATCGACATCAAATCTTCTGGCTCTTTAGCTTCATAGGATATCACTTTTAATTGGGTTCCATAAAGAGCATGCTCCATATAAGTGCCCGATAATTCCAGTAATTCTCCTTCCCCAATATAGTGAAAGGTTCCAACACAGGTAATATCTCCATCCTCATGATTGAGTTGAAATACCGTATAACCATTATCTTCATTCCGATAAATAATATGTTCCACATATCCCGTAATTTTCTCCACTATATCCTCCCAAAAAAGAAAAGCTATCCCTCACGAGACAGCTTTATAAGTTCTTTTTAAAAATTTTTGCTAGCACTCATAAATTCTACGAATTGTCCGGTACCGATGGCCACTACCTGCATTGGTTCCTCTGCTGTCATAGTGTTAATTCCTGTTTTTTCTTCAATCAGTTCTTCCAACCCACGAAGCATAGATCCACCGCCAGTCAATACAATTCCTCGATCTAAGATATCAGCAGAAAGCTCTGGCGGTGTTCTCTCTAGTACAGAAATAACCGCTTCTACAATCTGTCCCGTTGTTTCTTTCAATGCTTCCTCTGTCTCGGTGGAAGTAACGGTTACGGTCTTTGGTAGTCCGGTAACTAAGTTACGACCTCTAACTTCCATGGACTCTTCCTCCACCAAAGGATAGGTTGTTCCTATTTTGATCTTAATATCTTCTGCTGTTCTTTCGCCAATGAGCAGATTATGCTTTTTACGCATATATCTTACAATTGCTTCATCAAAATCATCCCCTGCTATCTTCAAAGAAGTATTCACAACGGTGCCTCCTAGAGAAATAACTGCCACATCCGCAGTACCTCCCCCAATATCAACAATCATATTACCACAGGCCTTTGCAATATCAATTCCAGCTCCTATTGCCGCTGCCACGGGCTCTTCTATCAGGTATACTTCTCTTGCACCTGCTGCATAAGTTGCCTCTTCTACTGCCTTCTTTTCAACCTCTGTGACCCCACTTGGCACACAGATACTGATTCTTGGCTTCTTAAACGTACGTTTTCCAATAGCTTTCTGCACAAAATATTTAATCATCTTCTCTGTTACTGTGTAATCAGAAATAACCCCTTGTCGAAGTGGTCTGACTGCTATAATATTACCAGGCGTTCTTCCTAGCATCAATCTAGCTTCTTCACCAATTGCTTTTATCACATTAGTATCGCGGTCAAAAGCAACTACCGATGGCTCTTTTAATACGACACCCTTTCCTTTCACGTAAACGAGAATACTCGCTGTCCCCAAATCAATCCCAATATCTACTGACATTCAAATTCCCCTTTCAAAAAACTCATCTATTTTCATTTTCTTTAGTCCCCATGATTTTAACTATAACACACATAATTCATTATAATCAAATTTCCTCTAAATGGAAAGACTTTTTTTTATTTTTTGTATTTCTTAAGGATTATATCAATATATTTACCTGTGTAGGAATTTTTATTCCCAGCAATATCCTCTGGAGTGCCTGTAGCAACAACTGTTCCACCTTTGTCTCCACCTTCCGGACCAATATCAATAATATAATCTGCTGTTTTAATGACATCTAAATTATGTTCGATCACAATAACGGTATTTCCATCTGCTGCCAAACGCCGCAATATCTCTGTCAGCTTATGAACATCAGCAAAATGCAGACCTGTCGTTGGTTCATCTAATATATAAATCGTTTTGCCTGTACTGCGCTTGCTTAATTCTGTAGCAAGCTTAATACGCTGGGCTTCTCCTCCTGAAAGAGTAGTGGAGGGCTGTCCCAATCGTATATAAGACAATCCCACGTCATACAAAGTCTCCATCTTTCTTCGGATACTTGGCACATGTTCAAAAAAGGTCAAAGCCTCCTCCACCGTCATATTCAATACATCATATATACTTTTCCCTTTATATTTAACTTCCAAGGTTTCACGATTATATCGTTTACCCTGACAGACTTCGCAAGGAACATATACATCTGGGAGAAAATGCATCTCTATTTTCAATATTCCATCTCCACTGCAAGCTTCACATCTTCCTCCTTTTACATTAAAGCTGAAACGTCCCTTTTTATATCCCTTTGCTTTGGCTTCATTTGTTGTTGCAAAAATATCTCTAATTAAATCAAATACCCCGGTATAAGTTGCCGGATTCGACCGTGGTGTCCGGCCAATAGGAGACTGATCAATATTAATAATTTTATCTAGTTGTTCCATTCCTTCTATATAATCATGTTTTCCAGGAATGGTTCTTGCCCTATTCAACTCTCTTGCAAGACGCTTATACAGAATTTCATTTATTAAGGAACTTTTACCAGAACCGGAAACTCCAGTTACGCAGGTCATAATTCCCAGTGGAATCTCCACATCAATATTTTTCAAATTATTCTCTCTAGCGCCCACAATTTTTAAAAAGCCACTTGGTTGTTCTCTTTTCTCTGGAACTGGAATACTTTTCTTCCCGCTAAGGTATGCACCTGTAATGGACTTCTTATTCTTCATAATTTGTTCTGCCGTGCCAACTGCTATCACTTCTCCCCCATGTTCACCAGCGCCTGGCCCAATATCTACAATATAATCTGCCTCCATCATAGTGTCTTCATCATGCTCCACAACCAACAGGCTGTTACCTAAATCTCTTAAATGCTTAAGAGTCATTAATAACTTATCATTATCTCTTTGGTGCAATCCTATACTTGGCTCATCCAAGATATAAACAACTCCCACTAAGCCTGAACCAATCTGAGTTGCCAGGCGAATGCGTTGAGCTTCTCCTCCAGACAGACTGCCCGTTGCACGTGACAAGGTTAGATAATCCAGTCCCACATTCATTAAGAACCCGATTCTTGATTTGATTTCTTTTAGAATTTGTCCACCAATTAATTCTTGATTTGTGGTGAGTATCAGTGCTTCTAGAAATAACTGTAGATTTTCAATTGATTTCGCCGTCAATTCAGAGATATTTAGATTTCCAACAGTTACAGCTAATGCGCTTTTTTTCAGACGTTGCCCTCCACATTCATGGCATGGTGTAATACGCATAAATGATTCATATTCTGCTTTCATCATATCCGATCCAGTTTCTCGGTAGCGACGCTCTACATTCTTAACCAGCCCTTCAAAAGCAACATCATATACACCTTCTCCACGTTGTCCTTTATAGTATACCTTCACTTCTTTTCCATTTGTTCCATGGATCAAAATATCTTTAATTTCTTTTGTATATTTACAAAAAGGCGTATTCAGTTTGAATTTATATTCTTTTGCAAGTGCTGTTAATATAGCTCTAGTATAACTGGATTCCTCCGTGCAAGATTGCCAGCCAGTTACTGCAATAGCCCCTTCATCAATACTCAGGGTCTGATCCGGTATCATCAAATCCATGTCGAATTCCATTTTATAACCAAGTCCAAAGCATTCCGGACATGCGCCAAACGGGTTGTTAAATGAAAAGCTCCGAGGCTCAATTTCATCCATACTGATCCCACAATCTGGGCATGAGAAACTTTGACTGAAATTCAAAGACTCCTTCCCAATTACATCTACAATCAGCAACCCTTCTGCTAATTCCAGGACACTTTCCACAGAATCTGTTAGCCGTTTTTCAATTCCCGGCTTTACAACTAATCGATCCACAATGATTTCAATCGAGTGCTTTATATTCTTATCTAATTCAATAGATTCTGACAATTCATATAAATTCCCATCCACACGAACTCTTACATAACCACTTTTCTTTGCTCGTTCAAATAGCTTCCCATGGGTTCCTTTCCGCCCTCTTACAACTGGTGCCAGAAGCTGAATCTTCGCTCCCTCTGGTAGTTCCATAATCTGATCTACCATCTGATCTACCGTCTGTTTTTTTATTTCTTTTCCACATACATAGCAATGCGGAATACCAATTCTAGCATATAGAAGCCGAAGGTAATCATAGATTTCTGTTACCGTGCCTACTGTAGATCGGGGATTCCGGTTGGTGGATTTCTGATCAATAGATATAGCCGGCGAAAGTCCTTCAATGCTTTCTACATCTGGTTTCTCCATTTGTCCTAAAAATTGTCTTGCGTAGGAGGATAAAGATTCCATATAGCGTCTTTGTCCTTCTGCGTAAATAGTATCAAAAGCAAGAGAAGACTTTCCCGATCCGCTTAGTCCGGTTAACACCACCAATTCATTTCTTGGTATATCCAAATCTATATTCTTTAAATTGTGCTCATTTGCACCCCTAATTTTAATGTATTCTTTTTTATTTGTTGACTTGACTGCCATCTTGTACTCCTACCTGTTATTCTTTTTCCTGAAGCATTGTTTTCAGTTCTATTAATTGATCTCTTAACTCTGCCGCCACCTCAAAATTCAGCTCTGCTGCCGCTTTTTTCATTTTCTTTGTAACATCTTTGACTGCTTTTTCTAATTGCTTTCTGCTCATGGATTCTATATCACCTGTTAATCCAAGTTCCTCTTTGCTTACCTTCTTAGAAATACTAATCAAATCCCGAACTGACTTTTGGATGGTCTTTGGTGTAATCCCGTGTGCTTCATTGTATTCCAGCTGAACCTGTCGCCGTCTTTTTGTTTCACTAATTGCAATCCCCATAGAATCTGTAATTTTATCCGCATACATAATTACATGTCCATCCACATTTCTTGCAGCACGTCCAACCGTCTGAATTAAAGAGGTCGCCGATCTTAGAAATCCTTCCTTGTCCGCATCTAAAATAGCAACTAGTGTTATTTCGGGTATATCAAGACCTTCTCTTAATAAATTAATCCCAACCAATACATCAAATACATCCAAACGCATATCACGGATGATTTCACTTCTCTCCAATGTGTCAATGTCCGAATGAAGATACTTGATACGGACTCCTAACTCCCTCATATAATCTGTCAAATCTTCTGCCATCCGTTTGGTTAGCGTCGTAATTAAGATTTTATTCTTCTTCTCTACTTCTTTCTTTACTTCCCCAAGTAAATCATCAATCTGCCCTGTTACTGGACGCACTTCTATCTGTGGATCCAAAAGTCCAGTTGGACGAATGATCTGTTCTGCCCGAAGTAGCTCATGATTCTCCTCATAAAGTCCAGGAGTAGCCGATACAAATAGAATTTGATTGATTTTCTCCTCGAATTCGGTGAAATTTAGTGGCCTGTTGTCCTTTGCCGATGGCAGACGAAAACCAAAATCAACTAAAGTTGATTTTCTAGACTGGTCCCCTGCGTACATCCCACCAATTTGAGGAATGGTTTTATGAGACTCATCAATCATGATTAGAAAATCCTCTGGGAAAAAGTCAATCAAGGTATGGGGTGGCTGCCCTTCTGCCAATCCCGTTAAATGTCTGGAATAGTTCTCAATTCCCGAACAAAATCCAGTTTCTTTGAGCATCTCTATGTCAAAATTAGTACGTTCAGCTATACGCTGCGCTTCTAATAACTTATCTTCTCTTTTAAAATATTTCACTCGTTCTTCTAGCTCTGCTTCAATCAGTGCTGCTGCTCGTTCAATACTCTCTTTCGATACCACATAATGGGAGGCCGGAAAGATTGCAATATGCGCCAGCTCACTTTTGATCTCACCAGTCAGTATATCCACTTGCGTAATCCGCTCAATCTCATCTCCAAAGAATTCCACTCGTACTGCCACTTCTTCTGATGCTGCTGGAAAGACTTCCAGCACATCTCCTCTTACCCGAAATGTGCCTCGTTTAAAATCCATATCATTACGATTATATTGAATCTCAATTAATTTTGCAACAATTTCATCTCGATCTCTCATCATTCCTGGCCGCAGAGAAATAACCATCTCCTGATAATCAATAGGGCTTCCCAATCCATAAATACAGGATACACTGGCTACAATAATGACATCCTGACGCTCTGCAAGAGATGCGGTAGCCGAGTGACGTAATTTATCAATCTCGTCATTAATAGAAGAATCCTTGGCAATATAAGTATCAGAAGATGGGACATAAGCTTCCGGTTGATAATAATCATAATAGGATACAAAATACTCAACCGCATTTTTCGGGAAGTATTCTTTGAATTCTCCGTAGAGCTGTGCAGCGAGGGTCTTATTGTGAGCAATGATGAGGGTCGGCTTCTGTAATTGCTGTATGACATTTGCCATGGTGAAGGTCTTGCCTGACCCGGTAACACCGAGGAGCGTTTGCGCCTGATTGCCGGATTTAAAGCCTTCCACAAGTTCTTTTATGGCCTGAGGCTGGTCGCCGGTTGGGCTGTATTCTGATACTAATTCAAATTTGTCCATGGACGAATCCTCCCTTACTATTTATACTACCAACCCAAAATTCGTGTAAAAATCACTTTTAAACAATATTCGATGCCATAGTATACCACAAAACAAACTGTAAGAAACATTACAATACGATATTTTGGTCATCGTTTCTCGGAACGTATGTTTGCTTATAAGTATATCTTTCTTTTTGAATTCCGTCAATACTCCCCCATGAATTTTTGTTTTTTCCTGAAATGAAATTTTA
>JAVXHY010000027.1:17407-20991 GCA_036656615.1 Lachnospiraceae bacterium | reverse complement strand
GCATGTATTATGGCTGAACTATTACTACATTAATTGTTATATTAATAACTTTTATTGACAGATGGGGTTTCTTCCCATATACTAGGTGAAAAGCATAATGCCAAATGAAATAACGAGGAAGATTCCCAAGCTGTGATGGTTTGTTGGGAAACCGATGAAGCAATTGAAAGAATTCCTAACCTTTCGAGAAACTTTCAGGTACAAATACCCGTTATGGATGGGAATTCTGGAAAGAACCAATATGGTCACCGTAGAAGTAAAACTTTCAGGTAAAAATACAGGGATATAGGACATACTATTTGTGTGTCTCTATATCTTTTTTTATGCATATAAAGGGAAAATTATAAAATAAAACAACAAAAAGGAGAGCGATATGGAACAGAATCAGGGATTAAAAAAGAATTTGGGAGTATCAACGGCAATGGCAACAGTAGTTGGATGTGTGATTGGATCTGGAGTATTTTTCAAACCACAGGCAATATATGAGGCTACCGGAGGGGCAGCAGGACTTGGAATGATTGCATGGATTATTACTGGACTTGCAAGTATTGCGGCAGCACTTACTTTTGCAGAGGTTGCAATCATGATACCTAAAACGGGAGGAATGGTAGCATATCTAGAAGAAATGTACAATCCACTAGTAGGGTTTTTGGCAGGTTGGGTACAGACCTTATTGTTTTATCCTGCAATGATTTCTGCTCTTGCAGTAGTATGTGCAGAACAGGCATCTTTATTTATTGGAGAAGGATTTACGGTGCCATTAGCAATAGGAATTATTATTTTGATTATCTTTTTGAATAATTTAGGCTCTAAAGTGGGTGGTGGTGTGCAAATTATCTTTACAGTCTGTAAACTTGTTCCCTTAATTCTTCTTATGATATTTGGCTTTCTTAGAGGAGGCGGTGGCAATCCAATCTTCACACCTTTAGTTGCGGACGGATTGAATCCAGCAGTGATTCTAGGACAGCTTATGGTAGCCGTTTTATTTGCTTTTGAAGGATGGACAAATGTAGGAGCAATTGCAGGAGAAATGAAGAATCCGGGAAAAGATCTGCCAATTGCCATTGTAGGTGGTGTATCTGTAATTATGGCGGTGTATTTTGTAATTAATATTGCATATTTATGGGTATTACCAGCAAGTGAATTAGCAACACTGACCGCACCGGCTTCTGCAGTCGCACTCAAGATATTTGGGGATATGGGTGGAAAGATTATTTCGGTGGGTATAATGATTTCTGTATTCGGTGCCTGTAATGGATTCGTAATGTCAGGTTCCAGGGTAGCATATTCATTGGCAGCAGAAGGGAAATTCCCATTCAGCAAAGTGCTTGCGAAAATCAACAAGAATCAAGTTCCTACAAATTCTATTATTTTGGTGGGTGGAATTGGGTGTATCTATGCAATCAGTGGTCAATTTAATTTATTGACGAACTTGGCAGTATTTGCAAGCTGGACATTCTATACTCTGACATTCATTGGGGTAATGAAGCTCCGTAAGGACCGACCAGATGCAGTTAGAACTTATAAGGTACCTTTATATCCAGTAGTACCAATTGTTGCAATAGTTAGTGGTATTTATGTTATTTTGAATCAGATTTTCATGTCAGGATTAGAATCTACGTTGCTTTCCGCAGGAAGTATTATAATTACATTACTTGGTCTTCCTGTATATCAATTGGTTAAGAAGAATAAAGCGGCTCATATACAATCGTAATGTTATCAGATACCTCCACATATATTCTAAAGAATATATGTGGAGGTATCTGTATTATTATGTTGAATTATTTATGGGGTGGAATGATTCTAGTTGGAATTATATTTGGAGTAATGAATGGTAAGCTGCCAGATATTACAGAAGCAGCTTTGGAATCTTCTAAAGAGGCAGTTGCTTTATGTATTACAATGCTTGGAGTATTATCTCTATGGATGGGACTAATGGAAATAGCTACAAAAGCAGGGATTATTAGATATTTATCAAAGAAAATACAACCGGTGATACGGTTCTTGTTTCCGGAGATTCCAAAAGGTCATGTAGCAAATGAATATATTTCTACCAATATGATTGCCAATTTCCTGGGACTTGGATGGGCGGCTACTCCGGCAGGACTTAAGGCTATGGAGAGTCTGGCGGAGCTGAATGGGCATAACAAGGCGGCTAGTAATTCCATGTGTACTTTTCTAGTAATTAATATTTCATCACTTCAACTAATTCCGATTAATGTGATTGCTTATCGAAGCCAATATGGCAGTGTGAACCCAACGATAATTGTGGGGGCTGCGATTATGGCGACTATGGTTAGTACATTGGCAGGAGTAGTTTTTTGTAAGGTGATGTGTGAGAAGGGGGTTGTTGGGAAATAGGCTAACGTTCTTAATTTCAAAATTAGGATGTTCAACAGCTGAAAGTGTACAAGGGCTTAACCCAATTCCTACACTTCTGGTATGACCAATAGGCTTTTGTGCCACTGCTATCACTTCATCTAAATTTGCACCTAAAGACACTTTTGTTCCTCCTACTTTCCACATCAACACTTCTCCAGCAATAACTCCAACTTTTTCTTTTGAAATATTTTTCGCTTTCATCACGCGTGAATTTTCTGTCTTTTCTACAATATCTGAATGTACTTTCAGAAATCCTTTTAACATCTCATCTACAATATCGTCAGGATTATTTGAGATTCTTTGCATTTTTTCCTCCTCGTATTAGCGAACAAAATAAAGATCCAATTACTTAGGTTATCGGAAACAATTCAAATAAAGCACGGTGCCTATATAAATATAATGCAGACAAAGTGTGTTTTCTGCAATCTTATTCAATTATATTAATACTCTTTTTGTATCTTGCAGGCATACTAGATGGCACACAATGTCAACTACCATCATATAAATATCATTAAGAGTAATTATTTTCGGCTAATTCGATTATACAAATTTAACAATTTCTTATAAGCAATTCGTCAAAATAAAGAAATAAAAGAAGGGTGGTAGTATGAATGCGAAAAGTAGTGTGTAGAACAAGAACACAGGCAAAGCGCCTCCTCAGTCTTGTATTTGTTGTTTGGTTGGTATGTACTACAGCTATCTTACCATGCGCAAACGCAGCACCAACAGAAATTTCTCTAAAATATACGTTGACAGATGGCACAACAATCCATATGACAGCCCCCTTTTTATCATTCCCGAACTCCACCTCGGAGGAATTATTTCTTCAAGTGGAGGAACAGATGTCGGAAGTAGGAAATGTAGCGGAATCTTTGTCTGCATTAGAGTATAACATTGATACAATTGATACGCGTACATTTGATATTCGTGTAATGCAAAATATAACAACCCAAATTACTGCCCCAACGGAGGAAATACCCCCAACGGAGGAAATACCCCCAACGGAGGAAATACCTCCAGCGGAGGAAATACCTCCAGCGGAGGAAATACCTCCAGCGGAGGAAATACCTCCAACGGAGGAAATACCCCCAACGGAGGAAATGCCCCCAGTGGAGGAAATACCCCCAGTGGAGGAAATACCCCCAGCGGAGGAAATACCCCCAGCGGAGGCAGTTGTTTTGCCAGTGGAAAAGATATTGAAA
>JAVXHY010000027.1:0-17307 GCA_036656615.1 Lachnospiraceae bacterium | reverse complement strand
GGAGGAAATACCCCCAGCGGAGGCAGTTGTTTTGCCAGTGGAAAAGATATTGAAAAAGGAGATTATATCTCCTGAGAAACCTTCTTCTATAGTTCGGCAGGAATGTGTGGAGGTGCTTCCGCAAGGAAAGGTTACCATTACATTTACGCTTCCTGAGCCAGTGGGAAGCGGCGTCAAGATCTACCACGTAGACGAAGAAAGTCAGACACTAAAAGATATGGATGCCCAAATCAGTTCAGCAGGGGAGGTAGTAATGCAGACAAATCATTTTTCACGTTTTGTGATGGTCTCTCCCAAGGTGTCCCCAGTCGATACAGACTACACGACCGTTAACGTTAAGGTAGATTGGATTGGTGGTAATGCACAAATTAGACCATCCAGTGTCATTGCACGGCTAACATCTAACAATCCACAGATTCCGCCATCCGATATAGAACTTAACAGGGAGAACCAGTGGAGCTACACATGGAAAGATCTACCTGTCAGAGACAGTTCGGGTGCAAACATCACTTACTATGCGAACCAGATCCCGATTTCCGGTGTGAATGTAGAACGGCAGTATTCTGGTGCTTTGGATAAAATTTGGATCCCTACGGTTACATTGACAAATAAGGACACTTATCTTCTTGTCAATAAGGCGTCAGTAATCAAACATTACGGTATGGGAAATCGTAATAACCCGCAAAATATTTCCGCTGTTGAGCTTACAGTAGATAATGCTAATATAAACGGAGTGCTTACTAGCGGTGTGAAAATACCGGAAATAGGATGTCAGTGGACTGCTTCTGTGCTTAACGGTTCTGTAGATGCATTCTATCTGCAAAATCATGCTGCCTACCTTTGTCAGAATAAGGATACATCTGGTAATCCAACCACCCTTGGAACCAGCACAACGGCGCAGACGTCATTTATTTATACACCAGAAGGAAAACTTATCAGCAATGCCGGTACCTATGTTACACGTATGGGAAATAGTTTCACCTATACAAACAATGCTTCACAAGCATCTAATCTGGTGCTGTTACATGAGGTTCCGGTGGATCAAGAGGTTCATTTTGTGAATAACTACCAGCCACTGAATTCTGCTGACGGTGGAACCGTTGAATACCACAAACGTATAGATTATCTGGGAGATAAGGCAATAAATCCGGATACTTCGCTGTCTGGAAAGGATGATCATCGGCTCTATCTGGATGTTGCCAGCGGAATTAAAATGCCCTCTGATTTAATATTGGTGCTGGATGTATCTGGAAGTATGGGTAAGTCACAGATGAATTTTCTTAATCGGGCACTGATGGGGACGAATGGCTTTGTTTCCCGATTTCTTAAAGCCCATCCGTCCAATCATTTGAGTATTGTGTATTTTTGGGGAGCAACTATGGGGGGCTGGGAGAGTGGAATCAGATGGGCAGAAAATACGCCACTTACATTTTTGGGAATTCCAAGTGGTCGGGATGTAGGAAATGCGACCATTTATCAGTCGTGGATGACTCAATCTAGTTTACCTTATAATCCGATTCTTTTGACAGAGGGTGCAGGTGGAACAAATTACGGAGCCGGACTATACCAGGCACAGTATCTGCTGGATCATCCGCCGTCAAACCCAAGTCAAACAAAATATATGGTGTTTATGAGCGATGGTGTTCCCACTCATGGACTGTCAACTAAAAAGGTAACCGGTGCGGGGCCACTTATGGATCGCTCACAAGTATTTGGCCAACAAAACGAATTTGTACCAAAAAATCTTCATTCATCGGCAAATATTTTACGCTATGGAACGGGAGGAGATGCAAATGGCAACCTTGCCTTTTGTGAGGGTGCAAACATTACTCTTGCACGAAATTTTGCCGCGTCTAATCCTGATTTGAATATTTTTTCCGTTGATATCAGCAATGCGGCCTCAAAAGTTTTGCTCAATCTTTCAAGCGGTACAGGGAGATATCTCAATGCGAAAAGCTTTGAAGATTTAGATGCTACTTTTGCCAGTATTTTGGGGCCGGGAAAGGTGGTGATTTCTGATACCCTTAGTGAATATGTAAATTTATTGGTGGAACGTTTGGATTTAAAACTCACATCCAAATGTGATACGACCATAAAGACACTTTATGAAAATAAAACCGTTACCTCTGCAGGGCAAGGTGTTATACAATCCGTGGAGGTGGAGCCAATGACAAAAAAAGTAACCGTTACTTTTGTACCAACCTTTGTATTGGAACCAAATACTGTCTATACACTCTCGTTTAATGTGTGTACTACTCCGAAGGCATATACAGACTATGGAACATTTGGATATACAGATACAGGAGATGTAGACACCGACTATGGAAAGAATCAAACCAGTTCCAATCAACAGGGCTTTTACTCAAACAACAATCAAAAGGCAACGCTGACCTATGCATTTGGTGCTGGAGGCACGCCTGTTACTAAGCCCTATCAAAAGCCTGTTGTGCAAGTGATAGATACGCTGCAGCCAACTCTCCCCGCTACCGGTGGTCAGGGGACGAGAGGTATATTTCTTGTAGGTTATGGCTGTATGCTCCTGGCAGTAGTGCTAGTGTTTATCCAGTTAAAAAATAGGAAAAAGATAACAACATCAACTTTATAAAAATTTAAAAAGGAGAAATTTATGCAACTATTAAAAAATTTCAGTGCATTTCTTATCACAACTCTTTTACTAATTTCGTTAACAGCACCTGCCTTAGCGGCGGAACCGGTGGGAACGATTACCATGAAAAATAGTGCTGGCGCTATCAAGACTGATTCTACCTATGAGGCATATCGGATTGTAGGTTGGAATGCATCCACAGTGGAAGGTAATGTGCTTTATACCGACATGGCTTTGACACCGGCCTACAAGGAGGCCATAATTTTGGCATTGGGTAATCCGTTAACGGTTACTTCCACAGATCAGGAAGTTTTAAAGGCTCTCTCCACTGTAAAAGACTCATCGAAGCTTGCAGGATTGGCTGTGGCACTGTCTGAGGTGAAGGGGCAACTTCCTTTAAACGCAACGGCGGGAATATTCAGAAACCTGTCCTATGGTTACTATCTGGTTATGGAAACCAAGAATAATGCTAATGATGGTACTGTACTTTCCAAACCCATTTTGGTTTCTCTTCCTGATAAAACAACCAATAGTCCAGATGTATCGGTAATGGTCAAAACCTCCACTGCAAATGTAGATAAGGAGATTGTGCTTGGCAATCATACAGTAAAAGCCGCTGAAAAGAAAATCGGTGATACCGTTGATTTTAAGCTTACTGCAACTATACCGACATATGCTACCAATGCAACTGGTATAACCTATTGTCTTACGGATACTCTTAGTAAGGGGTTAACACTGAATGATAAAAGTATTGTGGTCAAGGATTCTAAGGGAGCCATCATTGCTGACAAGAACAATTATACGGTTGGGATTGATAGAACAGCTGCCAATAAAAACACCGTATTGACTATCAATTTCACCTATGACAATATCAAAACATTGGGTCCATTGACGGTAGAATACAGCGCAATACTAAATGAAAATTCTGTCATTGGAAGTAGCGGAAATCCGAATAGCGTCAATCTGACTTATACCAACAATCCAGGTGCCGGGAGTAATTATACAACGACTGAAAAACACACACTCATATATACCACTGGATTGGAATTGTTAAAGGTAGGCAGTAACAGTCAGAAATTAGCTGGTGCTGAATTTGGAATATACAGTAATAAGGAGTGTTCAATTCCTGTTGGATTTTATACGTATGAATTAGTGACAGATGGAAATGGTACCCATGTTACTACGAAATTGATTGATGGAAAAGACTTGAAAATAGTTACAGGTGATGACGGTATTGCTTACTTCACCGGACTCATTGCAGGTAAATACTATATCAAGGAAATCAAAGCACCTATAGGATACGATTTGCTAAAGACTCCTATTTGTGTGACCATTGGTGTCACCCTTCCTCAAACGATTGAAAACGGACGGGAACAAGCAGCCTGGACGATTGTGGCAGATTATGGCTCCTTTGATAATCGCGGTGGTATCTTCTATGGTAACGTAGTCAACACGAAGGGCTTTCAGCTTCCAGGCTCTGGCGGTAGCGGAACCATACTCTTTACTGTAGGTGGATTAAGTCTTTTGACTTTGGCTGGCGCGTTGTATTTTCTTTATCACAAAAAGAAACGAGTGTAAATGTTGAAAAAGAAACCACAGGTGGTCATTTTCCTAATTTTCGTACTGGGGATTATGATCCTGCTCTACCCCGTGGTCAGTTCTTTTATTAGTAGAATCACTTCCACAGTGGCTGTGCAGTCATATCAGGTAAATATAAAATCAATCGATACAAGTGCCAGAGATATTATGCTGTCTGATGCCAGAGCCTATAACGCAAAATTTGCAGATGGCACCAGACCTGACCCATTTCAAACTGAAAACAGTCATGAAGGTGTGGAATATCAAGCGTTACTGAGCGTGAATGGTGTCATGGGCTATTTAGACATTCCAAGTATTCAAATTTATCTGCCTATTTATCATGGCGTTTCCAAAGAAACGCTGCAAAAGGGCGTGGGCCATCTGCCTGAATCCTCTCTTCCAGTTGGTGGAGAGGGGACTCATGCCGTTTTATCAGCTCATTGTGGTTTGCCTAATGCACGATTGTTCACCGACTTAGATCAGATGGAGGTGGGTGATTGCTTTTGCATTCATGTACTGGAACAGACGATTGCCTATAAGGTGGATCAGATACAAGTTATATTGCCTGAGAATATTCACGTTCTGGATATTGTGCCCCTAGAGGATTACGTGACACTGCTGACCTGTACGCCCTATGGCATCAATTCTCATCGACTGCTAGTTCGTGGAATCCGTGTACCTTATATTTCAAAGGTGCCTAAGGAACAACCTTTGCATCCCATTAAGATACCTGATAAATTTCAACTAGTATTTGGAATGTGGATATTAACCATACCGGTACTTCTTGTTTTACTATGGAGATGGAGACGAAAAAATAATTAAAAAGAGAGGATGGAAGATCGTGAGAAAACGTCATCAAGGAAGAGTCCTGATATTGTCATTTCTGTTGTTTCCAATGTTTCTGCTGTCAACTTTTGTAGAGGCAGCAGATGCGATAGGATGTATACGAGTAAAATTGAATACCGTTGACTATGGATCGGCAATCATCTCCAATGCTGCTGTTACCATGTGGAGGGTGGCAGATTTCTCCAAAGGGTCTTATGTGCTCACACCGGATTATACTGCTTCTTGTGTGGAGCTAAATGGTCTGGATACTGTTCAAAAACAGTCAGAGGCGGCCTTGAATTTTATTGTATTTATAGATAAAAACTGTCTCAATGGTGTACAGTCTACTACGGATTCTTCCGGTGAAGTTCTCTTTTCTGACTTAACGACGGGACTATATCTCATCCAGGTAGCCGATATCTTAAGTGATGGTGGAACGACAAAGACGAAATCGTTTCTAGTACCGATTCCACTGTGTAGTCCTGACGGAAGCAGCTGGGTCTACAATGTGATAGCCGAACCGAAAAGTAAGGTTTATACAGATGAAAACGCAAATCTAGAAAAACCAATAATATCTCCAACGATTGATACGCCGACAGAATTGTTCCCAGGCGGTACAGTGCCTAAAACAGGGCAAAAAGTGTCGGAAATTTGGATTTGTTTTGTCATAAGTGGGTTATTAATGATCTGGAGTGGTGTGCGGCTAAATCAGAGTAAAAAGAAAGAGAATATGTCCTTGCCTTTTCTTTTATTTGTTGATAAACTTAAGAAAAATTATATGAAATCAAAGAACATGGGAGAAAAAGAATGAATTTCTTAGAGGAACGAATTATAAAAGATGGAATTGTCAAAGAAGGCAATGTATTAAAGGTAGATAGTTTTTTAAATCATCAGATGGATATTGAACTTTTTAATCAAATTGGAGAAGAATTTAAAAAAAGGTTCGCAGAGAAACCAATTAATAAAATTCTTACAATTGAGGCGTCCGGAATTGGTATATCTTGTATTGTAGCCCAACATTTTGGTGTTCCAGTAGTATTTGCAAAGAAAGCCCAAAGTATTAATCTAGAAGGTGAAATGTATATTGCAGAGGTAGAATCCTTTACCCATAAATGTAAGAACCAAGTGATAGTAGCAAGAAAATTTTTAAGTGAAGATGACCATGTACTGATTATTGATGACTTTCTTGCCAATGGTTGTGCGCTTCAAGGGCTGATACAACTGCTTCAGGAGGCAGGCGCCACAATAGAGGGGATTGGAATCGTAATTGAAAAAGGATTTCAGTCAGGAGGAACAATCATAAGAAATCTAGGATACCAATTGGAATCCTTAGCAGTTATAGATGGAATGAATGATGTGACCGGAGAAATTAAGTTTCAATAGAAATAATAGAGGAAGGCAGAACCGCTTGTATACTATTCACATCATAAAGAAATTCCACAAAGTGTTTTTATAATAGAAAATAAAGACACTTTTTTTAGTATGAGGAAATATTTGTTAGAACATCATCATTTTTATTGGGGATGAAAGTAGGAACGTTAATTTATGGAAGTGGAAAGGCAATTCTAAAAGCAATGACAGATTTGAAACAGGTGCTGCCCTTATTTTCTTTCGGCTTCTATAAACCAATCCCCTTTTTTGCTAAATTCTTCATGGGTATCTCACATACGGTAGCAAGTCGATACTAATAAAAACATTGAATTATAAAAAAATTCATGTTACAATTGAATCTATAAATTTCTTAGGATATTCTGTCCTAAAAATTTCAGGCATTTCGCCATAGTACCCAATGACAAAAATAAAAAATCGAAGAAACCACAGGAAATAATTTATCGGACTTGTTTGCTTGTACATAAGATTTGACAAGATATATGTTGGCTGTTTTATATCAATGTGTTACAATAATATAAAGGTATTCGTTAGTTTGAGAGGTACAGTAAGTTCTATATTATAAGGAACAGTGGATAAGTTTCTTCCTAGTGGTAAGGGAGAAAAATGGAACAAAAAAAGAAGGAAATATTGCAAGAATTTATTATGTTACCGACGGTGGACTTTTGTTTTAAAGAATTGATGTCCAATGAAAAGGTACGAAGAGGTTTTATTGCAGCTATTCTAAACATGCATCCGGAGGAAATAAGTAATACCACACTTTTGCCCACTATTTTACCACAAGAATCCCAAGATGATAAGTTTGGGGTTTTAGATGTGAGAGTACTACTGTTAGATAATACACAGATTAACTTTGAGATGCAAGTGGAGTATTTTGAGTGTTGGGAAGAGCGGACATTATTTTATCTGAGTAAAATGTATTTACAGCAAATTCATAAGGGGGATGATTATGATACATTAAAAAAGTGCATCCATGTAGGTATTTTGAATTTCATCCTTTATCCAGATACGGTGGATTATTATTCTCGTTTTCATATCTTGGAGGACAAAAGAGGAACACTCTATACAGATAAAATGGAGTTTCATATTTTGGAACTGCCCAAATTAAGAATGAAAGAGTACCCTCAGGACGAATTGTTGCAATGGACCATGTTTCTGAGCAGCAAAACAAAGGAGGATTTTAAAACAATGGCAGAAAAAAATGAATATATTGAGGAAGCATATAATACGTTAGTTCAGTTAAGTGCAGATGATCAAAAAAGAATGGAATATGATGCAAGGGAAAAAGCCATTATGGATCATAATTATTTAATGAAATCTGCAGTAAGAAGAGGTTTGAAACGAGGAATGGAACGAGGAATGGAACGTGGCATGGAACGAGGAATGGAACGTGGCATGGAACGAGGAATGGAATGCGGATTAAAGCAAGGTCAAGAACTGCACACGGCAGAATTAATACAAAAGAAAATTGACAAAGGGTTATCAGATGAGGATATTGTGGATTATCTAGAACTTACTTCTAATCGAGAGTTGAGATTGCTTCAACTATGCCGGGAAAATAAGGAACTAGCAGCGAAGGAAATAGTTGCTAAGTTAAAAACTTGCCATAAGAAATAGTCACTGGGATCGTGCTTCCTCAAGTAGAATCATTTCCATAAGCCCTCCTTTAATGCCTGATAATCCGCTACGGTATTAATATTACTTAGGGAAAGATCATCAAGACTTAGTATCGTATAATATATATTCATATGTTCCCATAGGTTCATGATTCGGCACTGGTTAGTGTCAATCATTTGCTGCAAAGTGGGGAGCATTTCTTTTGTATATATTCCTGGAAATGGTACAAGCTTTCCAGAGGCCTTTATAACCAGAGGATGTGGTTGCTTTGCATAGATATTTAGCATGTATTCTGCGATATTTGCGGGTAATGGAATCATATCACAGGGAATTACAAGCAGTGCATCCTCTTTGCAAGCAAGTAGTCCGCTTAGTATACCACCGGCAGATCCCATATCTGTGTATTTGTCTACAATCAGTTCGTCTTTTACAGATTCATAAAAAGTCTGGTCTTCTACAGATACATATATTTTATCTAAAGAACTTAGACCTTCTCGCAACCAATCATAAAAGCTTCGTTCCTGGTAACTTAGAAACAACTTTTTTACCCCGCCCATGCGTCGGTTTTGTCCGCCAGCTAGAATATATCCTGCAATTTCTTTTTCCATTGGTATCATTTACTACCTTTCTTCTACTTTAATTGCCCCTACTGGACAGTTCCTAACGCATGCGGGTATTTTCCCAGCATTTAAAAGTGTAATACATCCATCACATTTGGCTGCTTTTGATTCCTGGTCAAAGTGTATCACCTGGATAGGGCATACTTTTTCGCATGCACGGCATCCAACGCACTTGCCCCGATGTAGAAGTACAAGTCCAGTGGATGTATCACGGTATAATGCATGACTTTTGCATATTTGCACACAGGCACCACAATGGATACATCCGGGGCATACCTTTTTTTGATACGCTTCGTTCACTCTAATTACTTGTTTGACGGTACGATAGCTTTGTCGTTCTTCACCAACTTCATAATGTGCATTCAAACAGGCTGTATGACAGGCAAAACACCCCATACATAGTTCTTCCTCAAATACAAATCGATATCCCATCTATTTGACTTCCCCCTTTTCAATGGTGCAGAAATAACTTTTATATCCTGGAAATCCGGAAATGGGATCAAGATAGTCCTTATCAATTAACTCATTCACATCTCCATCAGCATTTCCATGGCACATATACACAACACCTGGTCTTCCGCTGATATCATAAGAAGCAATACCGCTCACTTCTCCAACAGGGGATATAATTTTAATCAATTGTCCATTATGTATGCCAAAGGTCTTTCCATCTTCTGGGTGGATTTCTACTAGTGGAGCAGCTTCCAAATTGGAAAGCCAAGGGACTCGATATACCTTGGAATGAAAAAACTGGGGTTTTCTGCATCCGGTGCTTAAAATCAGCGGAAATTTCTTCCGATTAACAGTGGTTTCATTGCGAAAATCATGATAGACAGGCAGGCCGTCATAGCCATGACTGTCATGATAGGTTTCTAGTGTAATGGATTTTAATTCTATTTTCCCACTAGGGGTCTGAAAGTGATGATGCTTGTAATTACCATAAGAAGGAGAAATCAAATGTTTGCTAGATAAACCTTCCGGACTTTTTTTTAATTCTTCTAATGATAATCCAGAAGGTTCGATGATATGTGCCATATAGGCATCATATCCATTTGAAAGCACTTCATCTTTTAGATTCATTCGTTTCATGAGCGCCATAATTATTTCTATGTCATTTTTCGATTCACCAACTGGTTCAATTGCACGGTTAGAAAAGAGAAATTTTCCGCCCTTAAGCATATGGATTTCCTCACGTTCAAAAGAAGTACAGGCAGGAAGAACTAGGTCAGCTGCAAGGGACGAATCTGACATGAATAGTTCTACATTTACATAAAAATCAAGCTTTTTCAGTGCCTGTTGCAAATGTTCGGGCTGCGGCCACATCCGGTGGTTCAGTCCCATTGCAAATATTGCTTTTATGGGATATGGCTGTTCATCCAAGATATAGTCAGCAAGTTTGGTACATTGTGCTTCCTCACAGGATAAATCAAACCATACAGGAAAATCTTTTTCCCCAATGGCTTCTTCATTATTTAATCGTTTTACTTTGCCAAATTCATTACAGGGAGATGACATTCCTGCTTGCGGACAGTTACCGCCGACTGTATCATAGTTCCCTGTGATAGCTGACAGGGAAAATACCGCCCGATAATTTTGTACCCCATTAACATGATGGACAATAGAAGCAGCAGAAAATAGTATAGAAGAAGGAGTATGTGTGGCAAATGTACGGGCAGCTAAGCGAATGTGTTCTGCGGGTACTGTGGTAATTATTTCTGCCCATTCGGGTGTAAACTGCTTTACATATGCCTGATATTCTTCAAATCCATAGACATATTGATCAATAAATGATTGGGATTGTAGATGTTCTGCTAGGATGACCTGTGCCATAGACAGTGCCAAAGCCCCATCTGTTCCATGAGCTGGGCGTAAGTGCAGCCATGCTTCATGTGCCGTAACTGTATTTCTTGGATCTATCACAATCGTTTTCACACCACGTTTCTTCAACTGTTGGTACATATCACTCATGGGGGAATTGGAATGATAGAGGTTGGAGCTCCATATCAGTACGGTTTTAGAATGCATCAAATCTGGTCCACAGATGTGATTTCCATAAATAGAACGCCACGCAAGGGCAGCAGCCTGAAAACAGGTACTGGATTCTGTACAGTAATTGGGAGAACCATATGCATTGGAAAATCGGAGCAGAGCTGGACGCAGCCATTTTGGATATCCAGTATAGAATACAGTGGATTTCGCACCATGTTCCCGACGAATAGCAAGCAGCTTGTCTGCAATGATACAGTATGCCTCATCCCAGGAGATTCGTTCAAACTTACCTTCCCCTTTTTTGCCAATACGCTTCATGGGATAACGAACTCGCTCCTTATTATATACAAATTGTTTTGTAGCCAGCCCCTTGACACACAATCTCCCATTATCGGAAGGACTTTGACTTCCTTCCACATAGACAAGTTCTCCATCCTTTATAGAAGCATCCATTTTGCAACAAGAGCCACAGATACCACAGGTTGTTTTTACCGTTACTATTTCAGACATAGATTCTCCTTTGCTTTTTAGGAACGATTCGATACGTCCAATACACGTATTTCTTATACAATAGCATTTATTTATATTAGTTATAAAATAGCATATAAGACTATTTTCTGCAAATAGACAATGACTATATTGCTATAGAATATTACTATTTTTAAATTTTACAGTCTTAACTTTTCCGTATAGGAGGTTATATTTATAGCTTCTTCCATTCTGTGTAATATGATATAATTAAAATGAAAGAATTTATATTTGTAATGAGAGGTGATGATCATGTATTCTTATAGATATGACACTTTGATAGGTGAGCTTAGTATTACTGCAAATGATAGGGCTGTTTTAGGTATTCATTTTAGTGGAGATATCTTTGGTGAGGTGAAGGAGACAACACTTATTAGAGAAGCATGTCATCAGTTGGAGGAGTATTTTAAGGGAGAAAGAGAAACATTTGCGCTGCCTTTAGAATTGAACGGGAGTAATTTTCAAAAAAAAGTGTGGAAAGAACTAATAAGAATACCATATGGGGAAACGAAAAGCTACAAGCAGATTGCAGAAGCGGTTTCCAATAATAGAGCTTGTAGAGCAGTTGGTATGGCAAATAATAAGAATCCTATCCCCATTATAATTCCATGTCACCGTGTGATTGGGGCAAGCGGAAAATTAGTTGGGTATGCAGGGGGATTAGAACGTAAAAACTGGTTATTGGAGTTAGAAAAAAGCAGGGGCAAAAGAATTTGAGTTGGAATGTATTTGAACACTGATGGTTGAAGAAAGTGATGAAGAATGATGCAAATAGGAGAGATATAAATTTGGAAAAAGATTTAACGGTAGGGAATGAAAGAAAGGTTATGTTGTTGTTTGCACTTCCTATGATCATGGGAAATATTTTGCAGCAGTTTTATAATATTATAGATACAATTGTGGTGGGTAAATTTATTGGTGCAGAAGCACTGGCAGCAGTGGGAACATCATTTCCATTAATGGTATTTTTAACGTCAGTCATTATAGGACTTTGTATGGGAAGTGGAGGAGTATTATCCATGTGCTATGGTGCCAGTGACAATGATAGCTTCAAAAAGAGTGTTTTTATTTCCTTTTTTGTAATTTCTGCAATTACAATTGTCATTTGTTTATTAGCATTTATTTTTCTAGATGAAATTCTTATCATATTGCAGGTAAATTCATCAATTTCAGGTATGACCAAGGAATATTTATGTATTATATTTGTAGGAATTATGTTTACTGCAATTTATAATTATTCAGCCGCAATTTTGAGAAGTTTGGGAAATTCTGTAGTTCCGGTTATTTGTATGGTGACCGCAACTATTATAAATATTGTATTAGATTTATACTTTGTAGTAGAATTACAGATGGGAGTGTCAGGGGTGGCATGGGCAACTATTATTGCACAGGCAGTATCTGCAATATTGGTTACCGGATACCTATGGAGAAAGGAACCTTTGGTTCGATTGGAAAGACATCACATGGTATTGGAAAGAAAATTACTGCATAGAATCATACATTCGTCGGCCTTAGTAAGTATTCAGCAGTCTATTATGAATTTTGGAATTTTAATGATACAAGGATTGGTAAACAGTTTTGGTGTAACAGCAACAGCAGCATTTGCAGCAGCAGTAAAAATAGATGCTTTTGCTTATATTCCAGTGCAAGACTTCGGAAATGCATTTGGAATTTTTATTGCACAGAATTATGGGGCAGGTATAAAAGAAAGAATATATATAGGAATGAAAGAAGCAATAAAAATTGCGACGGCATTTAGCATACTTATTTCTGTAATTGTTGTAGTTTTCGCGGAATCTTTGATGAAGATTTTTATACATGTTGGGGAAACGAGAGTCATCGAAATAGGGGTACGATATTTACGGATTGAAGGAATCTTTTATGTAGGCATAGGAATACTTTTCTTATTCTATGGTTTCTATCGTGGTATTGCAAAGCCGGAAATCTCATTAATTTTAACGATTGTATCACTTGGGATAAGAGTATTGTTGGCCTATATACTGGCTCCCATTGCCGCAATTGGATTATTAGGAATATGGTGGGCAATTCCAATTGGTTGGATTTTGGCAGATATACTAGGGTTTAGTTATTATATTAAAAATAAAAAAGCAATCGGATACTAGAAGCCGAGATGTTTTGCTTTTGGTGTGGTAAACTAAATTTAGTCGTGGTAGAATGTATAAAAAGGCGAGAAATAAAATGATAGAATTTTAAGATACAGGAGAATAGAAAGTTACGGGGATAAAACAATGATAAGGGATTATGAGGAGCGGGAACGAAAAAAGAAAGTAAAAAGAATTATAATTTTTTCTGGAGGTGTGATAGTTGTTTTACTGGCTATTTTAGTAGTGAATTTTGGAATTAATAAATGGATTGGTGATCATGTCGATACCACAGAAGGAGTTAAAATCATAAAGCAGTTAGAACATACAGATATTAAGGATTTTGAAACTAAAATACAGGGATTAGAAGAAAAAGAACAGGAACAGGCTAATAAGCCATTAAATGAGCGCTTTGCAGGTTCCGTTATATTAGGAGATTCCATTACACAAGGATTTAGTGAATTTGAAGTTCTTGATTCTTCTATTATTATCGCAGATATTGGAGTAAGACTTACTGGTGTAGAGGAAGAATTAAGTAAGGCAGAAGAATTGAATCCAACTTATGTGTTTCTATGTTATGGGGAGAATGATGTAAAAGCAACCAAAGGAGATACTGCAGTTTTTAAGCAACAGTATAAGAATGTAATAGAGCGTTTGAAACAAAGCTTGCCAAATGCAAATATCTACATAAATAGTGTATTGCCTGTAAAACAAAAACAAATTGATATTGAACCAAGCTATGCAGAGGTTCCAAAATATAACAAGACACTTCAGGAGCTTTGTATAGAAGAAAAGGTTACTTTTATTGATAATACAGAGTTAGTGCAAGATGAATTCTATGAGTCAGATGGGATGCATCAGATGATAGATTATTATCCAATTTGGGCAAAACATATGGCAGAGGTGGCAGGAATATGATAGGGCAGGAGAAAAAAAATACAGAGTGGGACATGTTAGAATTATTTAAAATAGGAATGATCGTTATTTTAATAGTCTATATTGGTGTTCTACTGGCTATAAATGGGAATAGTAAAGTTCCCTTTCAAACCGTATCAAAAGCGGTGGAAAAGAAGGCGGACCTAAAAGTTATGGATAAAGCAGAAATAAGAGAACTGCGTAAATATTATGGGTTGAATGCAAAAGATTATGATGGAACATTGTTTTATCACTCTAAATCATCAATGGGTGTAGAAGAACTGTTACTGATCAAGGTAAAAAACAATAGTCAAACAGAAGCGGTAGAAAAGGCTATCGAACAACGAGTTGATGCTCAAAAGAAGAATTTTGAAGGCTATGGGGTAGAACAAATGAAATTATTGAATGATGCAGTATGGGAAATAAGGGGAAATTATATTTTTTTATCAATAGCAAAAAATGCAGAAACAGTGCAAAAAACGTTTAGAAGTAGTTTGTAAGAGATAGAATATATGAGGGAAAAGGGAATGAAATATGGTATTTAGCAGTATTATCTTTTTATTTACATTTTTACCGGCAATGCTTTTGCTTTATTATGTAGTGCCAAAACAATTTCGCAATATCGTAATGCTTATATGCAGTTTAGTGTTTTATGCATGGGGTGAGCCGATATATGTATTTTTGATGATTTTTTCTATTCTATTTAATTATATTTGTGGATTGGATATTGCCAGGAAACTTTCAGATAAGGAAAAGGCTAGAAAAAGCCTGATTTTTACAATTGTAGTAAATATTGGTATTTTAGGTTTTTTTAAATATTATGGATTCTTTTTAGATAATTTGAATGCTATATTGCCATTCCATATACCATATAAAGAATTAGCACTTCCCATTGGAATATCCTTTTATACATTTCAGACATTATCCTATATTATTGATGTTTACAGAGGAAATGTAGAGGTGCAAAAAAATATTATTTCTTTTGGAGTCTATGTGTCCATGTTCCCTCAATTGATTGCAGGTCCTATTGTAAAATATGCAGATATTGAAAAGCAGCTTCGTAAAAGGAAAGAGACATGGAATAAGTTCGGAAATGGAGTCTTATACTTCATTCGGGGACTTGCAAAAAAGGTCCTGCTAGCCAATACTATAGGAATGGTCTTTGCTAAAGTTACCAGTATGCCTATGGGAGAACTTTCTATCATTAGTGCATGGTTAGGATGCGGAGCATTCTTTTTTCAAATTTATTTTGATTTCAGTGGATACTCTGATATGGCAATTGGGTTGGGTCGTATGTTTGGTTTTGAATTTCTTAAAAACTTTGATTACCCATATATTGCCAAGAGCATTACGGACTTTTGGCGAAGATGGCATATTTCATTAGGTACATGGTTTCGAGAATATGTGTATATACCACTTGGTGGCAATCGCGTCAGTGTGTGGAAGAATATTCGAAACATTTTCATTGTATGGCTTTTGACTGGAATGTGGCATGGGGCAAGCTGGAATTTTATTGTGTGGGGCCTTTACTATGGGCTGATATTATTTTTAGAAAAATTTGTTTGGAAAAATATATTAGAAAAATGCCCCAATTTTTTGAAGCATATATATAGTATTCTTCTTATTATGATTGGTTGGGTGTTTTTCTTTAGCACGAATTTGAGCAGTGCTATAGAATATCTAGGAGTGATGTTTGGAATAGGACAACACGTATGGATAGATTCACAGGCCGCATATCTTTTGTTGACTAATTGGCTATTGTGGGTGACACTGATTTTGTGTTCCACACCTTTTGTGTATAAATGGGTGGAAAAAGTATGGTATCAGCATCAAAAACAAAAGATCGTACTAGAATGTATTGTCTATGGTGTATTGTTACTGTTATGTATTGCATATTTAGTAACTGAAACGTATAATCCATTCTTATATTTTAGATTCTAGGAGAAAAGATATGTCAAATGAAACGAAACAAGGCAAAATAAAAATATACAAATATATATCCATTTTATTTCTAATTGTTCTAATCGGAATAACTCTTTTAAATGTTGTAAAAAAAGATAGAAAATATTCGGAAAATGAAAACCGAATGCTGACAGTTAAACCTCGATTCACCCTGTCTAGAGTTATCAGTGGCAGGTATATGAAACAGTATGAAGCATATAAGGCAGACCAATTTGCTGGAAGAGATTTTTGGGTGCAGTTAAAGACGAAAGTAGATAAATTTTCTGGGAAAAAAGAGGAAAATGGGGTATTTCAAGGGAAGGATAATTATCTAATGGAAGATATTGTGCCTGCTGCATCGGAAACTGTAAATGAAAATTTAGAAGCTATGAAGAGTTTTCAACAAACCTATCATTCGATTCCTATGCATATGCTGCTTGTACCAGATGCAGCTAATATTCTGAGTGAAAAAATGCCTGCATTTGCCGTAACTGCCGACCAAAAAAATCAGATAAAACAAGTGAAAAAGAAATTAGGAAATGGTTTTATTTGGAATGATGCAGTTAAACCATTAGAAAAGAACAAAGAGAAAGAAATTTATTATCATACAGATCATCATTGGACAACAAAAGGAGCATATGAAGTGTTTCAGACTATGACAAAAAGTTTGGAAATAGAAAAAAATCGGATCGTAAAGATGAAACCCTATGCGGTTAGTGACTCGTTTAATGGAACTTTATCTGCAACCAGTGGATTTGAAATGAAATACAAAGAGCCAATTTATATTTATCTCCCTCAAGAGGAAGAAACTGAAGTATTAGTAAATTACGTAGAGGAACAAAAGAAAACAGTATCTATGTATGATTCATCAAAATTAGATGAAAAAGATCAATATGGTATATTTTTGAGTGGTAATCATCCTTTGGTAAGTTTGAAAACCATATCACCATCAGGGGAACGAATGTTAATAATTAAAGATTCTTACGCGAATTGTTTTATTCCATTTTTAACCCCATATTATCGGGAAATTATGGTAGTAGATCCGCGGTATTATTATGGAAATATTCATAAACTAATGAAGGAACATAAATTTGACCGGGTGCTTTTCCTGTATAATGCCAATACATTTTTCCAAGATAATAACTTAAGTGGAATGCTTTCATATGAATAAAAGAATAAAACACCATGCATTTTTGAT
>JAVXHY010000026.1:14908-21757 GCA_036656615.1 Lachnospiraceae bacterium | reverse complement strand
GAAATTAGAGAACTGGAAATCAGGGAACCGGAATACAAAGAACTGGAATACAAAGAACCGGAAAGTAAGGAATGTGACATTACAAAAGATGATTTGTCTTTGCATAAGCAAGAACAGAAATCTTCGATTCCTCTAGAGGAAAATATGGGTTCGGTTGAGGAAATGCCTAGAGAAGCTATGATTCGAGAAATTTTAGAAGAGTTTTTAGCCTGATAACTTGATAAACACGTTGGCATTTGATAGAATAAAAACAACATCTATGATTTGTATATTTGTAATGGATGCTTGTAACTTATGTAACGTGTTAGAAGGAGAGAAATTATGGCTGATAAAGTGACATTTGATTATTCAAAAGCAGGTAAGTTTGTACAAGCCCATGAGATACAGTATATGAGCAATCTCGTTTTGGGAGCAAAAGAAACACTAATAAGTAAAACCGGGGCAGGAAATGATTATTTGGGATGGATTGATTTACCGGTGGATTATGATAAAGAAGAGTTCACACGTATTCAGGCAGCAGCAAAGAAGATTGTCAGCGATTCAGAAGTGCTGCTGGTTGTAGGCATAGGAGGGTCTTATCTAGGTGCAAGGGCTGCCAATGATTTCTTAGGACATTGTTTTGCCAATAGTGTTTCGAAGGAAATTAGAAAAGCTCCAGAGATTTATTATGTTGGAAATAATATCAGCAGTACATACATGAAGCATTTGATTCAGGTAATTGGAGAACGTGATTTTTCTATTAATATTATTTCAAAATCGGGAACTACAACGGAGCCAGCGATTGCATTTCGTATTTTCAAGAAAATGATCGAGCAGAAATATGGTAAAGCAGAAGCAGCGAAGAGAATTTATGCCACTACGGATAAAGCAAGAGGAGCATTAAAAGGCTTGGCAATGGAAGAGGGCTATGAGACTTTTGTGGTGCCAGATGATGTGGGTGGACGTTTTTCAGTGCTTACAGCAGTAGGATTATTGCCAATCGCAGCAAGTGGGGCGGATATCGGTCAATTGATGGCAGGCGCTGCAGCAGCGCGAGAAGAAGCACTGAATCGGGAA
Organism: Lachnospiraceae bacterium; assembly: GCA_036656615.1. Lineage (GTDB taxonomy): Bacteria > Bacillota > Clostridia > Lachnospirales > Lachnospiraceae > CAUPWF01. Next base: position 20,701 of record JAVXHY010000026.1, on the reverse strand, counting down.
TTTGAAACAAATGGGGCCTTGCAGTATGCGGCTATACGAAATATATTGCTTCGAAAGGGTAAGACTGTTGAAATATTGGCAAATTATGAACCGAGTTTGCACTATGTATCCGAGTGGTGGAAGCAATTGTACGGAGAAAGTGAGGGGAAGGATCAGAAAGGTATTTTCCCTGCATCGGTAGACTTGACTTCGGATCTTCATTCTATGGGGCAGTTCATACAAGATGGGAATCGAATTTTATTTGAAACAGTTCTGAATATAGAAACGTCTCATGATGAAATTCTAATTGAAAAAGAACCTGCTGATTTAGATGGACTGAATTATTTGGTAGGTCAATCTTTGGATTTTGTAAATAAAAGTGCAATGAATGGAACGATGCTGGCACATGTAGACGGTGGGGTGCCTAATCTTCAGATTAATATCCCCCAAAAGGATGAGTATTGTTTGGGGCAGCTTCTCTATTTCTTTGAATTTGCCTGTGGAGTCAGTGGGTATTTACTTGGAATTAATCCGTTTAATCAACCAGGCGTGGAGAGTTATAAAAAGAATATGTTTGCGCTTCTTGGGAAACCGGGATATGAGGAGGAAAGAGCTGAACTTTTGAAACGATTATAATGACGAAGAATTAAATACCCCACTGCTTGTCAGCGGGGTATTTAATTCTTATAATGAAGAGGAAGCTATGATGATAGAGACAAATACAGTAAGGAAGTGATTGCATGTTATCAAATCAGGTTTTATTAAAGACAATCAACCGAATGAAGGATATTACAGACTGTAACATTTCTATATGGAACATGGAAATGAAGTGTCTGGCTCATACAGGAATAATCAAAACAGAGTTAAATACCATAATAGATCATCATTGGGAAGCTATTAAGGATGGAGAAGAGCTTATAGGAAAAGATTATGCAATTTTTACAGCATATGAAGAGCTGCAGCCGATTTATGTTCTTACACTGGAAGGTATTGGGAGCAATGCAGCAATTGTAGGCAGACTTTGTATCAGTCAGCTGGAAGGGCTGATAGCAGCGTATAAGGAACGTCTGGATAAGAATTATTTTATTCAGAATTTATTATTAGATAAATTACTTATGGTGGACATTTACAATAAGGCTAAATGGCTCAAAATATCGGTAGAGGAAAGAAGAATTGTATTTATTATTGAGCCGAAAAAAGAAGAAGATTCTATTATAATGGAGACTTTGAAAGGATTATACGCTACGAGCTATCATGATTTTATAACGTCAATGGACGAAGGACACATTATATTTGTAAAAACACTGTTAACCACAGACGGAGAGAATGAAATACGACACATTGCAAACACAATCAAAGATACATTAAGTGCAGAAGCTATGGTAAGTGTTCGTGTTGCGTATGGAATGATTGTGCATGAGTTAAGTCAGATATCACAGTCGTATAAAGAGGCTAAAATGGCATTGGAGATTGGACGGATTTTCTATGCACAACGTAATGTACTGGATTATGGGAAGCTTGGGATCGGGCGTTTGATTTATCAACTTCCAGAATCGCTTTGCCAAATATTTCTGGAAGAGGTACTTGAAGGGAAGGCAATTGATCAATTTGATGAAGAAACTTTAGTGACGGTATATAAGTTTTTTGAAAACAACTTAAATATATCAGAAACAGCAAGGCAGCTATATATTCATCGAAATACTTTGGTGTACAAATTGGACAAAATTCAAAAAGCAACAGGTTTGGATGTGCGTGCATTTGAAGATGCAGTGATGTTTAAAATTGCGCTTATGGTTGGAAGCTATATGAATTTCTTGCATTCTGAAAAATAGGGCATTATAATAAAAAGCAGTGGACGAACATAATGAACGTAGAAGGAAGATGGACTAGAAAAAAAGATGAGAAATACAGGAGGATAAGTTTAGATGATTCAATTATATGATAAGGGTGTGTATTTATTAAATGGAACAGAGATTATAGAGAGTGAAGCAGATGCTAGAATTGATATTAGTAAAGAAGATGGAAGAAAGCAAACCATTGCATATGAGATATTAAAAGCGCATAATACGATTTCTGATATGGAACGGCTGCAGATTAAATTTGACAAACTAACATCTCATGATATTACATTTGTTGGGATTATTCAGACTGCAAGAGCATCGGGACTTGAGAAATTTCCAGTTCCCTATGTATTGACCAATTGCCATAATAGTCTTTGTGCAGTGGGTGGAACAATTAATGAGGATGATCATATGTTTGGCTTGACCTGTGCGAAAAAGTACGGTGGAGTTTATGTGCCGCCTCATCAGGCAGTTATCCATCAATTTGCAAGAGAAATGTTGGCAGGTGGCGGAAAGATGATTCTTGGTTCTGACAGCCATACTAGATATGGAGCATTAGGAACGCTTGCAATGGGAGAAGGTGGGCCGGAACTTGTAAAGCAGTTGCTGAATAAGACATATGATATCAAACGTCCAGAGGTAGTTGGGGTCTATTTAAAGGGAGAACCAGCAGTTGGTGTAGGACCACAGGATGTTGCACTGGCAATTATTGGAGCTACTTTTGGAAATGGTTATGTAAATAATAAAATTATGGAATTCGTAGGACCAGGCGTAGATAAATTAAGTGCCGACTTCCGAATTGGAATTGATGTTATGACTACAGAAACGACCTGTCTTTCTTCTATTTGGAAGACGGATGAAATAATTCGAGAATTTTATGAGACTCATGGTCGTGTGGATGAGTATAAAGAGTTAAATCCAGGACAGACCGTTTATTATGACGGAATGGTCTCTGTGGATTTGAGTACTGTTAAACCAATGATTGCTATGCCTTTTCATCCAAGCAATGTATATACCATTGATGAAGTGAATGCTAATCTGAAAGATGTTTTGCATGATGTAGAACAAAAGGCCTTGGTAAGTCTTGGAGGAACCTTTCCTTATTCACTGCAAGATAAAATCAAAAATGGAAAATTCTATGTAGAACAGGGAATCATTGCAGGGTGTGCAGGTGGTGGATTTGAAAATATTTGTGCTGCGGCAGATCTAATAAAAGGGAGAAATATAGGTTCGGATGAATTTACCTTTAGTGTGTATCCGGCAAGTACTCCTATATACATGGAGCTTGTGAAAAATGGAGTGGTTGCGGATCTTATGGCAGCAGGAACGATTGTTAAGACGGCATTTTGTGGCCCTTGTTTTGGTGCTGGAGATACACCGGCAAATAATGCATTTAGTATTCGTCATTCTACTAGAAACTTTCCGAATAGGGAAGGCTCTAAGCTGCAAAATGGTCAGATATCTTCCGTTGCACTTATGGATGCCCGCTCTATTGCTGCAACAGCTGCCAACAAGGGATTTTTAACAGCTGCCACAGACTGTGATGTAGAATATAAGAATCAGAAATACTTTTTCGATGCTTCTATTTATAATAATCGTGTATTTGATAGTAAGGGGATACCGGACCCATCAGTAGAAGTTCGATTTGGTCCTAATATAAAGGATTGGCCACAAATGCCAGCACTTCCACAGCATATGCTGCTTAAGGTGGTTGCAGAAATTCATGATCCGGTTACAACTACAGATGAATTGATTCCATCAGGAGAGACGTCTTCTTATCGGTCGAATCCAATGGGACTTGCAGAATTTACATTATCACGTAAGGATCCAGCATATGTAGGACGCGCAAAAGAAGTACAAAAAGCGCAAAAAGCATTGGAAGAAGGGTCGTGTCCAGAAGAAGCATTGGAAGAATTGCGTTTGATTATGGATGGGGTTCATGTTAAGTATCCAAAAGTAAGTTACAAGGATATGGGAATAGGAAGCACGATTTTTGCAGTAAAGCCAGGGGATGGATCTGCAAGAGAGCAGGCAGCATCTTGTCAAAAAGTACTTGGCGGCTGGGCGAATATTGCACAAGAGTATGCAACGAAAAGATATCGTTCAAATTTAATCAATTGGGGAATGCTTCCGTTTTTAATTGAGAAGGAAGAGCTGCCATTTGCCAATGGGGACTATGTATTTATACCGAACATCAAACAAGGTGTGGAAGAACAGGTGGAAATCATCCAAGCATTTGTAGTAAAAGAGGACGGTTTAGAAGAAATCCAATTAAAACTTGGAGATTTAACAGACACGGAACGTGAAATTATACTGAAAGGATGTCTGATCAACTATTATCATGGATAAAAAGCTTATATTGGAAATGATTAAAAGCTGGCTACTTATTCTTGCAATAAAAGATAAAAATCAGACAATTCAATGATTGATACACAATTATAAAATTAGTTTAAAAATATTTGTAAATAGTGTTGACAAACAAAGAACTGGATGTTATTATTAGTTTAATCCCAAACAGAGGGAGACAAGAAATAAAAAGAAGTAATCGTGTTAAAAATAATTGAGAGGAGGCTTAATCCATTGGAAAGTATATCATTTAAAATTCAATATGTTAGTGGTATGGCAAGTGTGAGTTCCTGTGAAGAAGGCCTTTACCATAGATTATAATCCAGTAGAAGGTGAATGAAAAAGTAATCGGAGTTGAAAAGAACTGGATTAAAGATTTGAAACATTTGCAAACATATTGAGAATATACCATAATTAGTTCAAAGGATAGAAGATGTGTAAAGAACATCGACTAGGTATCGGTAATAGAATAATTAGTGAAAGGATTATTAGTTATAAGATATCAGGGTTATATTATTTAAGTGAAAACGTACGAAGCCGATAAAAAGGTCGGTGGGGATAAGATGATAATAATCATAGACTTTGAGTTATAAATTGAATTTCAGTATAAAGGCCCACAGGAGCGTGAATTAACATAGCTCTCCGATATGAAAAGTTAAAATTAAAATTAAATATAAAATAGTCATTATGATTTGTAAATTATAATGACTATTTTTTTGACATAAAGAGTTTCATATGATACACTATGATAGTATAAATAGGTGTAAATCATATGAAAACAGAATATAAAAAATAGTAGGGGTGAAAGTGTTGGATAAATACGAATATCGCGTAAAAACAGAGCAGATGCTCGAGTATATGGAACAGAAATCTTACGAAAAAGCTATGGAAATAGCAGATACTATTGATTGGAAACGTGTTAAGAATGCAGCAATGCTTTGTTCCGTTAGTGAAATATATGAACTGAATGAGGAATATGCAAAGAGCCGTGATATATTATTTGTGGCATATGACCGGGCGCCTGGAAGCAGAAAAGTTGTTTATCGTTTGGGAATATTGGCTCTTAAAGTTGGAGATCCAAATGAAGCTATGGATTGCTATGAAGAGTTTGTTTCTATTGCACCAAAGGACCCAAATCAATATATTTTGCACTACAAGATTCTAAAAGCACAACAAGCTCCTATAGGACAGCAGATACAAACTTTAGTTGATTTTAAAAAAGCTGAATATGTAGAGAAATGGGCATATGAACTTGCAAAATTATATCATGAAGCAGGAATGACTACAGAGTGTTTGGAAGAATGCGATGATTTGATTCTCTGGTTTAGTGAAGGTAAGTATGTTTATCAGGCGATGGAGTTGAAGATGAGGTATAAGCCTTTGACACCAATACAACAGGAAAAATATAAAAGCAGGCTGAGTACATCTCAACCAAAAAAGAATAAATTTGTAAAGAGAAATGTACCGGAAGGTGAAGCTTTAGCTGCAAAAATTGTGAGAGCAGCAGCAGTTGGAAAAACGGTTGCAGAAGTAGCATCAACACAAACAATGGATTTTGGGGATGAGTTCCGTCAATTACAACGAGAAGCACCACAGGCAGTGTACAAAGAAGAGATAGAGCCAGAGG
>JAVXHY010000026.1:0-14808 GCA_036656615.1 Lachnospiraceae bacterium | reverse complement strand
TAATACCAGAACCAGTTCAAGAGATAGAGCCAGAAGTAATACCAGCGGTTAAGGCAATCAGGAAAGAAGCTTCAAAAGTGATATCACCACAAGTGAAAGAAGTCGTACCGGAACGTATAATTTCTGAAGAAGCGAAACAACAGGAATTGGATTTTGATGAGTATATGCAGAATTCCATGGAAAATCTTTCCCAAGAATTAAATAAAACTGAAGCGGTAACTGCAACCGCTGAAATCAATGTACAAGATGTGATTGCGACTATGGCTGCAAAGATAGATGATTTACAAGAGCAAAAGTCAAAAGATAACTATTTTGAAGATCAAATAAAACCACAACAAGTAAGTGTGGAAAACTTGAAAAATCAAATAGAACCGGAAGAGATGGCGGAAGTCGAGGATGTAGAAGAGTTCTATGATGAACCTGAGGAAAACGGTCTCTTTGATGATCCGAAGGAAAACAGTTATTTTGATGAACTGGAAGAGAATGACTTTTTTGATGAGCCAGAAGAAGCACCTAAACAGTTAGAAGCAGATGCTTATGAAGAAGAATCTTACGATGATGATTTTGAAGAAAGTTTATCGGAAGCGTTGGAAGCAGAAAAGGCACCTTCACGAAAAGCAATTGCTAAGGCGGCTGCCACAGGTAAGACGGCAAAGCTTCCGCTTGAAGAAATAGCAGCACTAACAGGGAAGTTGCCACAAGATACTGGTTTTATTGTTACGGGACGTTATGATTTAGATGCACAGAGTGAAGTTGGTCTTAGAGCAGGTCTTACAGAGGAGCAAAAGAAATTATTTTCATATTTTGTTCCAGTTCGTGGGATGAGTGAGCAACTAGTAGATGTATTAGAACAAGATAAACAATGTACAAATAGAGAGGGGACTTCTAAAACAGGAAATCTTCTGATTATAGGTCGTAAGGGCTCAGGAAAGACTGTATTAGCTGTTGATGTAGTAAAAGCAATTCAAAAAGGCAGAAATATTAAACAGGGAAAAGTTGCCATTGTAACCGGAGAATCCTTAAATCGAAAAAAAGTTAGTGATATCACCAATAAATTATATGGTGGGGCTTTGATTATTGAAAAAGCGAGTGGAATGAATGAAAAAACAGTTATTAGATTAAATAAAGCGATGGAAAGAGATACTGGTGAACTGTTGATTGTGCTAGAAGAACAAAGAAAACCATTGGATGTGCTGCTTTCTTCTAATAAGGAATTCAGACGTAAATTCACATCAAGACTGGAAGTTCCGATTTTTATTAATGATGAGTTGGTGACATTTGGTCAGACTTATGCTAAGGAGAATGGTTATAAGATTGATGAAATGGGCATTTTGGCTTTATATAGCAGAATAGATGTCTTGCAAAGAGAAGACCATGCAGTTACTGTTGCAGAAGTTAAAGATATTATGGATGAAGCAGTCGAGCATTCTCAAAAGACAAATATGAAGAAATTTGTGAAACGTGTATTTGGGAAAAATACCGATGATTCGGATCGCATTATTTTAACGGAAAATGATTTTAATATTTAAGTAGTTTGAATTTTATAAAAAGGAAGAGTATTTTTGCGGATGGTTCATCATTTGTTAAAACACTCTTCCTTTTTAGCAACGTCAAGGGTATAATGAGAATAAGCATTTAAAGAAAGTAACTTGGGAAGGTGATTGTATGGCAAATGTAAAAAAGAATAAAGCATACGAAATTGGAGAATTAGATCATTATCTATTTGGACAAGGCACACATTACGAGATTTACAAAAAGCTAGGAGCGCATCAGGTTAAGAAAGGAACGGTGGAAGGTGTTTACTTTGCAGTGTGGGCGCCAAAGGCAAAAAGCGTTTCAGTTATAGGAGAATTTAATAAATGGAATTATAAAACCCATATTATGAATAGACAGGAACCATTAGGCATTTACACATGTTTTATACCACGAGTAGAAGTGGGATCATTATATAAGTATTGTATTGAAACACAAGAGGGAGAATATTTATATAAGGCAGATCCTTTTGCGAATTATGCGGAGTTAAGACCTGGAACAGCATCTAGGGTAGTGGATATCAGTGGATTGAAATGGACGGATGCTGTTTGGATGGACAAGCGTAAGGAGTGGAAGCATGAAGAGAATCCTATGTCCATTTATGAGGCTCATATTGGTTCTTGGAAGTGTCATCCTGATTTAACGGAAGAGAATAGTGTTCAAGCGGAACATAACTTCTATACATATCGAGAGTTTGCGAAAGAGGCTACTGTTTATTTGAGGGAAATGGGATACACACATATTGAATTGATAGGAATAGCAGAATATCCTTACGATGGATCTTGGGGATATCAAGTGACGGGGTATTATGCACCAACGGCACGATATGGTACACCGGAAGATTTTGCATATATGGTGAATTATTTTCACCGAAATAAGATTGGGGTAATTTTGGATTGGGTGCCGGCTCATTTTCCAAAGGATTCATTTGGATTAAGCGAATTTGACGGAACAGCGGTATATGAGTATGCAGATCCTAAGAAGGGTGAGCATCCAGATTGGGGTACGAAGATATTTGACTATTCCAAGGCAGAAGTCAAGAATTTCTTAATTGCAAATGCGTTGTTTTGGCTTGAAGAATTTCATGTTGACGGACTTCGTGTGGATGCGGTTGCTTCTATGCTATATTTGGACTATGGTAAAAATGATGGACAGTGGATAGCGAATAAATATGGTGGGAATCAAAATCTAGAAGCAGTTGAATTTTTCAAACATTTAAACTCAGTAGTGTTGGGGAGAAATCCAGGCACGTTGATGATTGCTGAAGAATCTACTTCTTGGCCAAAAGTTACAGATATTCCGGAAAATGATGGACTAGGTTTTAGCGCAAAATGGAATATGGGATGGATGCATGATTTCTTGGAATATATGAAGCTAGACCCTTATTTTCGGAAAGGTGATCATTACCATATGACGTTCTCTATGACTTATGCATATAGTGAGAAATTTATTTTAGTACTCTCTCATGATGAGGTAGTTCATTTAAAGTGTTCAATGATTAATAAAATGCCTGGAGTGGGGTTTGATAAATTTGCAAATCTTAAGGTGGCGTATGCATTTATGATTGGACATCCGGGAAAGAAACTCATTTTTATGGGACAGGATTTTGCTCAAATTCAGGAATGGAGTGAGGAACGAGAACTTGATTGGTATTTATTAAGGGAAGAAAATCATCAATATATTCAAGAATTTACTAAAGCATTATTAAATTTATACAAGAAAAACAAAGCATTATACGAACAGGATACAGTAGGGGATGGATTTGAGTGGATTAATGCAGATGATACAGAACGAAGTATTTTCAGTTTTATTAGACATTCAAAGGATAACAAAAAGAATTTATTATTTGTTTGTAATTTTACGCCAATTGAGCGTAGTGATTATAAGGTAGGAGTTCTAAGGAAGAAACAATATAAGCTGATTTTAAACAGTGATGAAAAGCAATACGGTGGAAGTGGTAAGAGACGTCAAGATGTATATAAAGCGGTCAAGGGAGAATGCGATGGGAAACCATACCATATCTCTTATAAGCTTCCTTCATATGGAGTTGCAGTTTTTGAATTCTAAAGTCTTGCTTCATAACTATAAAGTATCATTAAATTAGAAAGAAGACCTTGCAGTATCGGCTACAAGGTCTTCTTTTAATTTATTTTTATCTAAAGGAATGAGGGAGATAGTGAAGTCAATCAACTATCTAAATATAGTATATCCAATAATAATGTATAAAGTATGTTCAGACTATAAAAGAACTGAAAATAACCTTAACCATTCCTTAAGCTATCTCTTAATTTCCCTTCATTTTTTTGATAACTTTCAATCTTGTGAATTCTTCCCTCTCTTTTTCTTCCAAGGAATTGGAAATACTATAGACTAATCCGCCATAATTGGGAATGGTAATATTCTTCAGTGCATTTGCTCTTTTTTGCGTTTTTTTAATATTTGTTGCAAGGCGATATGCAGCATTTTCTACCATTGATAACTTAATGGTAAGCTCTTTCACACGACGGAAAGCTTCTCTAGCTATATCAATGGATTCCTTTGTTGTACTAAAAGAGTAGGTAGGGGAATCATTATCAGGGGTGTAATCAACAAAAGGTATTTCGGTACCCATGATACTACGACTTTTAATTGTTATAGAATCTTCAATGGGAACAGTATAAGCCAGCTGGGATACCATATTGATACCTTGTTCAATATTTGCATGTTGAAGACATCGGTATGCATAAGTAAAGGTAGTATCAATCTTGCCTTGTATATCTTTTGCCTCACTAATTAAGTCCATAAGTTCACGAATCAATATATTTCGTTTTTTATCCATCAAATCATAGCCCTGTTTTGCAAGCGACAGGGAGTTCTTGGCAAGAATCAAATTACCCTTGGTAGGAAAAGTACGTGGATCCATAACTATCCCTCCTTATAGAATTGATCAATAATCTTTGTATCAATACGGTCGAGTTCTTCTTTCGGTAAGATTTGAAGGAGTTCCCAACCCAAGTCAAGTGTTTCTTCTATGCTACGGTTTTCGGTTAATCCTTGACCTACATAACGGCTTTCAAATGCCTTTCCAAATTCTAAGTATTTTTTATCAATAGGTGATAACTCATCTTCACCAATGACAGATGCAAGGTTTCTTGCCTCCCCTACTTTTGCATAGGAAGAAAAGAGTTGATTGGCTAAATCCTGATGATCGATACGTGTATAACCTTCACCGATTCCGTCCTTCATTAGACGAGAAAGTGAGGGCAGAATATTAATTGGCGGATAAATAGATTGTCCATTTAAACCACGGTCCAATACAATTTGACCTTCTGTGATATAGCCAGTTAAATCGGGTATAGGATGAGTAATATCGTCATTTGGCATGGTGAGAATTGGCAACTGTGTTACGGAACCAATATTACCTTTTACAATCCCGGCACGTTCATAGATTGTTGCTAATTCACTATATAAATATCCAGGAAATCCTTTTCGACTTGGTATTTCGCCTTTGGATGAGGAAACTTCACGCATAGCTTCTGCAAAGGAAGTCATATCGGTGAGAATTACCAAGATATGCATGTGTCTTTCAAAGGCTAAATATTCAGCTACAGTAAGCGCAACTTTTGGAGTAATCAATCGTTCTACAACGGGATCGTTTGCTAAATTTAAAAACATAGCTACATGGTCTGCAACACCACTTTCTTCAAAGGTTCTACGGAAGAAATCTGCAACATCATGTTTGACGCCCATTGCAGCAAAGACAATTGCAAATTGTTCATCTGAATTGGTTCCTAAGGATGCCTGTTTTACAATTTGTGCAGCTAGTTGGTCGTGAGGCAGTCCATTTCCAGAAAATATGGGAAGCTTTTGTCCGCGAATTAAAGTGGTTAATCCATCAATCGCAGAGATCCCGGTATGTATATAGTTTCGTGGATATTCTCGTTTTACAGGATTTAAAGGCAGTCCATTAATATTTCGCTTCATATTAGAGGAAATAGGACCTAAATCATCGATTGGTTCGCCAATCCCATTAAAGGTGCGGCCTAGCAAATGAGGGGACAAAGAAATCTCCATAGGATGACCGGTTAATTTGGTATGGGTATTTTGAAGGGACATATTTTCAGTGCCTTCAAATACCTGAATAATAGCTTTATCTTCATAAATTTCAACTATACGTCCTAATTTCTTTTCTTTCCCATCTACAACAAATTCTACAATTTCTTCAAAAAATGCATCCTGAACACCCTCAAGTACGATCAGAGGGCCGTTAATATTGCTAAGTCCTAAATATTCTATTGACATGTTGTCCCTCCTTATGCATTCTTTTTCATTACACGGTCATAGAAATCATCAATGTCTTTCATGTAACCCTTGAACAATTCAAGCTGGTCATTTGGTACATCATATTTGATCGCAATTATTTTTTCAAAAATATTTTCTTCTTTTAATACAGAAATAGGCATATTCATGGTGATTAAAGCTTTTGCTTTCTGATACAAATACAGGATAACCTCCATCATATTAAATTGCTTTTCCAAAGAGACACAGGTATCATCCTTATGAAATGCATTTTGCTGAAGAAAGCCTAAACGAATCACTCTTGCAATTTCCAACACTAACTTTTGATCATCAGGCAGCACGTCGCTTCCTATCAATTTTACAATTTCCATAAGGCTGCTTTCCTGGTTTAAAAGAGCAATCAACTGATTACGATAATCTACGAATTTGGGTGATACAAAATCATTATACCAGGGTGCTAAATCTGAGAGGTATTCACTATAACTGGTCAGCCAATGAATGGCTGGAAAATGTCTGGAGTAGGCGAGACTCTTGTCAAGTCCCCAAAAACATCTTACAAATCGTTTGGTGTTTTGTGTTACAGGTTCTGAAAAATCTCCACCCTGTGGGGACACGGCTCCAATAATTGATACCGATCCATCGGTTCCATTTAAATTGTGCATCATTCCCGCACGTTCATAAAATGCAGACAGTCGGGAAGCCAAATAGGCTGGAAAACCCTCCTCGGCAGGCATTTCTTCCAAACGTCCTGATAACTCACGCAAGGCTTCTGCCCAACGAGAGGTAGAATCTGCCATAATTGCTACATCATAGCCCATATCACGATAGTATTCAGCAAGTGTAAGTCCGGTATATATACTAGCCTCACGAGCAGCTACCGGCATGTTTGATGTATTGGCAATTAAGGTGGTTCGATCCATCAACGGATTGCCTGATTTGGGATCAATAAGTGTTGTGAATTCTTCTAACACCTGGGTCATTTCATTCCCACGTTCTCCACATCCTATATATACAATAATGTCAGCATCGGACCACTTTGCAATTTGATGCTGAGTCATGGTTTTGCCTGTTCCAAATCCACCTGGTACACAGGCGGTTCCGCCTTTTGCAATGGGGAACATAGTATCTAAGATACGCTGTCCGGTAATCAATGGCTTAGAAGCTGGAAAACGGTGATGGGTTGGCCGAGGAATACGAATTGGCCAATGCTGAGTCATGGTGATTTCTTTATTCTCGCCATTATCGGTATGCAGTGTCAAGAGGACCTGATCAATAGTATAGTCCCCATCGGGAACGATACTGGTGATAATTCCACTTACATTGGGAGGAATCATCACTTTGTGTATAATGGCACTGGTTTCAGGGACTTCAGCAATAATATCACCACCATGAACTTCGTCACCTTTAGAAACAATGATATGGGTACTCCATTTTTTTTCTTTGTCTAGCGAGGTTACATTGACTCCACGACTAATATAAGCTCCGGAGGATTCGGCAATCTTCTCTAGAGGACGTTGAATTCCATCAAAAATATTATTCAAAATACCAGGTGCAAGAGTGACTGAAATAGCATCGCCAGTTGCGGTAACGGATTCACCCGGACGAAGACCTGTGGTTTCTTCAAATACTTGGATCGTTGTGCGATTCTTATCTAAAGAAATTACTTCACCTACCAAATTATCTTTTCCGGCATGAACCATTTCTGACATTTTAAATCCAGTGTTACCCTGCAGGTAGATGACAGGACCATTAATTCCATAAATCTGTCCGGTTTTATTCATTTTCGTCACCTCCTGTGAATAAAAACTTCTCATATTCCGATTTTACAGCAGAGGAAAAGGAGTGGTCAATTAATATTTGACGCTCCTGAATAACCGCTCTAACACCGCCCATAAATTCTTTTGAACTTATAGTTAATGTTACTCCTGTTTGAAGTTCCAATTCTTGTTTTTTTGATTCATCTGAAGGATTAATGTAGATAATCATACTTTCATTACCGGCAAAGGCTTTGGCTTTATTGATATATGCCACAAGCAATTTGTCATATTCAGGAGTTTTCATAAAGTCATATAATAGAGTGCGTACAGACGAAAAAAGTCTATTTTTTAATATGGTCTGGCACTTCCCCTGTGCGCGTTTTAATTCAGTCTGAGATTTAGCCATTGCTTTATTTAATTGTTGTTTGGCATCATTTGTCTGAGTTTTAATGCTAAGTGTAGCCTGACGCAATGCAGACTCTTTATGTTCCTTGAATATTTGTTCCAATGCCTTCTGATGTGTGGCAATTATATCATTTCCTTCACTTCTGGCTTCTTCCATGGAGGAAACATGTAGGTGTTCAATTTTTTCTTCTAAAGTCAAGTACGTCACCTTCTTTGCTAAAGTTTAAGCCCAATGGCTTCATTTACATAGGAAGTGATAAAGTCTTTCTTACGGCCGGTTCCGTGCCTATCAGGAATTTCCACAAGAAGAGGCATTTTGCGATTTAGCTTAATATCATCGATAATTTCAGGAAATTCACGACCAAATTTCTCGGTAAGTAGTATAATTCCAACGGTTTTATCAGCTAAAACATTTTGCAATGCATCATAAAGTTCGTTTCTTTTGTGGACAATACATCCATCTACACCTGCAAGGCGCATTCCTGTATAGGTATCAAGATTATCACTAATTAAATACATTTTCATAGGCTTATAATTTACCGAGGATCATGAAGGAGATGATAAGCCCGTATAGACATACCCCTTCTGCAAGACCAACGAAGATTAGGGATTTACCAAGCACACTAGCATCTTCGCTAATGGCTCCCAAAGCTGCGCTAGCTGCGCTGGCAACTGCTATACCACCACCGATACAAGATAAACCGGTTACTAAGGCAGCGGCAAGATAGCCAAGTCCTGTTGCGGTAGAAGCGGCAGAAGAAGTAGCCGCTGCAGCTTCTACATTACCACCAAGCATCATGATTCCACAAAGGGCAAAGGTTCCAAAGAAGAAGAATGCGTTTACACCCAGTGCTTTTTTAAAACGACCTTTGTTTTTTTGTCCAATCAGATAGTATCCAAAAGGAATGATAATACTTAAAATAAGTGTTGCAATAAGTAAAAATTTAGTTATTGTATTCATGATAAAAACCTCCTAATTTTTTGATTTATGTGAGCTGGAATATGGCTTAAATTCGTGCCCTGTTCCTTTATAAAAACGGCTGAACATTTCATAGTACTCAAGACGAAGTACTTGAATCCCTACAATCAATCCTTCCATTCCACATACGAATAAGTTCCCTAGTATAATAATAATCCAATTTGGAGTGCCATCTGCGACACCGGCAAGCATTAATACTACTTCCATCATTGCTGCATGACTGACTGCAAAGGCACCTATACGCACGAAGGAAAGTGTATTTGAAAAATAACTGAGCAATGTTTCAAATAATTCGAAAATGCCCTGTACCAAAAACATTGCCTTGCCCTCTGTCATGGTAGAACTGCGATGCTCTAGTTTTCTAGTTAAAGGTTCTTTGAATATTATTAAAATCAATGGCAGAATAAACATAATCAGCATGACTAGTAGTGCTGGCATTTGATGTCCAGTCATAAATAATACAAGAGTTGTAACAATGGCACCATAGAATACTAGACCAGCAACCCCATTCGCGTCAAACCAAGTGTTTTCCGTATCATGCGCCTTTGCAGCATTCACAATATGAAAAATCATGGAAAGTAGGATGATTCCCATTCCAAAAGCAACGGAAACGATGAAAACGGTATTTAACTTTCCTATAAACGGAAGATTTGTCATAGCTGATATAGGGCGTATCCATCTTGCATCAATGACGTTTTCAAATCCAAATACACTTCCAAACATCCAACCGAAAAACATAGAGAAGACTCCCGCAAGAGAAATAATACCAGCCAAATTAAATTTTCGAAATTTATACAATAGGGCACCGCCTATAAAAAGGCAAGCCCCTTGACCTAAATCTCCGAACATAATTCCAAATATCAAGGTATAGGTTAGTGCAACAAAGATGGTCGGGTCCATTTCATTATGTGCAGGCAGACCATACATCCGAATAAATAGTTCAAAAGGTTTAAATAGTTTTGGATTTTCCAACTTTGTAGGAGGATCACCAAAATATTTGTCCATATCATCTTCTACAAGAACAAAAAGGTTGGGATCATCCTTCACTTCGTGCAAAAGTGCTTCCACATCTGTTTCTGTCATCCATCCACATAATATATAGAAATCATCGTGTTTGTCCTCTACACAGGCAGCAACTTTTCGGATGTCAAAATTATTGGAAAGAACTTCAAGCACTTGCTGGGCAGCTAATAGTTTTTCGCTTCCATCTTCTAAACTGTCAGAGATTTCCTCTGCTATTTGTTCTATTTTGTGTGTAATCACTAATATGAGCTTTTCTAATTCTTGGCAAGCTTCCATCAAAGTGCCAGTATAATCATCCGGTAAGAAAATGCGTTCAAAATGCATGGATTTGAATATTGCATCTAATTTTTCGGATTGTATTTTGGAAACGAAGTAGACACCATATACATAGTTATTGTCTCTTCCACCTTCGAAAAAAATAATATCTAAATCCTCATGGATATATTTCTCTAACTTATAGTAGTAATCCAGTGATACGCGTCCAAAACGAAATTTTACATATTTATATTGCAGAACCTGGTGAAGATTAAATTCTAAGGATCTAAAGGGTGTAATTATTTTTAATTTTTCATTTAGAGCATCCCGCTTTGCTTTTAAATCAGTTTCTTCCTGCTTTATTTCCTGATAAATGGAATCAGCAGCATAAACAACCTCCAGTGCTTCTTTCGTAGTTAGTTTAATATGGTCGAACTTAGCATCTTGATTTCTTAAGTAACTGACACACTGATTGGCAGTAGCCAAATCGTTTTTGTAGGGATTTACTTCCGTAAAAGGCAGAAGATTATCCACTGTTTTAAGTTCTGAAAGGGCATTCTCCAACTGTATTTCATGTCGGGAAAGATATGTATTCGTTACGCGGTCGAAGTCGCTCTTCGGCCCTGTCAAACTTATAAATTTCATTTTCACAATCATTGCGCAACACCTCCAACATATCTAGATATATCACTAGGTCCAAGCTTGTAGCGGATACATTCAAGGGCAGTAGTTATTTTTCTGATTTCTTCTTCTTTTAAAAATAAATAATTATTTATGGTAGTAATAGAATACGGGTTGTTTTTGCTGTCTGTTCTGAATAAACGATATAAATAATCGGAATAAATAGCTTCTAATGACATCTTTTCCGCAGTATTGTATTTTTTGCAGTAATAAGTCTGATAAAGTAAAACGTTAAACTCATCAATACTAGCGGATTCTACTAAAGCACGAAGCATGGGTGTTCGGATTTTATAATGAATCGGTATGAGCAGGGAATATATATCAGTGGATGTCATATGATAATATTTCTTGGCACGATAAATCCATTGTAAATTTAGAAAATCAATCTTAACACCATGGTATTTAGTAAATATTTCTAGAGATTGACCTTTTAAGGTTTTGTTTTTTTCTTTCCATATAGAAGAGTAGTAATATAAATCCAGTGCTAAATTATAATCAAATAATGTAGATGCATGAGTCTGCCGTAATCGGTTCAATGGTTCAAAATAAGAAGTATCTTTTAAATTATCTACCAGTTCTTCGATGGTTCGCGAAGTAATGAGTTTCGCAATGGAAATCTGAGAGTATTTATCAAAAAACGGACTTTTATTTGCTAAATCAAAAGGTTCATCATAGTGATTGAATACAATTCGAAAACAGTAGTTTATTAAATCCACTTCATATCGCTTCATATATAGAAGTAAAAACTGTTGAAGAGCAGGATCTGCAAAACGATAAAGCTTCATATAATCATGATAGAGTGATTCGATTAGTATTTTCTCGATATCACCACGGTGAATCAGATGATCATCTAGTGAAGCAAAAGCGTAAGCATAGGCAGGCTGCTGTCTTAAATATGAAACCAAATCAGTGGTGCTGTTTAAATTAATTATCTCCTGATACTGACTTGGTTTTAAAAGAGTAGCATCCATTGCACGGACTTTAGTTACAATTCCACTATAAGATAATAGCTTTGTCATATACTATACCTCGATAATGTGTTTTATAATTTCTTGTGCGTAGGTTTCATGGTGCAGTTGATATTCAGTTTTGTATGATTTAATTGTTTCGAGGCTTTCCTGTTTTTGTGTGGCAAGCTGCTCTTCCATTTGAGATTTTAAATCAGAGTGAATTTTAGTGATTTTCTGATTTGTATCAGCGGCAAGATCGGCGTCGAATTTGCGTTGCTTTTCTTCCATTTCAGTATCTAAAATCTTTTTCTGCTCCTCGGCATTGGTAATAATAGAAATGGCAGCAGATTCAATTTCGGATAATTTTTCTATAATAGAATTCATAAAATCCTCCTAACCTTAATCAAAATTAAGCTATTTACTATAATACTCTTATTAAAAGAAAAAGCTATAGTCAAAGTAAATAAAAACAAATAATTAAAATCAGATATACTTATTCAAAATATACAATAAAACAAGGAATAAGTCAAGAATTATGAACAAATCTGATAGCAAATGACGAATGGTGTATTGCGGTACTGTATTGTTTGGTTTTGTCTTATATTATTGTGATTAAATATGGTAAAAAATAAGAGATATACCTTGACAGGTTGTATAAAAAATAATACGATATAGAAGGCGTATAACAGATGAACGTCAATTGAAAAAAATGCAAGGAGGCATATGAATTATGGATACAAATAAGGTAGGTAGAGTCTTGGAATCAATGAAAGAGCAAGGGGTGCCACAGATTATAATTTCGGATCCAACAGCAATTTTTTATTTAACAGGAACTTGGATTCATCCAGGAGAAAGATTATTAGCACTTTATCTAAATGTTAATGGAAATCATAAAATGTTTATCAATGAGTTATTCCCACAAGGTGATTTAGGAGTGGAGATTGTATGGTATAATGACATTCAAGATGGTGTTGAAATTATGTCCAAATATGTAGACAAAGATCAAGTAATGGGAATTGATAAGGTTTGGCCATCTAAATTCCTACTTAGACTTCAAGAACTTGGAGGCGGAAGCAAGTTTGTAAACGGATCATTGATTGTAGATTATGTCAGAATGATTAAAGATGAAAACGAAAAAGAATTAATGCGTGAATCATCTAGATTAAATGATATTGCAATGGATAGATTGATTCCTTGGGTAGTAAAAGGATTAACAGAGAATGAATTATCAGCAAAAATCATCGAAATATACAAAGAACTTGGTATCGAAAGTGTATCATTTGATCCAATTACAGCTTATGCAGGAAATGCAGCTGATCCTCATCATGTTACAGATAATTCCAAGGGTAAAAGAGGGGATTGTGTTATTCTTGATATTGGTGGATTTAAGGACAACTACGCTTCTGATATGACAAGAACAGTATTTATTGGAGAAGTATCTGATAAAGCCAGAGAAATATATGATATTGTAGTAGAAGCAAATAGAAGAGGTATTGCAGCAGCAAAACCAGGAAATAGAATGTGTGACGTTGACTTGGCTTGTAGAAATTACATAGAAGAAAAAGGATATGGACAATACTTTACACATAGAACAGGTCATTCTATTGGATTAGAAGATCATGAATACGGAGATGTTTCATCTGTAAATGAAGATATCATCAAAGTTGGTCAGTGTTTCTCAGTAGAACCAGGAATCTATTTATCAGGAGATGTTGGTGTAAGAATTGAAGATCTTGTAATTATTACAGAAGATGGCTGCGAAGTGTTAAATCATTATACAAAAGATTTGATTGTGGTTCCAGAAGCATAAGATATGAGACTTCGTAATATCCGGCGAGCAGATGAGACGATTGAACATCATTTTGCTGCAATTCATGAGCCATATATTAAAAAAGGAAAATGGAATGTGGTTTTTGAAAATGAGAATCCACTTCATATTGAAATCGGAATGGGGAAGGGCCAGTTTTTATTAACACTGGCTTCCCGTAATCCCGATATTAATTATGTAGGCATTGAACGTTATTCCAGTGTTTTGCTTAGGGCTTTAGAAAAGTATGATTTGGATGAGTACAATCAGTTGACAAATATTAGATTTATTTGCATGGATGCAAGAAACCTAGCTGATGCTTTTGATAAAGGAGAAGTAAAGAGAATCTACTTGAACTTTTCAGATCCGTGGCCAAAGGTTCGTCATGCCAAAAGAAGATTGACTTCGAAAGAATTTTTTCAATGCTACCAGCAGATTCTTGATCGGTCAGGTGTAGTGGAATTTAAAACAGACAATACATCATTATTTCAATTTTCCCTAGAGCAGGTGGAAGAGGCAGGATGGAAGCTTAGAGCTAAGACTTTTGACCTTCACCATGATGAGACGTTGTGCAAGGGTAATGTGATGACAGAATATGAGACTAAATTTTCTTCTCTAGGGCACTCAATCCATAAATTAATTGCAAGTCAGGAATAGGAAGATATTTATGGCATATGTTAATAATAAATGGAAGTGATTTGATGAAGCGAAAATGCGGATTTAAAACCTATATCAACCGTTTTATTTACGACAGACCATGTGCAAATAAAAAAATTATTTGCATTAAAAAATCATTCGATGAAGTATTTAAGATACTAAACAGCAGCAAATGTAAATGTAAATAAATCAAGATAAATGAAAAGCCTGACGATATTGGCTCAGGCTTTTTAACCTCATTAAGTAAGCAGTGAAGCAGATTCTGAATATCTGCTTGATTTTCTAGGCAGATAAATAAGTAAGGTTTAAAAAAATCAATAGATCCATAAAATAATCCTTGCTTTTTCTGATTTATTATTATATAATAACTCTTGCGTTACTAAATTATAAAAGTACCATATATTAGATATGCGCGATTAGCTCAGTTGGTAGAGCACCTGACTCTTAATCAGGGTGTCGAGGGTTCGAGCCCCTCATCGCGCA
>JAVXHY010000025.1:0-24349 GCA_036656615.1 Lachnospiraceae bacterium | reverse complement strand
TATTTGGGACAAAATCAAAAATGGTATAATAGGACAATATCAAATTTGGTTCAGATAACTCTGAAAGAACATACAGCTTCAGTTGACAAAACGACAATGCTCTATTATAATGAACATTGTTCAGTAAGAAAGGAGAATTAACTTTATGAAAAAATTACTTAATACATCTTTTATTTACGCAATATCCGCAATTATCTGTGGTGTTTTTTACCGGGAATTCACTAAGTTCATGAACTTTAATGGTCGCACCACACTGGCATTTACACATTTACATTTATTTGTTCTAGGTACTGGAGTCTTTCTGATCCTTGCTTTATTCAGCCTCCAAACCAATCTTTTAGAACAAAAAAAATTCCGTTTATTCTATACTACATACAACATTGGTCTGCCCTTAATGATTCTTATGTTTTTTGTCAGAGGAATTGTGCAGGTATTAGAAACCCCTTTATCAAAGGGAATGAATGCAGCCATTTCCGGAATGGCCGGTGTTACTCACATTATAATGACTATCTCAATGATTCTTCTTTTTCTTTGTATGAAAAACTTATCACCGAAACAAATGAGGGAGGAAAAATAACATATGTTTCAAGTAAAAAAAAGAATGCTATTAGCCATCGCAGGAACCGTGTGGCTAATAGCAGGATTTAATGTTGCAAAAATAGGTCTTACCACTTATGCAGAAAACCAGTTAGTAACTATATGGGGAATATGTACTTCCATACTTATATTTTGTTTATTTGGAATGATGTTTTATAAAATGTCTATCAAACACACCATACGTATCACAAGTTATAAAGAAGAAAAGAAACCTTTCTGGGTCTTTTTTGACGCAAAGTCCTATTTCATTATGATTTTTATGATGAGCGGTGGAATATGGCTACGCTATTCTGGACTCGTACCCCAGGTATTCATTGCTGTTTTTTATACAGGGCTCGGCTTGGCACTCGCTTTGGCAGGTATTACTTTTTGGACCAAATATTTTCATTTTTCCGAAATATAGACCACGATGTTTTATAAATATTTTCTAAATTTCCCCCAAATATGTATTTGAAAGTATTCATAGGCCCAGTCATAGATTAATAACACAATCTGACCACCCACCATCGCACAAATCATCCATAAAGGACTCAATCCATTTGCAAATAACAACTTTGGGAAAAAAAGGAGCAACGGTATATATATTATATTAAAAACTCCATACTTACAAAGCCAAAATAAATACCTTTTATTACCCTTCACTGCTTTTTTCTTTAGCAGTTTCCATGCTAATTCCATCATTACAATATAGAATCCCATTGCAGCAAATGTAATACAATACATTTTATGGGGTGCCAATATAAAACTCAACAAAATTGATGCCACATAAAATGCACTTCCTATTCTCAGTCCAAATTCCCGTATTATAATTCCCACTACAAAAGAAGCAGCTCCTAACAAAAACAAAGTGTTTAACGGCAGCACACCGCTCATACTAATCAACACAACTGTAACTGCTAGAGACAAACCTGCAAAAGCCATTACTTTCCCATTTACATGCACGAGCAAATATCTCCTCCCAAACATTCACATATTGAATCTGCACACCACAGATCACAGCAGAAATTTCCCGAACCACAAGAAGAATTGTTCCCATAACCACTAAGTGGATTATTTTGATATCTTTGGTCAGTCCACGCCAACTGATTCAACAATTTACGATATTCCAAATTATTTGGCTCCATGTTAACTGCCTTTGCCACATAATCTTTTGCTACTACATTATTGCCCATTTGTGCATTTGCAAATCCGCTGCAATAATACCATTGAGCCGTTCGGTTTGGCATTCTATTCAATAGATTCAAAGCTTCACGGTAATTTCCGGAATTGATATAATTAAAAACCGACTGCATTTCCTCTTGGTTTTCCCTTTCATAGCTCCCACTTTGATAGCTCCCTTGATATCCTGCTGAAGATTGATATCCGCCTTCACGCTCTTGCATAATCTGTTCATATGCCTGCTGTACTTCTTTAAATTTCTCTTCTGCAAGATCTGCCAAAGGATTATCCAAATAAGAGTCTGGATGATATTTGCGACTTAATTCTCTATATGCTTTCTTCACTTCATCATTGGATGAATTTAATGGAATCCCTAATACATCATATGGATTAATTGCCATTTTTTTATTCCTTTCTTTCTTTTGTTTCTCTTTGTATCTGATTATATTTTGTCCATGCCCCTGCATATAATATATTTCTTAAAATATCTGTATCCCACAGGCAAGGTAGTTTCTCAAATTCATTGCTGCACTCAGCCAGCATCATGGTCAGCATCTGACTGCAGGATTCTTCATAAGAAGCTTCTCCATAGCGTTCTTTCAAAGGATTATAACTTCCCGTTTCAATATCCTTACTTACATCATCGTATGCATCCATAATGTAAATAAACTTTCCCAAAAAAAAGCCCAATCGACGAAGCCCTGGCTCCCACTGATCTTCTTTCCATATAAAAAGCTCCTCCATCAGTCTTCCAAAGCAGCCTGAAACCCTATCTATATCCGTAATCTGCTTTTCTTCACATTCCTTTAATTCTAGTAGGGACGCCTTAATCTTTTTACATTGTCTTTGATACTGTGCCTCAATACTTCTAACTTTGTGCTGCAGAACTTTCATTCCTGTAAATCCCGCAATGCTTTTTTCGTCTTTCCAATCATCTTCAAAATGATAATATGCCAATATCACATTCATAGAAGCAGCATATTCTGTTATCTCATTTTGCAGCATTTCTTGCTTCTTTACTGGATGAACCACACAGCGATGTTTCGTTAACTCTGTATCACTTTCATAAAGTGATGTCAGCAAAATAATAGCAAATGTCATGTCATAAGTCAACGTCATTTGACCAGTTACTCCATATTGTTGTTTTAGGCTTTGACACAAACCACAGTAATAGGCTTTATACTTATTATAATCTTTAATTTTTAATTCTGGTTTATCAATTGTTACATATCCGAACATTTTACTCCTCACTGTCCTTACTCTTAAAAATCTATATGCTGCTGTTCTTCAACTCCTTCTGCCACAATACAAATACCTAATTCAAGAGCCATCTTTATAATATTTCCCACTTGTTGTAACTATAACAAATTGCTTGCATAATATCTAGTCCATTTATTTGGAATGCAAAAAAGAGGTAAACCCTTTTTAAGTTTATCTCTTTTTTCCATAAGTGTCTATGCATTATTCACTTAGTATCTTATCTATACTCACTAATTTTACACTCAACACAAAAATCTCCGTTGCCACTTCCAATTCTTCCATGGTTGGAAAAGATGGGGCAATTCTAATATTGCTGTCTTTGGGATCTTTTCCATATGGAAATGTTGCTCCCGCTTCTGTCATGATTAGACCCGCGTCCTTTGCTTTAGCTACAATAGCTGTGGCACAACCTTCTAGTGCATCAAAGGAAATGAAATATCCTCCTCTTGGTTTAATCCAAGAGCCAATTTCCGCATCTCCCAATCCTTTTTCCAATCGATTTAAAACTGTTTCAAACTTTGGACGCATAATATTAGCATGCTTTTTCATATGTTCTACCATGCTGTGTATATCTTTAAAATAACGCGCGTGGCGCAGTTGATTCAACTTGTCATGACCAATCGTCTGAATCTGCATTTGCTTGCGAATTCCTACTAAGTTATCGGTAGATGCAGCGATAGCTGCTACCCCCGATCCTGGGAACGTCACTTTCGAGGTAGAACAAAACTTGTATACCAAATCTGAATTTCCCTCTTTTTTACATTCCATAAGAATTTCAATCAAATGATCTTGCTGCTCCTCATATAAATGATGAATCGTATAAGCATTGTCCCAATAGATTCTGAAGTCTTTAGCTGCCGGCCTTAGTCTTGCAAATCGCTGAACTGTTTCATCCGAATACGTAATCCCCTGCGGATTAGAATATTTTGGCACACACCATATGCCTTTGATGGCTTCATCACTGCTCACAAGCTGTTCCACCATATCCATATCGGGCCCATCTTCTGTCATTGGTATATTAATCATTTCAATTCCAAAATATTCTGTTATCTTAAAATGTCTGTCATATCCAGGTACCGGACATAAAAATTTCACTTTATCAAGCTTACACCATGGTGTACTTCCCATGACTCCATGAGTCATAGAACGTGATACGGTATCATACATTACATTCAGACTTGAATTACCAAATATAACGATATTCTCCTTTGGAACTTCCATCATATCTGCAAGCAACTGTTTTGCCTCTTGAATTCCATCAAGTACTCCATAATTTCTGCAGTCTACACCCTCTTCACATTTCAAATCAGAATTTCCATCTAATACATCCATCATTCCCATTGCAAGATCTAATTGTGCTTTAGCAGGCTTTCCTCTTGTCATATCAAGCTTTAATCCCTTACCTTTTACATCCTCATACTTCGCCTCTAGCTTGGATTTTTCTGCTAGAAGTTCCTCTCGATCCATCTCTTTATATGCTGCCATCGCAAATCCTCCTATTTTGAATACTACTAGTAGATATTTTAAACGTTTTTATAAGAAAATGCAAGATTTGTTTTCAAATCTTGCATTTTCTTTGATTTTCTTTCTAAAAAATAGTTGTGCTGTTTTAATACCCCTTGATTAATCCTAGCTATTTCGTTATGATGTAGGCATTATCATTACAAGGAGGAACCATACATGATGAGAGGGCTTGATACACCCATTAGAAAAATACGCCGCCAGGTTTTTGAAGAGGTAGCCAGAGTAGCTTATACCTCTACCCCTGAGTCATTAATAGAAGATATCGAGGCCATTCCCTATCGACTGGTAAACGAAGATATGGAGCGTTACAAGGAAACGGTATACCGAACAAGAGCTATTGTAAGAGAACGGGTACGTCTTGCTATGGGAATGTCTCTGCGTCCAGAAGACAAGCCAGTTCATCTGACTGCCGGAATTGAAGAAAGTAATATTGCCGAGAAATATTATGAGCCCCCACTTATGCAAGTCATTCCATCTGGATGTGCAGCCTGTGAAGAAAAAGGCTATGAAGTCAGTAATATGTGCAAGGGATGCACGGCCCATCCCTGTAGACTAGTTTGCCCTGCAGATGCTATTTCTATGGTGGATGGCTATTCTTTCATTGACCAATCCAAATGCATCAAATGCGGAAAATGTAAGAAAGTCTGTCCCTATGATGCCATTGCAAAAAAAGAACGTCCCTGCCAAAAGGCTTGTGGTGTGAAAGCGATTACATCCGATCAATTCGGTCGTGCGCGAATTGATCACAAGAAATGTGTATCCTGTGGCATGTGCATGGTGAGCTGCCCATTTGGCGCAATTACAGATAAATCCCAGATTTTTCAGCTGGTTCGCGCGCTCCAGAAAGGGGGAGAAATTATTGCAGAGATTGCTCCTGCTTTTATTGGACAATTTGGTCCGAACATCCTCCCCGGCACAATCAAAACTGCTCTGTTGGAGCTTGGTTTCTCTCAAGTGTACGAAGTAGCACTTGGTGCAGATATTGGTGCCATCTCAGAAGCTCACCATTACGTCAAAAAAGTATCCACTGGAGAACTTCCATTTTTACTAACTTCGTGCTGTCCATCCTGGTCGGTACTAGCAAAGAAATATTTCCCAGATATTGCAGAACAAGTTTCGGAAGAACTGACCCCAATGGTAGCAACTGCAAGAACCATTAAGAAAGAATATCCCAATGCCCAGGTTGTCTTTATTGGACCATGTGCTGCGAAAAAACTAGAAGCCTCTCGTAGAACAGTCAGAAGTGATGTAGATTTTGTGATTACATTTGAAGAACTTCAAGCATTGTTCGATGCCAAAAGCATCCACCTTGCCGCCATTGAAACGGAAGCTACTTTCCATGATGCCACAGAAGCAGGACGTGGCTACGCAATTGCAGGTGGTGTTGCCCAAGCCATCCAATCCTGTATCCATAAATATTATCCAGATGTAGCAGTTCATATGGAACATGCGGAAGGTCTTGCCGAATGTAAGAAAATCCTAACCCTTGCCAAAGCTGGCAAGCTTAACGGATGTCTGATAGAAGGTATGGGCTGTCCTGGCGGTTGCATAGCCGGAGCCGGAACCAATATCTCCGTTGATCAGGCAGCGAAAGAATTAGACGCGTTTTGCAAGAAATCCTCAGTTCAACTTCCCGGTAAGGAAATGTTGGAAATTGAACTGAATTAAATCCGAAAATTAAAACCATCCCCGAAGTACTTTTTCAAGATTTCAGGGATGGTTTTTGTTTTCATAATATTGCTCCATATAGTTCACGCCTATAACAATGTATCTATCATATCCGTCGAGAACTTAAAAGATTCTTTGGAAAGACCAGATTCAGCCATCTTCCGTTTTAAAGTACTTGAATAATGCTCTGTAATAACTTTACAGATTGCTTTTGTATCACCTGTACAATAGATGTCATAGATATCTTTATGAATTTGATATTGCTTGGATGTGAGAATCGTCGTATCACCTGTTTCTATGTAACAGCTCAGAAAAGTAGCATAGTCCAAATCTTTCCATGCTTTTAATAAACGCTGCATTCCAGTAGCCCGAATAATTGTTTCATGGAATTGGTTGTCATTACTGACTAACTCTGTAACAGTACTTTCTTCTTTCATCTGTTCTAGTATCTGTTCCATTTTCTGGATTGTGATGGTTGGGATGGCCCCTTTAAAAGACTTGATGGCAATTAATTCATAAGTCCCACGCATCATATATACTTCGAATAAATCTTCAAATGTAATATTTTTTACAGAACAGCCAACATTTCTTGTATATCCCACCAACCCCTCCTGCTCTAGCTGACGAAAAGCTTCACGGATAGGACCACGGCTCACTCCAAATTCTTCAGCAATTTCTTGTTCTATAATTCGTTCACCAGGCTTTAATTCATGATCAAGAATCTTTGAGCGTATAGCATCAACAACATTTTCACGCAAAGTACGGTATTTTATTTCACTCATTTTTTATTCCCTTCCTTTGATAGAATTGAACTTGTTTATTTGTATTCTAGCACAAGCGGAGTAAGTGGTAAACAAAAGAGTTTCAAAACAGAATGAAACATTTTTTTAATTTAGAAGATATACTTGACATTTTGAATTGTTTATTGTAAATTGTTAACAAAAGACAATGTATTATCACAAGGAAATCAAATAAGGAAGGATTAGTTTTGTGCAAAATGCATAAAACTAGGTGAGAAATTATGTCAGATGTTACCAAAAGAGTTGTACAATTGCAAAAAATGATGAAAGAAAAAGGGATTGAGGTTTATGTTGTGCCAACCGCAGACTTTCATCAGAGCGAGTATGTTGGAGAACATTTTAAAGTCCGAAAGTTTATTACCGGTTTTACAGGATCTGCCGGTACTGCTGTAATCACTCAGAATGAAGCTGGATTATGGACAGATGGTCGTTATTTTATTCAGGCTGCTGAACAACTTATGGGATCTCCGGTTCATTTATTTAAAATGGGCGAACCAGGAGTGCCAGATGTTGCAGAATATATTGCTCAAAAGCTTCCAAAAGGCGGTACGCTCGCATTTGATGGCCGTGTTGTTTCTATGGGTGAAGGTATCCAATACGAGTCAATTGTATCTGAAAAACAAGGGACTATCTATTATGAAGAAGACTTGATCCATCAGATTTGGACGGATCGTCCATTACTTAGTGAAGAAAAAGCATTTGCATTAGAAGAAAAATATACCGGAGAATCTGTTGCGTCTAAGCTTTCACGTATTCGTAAAGAAATGACAAAAGCTCATGCTACATCACATGTGCTTACTACTATAGATGACATTTGCTGGATTTTAAATATTCGAGGAAATGATATTGAATTCTTCCCATTAGTATTGTCTTATGCAATTATTACCATGAATAAAATGGATGTATATATCAATGAAGAGAAATTATCTGTTGAAATGAAAGCAGCTCTTCAGAAAGATGGAATTGTATTTCATGCTTATAATGATATCTATGAAGATATCAAAAGAATTGACAGCACGGAAAAATTATTAATTGACCCTGCTAAGATCAACTACTCAATCTATAGCAATATTCCAGAAAAAGTGGAAAAAATAGAAGGTAGAAACCCAGCTATTTTATTTAAAGCAATGAAAAATGAGACAGAGCTTGAAAATATCAGAAAAGCGGAAATTAAGGATAGTATTTGTTATGTGAAATTTATGAAATGGATCAAAGAAAACTATAACAAAATGACCATTACAGAATTAAGTGCTTCTGCAAAACTAGATGAGCTTAGAGAAGCTCAGGAGAATTATATTCGTCCAAGTTTTGCACCTATCTGTGCTTATGGAGAACATAGCGCTCTTTGTCATTATGAATCAAGCCCTGAAACAGACGTTTCGCTAGAGGAAGGAAACTTTTTCTTGGCAGATACGGGAGCCGGTTTCCTTGAAGGCTCTACAGATATTACCAGAACTTATGCACTAGGTGAAATATCCCAAGAGAAAAAAGAGCACTTTACATTAGTTGCAATTAGTAACTTACAATTAGCAAATGCAAAGTTCTTGTATGGGACAACAGGATTAGTTCTTGATATTCTTGCAAGAAAACCATTCTGGGATAGAAATCTGAACTTTAATCATGGTACTGGACATGGAATTGGATATCTCTTAAATGTCCATGAAAGTCCTACTGGATTTCGTTGGAAATATAGAGCTGGAGAATCACATCCCTTAGAGGAAGGCATGGTACTTACAGATGAACCAGGAATCTATATCGAGGGTTCACATGGAATCAGACTGGAAAATGAATTACTTGTGCGCAAAGGAGAAATGAATGAGTATGGACAGTTCCTTTATATGGAAACAATTACTTATGTTCCATTTGATCTTGACGCAATTGTTCCAGAATTAATGTCAGAAGAGGATAAAAAATTGTTGAACGAATATCATGCAACGGTATATGATCGTGTTGCGCCATATTTAGACTCTGAAGAAAAAGAATGGTTGAAAACATATACAAGGGCAATCTAAAAAGGAGAACAACAGATGGAAAGAAAAAATATGTGGGGAGAATACGGAACGAAAGAAACCCAGGAACTGGAATATTTATGTAATAAATATAAACAATGTTTGGACGATGCAAAAACAGAAAGAGAATGTGTCAGCCTTGCTATTTCTATGGCTGAGGAATGCGGATACCATAATCTAACAGACTCTGTGAAAAACAATCAAATGCTTCAACCAGGAGACAAGGTCTACGCTCAATGCATGGGCAAAGCACTCGCATTGTTTCAAATTGGAACGAAACCATTAGAAGAAGGAATGAATATCCTTGGAGCACATGTAGATTCTCCAAGAATAGATGTAAAACAAAATCCTTTATATGAAGATATGGGTATGGCATATCTAGATACTCACTATTATGGTGGAATTAAAAAATATCAATGGGTAACACTTCCACTTGCAATTCATGGAACAGTGATTAAGAAAGATGGCACAAGCGTAAAGATTGTGATTGGAGAAAAAGATGATGATCCCGTATTAGTCATATCCGATCTTTTGATTCATATTGCACAGGAACAGATGGAAAAAAAGGCAAGTGTAGTGATTGAGGGTGAAGGATTAGATGTTTTAATAGGAACTAAGCCTCTGCCTGGAATGAAAGAAGAAAAGGATCAGGTAAAAGCTGCAATTCTTCAGTATTTAAAAGAAAGCTATGATATAGAAGAGGAAGACTTTTTATCTGCAGAGTTAGAAATGGTTCCAGCAGGAAAAGCTAGGGATTGTGGTCTTGACAGAAGTATGATTATAGGATATGGACAGGATGACAGAGTCTGTGCATTTACTTCTTTGTTCGCCATGCTGGAAATCGAAAAACCAGAGCGTACAAGCTGCTGTATTTTAATAGACAAAGAAGAGATTGGCAATATGGGGGCAACTGGTATGCAATCCAGATTTTTCGAGGATACCGTGGCAGAGCTTACAACATTAATTGGCGAAGGTACCCATGTAAAGGTTCGACGTGCACTACGCAATTCCTTTATGCTTTCCTCTGATGTCAGTGCTGCTTATGATCCGCTATATGCAGATGCCTTTGAGAAAAAGAATAGTGCTTACTTTGGACGTGGACTGGTACTAAATAAATATACCGGAAGCCGTGGAAAGAATGCAACAAATGATGCCAACCCAGAATACATAGCAAAGCTTAGAAATATATTTGATGAAAGTCAAATTGGATTTCAAACGGCCGAAATGGGAAAAGTTGATCTTGGAGGTGGCGGAACCATCGCATATCTTATGGCTAATTACGGAATGAATGTCATTGATAGTGGTGTAGCAGTCTTATCTATGCATGCACCACATGAAGTGACAAGTAAAGCCGATATATATGAGGTATTTAAAGGATATAAAGTATTTTTAAGAGAAATGAGATAAAAGACATTTGAAGAAGGAGATATTAAATTATGGAAACACCGAAAAAAGGCTACCCAAAAGCATTTTGGGCATGCGCATGTACTGAGATTTTTGAGCGTTTGTCTTATTATCTTGGACGTTCATTGATTTTACTTTTTGTAACTGCAACTGTAGCAACCGGAGGACTTGGATTATCGGACACCGTAGCAGCTAATATGCAATCCAACCTGACTGCATTTTCTTATTTGATTCCACTTCTTGGTGGGATTGTTGTGGACCGTTATATAGGGGCCAAATATACAACACCTATTGGTATGATTATTGCTGGTGTTGGATATTTTATGGGGTCTATTGCCACGGGAACAACTGGCGTTTATCTGATGATTTTTTTCGTCAGTTTAGGACTTGGACTGTTCAAAAACGGACCAATTATAGGACGTGTCATTACAAATAAAGCGCAAATGGATTCTGCATTCTCAATGCGTTATATGTTAGTAAATGTAGGTGCTTTTATCGGAACATTTTTGGTTGGGATTCTTTACAAAGATGTATTTGCAAAAGATGGAGTACTTGGATTTGCACCTTGCTTTAAAATTGCTGCACTTGTTATGATTTTGGGAGCATTATGGTATTTCCTTGTTTGTTGGCGCTTTCTTGGTGATATTGGAAAATATCCATTTAAAAAGACATTGACTGATGAAGAGCTTGAATTAAAAATAGAAGTAAAAGAAAAAAAAGGTGAGAAAAAACCTCTTACACTAATTGAAAAGAAAAGAATTGGTGCAATCATTATAGCTTCTGCCTTCTCCATTGTGTTCTGGATATTCTGGTATCTTGCTTACCTTCCAGTATATTACTATTGGGCGGATAATATGAATTGGGTTATTGCCGGATACGAAGTACCTTCTACATGGTTCGATGCTGGGAATTCACTATTCTGTGTAATTCTTGGACCTATTATGGCAACCTTCTGGATCAAACTTGCTTCTAGACCAAAAGGAGATATGAGTTTGTTTAAAAAGACAGGCTGTGGTATTGCAATTTTGGGATTAAGCTATGTATTATATGCAATCATCGATATCACACGAGGACAGAATAAAGCCAGCGTATTATGGTTACTTGGATCTGTATTCTTACTAACACTTGGAGAGATGTTCTTTTCACCACTTGGACATTCTTTCATTAGTAAGTATTCCCCAAGTAAATACCTAGCTGTAATGATGTCTATATGGGGATTTGCAACATTTATAGCTGCAAAAACATATGGCTATGTATATGGATTCCTATTTGGTGGCAGCTTTGCATTCAAGAATGCATGTATTGGAGTTGCATTAGTAGCATTTATCGCCGCAATTCTCATGTTCCTTATGGATAAAAAGCTTGCAGCTCTTGTGGATTAATTGAGATTAATAACTAAAAACATCGATTGTATGTACACACAAAAAGAACTAAAAATTACTTTTTAGTTCTTTTTGTTCCATTATTTTTCCGTAATATGAATGCGCAGTATAAAATGCTGCGACTGGATTACGTCCTTCATTTTATAATACCTCGATTTTCTTTGATAGCAAGTGCTCTCTCATCACAAGTGCAATGTCTTGTGCACAACACTTCCCACTGGGATTTAATTCTGCACACTTGCAACTGCAGCAGGCTCCTGTCATATGCTTAATATCTGCAAGCGTTTTTGCTCCTTGCTCCATAGCGTTGATAAGTTCTCCTTTGGTTACATGGTCACAATAACATACTATTTCTTGATCATCCATTAAATTTCCCCTTTTACTCTCCGTATTTCCAACCATACAAACTTATTATAAATTATAGTGCATCCAACTTTTCATGTCTACACTTATATACAATTAGTGTATATTCTAAACCATATACGGAGCATAGACTTTCTCTCATTGCTTTTATATAATTCTTTGCTCCGTATAAAGATCAAACAAGTGAATTCGTTCCACATCGAATTGAATCTTTATCTTATTCCCTCTTTCAACATTGCTATCTGGACTCACTTTAGCAGACATTTCCACCCCTTGATAATTAAAATAAATAAATGCTTCTGCTCCAAGCATCTCATATACATTTACTGTAAGCTCTAAGTCTGCCTTTTCACAGAGTTTTACATCCTCTGGGCGCACTCCTACCAGTACTTGCTTCCCAATACATCTCTTTTCACAAAGTTCTTTTCCCATTTTTGGAGTAAGCGTCAACCGTTCTAATCCAATTTGGATATATACCCTTTCTTCTTCACGAATACATTTGCCCTCAATAAAGTTCATTTGTGGAGTTCCTATAAAACTTGCAACAAACTTATTTACAGGCCTTTCGTATAGCTCTTTAGGAACAGCAACTTGTTGGATTTCACCATCTTTTAGAACTACAACTCTTGTCCCAAGTGTCATAGCCTCTACTTGATCATGAGTTACATAGATAAATGTTGTCTTTAACGTTTGATATAACTTTACTATTTCTTGCCTCACCTGATTTCTTAATTTGGCATCTAGATTTGATAAAGGTTCATCCATTAAGAATATTTTAGGTTTTCTTACAATTGCACGTCCCATAGCAACTCGTTGTTTTTGTCCTCCGGAAAGTTCTCTAGGTTTTCGATTTAGTATTTCTTGAATTCCTAACATTTCAGCAACTTCCTCTACTTTTTTCTTCCTAATTTGTTTTGGAATTTTTTGCAATTTCATGCTATAAGCAATGTTTTCAAACACGGACATATGAGGATATAATGCATAGTTTTGAAATACCATGGCAATGTTTCGATCACAAGATTCCACTCCATTTACTTGAATTCCATCCATGTTTAATTCTCCATCTGTAATTTTCTCCAATCCGGCAATCATACGAAGTATCGTAGACTTTCCGCAACCAGATGGTCCTACAAATATAATGAATTCTCCTTCTTCAATATACATATTAAAATCTTTTACTGCCTCTACCCCATCCTGAAATCTTTTATAAATATGTCTTAATTCTAATTGTGCCATTCTCTATTCTCCACAAAATTCAAATTACTCTCTGGTATACATCCCGAAACTATTTTTTTTATATTAGACAAAAAGAATGCATATCTTGCCTTATGGAACTTTAATCCATCTGGCATACCAGCTGTATGAGGTGTCAAAATCACCTTCTTTAATTGACGAAGTTCACTATTACTTTCCAATGGTTCTTTTTCAAAAACATCCAAACATGCACCACCTATCTCCCCTTGCTTTATTGCATTTATTAAATCTTCCTCAACAACAATCCCACCTCTTGCAGTATTTATGTACAGAGCACTATTTTTCATCTTTCGAAAAACATTTTGGTTGATCATTCCTCTTGTCTGTTCATTTAGAAAAATATGGGTTGTAACAACATCCGAACGAATAATGAGTTCTTCTAATCCTACTTTTTTAATATAATCTTCACATGATACATCTGAATTGATATCATATGCTATAGTCTCCATATCTAATGCGTGACAATATTTTGCAACTCTTCTTCCAATTGCACCAAGTCCTATAATACCAATTACCTTTCCAGCCACTTCTGCGCCGGTATAGGACAATAGTTTTTCATCTAAATTTTGTTTCATGCAAGCATCTAAATATGCAATATTTTTATAGAACTCCAATAGAAAAGCAAGTGTATGCTCAGCTACTGCAACTGCATTAACTCCTGCTGCATTTGCTGCCCAGATATGTTTATTTGTACATGCTTCAATATCCACATTATCAAATCCTGCACCTGTTTGCACAAGTCTTAATTTTTTTGCTTTTTCTAACAATTTGGCGTCTACCATAATATGTTCTGGAATCAAGATTTCACAACTTGAAATATATTCTATTTCTTCTCCTGGTTCCACAATACATATTTCCCATTCGGGGGGAAATGAATTTATAATTCTTTCTTTTGAACACTCTGTAAAATATCCTACGATTAGCACTTTCATATATTTTCCCTCTCTAATTAATGTTTTGCTTTAACCACGCTTCATAAAATACTCGTTTAATATTTGCCAGCACAAACTCTGGTGTTTCTTCATCCATTGGTCCCACTTCAAAAGAAATAGTTGGTTTTTTTGTAGCTTTTGGTGATTGATAGAATCCTATTTCATCCAAAGTTCTTAAAAATTTTGCTAATTCTTCTGTCCCTACAGCCGAATCCTTTACTCCAAATGGCAAATGTTTATCTCCAAAATAGGAAACACTTTGATCCTTCACATAAGAATTCCCAATATGTACATGGGTTAAATATTCCTTTCCTTCCCAGAGTGCTTTATATGGATCTTCTTTCATGACTGGGAAATGACTTTGATCTAACAAAAGCCCAAAATTGTCATATTCTTCTCTCACATTGCGAAGTACCATTATAGCTTCATTCGTTGGTCCCAGTAGATACTTCCTGTCATAATATCGGTCCCCTGTCTCCAAGGAAATCATCAATTCATAATCCGTACTTTTTTCTTTTGCATACTTGCAAATTTCTTTTACAGATTGCGTAAATGCCTGTAGCATTTCTATCCGTTCGTCACTATTCGTATATTTTCCAGTCACAATATGAAAGATCTTTGCCTGTAATAAATAACACTGTTCTACAAGCATTTTTGACATTTCCACCGATTTTTTTCTTGTTTCCTGATCCAAACTGCTTAAATCAATTAATAGCTTTCGGAAAGCTTCTCCCCCATTGAAAATGACTTCAACACCTGCCTTTTGTGTCCATTTTGCTGCTTTTATTAGCCATTCTTTATTTTCAATATAGGAAAGTTCAACTACTGTAAAAAAAGGATCCACCAATATTTGCATTAGACAATCATTAAACTGTTCTTCCGTTGTAATATTTCCAAAAAGCTTTGGAAATACAATTCCTATGTTAGCAATATTTTCCCACTTTTCCTGCATGATTATCCTCCTATACAATCAAACCATTTTCTATAAGCCCTGGTAAGTCACGTACTGTTTCTATTACATGTGTATGCCAATATTTCCCCCATGAAGACACGGGTGTTGATCCTGTTGTAACACCAACTACTGCACGACATCCAGCATGATAACCTTCTAACATATCTGCTGGTGTATCTCCTAATTTAATAACAGAACGAACATTTTGTACATTTAGATATTCCATAGCCTTAAAAATCATAAACGGAGCCGGTCTTCCTTTTCCTTCTGGTACCATATCTAAATCTACTGCATAGTCTACCAACCCATTTTTCAACCACCCCAGACAATCAAAGATTGCTCCATTGATATCTGAGTGAAATCCCGTTCCCGTAGCCACTTTTATATTATTTTGATGACACCATTCAAATACTTTAGATGCTCCTTCCACTTCTTTACAGTTGGTTCTATAATAATGAATCATGATTTGTACATAACAATCATATATCTGTTTCGCCTGCTTATAAGAGTCTTCTGCAATTTTAATTTCAAATTCCCTAAAATTCATAACATTTCCTTTATTTTTTGCAATTAAATATTGGTATAAATGAATTTTATTCGTCCCCATCAAATCTCCAATTTCCTCTGGCGTTGCCTGTAAGTTAAATTCTTGTGCTGCCTTATACAAACAATTTCTTACTGCATTGTCATCTTGCACTGTTGTCCCTGCTAAATCAAACACTGCTAACTCAATACTATTCATCATTAAAAATCCTCCTCTTATAAAATCTCTGCAATCACTTGCCCCTCTGTTTTAAAATCTATATCGTAAAATTTTGCTATAGTTTCTGTAATATCTGTGACATCTCTTTTTTCTAAAATTTGTGTTTTTATTTTATTTTTTGTGAATCCTAATAGAAACCCATCCATTTCTTCTACCTGTTGGTTGTGATATCCATGAATCCCTTTCATTTGCGCATATTTTGCTTTCTCTCCTGGCATGATATCTTCTGCACATACACCTCGCTTCAAATCTATGATTGCTTTAGGGAATGGCAGATGAAATTTTCTTTCTGGTATCCACTCATAATGATTTGTTTTTCCAGAAGACATCAGACATGCTAATAATTCTTCATCTTCTCTTTTTGTCATATGGCTATAGTACAACACACTTCCACTTCCATCACACAAAAAACGAAACTGTTTTTTCTTCCATTTTTCTTCATATCCATGTGCTGTTACATATTGATTTGGAAAAAACGAATCCGTACGAGAAATCAAACCATGATCTGAAAAAAACAAAAGATATTCCACCTCATATGTATTTCTTTTTCCCAAGATTTTGTCTACATAAGAAAGGACTCGCTGCAATGCCTCTCTGGTTTTCTTACTTTCAACACCATAAATATGGGCTGCAGCATCATATTCCACAAAATGTACTGCTATCAAATCTTCCTTCTTCCCTTTCATTGCGTCCTCTAACTCTTTATAGGCTTTCTTATCCAATATCTTTGCATATTCCACACTATTTGAATCATCATGTACTACTGCGCTTTCCGGTACACACTTTGCTAAAAGTCCTGCAGCCATGGGCCAATGTATAGTTTTACATTGAATTCCTTTTGTTACAAGCTTGTCAAATATTGTTTCTGTTTTTAGTATTTCTCTTGACTGTGCCTTTAACAAATGATACAACTCTATCCGTGTAAATTCCTGATCCGTTACGGTCACATTTTCAAAAATCCCGTGAGAAGCTGGATGCTTTCCTGTCATGACACTTACATGTACCGGAAACGTTACAGACGGATTTACCGTCTGTAAGCGTTTTACATAAACATGTGTTGGAAATAATGATTTTCTTATTTTATACTCTTTTTCAAATAATTGATTTGAAATTCCGTCTAGGGAAACTAAAAGATTCATTATTTTATACTCTCTAATGCTTTTTGTGCCGTTTTTTGTGCCTCATCCAATGCTTCTTTTGCCGGAATGCCTTCAATTTCCACTTTATCTGCTGCAATCGTCAATGCATCGTAGATTTTCCCACCAGTAATATCTACCGGTAAAATAGAACTATGAATTGCTTGCTGTAAAGGAACCAATGCTTGTGGATTTTCTTCTGTATATTTTTGGAATTCATCTACCTCCTGGGTTGATTTACGCACAGCCACATATCCAGTCTCCCTAGACCACTTTGCCTGATTTTCTGGAGTAGTAAAGAATTTCATAAATTCATATACTCCTTCTTTTTTTGCATCTTCCGAACCTTCTAGCATAACTAATTGTAATGCCTCTGCTGTTGGATAAGAAGCATGATCACCCCACCCTGGCTGTTCTATTGCACCTACAATTGAAAAATCAAGATCTGCCTGATCTCCTGATGATCCTGTATATCCACCTGCTTTGTTTTGAAGCACATCATCAATGGTTTTATACCAATATTCCCATCCTTGTCCGCCAGAATTAATTTTCATAATTTTATCATCATGAATCCATGTACGAAAACTTTCCCACACTTCTATCCACTCTTTTGAATTAATGGTTACCGTTTTTCCATCTTCACTATACATAGATGCCCCATTACTAAACGCTGCATCTATAAGATTCTTATATCCCCACATTGGCTCCCATCCATAAAATGAACCATCTGCTTTTGACAATTTTTTAGCTGCTTCTTCCAAATCCTGCCACGTCTTAATCTCTTCCGCCTTTACCCCTGCTTCCTCAAAAGCCGCCTTATTATAATAGAATACTTGGGTAGTCCCATAGGCTGGAAAAGCAAATAATTTCTTTTGCGTATCTAATCCTTGATTGTAAAATACTCCCAGATAATCATCTTGTTCAAACTCACTATCTTCCTCTGTATATTTACTAATATCTGCAAGCAATCCCTTATTCGATAGACTCAATGCTTTATCTACATCAATCAATGCAATATCTGGGGCTTTTTTCCCTGCAATACCTGCCTGCAACTTTTCATAAGTCTCCGTATAATCTGCCTGAGTCACTTCATTAATATGATATGTTGTCTGCGATTCATTGAAATCTGCTACTATATCCCCTAACACGCCAACTGCTGTCTTTCCACCGGAATACCAAAAATTAATCTCTACGGCTTCTCCCTCTTTTACCTCAGTGGATGTATTTTTCTTTTCACTTTCGCTGCATCCTGTTAGCAATGATACCATCAATGCCAAAATCAATCCAAGTGCCACTATCATTCTCTTTTTCATTTGTCTCTCCTTATCATATTCTAGTTTTTTTTTAATCTATATATAAAAGGATTATCCTTTCATACCCGTGTCTCCCCCAATTCCATTAATAAACCATTTTTGAGTAAATGCAAATAAAATTAACAGAGGTAATACAATGAAAGTGCAACCCGCCATTACTAAGGGCCACTCTGTTCCATAAGAGCCCCCTTCAATGAAAAATCTGCGTAACCCTTGGGATACCAAACTAAGTTCTGGTGAATCTGTGATTAAAGACGGCCACATATAACTGTTATAGCAAGCAATAAAACTCATTAATCCAAATGTAATAAATGAAGATTTTGTCATAGGGAAAATTACTTCCCACAAAATATTCCAATGCTTAGCTCCATCTATTCGGGCCGCTTCAATCATACCTATTGGAACCTGCATAAACGCCTGTCTTAACAAAAAAATCCCAAATATACTGACTGCATTAGAAATAATAAGACCCCGATAAGTATCCAGCATATTCCAATTCGCCAATATAATGTAACTAGGTATGTACGTTGCGGCTG
This sequence comes from Lachnospiraceae bacterium, assembly GCA_036656615.1. Lineage (GTDB taxonomy): Bacteria > Bacillota > Clostridia > Lachnospirales > Lachnospiraceae > CAUPWF01. The sequence continues at coordinate 5,298 of JAVXHY010000025.1, read as the reverse complement.
TTGGAAGCATATAAGTTCCCATAATAATGGCAAACAACATTTTTCGACCTTTAAATTTCAAAAATACAATAGCATAAGCAATCATTGCCCCAGTTACAAGCTGTATAACTAATGTTGCTGTTGAAACAAATAAACTATTTCCGATGTATCTTAATAGAGGTGAATCTAATAAAACAGATACAAAATTTCCCCACTGAGGCTGCGTCGGAAAAATTGCGGCAACATTCATAATTTCTGCTTTTGTCTTTAAAGCACTTACAATCATCCAAAAAAATGGAAATACCGTGAAAACACTTGCTATGACTAACAAAGCACTTTTTAATATTTTTGATATCCAGTTTTTTGCTTTATATATTCTTTGTATTTCCATAACTTTCCTTCCTACTAATAATGAACCCATTTTTTTGATGCCTTAAATTGAACCAAGGAAAGCAATACCGTAATTGTAATTAAAACCATGGCAACCGCTGTTGCTTGACCCATATTAAATTCTTCAAATCCCAGTTGATAATACATGTACAATAAAGTTCTTGTACTGCCCGAAGGACCGCCTTGTGTTAAGATTTGAATTTGATCATACGCTTGCAGTGAATTAATCATTGTAATAATAACCAGAAAAAATGTAGTGGGTGAAATACATGGAATTGTTATATCTCTAAATCGCTGCCATCTTTTAGCTCCATCCATTCCACCTGCCTCATACAGATCTTGTTGTACTTTTTCAAGTGCAGATAGGTAAAATATCATTGCATATCCAAGACTCTTCCACACAGTTACTAAAATGACTGCCAGCATTGCTGTATCAGAACTTTGTATCCACTGCAACGTAGGTATATGCAAAAAACGTAAAATCATATTTGCCATTCCTGTACTTGGCTCAAAAATCCAAGTCCATACAATAGAAATTGCAACAGTAGGTGTAATCCACGGTGAAAATAGGATAAACTTGTACAGGCCATTTCCTCGAAAATTATCTTTCAGTAACAATGCAAGTCCTAATCCACCTATAATTGTCGGAATCAATGTTCCTAAAGTAAATACCAATGTATTCCAAAGTGCCTGATAAAATCTACGATCCATAAACAATGCCTGAAAATTATCAAAAAACACAAAATTATATGTAGGGGTCATATAATCCCAATTGGTAAAGCTGATAATTAAAGAACGTAAAATAGGATATATCCAGAATATTACCAATGGAATAAATGCTGGTAAAACAAACATTAAGGTTGTTCTCATATTTTTCATTTTTACTTTTTTCAAATTCATACTTCTCTCCTCTCTGATGGCTATTATATATGCGAAAAAGCAAATTCCAGTGAGTATAAAGTTAAACATTTGTTAAATAATTTTTATAAAATGAAAAAAACAGGCGGTCCCTTCCTCATTTCGAATCATGAAGAGACCGCCTGCTTTTTTCATTTTTTTACTATATTATAATTATGATATTTCTGATATTCCACTGCTTCTTTGCGGTGATAGTAGATGCACAAAGACCGAACTGTATGAACGTCTTACCGAAACAATAGTTTCCATCGGCGCGTCCATCGGATGTCTGCCACAATATTATGCACCTCGCCACACAGTTTGCATTTTCCAGGATAAATAAAATAAAGGCAATCCTCGCGTTCTAAGCTCAGCCCATATTTTTTGTTCAGACATTGTCTACCAGCATGAAGTACTTGTATTTTTTTATGTGTCAACCTGTTCTCATCTCCCTAAATAATCTTAGATTTTCTTTTTTTTCTTTCATTTTTACATTATTTCACGAACTCAAAAGCCGTACATACGGCTTTACCTTTGTTTATTGTGCCGCCTTGAACCTTACCAACCGCGGCACCTAATACGGCTGAACTTTCCCTCTCGGTATTCTGATAATAGCGGTTGTACCCTCGCCTACTATACTTTTGATGTCAAGCGTTCCACGGCAGATGGACCACAGGCGGCAGCGCACATTTTCTATGCCAACATGGGTATCAGGGTCTGTCAGCGGTTCATTTACATCAAAGCCCACACCGTCATCTGCGATGATGATTTCATAGCAGTCCTCCCGCTCCCTTGTGGAAAGGGTGACAGTGCCGCCGGATTTTTTTCGGGTCACGCCATGCTTTACCGCATTTTCAACAATCGGCTGTATGGTAAGTGCGGGAATACGAAAATCAATGTTTGCGATGTCGTAGACAATATTCAGCCTCTGCTCAAACCGTTTCTTCTCAATGCCGAGGTAAACCTTGGTGTGCCGCAGCTCGTCCTCGAAGGGTACAGGTGTGCTTTGGGTCAGCGATTCCAGATTGTGCCGCAGATAGTCGGCAAATTCAGCCGTTACCTTTTTCGCTTCCTTGGGGTTTTCATCACACAGGCCGCAGATGGCGGTCAGCGTATTGTATAAAAAATGCGGCTGTATCTGACTGAGCATGATAGAAATACGGCTTTGCAGCAGTTGTATTTCTTTCTCCTGTAACTCCTTGTCCAACTCTGCGTTGCGTGCGTCAAGCTGCTCACTCTGCGCATACAGAACCATTCGGCTTTCTAAGATATGATGCGAGAGGAAAATTCCAATTACAATACAGGTGACGCTGTGAACGATATCCATTTGCGCAGAGGTTAAGTCCTTAACAGTCAGCGCAATTATGGAAAACACAGCAGTGGCAAGTGACAAAAAACCGTACATATAGTGCGTCGGGATAACAAACAGCATGGGTAACACAAGGATATATACAATAACGAGCGTCGCTCTTGCGTTCGGTTCAAAGAAAGTGCCTAGTGCGCAGACAAAAGCAAACACAACAACAGAAAATAAAATGAGGAAGCTTCTGGTAAATAGAATGCTCTTTTTTTTCTTCAGCTTAAAGGTGCAGAGCATTGAAAACAGTGCAAAAAAGCAAGCGATATAGGCGCTGGAATACATTGAAAAAAGCTCCGATCCCATACTTACCGCAAGGTAAGACCCTATAATCATTGTCATGACGAGAAGCAGACGTTCCATCATTTTTGTATTGTACTGGTGAATAGCTTCACTTTGCGCAGTGTAAAAGGCTTTGCTTTTCCCGCCATAGCACCATGCTTCAAGTTTCTGCTTCATCTTCATCCCCCCGTCCCCCGTCTGTCGGCACAAAAAACGGTTTTCTTTTTCTCAATCTTATTCATTATATAAAACGAAGTGTCGGGAAAGCGTCGGGGATTTTTCAAGAACAAAATATTCAAAACCCCTGTATTTATGTCGGTTTGAGGTTTTTTAAAAAAATTTTCATAAATTTTTTTGATTTTTTCAGATAATCGCCCAGCTTTACCTTTGCGTATTGTTCCGCCCTGAACCATACCAACTGAGGTTCCTAATACGGCGGAACTTTCCCTCTCGGTATTCTGATAATGGCGGTTGTACCCTCGCCTACTGTACTTTTGATGTCAAGTGTTCCGCGGCAGATGGACCACAAGCGACAGCGCACATTTTCTTTGCCGACGTGGGTATCGAGGTCTGTCAGCGGCTCATTTACATCAAAGCCCACACCATCGTCTGCGATGATGATTTCATAGCAGTCCTCCATTTCCCTTGTGGAAAGGGTGACAGTGCCACCGGATTTTTTTCGGGTCACGCCATGCTTTACCGCATTTTCAACAATCGGCTGTATGGTAAGTGCGGGAATACGAAAATCAATGTTTGCGATGTCGTAGACAATATTCAGCCTCTGCTCAAACCGTTTCTTCTCAATGCCGAGGTAAACCTTGGTGTGCCGCAGCTCGTCCTCGAAGGGTACAGGTGTGCTTTGGGTCAGCGATTCCAGATTGTGCCGCAGATAGTCGGCAAATTCAGCCGTTACCTTTTTCGCTTCCTTGGGGTTTTCATCACACAGGCCGCAGATGGCGGTCAGCGTATTGTATAAAAAATGCGGCTGTATCTGACTGAGCATGATAGAAATGCGGTTTTGTGTCAGTTGCCGTTCCTGCTGCCGAAGCTGCTTATCCTGTTCTAAGTGAAATACAATGAACATCAAAAGCATGGAAAGGGTGGCGGCAATATAAACAGGAGTTACATCCCACCAAAAGGACATGAAAAAGCCGATAACTGGAAGCAAGATGTAGAGCAGCAGCGGTATCGCATTGCGCCAGCCCATTGCCTTGCGATGCTTCACGATTAAAACCATATCCATGCATAGTAGTAGACCAATGATGCCCTGGGTGAAACAATAAAACCGGTTGGTCACAAACATGCCCTTTTCATCAAAGGTGAAAAACATTCCATTAAAGATGGATATTGTCCAAAGCACAACTGCAACGATGCTTACGGCTATGGTAAAAGGGACGATGTACTTAGAGACAGAGGCCTTTTCCTCAATATATTTCACGATGCAATCGGTGTAGATTATGGTCATCCCGGCAAACGCACAGTAAGCAATCAAAAGGGCTGCCTTCTCAACCGCAACTGCAGCAGGGACGCTGACGGCGGGAAACAACCCCGGTTCCCAAAACCACAGTACGCTGTCACAGAGCAGTCCCACCATGTGTCCCACCAGCAACAGAATTATTTTCCTACCAAATGGCTTTGGATGATCGCGCTCAAAAGCAGTACCAATCAGCAGTACTCCGATAATCGCAACCGCAAATAAATCCAAGCTGGCATTGATTAAATCCATTCCTTCACCTCCCCATCATGCCTGCCGACAGTCGCAGTCCTTTCAATGCCACCATGGGTGAATTCACCCCAGCTGTACTGGGACATATATTCGCCCCGGTAGGCATTAATCGCCTCGATGTCGCCCTTCATCCAGTTGTAGTAGTCGCAGGCAATTTGATCCGGTGAAACCGCCATTACACCGCGCTGCCTGCGGATGCATTCCTCTGCGCCAAGCGTGGTAAAGGTTGTCAGCAAGTCAGCTCGAAGATCACGCAGATAGGATTTTTTTTTCACGCTGTCGCTGTCATCCTCCCACAATGCCGCAATAATTTCGCCGTTAGAACAGAAAGCCCCCCTGTGGTCAACCAAAAATGCCAACAACTCTTTTGTTTTGTTGTACGCAAATTTAATTGGCTCTCCATCCGCAAAAATTTCAAAGTTTCCGAAGCACTGAATCCAGACCTTGTGTTTTGTCTGCATGGCAACAGGGCGGCGCAGATGCTCCAGCTCATATTCTATTTTTTCCTTGGTGGCTGGCTTCATAATATAGCCGCTGCTGTGGAGCGAAAGCGCCTCCATTGCATATTTTTTGTAGGCGGTCACAAAGATGATATTAATCTTGGGGTTCACTTGTTTTAAATGCTTTGCAAGCGCAATGCCATCCACATCGCTCATATTGATATCTA
>JAVXHY010000024.1:0-25154 GCA_036656615.1 Lachnospiraceae bacterium | reverse complement strand
TGCAGTCAGTTATATAGATAAAATATATGATGATAATGGGCATGGAACCCATGTAAGTGGTATTGTAGGTGGAAGTGGGAAATTGTCCGGAGAACAGTACAGTGGAATGGCACCGGCATGTGATATATATAGTGTCAAAGTATTAGATTCGAAGGGACAGGGTAATATTAGCCGTGTACTAAAAGGAATACGTTGGGTACTGTGTCATCAAATTAAATATAATATAAAAATTGTAAATATTTCAGTGGGAACGCTTCCTACAATTAATTCTAGTGATGAAGCGCGATTAGTGGCAGGAGTAGAAGAATTGTGGAATATGGGAATGGTAGTAGTTACTGCAGCTGGAAATTATGGTCCACAAAAAGGAAGTATTACAACACCTGGAATCAGTAAAAAAGTCATTACGGTAGGTTCTTCTAATGATCAATTTTATATTGATAGTTTTGGGCATAAAATAAAGGATTATTCTGGAAGAGGTCCTACATTTGAATTTGTATTTAAGCCAGATATTCTAGCACCAGGCTCTTATATTACTTCTTGCAACGCACAGTATTTAAAACAGTTAAAGTCACCTTATACTGTAAAAAGTGGTACTTCTATGTCTACCCCGGTAGTATCGGGTGCCATTGCATTATTATTATCTAAATATCCTGATATGAACAATGTAGAAGTGAAATTAAGGTTACGTGAAAGCAGTACAGACCTTGGACTTTCTATGAACCAGCAAGGCTGGGGATTATTAAATGTAGAAAAATTAATTTGTATATAAAATAGGATGCAGAAAAATAATCGCAAAGGCTGTCAAGAAAAAACACTTGACAGCTTTTGCGATTTCGTTTATGATGACAAAGGTGATAAAAAATGAATGAAATCTTAGAACAGGCATTATTATATGATTTTTATGGTGAATTGCTTACAAACCATCAAAAAAACATCTATGAACAATTTATACAAGAAGATTTATCTTTGAGTGAGATAGGAGTAAACGAAGGTATTAGCAGGCAGGGTGTACACGATTTAATCAAGCGGTGTAACAAGATTTTAGAAGAATATGAAGCAAAGCTTCATTTAGTAGAGAAGTTTTTATTTATTAAGGCAAGACTGACAAAGATGAATGAATTAATAGAAGCAGAAATGTCTGTTCAGGAATCAACGAGTGAATGGATGAAGGATATGAAAAGAATTTCCAGTGAAATCATAGAGGAGTTATAGTATGGCATTTGATAGTTTGACCGAGAAATTGCAGAATGTGTTTAAAAATTTGCGAAGCAAAGGGCGTCTGACTCAAGATGATGTAAAAGTAGCATTGCGAGAAGTCAAGATGGCATTACTGGAAGCAGATGTTAATTTTAAAGTAGTGAAGCAGTTTGTGAAAGATGTACAGGAACGGGCAGTTGGTCAAGATGTAATGAATGGTCTGAATCCAGGACAAATGGTTATCAAAATTGTAAATGAAGAGCTGGTATCCTTGATGGGATCTGAGACAACAGAGATTTTATTCCAACCCGGACAGGCTGTAACAGTTATTATGATGATAGGTCTTCAAGGTGCTGGTAAAACAACAACCACAGCTAAACTGGCGGGCAAGTTCAAATTAAAAGGGAAAAAACCATTGTTAGTTGCCTGTGATATTTATCGTCCAGCTGCAATTAAGCAATTACAAGTAAATGGAGAAAAGCAAGGTGTAGATGTATTTTCTATGGGAGATAGTCACAAGCCAGTAGACATTGCAAAGGCAGCCATGGAACATGCAAATAAAAATGGACACAATGTGGTGATATTAGATACTGCCGGACGTCTCCATATAGATGAAGAAATGATGAATGAGCTGTGTGAAATTAAGGAACAGGTATCAGTACATCAAACAATTTTAGTGGTTGATGCTATGACAGGTCAGGATGCAGTTAATGTAGCCAATCATTTTCATGAGAAAATAGGAATTGATGGAGTGATAGTTACCAAGCTGGATGGAGATACCAGAGGTGGTGCAGCACTTTCTATTAAAGCAGTTACAGGTCGCCCAATTCTTTATACCGGAATGGGAGAGAAACTTTCTGATTTAGAACAATTTTACCCTGATCGTATGGCATCTCGTATTTTAGGTATGGGAGATATATTAACATTAATTGAAAAAGCATCAGAAGAAATTGATGAAGAAAAAGCCAAACAAATGGGGCAGAAGTTAAAAAAAGCACAGTTTGATTTTGAGGATTACTTAGAAAGTATGAAGCAAATGAATAGTATGGGTGGTTTGTCCAGTGTTTTAAGTATGATGCCCGGTATGGGCGGTAATCAATTACAGGATTTGGATTCGGAAGAAAATTTGAAAAAAATGGCAGGAATGGAAGCAATTATTTATTCTATGACAATAAAAGAACGCCGTAATCCGGATATATTAAATCCTTCTAGAAAGCATAGAATTGCTAAGGGTGCAGGTGTTGATATTAGTGAAGTCAACCGTATGGTAAAGCAATTTGAGCAATCCAGAAAGATGATGAAAAAACTCCCGGGAATGATGGGAGGAATGGGTGGTAAAAAGGGTAAATTCAAATTTCCTTTTTAATCATATAAAAGAGTGTTGTACAAGGAGGTGAAATGACAATGGCAGTTAAAATCAGATTAAAAAGAATAGGGCAAAAGAAAGCTCCTTTCTATAGAATCGTAGTAGCAGATGCAAGAGCACCAAGAGATGGTAGATTTATCGAAGAAATCGGTACTTATGATCCTACGAAAGATCCAAGCGTGTTCAAGGTAAACGAAGAATCAGCAAAAAAATGGTTAAACAATGGTGCACAACCTACAGAAGTAGTTGGTAAAATATTTAAAGCAGCAGGCATTGAGAAATAAGCTGAATCGCGGAGGTGCGCGTCATGAAAGAATTGGTTGAAGTTATTGCGAAAGCATTAGTAGACAATCCTGACAGCGTTGTTGTTACTGAAAAGCAAGATGGAAAGACTACAATAGTCGAAGTACATGTGGCAGAGTCCGATATGGGCAAAGTAATTGGAAAACAGGGTCGTATTGCAAAGGCAATCCGAGCTGTTGTAAAGGCTGCAGCAGCAAAGGACGATAAAAAAGTAATTGTTGAGATTGCGCAATAGCAAGATTCATAAGAATTAGACGCAGATGCAAAATTAGCATGTTTACATGCATGATCTTGCATCTGCGTCTTCATTCACATACAACTTATAATGAGGATGTGTGTTGGGAAGGAGCATATATGGAACAAAGATTACAGGTTGGAGTTATTGCTTCTACCCATGGGATTAAGGGAGAAGTAAAAGTATTTCCAACTACGGATGATGTGACTCGATTTAAAGAGCTTAAACAGGTAATGCTTGATACAGGAAAAGAACAACTCATTCTTGATATAGAACAGGTGAAATTTTTTAAGAAATTCGCTATCTTAAAATTCAAGGGGATTGACAATATAAATGAAATAGAAAAATATAAAGGCTGCAGCTTATTTGTGAAGAGAGAAGATGCTGTAAAACTAAAAAAAGACGAATATTTTATTTCGGATATGATTGGAATGAAAGTACTTACAGATGACAAGATGGAATATGGCACTTTGGTTGATGTGTTGGAAACGGGTGCAAATGATGTATATGTAATTGAAACTTTGGACAAGAAAGAAATCCTGGTACCTGCAATTAAGCAATGTATATTGAATGTTGATATTCAAAAGCGGGAAATGGAGATCCATTTATTAGAAGGTTTGGTGTAGGAGAGAACATGAATTTTCATATTTTAACATTATTTCCGGAGATGATATTACAAGGATTGAATACCAGTATTATTGGACGGGCAATTGCAAATCAATTGTTGACAATAGAGGCGGTAGATATTAGAGATTATGCAGATAATAAACATCATAGTGTAGATGACTATCCATATGGTGGAGGAGCTGGAATGCTTATGCAGGCAGAACCTGTTTATGGCGCTTATAAGGCTGTAGAGGAACAAATAAGCAGCAATGGGAGAAAGACTCCACGAGTCATTTATTTATCACCACAGGGGCAGACATTTTCACAGGAAATGGCAGAATCATTTGCCAAAGAAGATGAACTTATTTTTTTATGTGGACATTATGAAGGAATCGACGAGCGGGTATTAGAAGAAATCGTTACAGATTATGTTTCCATTGGTGATTATGTATTAACTGGTGGTGAGCTGCCTGCAATGGTCATGATAGATACAATTTCCCGATTGATTCCCGGTGTACTTCATAATCATGTGTCAGCAGAATTCGAAAGCTTTCAAGATCATTTGTTAGAATATCCCCATTATTCTCGACCAGTAGAATGGCATGGAAAAACAGTGCCGGAAGTCTTACTTTCCGGGCATCATGCAAATATTGAAAAATGGAGAAGAGAGCAATCGATTCTTAGAACTTCTATAAGAAGACCTGATTTACTGAAAAAGGCAAGTTTAACTGAACAGGAAAAAAAACGCTTGCATAAAAACTAGACACATGGTAGAATATAACATGTTGTGAAAAGAAGCGAGATGGTCCTCTGGTACAGAAAGTATTAAGAACGTCCACATTATAAGGAGGTCACACAGACATGAATGATATTATAAGAAATATTGAAGCAGAACAATTAAAGGCAGAGGCACCAAAGTTTAATGTTGGTGATACTGTTAAGGTTTATGCGAAAATTAAAGAGGGTGCACGTGAAAGAATCCAAGTTTTTGAAGGTACTGTATTGAAGAAACAAGGTGGAAGCACAAGAGCTACTTTTACAGTAAGAAAGAATTCTAATGGCATTGGCGTAGAGAAGACTTGGCCATTACATTCTCCAAATGTGGAGAGAGTTGAAGTTATCCGTAGAGGTAAAGTAAGAAGAGCAAAACTTTTCTATTTAAGAGATCGTGTTGGAAAGAAAGCGAAAGTCAAAGAATTAGTAAAATAGTAGGATGGGAAGGGACAAGTACATCATGTATGTTGTCCCTTTTTTTACTTATGACAGTAAGGAGGATTATGAGTAATTTAACATTTGGAAAAGAAAAGAAAAGATTTAATTTTGATATCATCAGGACTGTATTAGTATGGGCTTTTCAGATTGCAGTTGTCTGTACGATTGCTTTTGTATTGGTATGGTATTTTGGTCAACGCGTCAGTAATATAGGAGATTCCATGAAACCAGTATTATCAAATGGTGATGTCACATTGGTAAATCGGATTGTATATAATGCAAGTAGACCAAAAAGAAATGATATTATTGTTTTTAAACCAAATGGAAATGAAAATTCTCATTTTTATATCAAGCGTATTATAGGCTTACCGGGTGAAACAATTGAGATGAAAGATGGTGCTATTTATATTGATCAAAAGAAACTTAAAGAAGAGTTCAAAACGACAAAACTAGACAATGTGGGAATTGTTACAGAGGCTATGACTCTCGGTGGAAATGAATATTTTGTATTAGGAGATAACCGTAAAAGCAGTGAAGACAGCCGCATGGCAGATATCGGTAATGTGAAGAATGATGAAATATATGGAAAAGCGTGGTTTGTTATTTCGCCAGGTGCACGCTTTGGCTTTATAAAAAAATAGATCGGGAGGTAGAACATGCATTTTCAATGGTATCCAGGACATATGACAAAAGCAAAGAGAATGATGCAAGAAAATATCAAATTAATTGATTTGGTGATTGAACTTGTAGATGCAAGGATTCCTATGAGTAGTAGAAATCCAGAGATAGATGAACTCGGGAAGAATAAGGCTAGATTAATTTTACTAAACAAAGCAGATCTAGCAGAAGATAAGTGGAATGATGCATGGGCTGAATACTTTAAGAGTAAAGGTTTTTATGTTGCCAAAATCAATTCAAAAAAGGGTGGTGGAATTAAATCAATTCAAGGAGTTATTCAGGAATCCTGCAAAGAAAAAACAGAGCGAGATAGGAAAAAAGGTATTTTGAATCGTCCCATACGTGCTATGGTTGTTGGAATACCCAATGTAGGGAAATCTACTTTTATTAATGCTTTAGCCGGCAAAGCTTGTACTAAAACAGGAAATAAGCCAGGTGTAACAAAAGGAAAGCAATGGATTCGCTTGAACAAGAATGTGGAATTATTGGATACCCCTGGTATTTTGTGGCCTAAATTTGAAGATCAAACGGTTGGTCTGCGACTTGCTTTTGTGGGTTCTATTAAGGATGAGATTTTAAATATTGAAGAGCTAGCTATGGAAATTATTACATTTTTACAATCACATTATAAGGGGTTATTGGCAGACAAGTATGCAATTGAAGAAGAGACGGATTCATATGCAACCTTACTTCACATTGCAGAAAGCAGACATTGTCTGGTAAGGGGAAATTCCTATGATACTAATAAAGCCTCTTCATTAATGATAGATGATTTTCGAAATGGGAAATTAGGAAAAATAACACTTGAATTTCCAAAGGATTATGAATATGATATAGAATAAAGGTGGTGTAAGCATAGCAGACGCCAAAGGAAATAGAAAGAAGGACTATGTTTTATGAATCAAAGTAGGAGAAAAGAACGTTTTAATGAAGATAGAAGTATATGGAGAGAATTACTAGGTTGGATTGCCTATATTATAATTATTTTGGGTTTGACGTACTTTATTATTACTTTTATTGGTCAGCGTACCCGAGTAAGTGGATCTTCTATGGAAACTACATTAAGTGATGGAGACAATCTAATTGTGGATAAGATTTCATATCGATTTCGAGAGCCAAAACGATATGAAATTATAGTTTTTCCATATCAATATGAAGATAATACTTTTTATATTAAGCGAATTATCGGGCTCCCAGGAGAAACGGTGCAGGTAGCTGATGGAGTGGTCTATATTGATGGTGAAATATTAGATGAAAATTTTGGGGCAGAGCCAATGGAACAGTCAGGTATAGCAGAAGAGCCAATTACTCTTGGATCAGATGAATACTTTGTATTGGGAGATAATCGTAACCATAGTTCAGACAGTCGTGATCCAAGTGTTGGAATATTGACTAGAGATCATCTGATTGGAAGAGCCTGGATTCGTATTTGGCCAATGGATCAGTTGGGAGTCATTAAACATGAGTAAAAATTCTGCTGACAAAATAGAGCAAGAGCTTTTTCGTTTACAGGAAATGCATCAATATGAAGAACAATATAAAGCTTATAGTTATATCTGTGGAATTGATGAAGTAGGAAGAGGACCTCTGGCTGGTCCTGTCGTTGCGGGAGCGGTTATTTTGCCGAAGGATTGTCAGATTCTCTATATGAATGATTCTAAAAAACTTAGTGAGAAAAAAAGAGAATTACTTTATCTGGAAATTATGGAAAAAGCAATTGCCACAGGTATAGGTATGGTGGGACCGGGGCGTATAGATGAAATCAACATTTTACAGGCCACATATGAGGCGATGCGTATGGCTATCAACAACTTGTCGATAAAACCTGACATCTTACTTAATGATGCAGTGAACATACCTCAGGTAAGCATACCTCAAGTTCCCATAATAAAGGGAGATGCGAAAAGTGTATCCATAGCTGCTGCAAGTATTATTGCAAAAGTGACGAGGGATCATTTGATGATTCAATATGAAGAAGCTCTGCCTGGATATGGATTTGCAAGTAATAAGGGATATGGTACAAAGGCACATATAGAAGCATTGAAATCATTAGGTGCTACACCAATTCATAGAAAATCCTTTATTAAGAACTTTGTGTAGATTCGATTATCTATGAATTATGTGAGGTAATATGAAATATAATAAAAGAGCAATTGGGAATGCCTATGAACGTCTGGCAGGCGCTTATTTAGAGGCGCAAGGTTATCAAATCATTACTTATAATTATTATTGCAGACAAGGAGAAATTGATATTATTGCCAGAGATGGAGAATATTTAGTGTTTTGTGAGGTGAAATACCGTAAATCCAACATAAATGGAAGTCCGTTAGAGGCCGTGAATCTTAAAAAGCAACAGATTATTTCTAAGTGTGCAATGATTTATTTGACAACTAATGGGCTTATTGATTCCTCTTGTAGATTTGACGTTGTTGGAATATTAAATGGTGAAATTCAACTGATTAAGAACGCATTTGATTATAAATTATAGTAAGGAGCTGTGGGCAGAATGAATTTGATATTTGCAAATGATACACCGGATATGAAATTGATTGAAAAAAATCAAGTACCATTTTTACAATTCCCAATTCTTACAGAAACGGGTATTGTTCAGCATGGATTTTCTACTAGAGCAGGTGGGGTCAGCAAAGGAATATTTCAGACCATGAATCTAAGTTTTGCTCGAGGAGATAAAAAAGAGGATGTTATGGAAAACTTTCGTCGAATGTCTGCGGCTATAGGCGTGCATACTGAGGATTTGGTCTTTTCCAAGCAAACACATGAGACAAATATTAGAATTGTGACGGAAGAAGATAGGGGAAAAGGCATTGTTAAATCTTTAGATTATGATCATACAGATGGTTTGATTACAAATATTGCAGGACTTTGTCTTGCAACCTTTTATGCAGATTGTGTACCGCTTTATTTTGTGGATCCAGTACACAAAGCAATTGGACTCAGTCATTCAGGGTGGCGTGGAACCGTTGGAAAAATGGGACAGAAAACATTGGAAAAAATGAACCATGAGTATGGAACTAAACCAGAGCAGGTAATAGCAGCGATTGGTCCGTCTATTTGTCAAGAATGTTACGAGGTGAGTGCTGATGTGGTAGCATATTTTAAGAAGGAATTTCATCCCCAATACTGGTGTGATTTATTTTATGAAAAAGAAGATGGTAAATATCAGTTAAATCTATGGAAAGCAAATGAAATTATTCTTCGTGAGGCAGGTGTACCAAAGGAACAAATCGGGATGGCTAATTTATGTACCTGCTGTAACGAAAAATATTTATTTTCTCACAGAGCATCTCAGGGAAAAAGAGGAAATCTAGGAGGATTTTTAGCATTGAAATCCTAGGAATAGAGTTGTAATTAACGTCTGAAAGAAGGGGAGATCATGACAAAATTAGCAGGAAATACCATAGAAGAATCACCGGAAATCATTGCGGAAGCCACGAAAAAAGTCGGAAGATTAGCTAACTATATGGATATGGCATTTCCAAAGATCATAAGCTTTGGTATAGAGGTAATTCTTGCACTTGTATTTTTTTGTATTGGGGCAAAATTAATAAAATGGGTGCGTAAAATTGTAAGAAAATCCTTAGAGCGTTCCAGTGCGGATGTGGGAGTAGAGCAATTTGTAGATTCATTTCTCAAATTCACATTATATTTACTTCTCATTGTAGTTATTGCTATGAAGTTTGGGTTAGAACCGGCATCTGTTGCAGCGGTAATTGGTTCTGCAGGGATTGCTATTGGTCTAGCCTTACAAGGCAGTTTGTCCAATTTGGCAGGAGGAATACTTATCTTGCTCTTAAAGCCTTTTGTGGTAGGCGATTATATTATAGAACATAATCAAAATAATGAGGGAACGGTAAAAGAAATTCAGATATTTTATACGAAATTGGCAACCATGGATAACAAAATTATTGTAATACCAAATGGTTCATTGGCAAATAATAGCTTGACAAATGTGACAGGAAAAGATGAGCGGCGATTGGATTTACAGGTGGATATATCCTATAAAGCTGATTTGAAAAAGACCAAACAATTAATTGAACAATTACTTCGGGAAGATGGACAGATATTAGTCAATCAGGAATTAGCGGTCTTTGTTGATCAACTGGGACAGCATTCCGTGGTAATTGGGATACGTGCATGGGTAAAAACAGAGGAGTATTGGAATACTAGATGGAGGATACTCGAAGAAATAAAGGAAACTTTTGAACGAGAGGCAATAGAAATACCATATAACCAGTTAACGGTGCATATGGGAGATGAAAGGCAATAAGAGCAATATAAAAACACGCAAATCCAGGTCGGTGCCGGATGAAGCGTGTTTTTTAATTAATCAAAAGCTGAAAATCGGATTTGAACCGACGACCCCTTCATTACGAGTGAAGTGCTCTACCAACTGAGCTATTTCAGCAAGTCTTTTGAAAAGAAACTACAGGATTCATTATACCGTATTTTGGAAAAAACACAATACCTTTTTGTTTAAAATTATTAGGGTGGTTGTATTTATACAATTTATTGTGAAGGAAATAACATTTTTGCTTGACAATCAAACTGGAATTGTAGTAAAATTAATTGAATAACTTCAAATTGTATGAGCTATAAAGACAAAAGATCTAAACTTTAACAATTTAGCAAGATAAAGCATTAACTATCTGAACACAGGAGAAGGATTAAAATGAATGTAAGATTAGAAAAATTACGAGAGTATTTGATAAAAAAAGGAATCAATTCATTTTATATTAGTAAACCGGAGAATGTAAGATATATTAGTGGGTATACAGGTGAGGACTCCTATTTATTTATTACAGAACATGAATTGTATTTTATTACAGATCCACGCTATACGGAACAGGCAGCCATAGAATGTCCTCAATATACGCTGATTGATTGGAGAACACCACGGTGCACCATGGGGGAGACCCTAGAAAGGCTTATTTTACAAACAAAGGTGAAGAACCTTGCATTTGAAGCAGACCAGCTTACATATCAGACCTATCAAGATCTGGAAAAGAGTATAAAGACAGAGCTGCTGCCAGTAGAAGGAATTATTGAGATGTTTCGTGGGGTGAAAAGTCCAGAAGAAATTGAATTATCAAGAATTTCCTGTGACATTGCATCTCGCGCGTTTGATAAAATTTTGAATGATATTAAAGTGGGAGTGACGGAAAAAGAATTGGCATCAAAACTTTCACATTATATGGTGATGGAGGGCGCGGATACAAAGCCTTATGGTGGCATTTTGATTTCCGGTACAAGAACATCTTTGCTGCATGGTATTCCATCCAACAAAACCATTGAATATGGCGATTTGGTATTGATGGACTATGGGTGTCAATACAAGGGATATTTGTCCGATATGACACGAACTGTTGTAGTTGGAAGAGCTACACCAAAGCAGCGAGAAGTATATGCTTTGGAACAGCAGATGGTGGCAGATTGCGAAGCAGTACTAAAGGAAGGTACTACCGGCATAGAATCTTATGAGGCTTCCATCAAAGCTATTCAAGACAGTAGTTATTTTAAATACCATTACAAAGGGATTGGACATGGAGTTGGTATGTTTGTCCACGAACTTCCTTTTATTGGTGCAAATTCCTCTAGCATTTTAGAGGCAGGTAATATTATCACGGTAGAACCGGGAATTTATATTCCAAATTGGGGTGGCATTCGAATTGAAGATCAAGTGCTCATTACCAAAGATGGATATGAAAACCTGATAAGTGCTACAAAGGAACTTATAGAATTATAAGGGAGAAAAGGAGATTATTATGAAAAGAAGATTACTGGCAATGGCACTGGTACTTGCAGTTGGTGTTGGAACACTCACTGGCTGTGGCGTACCAAAAGAGGACAAGAAAGCAAGTGAATCTGGGAATGTCTTACGTTATGCAACCAGACAGGATCCGCCAACATTAGATCCGCAGTTAATGAATTCTATTCCAAGTGCAACGATAGGATATCATATTTTTGACGGACTAATGAGAAGTCAAAAAGGCGAGATTATACCAGCAGCTGCAGAAAGTTATGAAATGTCAGAAGATGGGATGACCTATACCTTTCAGTTGAGAGATGGATTAAAATGGAGTGATGGAGAAGCTTTAAAGGCAGAAGATTTTGTCTATGGTTTTCAACGTCTGCTTGATCCAGCAACTGCAAGTGAATACGCGTTCCTTGGTATGGTTGTTAAGAATGCCGCCAAAGTAAATGCAGGAGAAGTAGGGGTAGAAGAACTTGGCATTAAGGCAATTGATGAAAAGACTGTAGAAATTCAATTGGAATATGCAGCACCATATTTCCTTGGTATGCTATCCAATCCTTCTTTTATGCCAACTAGAAAAGACCAGGTTGATGAATTTGGTAAAGAATTTGCCGGAGATGCAGAGAAAAATGTTTATAATGGTCCATTTATGGTTAAAAACTGGAAACATAATGATCGATTAATATTAGAGAAGAATCCAAATTACTGGGATGCAGATAATATTAAGTTAGACGGAGCAGAGATTTTAACGGTTGCAGATGCAAATACAGCAGTTGCAATGTATGAGTCAGATGAATTGGATTTCACGGATATACCACAGACCATGAGCGAAAAATACAAAGATAAGTCCGTTGCTTTCTTTGATGGTGCTAATGACTATGTGACGTTGAATGAGAATGGTCAAAGTCCATATCTAGTAAATAAGAATATCAGATTAGCTTTGAATTATGCAATGAACAGAGAAGATTACATCAAATTACTAGGTGGAGTATATGCACCAAATACCAGATATGTATTACCAGATGTGAAAGGTGTTGAGAAAACATATGGAGAAGAGCATCCATATGAAGCATATCCAGTCGCAGGAGATCTTGATAAAGCAAAAACGTACTTAGCAACAGGAATGTCTGAATTGGGTATTGCAAATGCATCTGATATAACACTGGAATTACTGATTGCGGATGCAGAAAGTGTTAAGAAACAGGCAGAAATTATTCAGGCACAGCTTGAAAAAGCACTGGGAATTAAAATTGATATCAAACAAGTTCCTTACAAACAAAGATTACAGCAGGAAGCAGATCATGATTTCCAAATGGTAATCTCAGGCTGGGTTCCAGATTATTCAGATGCCTTGTCTTATTTGGAAATATGGACAACAGATTCTCCTTATAATCGTGCATCTTATAACAGTGAAGCTTATGATAAATTGGTAAAAGAGTCTAATTTGCAGACCGATCCAAAGTTAAGACAAGAAGCTTTATTTAATGCAGAAAAGGTATTCTGTGAAGATGGTGTTGTTATACCACTTCAGTTACGTCAGATGGAAATGTTGGTAAATGACAGAGTGAAAGGTCTAGAGACTTCTTTTGTGGGCTACCAGTATGATTTCATGAATGTAGAAATGAAATAGTAATAAAATAAAAGTGCAATAGGAGACGGAGTTTCCGTTTCCTATTGTCTTTCAAGAGGAAAAAATATGGGAAAATATATTTTAAAGAGAATTGGAATATCAATCGTTACTATTTGGCTATTAATCACCATTGTATTCGTATTGGTACGCTTAATGCCAGGAGATCCCTTTACTAGTGGAAAACTGACACCTGAAATCAAAGCTAATATGGAAGCATACTACGGTTTGGACAAACCGCTGCCCCAACAGTATACAACATATCTAGGTAATTTATTGAAGGGAGACTTTGGATATTCTATTAAGTATGTCAATCAGACAGTCAATAGTATTATCAAAGAATCTTTTCCATATTCTTTTGATTTGGGTATCAGAGCACTGGTGTTTGCTATATCTTTTGGTTTGGTTTTTGGTATTATTGCAGCTCTTAATCGTGGACGGAGGATTGATTTCCTATGCATTGTGATTGCCATTGTGGGAACTTCTGTCCCCGATTTCATTATGGGTTCTGTACTACAGTATTTCTTTGGAATCAAGTGGGGGCTTTTGCCGGTTGCACAATATAAGGGGTTGGCATATACCATACTGCCTTCCATTGCGATTGGATTCTATACCCTTGCGTTAGTATCTCGGTTAATGCGGGCAAGTATGCTAGAGGTGGTGCAGCAGGATTATATTAAGACTGCAAAGTCCAAGGGAATTTCCAAGTTCAGAATTACATGGAAACATCAGATCCGAAATGCTATCATGCCGGTTGTTACTATATTAGGCCCAGTAGTTGCATCAGTTTTGACCGGTACCTTTGTTATTGAATCTATTTATGCTATTCCTGGTATGGGTAAATTCTACGTAGAAAGTATACAGAACTTAGATTATCCAATTATTCTTGGAATGACCGTATTCTATGGTATCTTTTTGATTACGTGTAACATGATCGTTGATATCGCATATGGATTAGTTGACCCAAGAATTAGAATAGCAGGAAAGTAGGTGAGGATATGAGTGAACAGACAATTTCAAGGGAAAAATTTAAAGTCGTAGGAAAAAATACGGCACGTATGGAAAGCATATCCAGACCAAATGTTTCCTATTGGCAGGATGCATGGAGAAGAATCAAAAAGAATAAAGTTGCCTTTTGGTCATTGGCTTTGGTTACTACTTATATTTTGATGGCTATCTTTGTACCCATATTTAGCAGTCATGATTTTGCTTCTCAGGATTCCAATGCAATGAATGCATTTTTCTCCAAGGAACATTTATTTGGAACGGATGCTTTAGGACGTGATTTATGGGTTCGTGTTTGGATGGGGGCAAGAGTTTCTTTGACTATTGGTTTCTTGGCTACCATTATCAATACCATTGTAGGTGGGCTGATTGGTGGTATTTCAGGATTCTATGGTGGCAAAATAGATATGTTTATTATGAGATTTGTGGATATTATTTATGGAATTCCAAGTTTAATTGTTACCATTCTTGTAATGGTGGTACTAAAGCCTGGAATTCACTGCCTGATTATTGCTATGATTATTGTTGGGTGGATTGGAACTTGTAGGTTTGTGCGTGGACAGGTATTGCAGTTAAAGGAACAGGACTTTGTTGCAGCTGCAAGAGTATTAGGTGTTCCCAATATTGTTATTATTGTCAAACATATTTTGCCCAATATTATGGGACTTATTATTACGAATTTGACCATGGCTATTCCAAATGCCATTTTCCTGGAAGCCTTCTTAAGTTATATTGGTCTTGGTATTGCACCGCCTAACTGCAGCTGGGGTATCTTAGCAAAAGAAGGCATTCAAATGCTTCGAATTGCACCACATGAATTATTGGTTCCAGCATTCTTTATTTGTACTACCATGTTGGGATTGAACTTGTTAGGTGACGGACTTCGGGATGCATTTGACCCGAAACTAAGAGGAACAGAGTAGGAGGAAAGTAAAATGGAACAAAATCTATTAGAATTACAGCATGTAAATTTCTCTTTCCATACCTATGGTGGTGTTGTGAAAGCGGTCAGAGATGTAAGCTTCGATGTACGAGAAGGGGAAATTCTTGGAATTGTTGGAGAATCAGGATGTGGAAAAAGTGTTACCGCACAATGTATTTTGCGGTTAAATCCAGAACCACCTGGATTCTTTGAGGGAGGTTCCATTACATACAAAGGGGAAGAACTTTTAAAGAAAACAGATAAAGAAATGAGAGTTATACGTGGCACAGAGATTGGATTTATTTTTCAAGATCCCATGACTTCTTTGAATCCAACCATGAAAATAGGAGAACAAATTGAAGAAATCTTTATGAAAGATCGTAGTATTAGTAAGCAGGAACGAAAAAAACGAGCTTTGGAAATTCTACAGTTAGTGGGTATGTCGGATGGAGAAAAAAGATATAAGCAATATCCGCATGAATTAAGTGGTGGTATGAAGCAAAGAATTATGATTGCAATTGCACTGGTAGGGAAACCTAGTATTATCATTGCAGATGAGCCAACTACTTCTTTGGATGTTACCATTGAGGCACAGATTTTAGATTTATTGAAAGAACTACAGAAGAAATTCCACTCTTCCATTATTTTGATTACCCACGATTTGGGTGTCATTGCAAAAATGTGTGACCGTGTGTTAGTGATGTATGGAGGGAAAATCGTAGAACGAGGAACCGTAGATGATATTTTCTATCAGACGAAGCACCCGTATACAGCAGGATTATTAAAATCGATTACACGTCTTGACTCAGGGAAAAATGAAAAGCTGACACCAATAGAAGGAACACCACCCGATTTATTTTCTCCACCTAAGGGCTGTCCATTTGCAGCAAGATGTGAATATGCAATGGATATTTGTAATGAACAGATGCCAGAACAATATCATTTAAGTGAAGAGCATGAGACAAGCTGTTGGCTTGAGCATGAATATTCCCCACAGGTTGAACTGGGTAATTGTACGGTAAGGGAGGTCAAAGATCATGAGTGATAGAAAGAAAGAAGAACCTCTAATTAGGGTAGACAATTTATGCAAGTATTTTCAGGTGTCTAAGCACGATACGCTAAAAGCTGTTGATCATGTTTCGTTTCAGATTATGAAGGGCAAGACGGTTGGTCTAGTAGGTGAAAGTGGATGTGGAAAATCAACAACAGGAAGGTGTATGGTAAGACTTCATGATGCTACATCTGGACACGTATATTATAAGGGAAAAGATATATTTACCTACTCAAAAACAGAGAAACGAGAATTTTGCAAAGATGTGCAGATGATTTTTCAAAATCCATATTCTTCTTTGAATCCAAGAATGACGGTAAAAGAAGTAGTAGGTGAAGGGATTCGTATGCATACAAAGATGAATGAGAAGGAAATGGAGGAAAAGGTAAAATTTCTTCTAGAGAAGGTTGGTCTTAACAAAGATCATATGTCAAGATTTTCTCACGAATTTAGTGGAGGGCAAAGACAACGTATTGGAATTGCAAGGGCACTTTCAGTTGATCCACAGTTTATTGTTTGTGATGAGCCTATTTCTGCTTTAGATGTGTCTATTCAGGCACAGGTTATTAATATGCTGAAGGATTTACAAGAAGAGATGGGATTGACTTATTTGTTCATTGCCCATGATTTGAGTGTTGTCAAATACATTTCGGACAGTGTCATTGTTATGTATCTTGGAACCATTGTAGAATACGCTGATTCGGAAGAACTTTATAAGAATCCAATGCATCCCTATACTCAGGCACTATTATCTGCCATACCAGTTGCAGATCCTCATATTACCAAAGCCAAAGAGCGGATCGCAATTAAAGGTGAAATTCCAAGTCCCATTAATCCAAAACCCTGTTGTAGATTTGCAGAAAGATGCAATCGGGCAATGCAAATTTGCAGAGAAGAGATGCCACCATTAAAGGATATCGGTGGTGGACATTTGATTTCCTGTCATTTGTACGATGATGTAACAGCAGTGTAAATAAATCAAAGAATGGTAGAGCTATTCATACAGAAAATAGCTCTACCATTCTTTGCTGTTTATTCCTCTTACTTAAATTCAAAACCATTTCGTTGGTTGTTTTTTACAGAGTAAAGTGCAGCATCAGCATTTTCAAATAGTTGTTTATAAGATATAACATTTTTTGTGAAGGCAACCCCTATACTAATTGACATCATATGACTTTTTCCTTTATGGTAAAATTCCCTATGTGCGCTTTGGCACAAATGTGCAATTCGTTTCTCTATGGAAGAGTCATTTGGCAAGCAACGGATATAAGCTATAAATTCATCACCACCCCAGCGACCAAAAATATCGTCCTCAAGGAATTCGTTGGAAAAAATCTCGGCGAATTCTATCAGTGCCTGATCACCAATAAGGTGACCAAAAGTATCATTGATAATTTTGAAGTTATCAATATCAACAATAATTAAAGCACCCAAACCATTTGCTTTATCTTCCTCAAAATGTTCTAAAATATGTTGTTCACAATATTGACGATTAAAGAGTCCGGTGAGAGAGTCCCTGTTTGCTTTATTTTTTAACATTTCTTTTTCTAACATTTCTTTTTGGATGCTTATAATTTTCCCAATACCACGAAATGGTTTTTCTTCAGAATTAAATTGTACGGTTCCAATGGATTTAAACCATAAGCTATCTCCATTTGACTGGTCATATCGAAGTACTATGGCAGTCCCAGTCTCTGCATTGACAGGTTCAAAAACAGAAAGCAAAATTTTAAAGAAATTATCATGATCAGTCTCGATTTCTTTTTTTGTGATAATGTGTTTATGACCGATTAACTGGGCAAACGAATCGGGAAGGATTAATTTACCTTTATCAAAATCATAGGAAAAAATATATTCATCTGTCAAAGCGCCAATGATGCGGTAGGATTCACCATGCAATGCCTCTTGCTTTGCCAATTGTAAACGTGCACGCATGAATAAAAAAATCATAAGTATCGTAATTAAAAGAATGAAAATAATGAGACAAATAATTAATATAAAAGTCTTGGGGTACGTATAAAGTAAGGAGGTCATATTTAAATCTGTATTTTCAATTGTGGTATTTTCATAAACGATAGACTGTATGGTATCGGCAGGAATATTATTAATTGCTTTATCAAGAATAGACAGTAACGCAGGATCGGCAGAACGTGATAATCCGAAACTAAGTCCATCAGAATTAGTGGTAGATGGGATAAGTGTAACATGGTTATTTCCACGTAAATAAGTATAATGATCAATAACAAGACTATTAAAACATGTAAAATCTACATGACCTTTCATCACTTGTTGAATACATTCTTCAATAGAATCATAATATTGTACCTTGGTATCTTTTTCTAGTTCAGACCCGATGTATCCGGTGGGCAATGCTGCTGTTAATTTACTACCCTCTTTGTGCATGGACGCATGTACGGTAATATTAGGTGAATCCAAATAATGTCTAGTAAATACTAGATCTGGTTCGTTTGTATTAGCTTTATTATCAGAAAGGCCTGTGATAAGATCTACTTGTCCACTTAGAAGCAAGTTCTTTGCCTCAGTTAATGTTTGAACTTGTACAAATTCAAATTGAAGATTCGTTTTTGCTGTGATTTCCTTCAGAATATCAGGAGCAATTCCTACAACTTTGTGACTAGAGGTGTCGTAGTATTCCAAAGGGACAAGATTAGATACAATAGCCACCTTTAGCTTGCCAACAGTATCCACAAACGCGGCTTCACTTTTGCTGAGAGTCAAAGTGATTCGATTTTTATTTATATATTTTTGATATACAATGTCATTAAAATTAGGATTAATCTCCAAAATTGTTGCAAGTGCATAGTTTAATTCCTGGAGTAAATTGTAATTTCCTTTCGTGATACCAAAATAATAGGGAACGATACCAAATTTTGCAATGGTTTTTTGGTTGAGGTTTTCCGATGTATCATTTGTAACAATTGCATCTACTTCTCCCAATTCTAAAGCATTGCAGAAAGAATCTCGATCATCATAATATACAGTGGTCATGTCTAATCCATTGGATTCTACAAAAGCGGAATAAGAAGATATTCGATTTAAGGCTTTGCTATAAATACCTACCCGCATTCCATTGAAGGAAGTATAGTCCATAGGCTTATAATTGTCATTACTTTCCAATACACTTAAGGTGGTGTAGGAATATCCGCTGGAATATTCAGCAAAATCATACATAGATAAGGTTGTGCTGTTTTTTAGCATAGCTCCCATGATATCAATTTCACCTTTTTCTAACATCGGTATCAATTTGTCTACAGATGATTCCACATATTCTAATTGCCATCCTGTATATTTAGAGATTTCCTGTAAATAATCAATTAGAATACCTTGATAAGATCCATCACTTTGTTTTTTTGAAAAATATTCTGTGTCAGCAATTCCAACCTTTACAATCTTATGGTTAAATTTATTCGATGTATTTGAAGCTGTCTGTAAATCGGATTTGGCAGAAACTGTGCTTATTCCCGACATAAAAAATAAAAAAATGGTAATAAAAGTAAGAGTAAATTTTTTCAAATAAGTCATAGGCCCCTCCAGTCCTGTAAATATATTTGTATTATTAGTTTATCATATTTTTATCTTAAACTCTAGATTAATGTAATAATGCATTCATATGTGGTCTCGGAGATCAAAAATCATACGACTCAAAATGACATTAAGGCTGAACTATTGCCACTTTTATGTTATAATAAATATACCGATAAAAAATGCACTCTTTTTGGTATTTCAGTGCTCCCCCTATTCGGTAAAATAATGCACTCTTACACTGTAATACTCATTATAACTATCTTTATTAAGTAAATAACTTAACCAAAAATATATTAATTATAAAACATCAATTAACATAAAGGAGATAATCCAATATGAAAAACATAAAATTTGTAATGACTTTAGTTCTTATTTCTTGTTTATTGTATTTTCAAACTATCTTTCTGCAGGCTGAGAATTCTCCCACTACAGCTACAAAACTTGACCTTTCTGATTCAGAGCTTCAATATTTGCAAGAAAAAAAAGAATTGAAAGTTTCTATTATTGCAGATTGGCGGCCATTGATTTCAACTGCAGCAGATGGCACTCTTCATGGAGTTCCCATTATGATTTTAAATAAACTATCTGAGCAATCTAATATTTCCGTAAAATATATTTTGGCTCAAACCTATCAACAATCGTTAGATCAGTTAGAATCTGGGAAAGTTGATTTAATCGGTATTGCCATGCAATGCCCTGCTGAAAGCACACGTTTCACAAAGCACAGCAGTGATGCAATCGTACCGTATTTAACCGCTCAGACGATGTTGATTCAACATAATGGTGACTCTTTCAACAACCGGTCTCATATTATACAAGCAGATATAAATGGGACACCCTACGTTCCATATAATAATAAAACATCTACCATTTACTACCATACTCCAAAAGAGTGCTTTAATGCCGTTCGCTGTGGACAAGCAGATATTACAATGTGTGACAGTTTTACAGAATCTGTTTTGATGCAGCAATATGACGCTAGGGATTTGATATCAGAGCCAACAACTATGATGATGGATTTGGGATTTTGTGTATCCTCTTCCGATGTTCAACTAATATCCATTCTAGAAAGAACCATTGGAAGCTTTTCTAAAATGGATATAGATGCTAATTTATCAACTTATAATAAAAACCCTAACAAAGGGCTTTTGGAATGGTGTTACCATTATCCATTTGAATTCATTTGTTTTGGATGTGCAGTGATGTTTATTGTGGCACTTGTATTACTTACATATGCCAAAGTTAACATTCGTCAGCACCAAACGTTACAAGGTTACGAAGAAAGTTATAGATTATTAGCAGATACGTTTGGTGAAGCCGGGATTGAATATGATTGTCTGAATGATTGTCTCACAATCTTCGGTCAACAATCAAATCTTGATATAGAACAAAAAGTAATGGATTTTAAAGAAAAACTAAATTGCCAGGCAATTCGATTATCTCTTACATCAAAAGAATTAACAGATATTATAAATGATGGTATGAATGGTCAGTCTTTTTCTACAGAAATACAGTGTGGTGTGAAATCAGGCGAATGGATTTGGTATCGACTGATTTATACAATTGTATGCACCACCGAATCACACCGTCGCCCTATTCGTTTAGTTGGATGTCTAGCTAATATTGAAGCTGAACATGCCGAAAAGGAAAGACTAATGAAACTTAGCTCCAACGATCAGCTTACCGGTTTGTTAAACCATACAACCGCTGAAAAACAAATCCGTTTATTGTTAACAGAAGATACCCACGCTCGGATTGGGCTGCTTGCCATTTTAGATATCGATCACTTTAAATCTTATAATGATGAAAAAGGACATTTGTGCGGTGATGATGTGTTACGAACCTTAGGTTCTTTTATTCGTGAAATTTTCACATCCGAAGATATTCTGTGCCGTTGGGGCGGGGATGAATTTCTATTTTTTCTATTTGACTCGTCCCTTTATAAGTATGAATTTTCCGAACGAATTGATCTGCTCCGAAAAAAAATGAATGCCTATCAATATCATCAAATATCTTGCCCGGTTACGCTTAGTATTGGAGGCGCAAAAAGTTATCCAGGATGTACCTTTGACGTTTTATTTCAACAGGCAGATGATGCACTCTATTTGGCAAAACAAAATGGACGTAATCAATTTTGGCTTTATGCACCTACAGAACAAGAATAAAAAGGAGAAAACTCATGCAAAACGCATTACATCATATGCCAATTACTGGATCTGGTATTTATGAATATGCATTTATACCAGTACCTCAAAGTCATCGTAAAAAAAGTAGTGGAGTATTTTTTGTATTAACTGGGTATACCAGTGCACTCTCATGCTTAGTACTAGGTGCAAGGTTAGGTGCATCCATGCCCTTTTGGCAAGCAATTGGATCCTGCTTTTTTGGTGATTTAGTTTTAATTCTTATGGGCACTGGCATGG
Source organism: Lachnospiraceae bacterium (assembly GCA_036656615.1). Classification (GTDB taxonomy): domain Bacteria; phylum Bacillota; class Clostridia; order Lachnospirales; family Lachnospiraceae; genus CAUPWF01. The sequence goes on along the minus strand of JAVXHY010000024.1, from coordinate 3,210 downwards.
GTATTCTTTCTTCTCGAACAGGATGGTCCACTACTTTTTTGGCTCGAAAAGTTTTAGGGAAAAACAGTTCCATGATTTTTTCCTTATTTATAATTTGCTGCAGCGTATTTTGGATTGGTTTAAATGGAAAAATGTTTTCAAATATATGGATTTCTGTTTTCCCAAATTGGCCATTGCCTGTTGCTGTCACTTCACTTATCATCATTGGTATTTGGGCATTGTCAGCAGCAAATGGATGGCATGGACTGGAAATTGCAAGCAGAATCGTAGTTCCATGTTCTTTAATATTATTAGGTATTACCATGTTCTTATTAGCAAAAAAAATGGGCACTATTTCTTTTCTATTTGCAGATACCACAAATCAACCGATGTCTTTTGCAGTAGCTTCTGCGGCAGTCATTGGTAATTATGTGTTTGGATGCATGATTACACCGGATACCTGTCGTTTTGCAACGTCTGACAGAAGTGTAATTTCTGTTTGCCCTTTTGCATATGGAATTGGACTATTCTTATTTAATATTTGTGGAGTGATTGTTGCAAAAGCAGGTGGATTCAGTGATTTTATTCGATCTATTTCCGTGATTGGATTAGCAGTTCCCATGCTCCTATGTTCCATATTTTGTTTGTCTACTACACAAAATATAAATGCTTATGGAGGAAGTCTTGCATTGCAGAATATTTTTCAAGGAACAAAACTAGAGGGCAATATATCTCACAAAGTAACCGTATATCTCATTGCAGGGTTTGCTTCTGCTCTTTCTGTTTCGGGCATTACCAATTATCTAATTCCTATAGTTTCCCTATTTTCCATTGTCATGGTTCCTTTTCCAGGAATGCTTTTAGCAGAAGGATTTTTCTTTCATGACAATACAAAAGAGCACTGCTTTCAACAGCACTCTATTGCGATTTGGCTAACAAGTTGTACTGCGGGATTTCTATTTCTTCGGGTAGGACTGCCCATTGCGCCTTTATGGGAAATGATATTTTCAGGTGTCTGCTATGTGATAGTCAATAAATACTCCTCTTAGAACTTCCCAGCTTTTGCTACTTTCTCAATGGAAACTGCTACAGGTTAAGTAACAGTTCAGCCATGCCATTCGCAAAACGCACCTTCGGTACTTTGCGCTGCATACGCAGCTTTTTTTGCTCATGAATGGGCATTCTGCTCATAATCAAGAGAATGTGCTCATTCATGCAAGCATGATTCGCTCATTCTTTTGATTATGGCTGAACTGTTACCAGGTTAATCATAAATAACGCCAGATACGTTGTAATTTGGAACATTTCAACGTATAATAAGAAATATTGCAATTTTATAAGATGATAAAAAGGAAATTAGAAGGTGGGTTATTCATATGCAGACAGTGGATCATATTAAAAATTTAAGTCGAAAAGATTATGTGAAAAAAGCTCATGAAATAGTAGTAAAAGAAGATGTGACGGCGGTATCTATTCGTAGATTGGCAAAAGAGCTTGGGTGTAGCAGTACTTCCTTGTACAGACATTTTACAAATTTAGAAGAATTATTATTTTATGCTCAGATAGGATTTTTAAAGGATTATGTAGAAGATTTGCAAGATCATGCAAAATTATGGTCGAATATATGGGAATTGCATATTGGTATATGGGAGTGTTTTGCACGTCAGGCATTTAAAACACCAAAAGCGTTTGATTGTATTTTCTTTGGAAAACAAAAAGATAAACTGCCGGAAGCTCTTAGGGAATTTTATCAAATGTTCCCGGAAGGAATACAAATTGTAAGTGAATATTTGCAGCCTATGTTACAAGAAGGTACTTTTGAAAAAAGGGATTATTACATGGTACTTCGATGTGTGGAGGAGGGAGTGATTACCCTGGAACATGCAAAGCGGCTGAATAAAATGTGTGTATATTGTTTTAAGGGTATTTTCAAAGGTGTGCTAGATGAGGGGGTTAAAGATATAGAAGCAGCAGTAACAGAGGTGGTTCAATGTATTACGGATGAAGTTCTCACATATGCATCTGATACATTGAATTTAAAAAAAATTTAAAAAAATTTTAAAATTGGTTGCAATTATCGTGATAACATGCTAGTATGACCTAAATAGAAAATGTTGTGACCAAGATTTATTATTTTTTTTATATGAAAGTTATCATGGTAACTTGATGAAAAGATTGTATGCAACATTATAGTAACTTATTAAAAATCATATGAGGATAAGCACAGGAGGAGAATATTATGTTAGAACTAACAAAGGAAACATTTGAAGCAGAAGTATTAAAGGCAGAAGGAACAGTTTTGGTTGATTTCTATGGTGACGGATGTGTGCCATGTCAGGCATTGATGCCACATGTACATGCATTAGCTGATGTTTATGGAGATAAAATCAAGTTTACAGCATTAAATACAACGAAGGCTCGTCGTTTAGCAATTGGACAAAAGGTTTTAGGACTTCCAGCTGTTATTATATATAAAGATGGAGAAAAAGTTGCAGAAGTGGTAAAAGAAGATGCAACAGCAGAGAGCGTTGAAGAAATGATTAAAGCACAGCTATAATCTTTTCATAAAAAAACAAAAAATAAGGAGGAAATGTCAATGAGTATTTTAAGTGGTAAAAAAGCCGTAATAATTGGCGACCGCGACGGTATTCCAGGTCCAGCTATAGCTGAATGTGCGAAAACAGCTGGCGCTGACATCGTATTCTCTTCTACAGAGTGCTTTGTCTGAACTAGCGCAGGCGCGATGGACCTAGAGAATCAAAAAAGAGTAAAAGATTTTGCCGAGGAATTCGGCCCAGAGAACCTAGTAGTATTATTAGGTGCAGGGGAAGCAGAAGCTTCCGGTTTGGCTGCTGAAACAGTAACAGCAGGAGATCCTACTTATGCAGGTCCGTTGACAGGAGTCCAGTTAGGACTTCAAGTGTATCACGTATGTGAATCAGAAGTAAAAAGTGAATTTGATGAAGCAGTTTATGAAGAACAAATCAGCATGATGGAAATGGTTTTAGATGTAGATGAAATCGTTGCTGAAATGCAGTCCATTCGTGAACAATATTCAAAATTCTAATCACACATAAATAAGCGAGGATGCCTTTTCTTGTAAGGGCATCCTTGGTTTACGAACTGATATGTTACGAACATAGATGAAGGAATAAGAAATATTAATAGAGATTTTCAATAGGAGGTTTATACAAAATGAATAGTGTAATTAAAGGAACCGGATATGTACTG
>JAVXHY010000023.1:0-25330 GCA_036656615.1 Lachnospiraceae bacterium | reverse complement strand
CTTTAATACAATAAAGCATTTTTGTCAATAGTAAAAATTAAAACTCCCTACAAATATAATATTCATAGGGAGTTTTGGGCTCAACGGATTTATTTTTCATAAAACTTTTCGTATAATCATCCGTTGTTTTCATTTCTAATTACATCTATTACTTCAACATAACAACGCGCATTACCAACAAAACAATTTGTTACCTTATACCAGTTTTAATTACTGGTACTGGAGTATCATCTCTTAAATCAAGATCATTTATGTATTTCTTTGTCTCAGCAACTATAACTGGCGATAACAATAGCACAGCTATTAAGTTTGGAATCGCCATCAACGCATTCAAGGTATCAGCGATAAGCCATACAAGATCCAATGCAACTACTGGAGCGATTGCTGCTACTGCAATATAAAGAATACGGTAAGGAATTAATCCTTTCTTTCCTGCGAAGTACTCTACGCAACGTTCTCCATAATATGCCCATCCTAAAACTGTAGAATATGCAAATGATATAATACCAATAACTAAAATGATAGGTCCAACATAAGGAATCTGTGCAAATGCCATGGAAGTTAATACACCACCATTAGCAACTTCATCTGCATTGATTGCTGGATTCTTCATAATTGTAGAAACAAGTACAAGACCTGTCATCAAACAAACTACTACTGTATCCCAGAAAGTACCTGTAGAAGATACAAGTGCCTGACGAACTGGATTTCTTGTCTGTGCAGCTGCTGCTGCGATTGGAGCAGAACCAAGACCAGATTCATTTGAGAACAACCCTCTTGCAATACCAAAACGCATAGCCATCATGATACCACTACCTACAAGTCCACCTGCTGCTGCACCTGGTGTAAATGCAAGTCTACAAATTGTAGCAATTGCTGGAATAATAAAATCATAGTTAATACATAAAATAATAACACAGCCCAACACGTAGAAAATAGCCATAAATGGTACTAATTTCTCACATACACTTGAAATTGATTTGATTCCTCCAAATATTACAAGAGCTGTAAGAATTGCAATTACCACACCAACAATCCATGGTTCAATGTTTAAGTTTTCTTTACAAACTGTTGCAATTGCATTTACCTGTGTTGCACAACCGATACCAAAAGATGCAACTCCTGCAAATACTGCGAAAAGCATACCTAACCATTTCATGTTCAGACCTCTCTCCAAGGCATACATAGCTCCACCTTGCATACGGCCATCTTCTGTTTTTACTCTGTACTTTACAGCAATTAAAGATTCACTGTATTTTGTAGCGATACCAAATACACCTGTGAGCCAACACCATAAAACAGCACCAGGACCACCAAGAGCAATAGCTGTACCTACACCAATGATATTACCTGTTCCAATGGTGGAGGCAAGAGCTGTTGTTAATGCTGCGAACTGACTAACTTCACCTTCTGAGTCAGCATCTTTTGATACAGATAACGGAATACCTTTTGTTATAGACTTCGTTTGGATAAATCCCGTACGGATAGTCAAAAAGATGTGAGTACCAAATAATAAAATAATCATTGGCCAACCCCACACAACACTGTTAATCGCTCCTACTACAGAACTAATCGTATCTAACATATTTTTCCCTCATTCTTTCTCTCTTTTTTTTGTTGTATGCGCTAGTTGTTAGAAATAATACTATATATGCTCTAACATATTCATATATTACAATATATGTGAAAAAATAGCAATATATTTTCGATTATCTAATAATTAACTATCTTTTCCGTCATATTGTAAATATTTTAACAAACTAAGCAATTTTTTTGTTCATTCTAACGAATATAATAGAAATGGGTTTAAATTATTTTGTTACCTTACAAATAAGCAAATGAAAACTATCTTTTCCTCCCTTTTATAGTGTATAATGAAGTACTATCACTTATTACAAAAAAAAAGGACTTAATATTAAGGAGCCATATGATAAAAACTATATTGATTCAAATAACCAAACAAAAAGATGTCAGACAGAATTTAAGCAAATTAAGACAAGAAATCAAACTCGATAATTCTAAAAAAGAATTATCTGACCTTCTAACCAATTCTCCTCATGAACTAATTTCTTGTCTAGATAATCCCGATGCCAAAACAAGAAAAAACGCAGCCCTTTTAATGGGAGATTTAGGGTTGTCCACTTTTCGTTCCCCTCTCTTTGATTATTACTTAAAAGAAACTCATTTATTTGTTAAAAGTGCTTATCTTACCGCGTTAAAATCTTTTGACTGTAGTCCATTTATTCCACAATTAAAAGAGCAAATCGAATTATTGGTCCATACCCCTCGTACCACCGACAATAATAAACATATAGAAGCGGAAATCCGTGCATTATCTGAACTCATCATTTTAGAAGAAGGTACCGTCACTCATACCTTCACTGGTTTTCATAAACGCTTTGAATGCATTCTGCTTACAAACCGTCTTCATAAATCTGTAACCGAATTACAAATTACGAAAGGACTTGTTCAGCCATTTATCGCTGGATTAAAGGTTACTACAAATGATATTTCCGAGCTAACTGCAATTCGCACTTACAGTGAGCTTTTATTTGTGATCCCTTCATTGGAAACTTGTGTGATGGATCCCATTAAAGCTGCTAAACAGCTCATAGATTCCTCTTTGTTAAGCCTGTTAGAGAGCATACATTTGGAGAGCGCACCATTTTATTTTCGAATTGGAATCAAAAGTAGTATGGATTTAGATACCAAAAGTGCATTAACTAAGAAGCTATCTAGTGAAATTCAACGTTTATCCAATCGTAAACTATTAAATTCCACCTCCAATTATGAAATTGAAATTCGATTAATAGAGAATAAGCTTGAAGAATTCAATGTATTAGTAAAGCTGTTTACAATTCCTGATTCTCGTTTTGATTATCGCAAAGAAACAATTGCCGCCAGTATCAAGCCCGTCAATGCTGCATTATTAGTTGAACTTGCAAAAGATTATATGATGAAAGACGCCCAGGTCCTAGACCCATTCTGTGGGGTAGGCACTATGCTTATAGAACGTCAGAAGGTAGTAAAAGGGAATACTTCTTATGGAATTGATACCTTTGCAGAGGCAATCAGAAAAGCTAAGATTAATACAGAAGCCGCCGGACAGATTATACATTTTGTAAATAAGAATTGTTTGGAATTTACCCATGAGTATTCTTTTGATGAGATTTTCACCAATATGCCCTTTGCCACTGGGCATAAATCTCAAGATGAAATCTATGAGATTTATGAGGCGTTTTTCCCAAAAGCTAAAGAATGGCTTGTTCCCGGCGGAACAATTATTATGTATACCCACAACAGGGATTACGCTTTATTATTAGCACAAAAACATGGTTATAAGATAATAGAAGAATTTGAAATCATGGATAAAGAAGGAACTTATTTATTAATCATAAAATAAGTTCCTGATAGATAAATTCTATGCTTAGTTTTAGTCTTCCTTTGCCCACTCATATGGTGTATTCTGATAGACGTAATAATTGAGCCAATTAGTATACAAATTATTCGCATGGGCTCTCCATGTTAATTTGGGCTGATTCTCACAATTATTTTCCGGATAATAATTCTTGGGCATTGCAATATCAAGCCCTTTATTTTTATCGCGCATATATTCATTATGGAGTGTGATTCTATCATACTCCGGATGACCCATCACAAAGATCTGGCGTCCTTCATCCGCTATGGCTAAGAACACTCCTGCCTCTTCTGATTCTGCTAGAATAGTCAGTCTGCTGTCATTTGCAATATCTTCTCTTGGAACTGTAGTGTGCCTGGAGTGGGGAGCTAAAAAAATATCGTCAAAGCCACGAAGTAATGGCGTCTTTTTATTCTTCACCTGATGCTCAAATATCCCAAATAGTTTTTCCTGTAATGCTACCTTATGCATACCATAATGATGGTATAGACCAGCTTGAGCTCCCCAGCAAACATGAAGCGTGGATGTTACATTTGTGGTGGTCCAATCCATAATAGACTGTAACTCTTTCCAATAATCCACTTCTTCAAAAGACAGCTGTTCCACTGGTGCACCCGTAATAATAAAACCATCAAACTTTTGATTTTTTATTTCATCAAATTGTAAATAAAACTTATTTAAGTGACTGGTTGGTGTATGCTTGGACTCATGAGAACTAACATTGATAAACACCACATCTACTTGAATCGGAGTATTAGACATGGCGCGCAGTATCTGCAGTTCCGTATCTTCTTTTAAGGGCATTAGATTCAAAAGCCCTATTTTAATTGGTCTAATATCCTGATGGGTTGCTCGTTGTTCATCCATCACAAATATATTTTCCTTTTCTAACTTTTCTTTTGCTGGCAAATCGCTTTGTACACGTATAGGCATATGCTTTCGCTCCTTTACTCTTTTTCTTTTTTCATGTTCTCTTGTTGCTTTTTAAAATAAGGATTTGAATAGACAAATGTCCCTGTCCGCTCATCTACATAACTCATTTCATCATAATCTTCTGACATCGTGGGCAATTTTTTCTTTTCCAATCTTTGATTTATAACCATTCCTACAATATAATAAAATACTGCAAAAGTAGGTACTCCCATAATCATTCCAACAAATCCGAATAATCCACCACCTAATAAAATAGCAAACACAACCCAAAAAGCAGAAAGTCCTGTAGAATCTCCTAATATTTTAGGACCAATAATATTGCCATCCACTTGTTGAAGAACAATAATAAAGATGATAAAATAAATCCCTTTCATTGGGTTATCTAAAATAATTAAGATAGCACTTGGAATTGCTCCAATATATGGTCCAAAAAAAGGAATTACATTGGTGACACCAACTACTACGCTTACTAATACCGTGTAAGGCATCTCCATAATCGTTAAAGAAATAAAACATATAATACCAATAATAATAGAATCTATAATTTTACCGATAATAAATCCACCAAATATACTGTTACTTTTCTTCGTAATGTGAAGTACCATGTTCGCATGTTCTGGTGTCAACATTGCATAAACTATTTTCTTACACTGACTTGAAAATTGCTCTTTGCTGCTCATGACATAAATCGAAACAATAAATCCAATCACTATATTCAATATACCACTTATAAAGTTAATTACACCCACTGTTAAATTCGACATTAGAATATTTGTCTGTTTAAGCAAATCCGTTCTCAACCACACTTGGAAAGTTTCTGCGCCTTTTTCTAATACATTAGTCATTAAAATGGATAAGGCGGAATCTCCCTTCGCCATGCTGGTCACTTCACTTACCAATTGATTTAATTGTGATGGTACCGTATAAATCATATTTCTAATACTACTATACAGCTCAGGAATCACCATATTGCACAGCATTATAATAACCGTCACTGCAATAATTAAAGCAACTGCAATACCAATGCCTCTTGCCACTTTCTTTACCTTGTCTTCTTTTGGAAATTTCTGTTCCAAAAAGGGGATAATTCTTTCTTCCACTGCCTCCACAATAGGACGTAATAAATATGCTATAATCAGTCCATATAAGATTGGCTTTAATATATTGACAATTGTAACAAATCCAGAAAAAATATTAGTAAAACGAAGAAATAAAAAATAGAACAAAATACTTGCTGCTATTACTAAAAATATTGAGATTCCCCTATTAAAATATTGTCGTATCTTGGAAGTACCTCTATTTCCAAATTTGGGTGCGTTTTCATAATATCCGCTTGTCTCTTGTTCCGGCTTAATTGTTTGCTTTTCCATATTATTTATACATGAAATACATTTTTCTCTCGTATATGCTCTCATGAACTCCTTTCATCAGCTGAAGTTATTATAACTCTCTATTGTCTCAAACGTCAACATGAAGCATAATCTAAAATTAGGACAGCCTTTTTATAGACTGTCCTAATTTTAGATTCTCTTCTTTCTATATGAAAATTTAACTGCATTTAAAGCTTGCGCATTCTGTCTGTCCTGCTGTACCTGCATTACTTCCCTCTACGCTAATCGTTCCTGCCTGACACTTGCACGCTTCATTATAAGTGCATCCTATTGCCTTACAGTCTACACAAGAACAAGCCGACATGCTCCCAACCGAATTGCTGTATCCCCTATCCCCTTTACTTTGTTCAAAGCTGGCACACAATGTTCCCGATGGGTTTTTAGCAGCATCTCCCTCTACCTTGATCTGGTCTAAATCACAATTCATCTGCTGATTATGAGCACAGGTCTTTACTGTACACTTTAATTCCGGCATAATCATACCTCCTTCTTTTTCTTTCCAAGTTAGTATGTCCATACCATCAATTAAATACTCCTGCGTATTCTATTCTTCTACAATTTTACGAATTTCTTTTGTTTTAATTTCCTTGCAAATATCATCCATAAATACATCTAATGATTTTTGTCCTTCATCTCCAAGATAACGACTTCTTACAGACACTACCCCTTCCTCTTCTTCTTTTGCTCCAACCACCAGCATATAAGGGATTTTATTCATACGTGCATCGCGAATCTTGTATCCGATCTTCTCTCCTCTTTCATCTACTGAACAACGAACAGACCTAGCTTTTAACTGATTGGCCACCTGATTGGCGTAGTCATGATATTTCTCAGATATTGGTAATACCTTTACCTGTTCCGGACAAAGCCAGGTTGGGAATAAACCTGCATACTTCTCAATGAGCCATGCCAATGTACGTTCATAACAACCAAGAGAAGTACGGTGAATAATATACGGACGTTTCTTTTCTCCATTTTTATCAACATAATACATATCAAAACGCTCAGCAAGGAACATATCTAGTTGTACCGTAATCATGGTATCTTCTTTTCCATATACATTTTTGGCTTGAATATCAAGTTTTGGTCCGTAGAATGCTGCATCTCCCACTTCTTCTTTTGCATCAATTCCTAAGTGCTGTAAGATTTCTCTCATCATACCCTGGACTTCATTCCACATTTCTTCATTTCCCAAATATTTATCCTGTTTCTTTGGATCCCACAGTGATAACTGATAAGTAACATCCGATTCTAATCCTAATGTAGTAAGGAAATATTTAGCTAAATCCACACAGGCCTTAAACTCTTCTTCTACCTGTTCCGGAGTTAAAATTAAATGTCCCTCTGCTATGGTAAATTGTCTTACACGAGTAAGTCCATGCATTTCACCTGAATCTTCATTTCTAAACAATGTAGAAGTTTCGCCATAACGGCAAGGAAGATCTCGATAACTCTTCTGGCTTTGTTTGTATACATAATACTGGAACGGACAAGTCATAGGACGTAAGGCAAACACTTCTTCATCCTTCTCTTCATCTCCCAATACAAACATTCCTTCTTTATAATGCCCCCAGTGGTCAGAAATAACATATAAATCCTTCTTTGCCATCAAAGGAGTCTTTGTTCTCATATATCCCCGACGTTCTTCTTCATCTTCTACCCATCTTTGCAATTCCTGAATCATAATAGTGCCCTTTGGCATAAGCAATGGAAGTCCCTGACCGATTACATCTACCGTTGCAAATAATTCCATTTCACGTCCTAATTTATTGTGATCCCGTTTTTTTATTTCCTCCAAGTGCTCCAAATACGCATTTAATTCTTCTTTGTTACCAAATGCAGTTCCATATACACGGGTAAGCATTTTATTCTTCTCACTGCCTCTCCAATATGCACCAGAAGAAGAAATCAATTTAAAGGCTTTAATCGATTTCACATTCATCAAATGAGGACCTGCACAAAGATCCACAAAGCCTCCCTGATCATAAAATGATAGAATTGCATCCTCTGGTAAATCCTGAATCAATTCCACTTTATATGGCTCCTCTTTTTCTTTCATAAATGCAATGGCTTCTTCTCTTGGCAACTCAAAGCGCTCAATTTTAGCTCCCGCTTTAATAATCTTTTTCATTTCTTTTTCAATAGCATCCAAATCTTCTCTTGTAAAAGGTGGGCATTCAAAATCATAATAAAATCCAGTATCTATAGATGGTCCAATTGCTACCTTAGCCTCTGGATATAAATTCTTTACTGCTTCTGCCAACACATGTGAAGTTGTATGGCGCAATGCCGCCAATCCTTTTTGATCATATGAGGTTAAGATTTGAAGTTCTCCATCGTGATCTACCATCGTACGTAAATCTACAACCTCACCATCTAATTCTCCTGCAGTTGCCATTCTTGCCAACCCCTCACTAATATCATACGCAATATCAATCACTGATTTTGCTTCTGAGTATTCCTTAACCGAATCATCTTTTAACACTACCTTCATTTCTTTATCCTCTCTTCCTTTTATTTTAATTGAATTCACCGCTTTATTTTCTATCATAAGATGTCATTCCAACATCTTTGCACAAAAAAATCCCTTGCAGTAAATCCATTCACTGCAAGGGACGAGTTATCATATACTCGCGGTTCCACCCTAGTTGTACTGACGATGTCAGAACCTCTCATTCACGATGGTAACGGTATCACCGGGCTGTTTTTCAGTCACTCAGAGGTAGTTTTCAAATGCTTCCGTAATAAAAGGCTCTCAGCTCATAACCCTCTTCTCTGTCTTCTTTCACATTTTACTCTTCTCTTCAACGTGTTCACTCTATCTTTCACTATTATAGCATGATAGCCTTATTTGTCAATGCCGCTTTCAATCATTCTTTTCTCAAAAGAAACTGCAGCTGAAGAACTGCAAAAAATTCTCGAACCATATAATTGGGAAATATAATTGGTTTGCAGCTCGCTGCAATCCCATATACATGCTTATACCCTTGTTTTTTGGCAAGTGCAAGAGCCCGATACATATGAAAATTATTAGACACAATCCCAATTTTATCTTTCTTTAACTTAAGAAATTGACTACTAAAATCTAAATTTTCTTTTGTATTCGTAGAAGCATCTTCCAATAAAATACGTGATTCATGAATTCCGCATGTAACCAAATAGTTCTGCATTGCTAATGCCTCAGTGATGTCTTCTCCTTTTCCACGGCCACCTGACACAACTGCCATGGTATGAGGATTGTCATGTAAATATCGAAGTCCACGATCCAACCGACGCTTCAAAGAGTCTGTAACTCGTGTTCCCCTTATCTGTGCACCTAAAATAATAATACAATGTAAATTCTTTGGCGGGCGGCTAAACATAGTAAAGCAAATCATCAATTCTACCACCACAAATACGATCCACAAAATTGCACTCCCCACTGCCACCACATATAATAGCCATGTTGGTGCATTTTTAATCAGCAGACCAAAACCAAGATTCACCATACCAAGAATTAACCAAAAGATTGAAAATGTAGTTTTCCAAGTTCCCGTAACCCTAATCATTACAGCATAATACACAAGACATAGAATCCCAAAAATTACAATTATCTTCCACAGCATTTTTTATATTTTTTCCCACTGCCACAAGGACAAGGATCATTTCTTCCAATATTTTTTTCTTTACGTATCGTTCCAGAATTCTTCTGCTCTTTATATAATTCTTTTCTTCTTTCTTCCGTAAAAATAGAATCCCACTGTGGTAATTCATAAAGCCAGTCAGCCTTTGCGTCTACCATGTTCTTATAAAGTCTTTCTTTATCGAAGATAAGATTTACTTCTGTATCTTCTTCCATGGTTTCAATTGGATTGGCTTCTTTAAGGCTCTCATTAATACCATCAAGGAATCCAGTCATGGTAAATACTTCTACTTCATATTGATCTGCCAGTTCCTTTACTGTGCCCTTTACTTCTACCTCTGGTGCTTCTAATAATTGTTCATAAATCTTTTTTTCAATTGCAAAATAAGCTCCCCAAAAATCATTAATCTGGGTTTTATTCATCTCTTTTGAATAGGCTTCTTCTCTCCACTGCTCTAATAAACTCATTCCCATATACTCCTTTGTATTTCATTTCTTTTTTTGTATGCCTTATTATATACTATTTTCTCTATAATTTCAAAATTATTTTTATTTGCTTTTTTTATTGTTTGTCTATATAATAGTTCTAATAAAAATATATTTAAACCAAAGGATGAATGATATGAAAAAAGCAAAAAAATTATTAGCACTTACAGGTGTCATAATTCTAGTTGCTCTCTATGCCAGCACTCTAGTATTTGCACTCTTTGATCACAGTACTTCATTGTCATTATTGAAAATTTCTATAGCAGCCACCATATTTGTACCAGTTATTTCGTACGTATGTATACTGTTTTTTAAACTTCCCAAAAAAGATGACTCGGATTCGAATTCTTCAACATAATTACATTTTTGTTCTCTTTCTTTTTTTCTTGTTCTTTAATTGCCTGCCTTTTAACTAGATATTCTTCCATGGATATTATCTCATTAGTTGTTTTTGTAAAGTTCTGTTGCATAATAATACCTCCATTTTTGCTTAAAACCAACTTTATATTATATGAATGTTCCAATCAAAATATGTCTTTTATTATCGTACCGAAAAGTTATGTCTTAGTTGTGTCAAATATCTAAAACATTTCTAATCTAATTCTTAAGAAATCATAAGGTAATTTACAATTCTTCTTGACTTATTTCCCAAGGAACTCTAAACTAATTATAGTTGAAGTTGAAAGGGGTTTATTATGGAACATTTAATTATACCAGAGAGCTATCATTCTCCACTAAGTATACGGGAGACTGAAGTGGCAATTAAAGAAGTAAAAGACTTTTTTGAATGTGCACTTGCAAAATCATTACATTTAACCCGTGTATCTGCACCTTTATACGTAAAGCCAGAAACGGGACTTAATGATAATCTAAATGGCGTAGAACGTCCGGTAGCATTTGGAATTAAAGAGCAGGGAGATGCTATTGTAGAAATTGTACATTCTCTTGCCAAGTGGAAGCGATTTGCACTTAAAAATTACGGATTCCATTCTGGCGAAGGTCTTTATACCGATATGACTGCTATCCGCAGAGATGAAGATACGGATAATATTCATTCTCTTTATGTTGATCAATGGGATTGGGAAAAGATTATTTCTAAAGAAGAACGCAATACGGAAACGCTGCAATATACAGTTCGCAAAGTTTATTCCGCTTTAAAAGAAACCGAGAATTTTATCTGTCGAAGGTATAACTACATAGAGGAATTCCTGCCGGAAGATATTAGCTTTATTACCTCCCAGGAATTAGAAGATTTGTATCCGAATTCTACTTCCAAAGAACGTGAATACAATATTTCTAAGCTGAAAGGCGCAGTTTTTATTTCGCAGATAGGTAAAACCCTTGCTTCTGGTCAGAAACACGATGGACGTGCACCTGATTATGATGATTGGGAGTTAAATGGAGATATTATTGTGTATTATCCTGTCATCGATATTGCCTTAGAACTATCTTCTATGGGTATTCGGGTAGACGAAGAGGCCTTAATGCGTCAATTAGAATTGGCTGATTGTACGGAGAGGGCAGAATTAACTTTTCAAAAAGCATTGTTAAATGGCGAACTTCCCTACACCGTTGGCGGTGGGATCGGTCAATCTCGTATTTGTATGTTTTATCTTAGAAAAGCACACATTGGAGAAGTACAATCTTCGGTATGGCCGGAAGAAATTGTAGCTGCCGCGTTAAAAAATGGAATACAAATGTTGTAACATAAAAAAGATGTCCTCCGGTTTCTATCTAAACCGGAGACATCTTTTCTTTAATTTTATCGATAGATAATTTCTTTTCTACCCGGTCCATTAGATATCATGGTAATTGGATATCCAATTCTTTCTTCAATAAATTCAATATATTTTCTACAATTTTCCGGCAGATTTTCATACTTTGTAATCCCACGGATATCACATTTCCATCCTGGCAGTACCTCTAATACGGGTTTTGCTTTTTTTAATAAATGTGTGGTCGGAAAATCTGTAGTTACTTCTCCTTCTATATCATATCCCACACATACCGGAATTTCATCCAAGTAGCCCAGTACATCCAACACCGTAAATGCTACATCTGTGGTCCCCTGAATTCTACAACCATATTTAGAAGCCACTACATCAAACCAGCCCATACGCCTTGGGCGTCCCGTAGTAGCACCAAATTCACCTCCATCACCACCTCTAGTCCGAAGCTCCTCTGCTTCCTCTCCAAAGATTTCACTGACAAATGCACCTGCTCCTACCGCGCTGGAATACGCTTTGCATACAGTAATAATTTGTTTTATTTCATAAGGTGGAATTCCTGCTCCTATAGCTCCAAATGCTGCCAAGGTAGAGGAAGATGTAACCATTGGATATATACCATGATCTGGATCCTTCAATGAACCTAATTGACCTTCCAGTAAGATTTCTTTCCCCTCACGAATAGCCTGATGCAAAACTAGAGAAACATCTGCTACATAAGGCTCTACCATTTCTCTGTAACCTTGCAATTCATGTAATAATTGTTCTGGTGTAAGTAACGGTTTGTGGTATAAGTGTTCCAATAATACATTTTTTTGTTCACATACATGTATCACTTTTTCTTTCAGCAATTCCTCATCAAATAGCTCACTGACCTGAAATCCAATTTTCGCATATTTATCAGAGTAAAATGGTGCGATTCCGGATTTTGTTGATCCAAAAGACTGTCCACCTAATCGTTCTTCCTCGTATTCATCGAATAAAATATGGTAAGACATAACTATTTGCGTCCTGTCCGAAACAAGAATCTTAGGCATAGGTACATTTCTATCTAGAATTGATTTGATTTCTTCAAATAAAACTGGTATGTTTAATGCCACTCCATTCCCAATAATACTTGTTGTATGATTATAAAAAACTCCTGATGGCAATGTGTGAAGAGCAAATTTGCCATAATCGTTTATAATAGTATGCCCTGCGTTTGCTCCGCCCTGAAAGCGTACAATAATATCCGCCTTTTCACCAAGCATATCTGTAATTTTGCCCTTGCCTTCATCTCCCCAGTTAGCTCCTACAACTGCCTTTACCATATATTACCTCCTGTATATCTTCTATGTGTACTTCCTTCATATTTTAATATTTACGAAGTTGTCCCACGGACTACGAAAAGATTATACTATAATTTTATATTGTTGTACAACTTTTTTTATTTTTATCTTGCATCTTACATTAAAGGCGCAAATAATCGTAATACCCTTCCAACGATTTTACTTCTACAGCTTCTCTTCTTCACATCTTCCATTGTTATTTTTCTGCATTTTTTTAGTGTTTTTTGGAAGTCCAATTCGATGTCATGTACGACAAGATTATTGTAGATAAAAACACCACATTCAAAATGTAAATATAAGCTTCTATAGTCTAAATTAATCGTTCCAACTGTAGCAGTATCATTATCTGAAACAAACACCTTAGCATGAACAAATCCCGGTGTATACTCAAAAATTTGCACTCCTGCTTCAATCAGCTCTCCATAGTATGTCTTTGCAACATCAAAAGCATACTTCTTATCCGGTATTCCCGGCATAATAATCACAACTTCAATCCCACTTTTTGCCGCATAACTAAGAGTTGTCAACATCTCATTATCTAAGATTAAATAGGGCGTCATAATATGTACATACTTTTTGGCATGATTTAAAATATGAAAATATACATGTTCTCCTACATTCTCATTATCAAATGGACTATCTCCATACGGAAGTATATATCCCGCTCCCGGAGTATTTTCTATTGTTTTTGGAAAGAGGTATGCTCCAAAATCTTCTTCTTTTTTCACATCCACATTCCACATTTGCAAAAACATCATAGTAAGACTCTGAACCGCCTCACCCTTCATCATAATAGCAGTATCTTTCCAATGGCCAAAACGCTCCCTTTGATTCACATACTCATCACCTATATTAACACCTCCAGTGAAACCAGTATGTCCATCAATCACACATATTTTCCGGTGATCCCTATTGTTATAATGCGTAGATAAAATAGGTTTGATTGGGCTGAACATTTTACATTTAATTCCCATAGACCTAAGCTTTTTGGGGTAATTATATGGAAGAAGAGTCATGCTGCACATCCCGTCATACATAAAGCGAACTTCCACACCTTCTTTTACTTTTTTATGCAAAATTGGTAAAAGAGTATCCCATACTTTTCCTTGTTCTACAATAAAATATTCCATAAATATATAGGATTTAGCCTGTTCAATCTGTATGAATAATTCTCTGAATTTATCCTCACCTAATGGAAAATATACGACTTTCGTATTGTGATATATCGGGAATCCAACTTGTTGGGATAAAAAATGTGCCAAATTAGCATTGGCTGGCTTCACTGTCCTCAATTCTTCCACCAAGCATGGGTCTTGTTCCATATATTTTCGTGTTCGTCGGTTTAATATTTCCAATCTTTGTCCAATATATTTCGTCCCTATTTGAAACTTTACAAATAGATAAAATGCGACTCCTACTATCGGCACCACCAATATTGGAAGTATCCAGGCTAATTTGAAAGCCGGATTGCCCTTATCATTAATAATCTTAATTACCACTATCATCGTAATAGCTACAAAGCACGCATAAATTGTCCAGCCATAATTGGCTAGCTTTCCTGCTAGAATCACAAGCATTACACACTGGAGCACTAACAAAGCTACTACTACTACTGTTCTGCCAAATACGACTTTAAACAGACCTTTTTTAACAGCTTTTTTCTCCATAGACTTACACCACCCCTTTTTTCTTATATTATAGTCTATCATAATTTTATTTTAACAACAACTAGGTAATTAATAACTTTCCCCTTTTCATTTTGTAAAAAAAGTATTACAATGATAATTACTAACTACAATAATCAAATAGAAAGGGGTAATATATAGTGCGAAAAACAGGAAAAGTTTTACTAGGGCTTGCAGCACTTGGAGCCGCTATTGGTGGAGGAATTGTATTTTTCAGAAAAAAGAAGTGCTGTGAAAATGGTTGTGAAGACTGTTGTAAGGAGCATGAAGCTGACGATTTTGATTTAGATGATGATTTGGAGCCCGCTGCTGATCGGGGATATGTCCCATTGAACAACGTTCCAACTTCCGAAGCAGATGCTACTGATGAATCTGACAAGAAGACTTCCGAAGAACAGACAACGGATACAACCGATAATCAAGCTCCCGAACCTACGGAAGTTTAAGAAAAACCTACCGCTTTTCCCTTGCAAGAGAGAGTGCGGTAGGTTTTTATATCCATGCCTGAGCTAATAATTGAACTGCCTTTTCTATTTCATCTTCCGATATATTTGCATAACCTAATAAAATAGTCGGACTTTTCTTAGTATCTTGTTTTGCATAGTATTCAGAAAGTCCATATACCTTCACTCCGACTTTTTGGGCTTTGTAAATCAATTCTTCTTCTGTATTATCATTTGAAAATGATAATAACAAATGAACTCCTGCATGTTCTCCAGAAATTCTACATTTCCCCTGTAATTGTTTTAAACAGCTTAACAGCTTATCATGGCGGCTTTTGTACATTGCACGTAATTTATTCAAATGTCGCTCATAATAGCCCTGTTTCATAAATGTCTCTACAATATATTGGTCCACCTTGGAAACCGTTGAACTTAAAAACTGGGTGTTTTTTTTGTAAGCATTCAGCAATCGCTTTGGTATGACCATATAACTCATTCGAATAGCTGGGGCAATTGCTTTAGAAAAAGTCCCTAGATAAATTACTTTATCATTAGCATCATATCCTTGCAGTGCTGGAATCGGTTTTCCTTTATAACGGAACTCACTGTCATAGTCATCTTCAATGATATAACGCCGTTCCTCTTTTGCAGCCCACTTCAATAGTTCCAGCCGCCGTTGTATTGGCATGACAATCCCTAACGGATACTGATGTGAAGGCATTACATAAGCCATATTAGCCCCAGATTCCATAAGAGTGGTAATATTCATCCCCTTGGAATCCATATCCACTGCATACACTTCATGAGAAAGATTTTGAAATAATTTATAAGCTCGCTTATAAGTTGGATTTTCAAATGCAATTTTCTGTCCCGATCCAATAATCGTATTTAAAAGCATGAGCAAATATTCATTCCCAGCTCCAATAATCACTTGCTCTGGATTACAATTCACCCCTCTTGCTTGGTGTAAGTAGTTGCAAATAGTCTTACGGAATTCATACTCACCTTGAGAATCTCCTAGCTTAAAAAGCTCTGTTTTATCATCCAATAACACATCCCTTGATATTTTTCTCCAGACCCGATACGGAAAGCTATTCAAATCAATCCCGTTAGGCGTAAAATCGTATAAGTAAGATTCTGTATGTTCCTCTACTTTTCGCTCATCAAAGGATATAATGGTTGAAAATGGATATAAACTTTCAATTTGAGACACAAAAAATCCTTTGCAGGGAACTGACTCAATATATCCTTCGGACAGCAACTGTTCATAAGCCAGCTCTACCGTACTTCTACTGACCTCTAAATGCTTTGCCAGACTCCTAGTAGAAGGCAGCTTCTCTTTACATGGAATATGTCCCTTTTGAATGTCCTGCTTAATATAAGAATAAATCTGCTCATAAAGTGGGGTATTCCCATTAGATTTAAGATTAATCATAAGTTCATTCATATAACTCCTCATCTGAAAATAAATAGATGTTTGTACTATTTTGGCAATTTAAACGAACTCTTCAGTGAAACAATACGGTTGAATACAAGTGCTTCCGGTTTTGAATCCTTTGCATCTACACAGAAATATCCATTTCTGACAAATTGGAAACTATCATATGCCTGTACCTCTTTAAAACTCGGTTCCAAATAACAATGCTTTCTTATTTCTAATGAATTAGGATTTACATTTAAAGAACCATCCTCTTTGTCATACACACCCTTTTCCTCATCCACTAAATTCTCATATAAGCGCACTTCTGCCACCGTTGCATATGGCGCCGGAACCCAATGAATGGTACCTTTTACCTTTCTTCCAGTAAATCCGGTTCCACATTTTGTCTCTGGATCATAGGTACAGTGTATTTCAGTTACATTTCCATGTTCATCCTTGACAAAGCTTTCACATTTCACAAAATATGCATGCATAAGACGTACTTCATTACCTGGAAATAGTCGGAAATATTTTTTTGGAGGCTCTTCCATAAAGTCCTCTCGTTCGATATATAATTCTCTGCAAAATGGCACGCTTCGACAACCTAATGCTTCATTTTCCATGTTATTGACAACTTCTAATTCCTCTACTTGTCCTTTTGGGTAGTTATCAATAATCAGTTTAATTGGGTCTAACACTGCCATCATACGTGATTTTTTTAGCTTTAAATCTTCTCGTATACAGTATTCTAACATTGCATAATCTACTGAACTTTGACTTTTTGATACCCCACATAAGTCTATGAACATTTTAATTGATTCTGGGGTAAATCCTCTTCTGCGAAGTGCTGCGATTGTTACAAGTCTAGGATCATCCCAACCATCTACAGTTCCGTCATCCACAAGCTTTTTGATATATCTTTTTCCGGTCACCACATTTGTCAAGTATAATTTTGAGAATTCAATCTGTCTTGGTGGATGATCAAACTCGCACTCTGTTACCACCCAGTCATATAATGGACGATGATCCTCAAATTCCAAAGTACAGATTGAGTGGGTAATCTTCTCTACAGCATCTTCAATCGGATGGGCAAAATCATACATTGGATAAATACACCATTGATCTCCTGTATTGTGATGAGTCATACGTGCCACCCGATAAATAATAGGATCCCGCATATTAATATTAGGGGAATTCATATCAATCTTAGCACGTAACACATAGGAACCATCTTCGTATTTTCCCTCTTTCATTCCTTCAAATAACTGTAGGTTTTCTTCTACATTACGATCACGGCAAGGACTATTTATTCCAGTGGTTGTTAAGGTCCCACGGTATTCCCGCATTTCCTCCGGTGATAAATTACAAACATATGCCTTACCCTTTTTAATTAATTTCACAGCGCATTCATACATAATCTCGAAATAATCGGATGCAAAATATAAATGCTCTTTCCAATCAGCACCTAACCACAAAATATCCTCTTTAATAGAATCCACAAATTCCATTTTTTCCTTTGTGGGATTGGTATCATCAAAACGCATATGAAATGTGCCATTATACTTTTGTGCTAAACCATAATTTAAAAGAATAGACTTTGCATGTCCAATATGCAGATAACCATTTGGCTCTGGGGGAAACCTAGTGCACACGCGATCATATACCCCTTCTTTTAAATCCTTATCTATTTCCTGTTCTATAAAATTTTTAGATACCATTTCGTTTTCCATGGCAAGCCTCCTCATATAAATTCTGTTCTTTATCTTACCATAAAATGTATAGAAGAACAATAGGATAGTTCTTACAAAAGCATACAACTCCGTAAATAACGATTGACAAACCTCCTATCCTATTGTATATTATACTTGTTGCATATTTCTAAGCTGCCATGGCTCAGTCGGTAGAGCGTCACCTTGGTAAGGTGGAGGTCACGGGTTCGATTCCCGTTGGCAGCTTTTGAAAAAACCATCAAAGTATTTTCTACTTTGATGGTTTTTTTATGCTCTATCTTCAATCTCTAATTATAAGATTTGCTTTTCCTTTAATCCTCTGTAATGCATTATCAATAACCTTTGGACTTTTATCAAGAAGCTTTGCTATTGTCTGATAGTCCGTACCTAATAAATGTAAATATAATACCTTACTTTCTAATTCACTCAGCATTTCTTTTAATTCAGTTTCAATGAGCTGCAAATATTCTTTATTAATAAATAATTCTTCTGGATTATTTGTTTTTAATGATTGAATGGTATCAATTAAAGGTGGATTTTTTTCTTCTTGAGAATCATCCCCCTCATCATATATGGAAACATAAGAATTCAAGGGTATATGCTTTTTCCTTTGAGAAGCCTCAATCGCAGAGAACATCTGACGGGAAATACAAAGTTCTGCAAATGTATAAAAACTTGTTTCCCGACAAATATCATAATCACGGACTGCCTTAAATAAGCCAATCATTCCTTCTTGAATTAAATCATCATTCTCTCCGCCTAACAAATACATAGCTTTGGCCTTCTTCTTTACCAAATACTTATATTTATCCATAACAAAATCCATAATTGCACCGTCTCCAGCACGTAATTTTTCGATTAATTGTTCATCGGTCAACTGATCATAGCTTTTCATTATTTTCCCCAAATATAATACTATTTTAATCTTTGTCTCACAATCTCATAGGACAACACACCTGCAGCAACAGAAGCATTCAAAGAATCAATATTCCCCTTCATTGGTATGGCAGCTTTAAAATCACATTTTTCTTTTACCAGTCGACCTACTCCTTCGCCTTCACTTCCAATTATTAAGCCAATTGGTCCGGTAAGATTCATACCGTACATTAAATCACCTTCCATATCCGCACATACAAACCATAAACCCTTGGTTTTTAATTCTTCTATCGTCTTCACTAAATTCGTTACTTTTGCAACTGGTGTATAATTCAATGCCCCTGCGGAAGTTTTGGCAACCGTTGCCGTAAGTCCCACGGCTCTGCGCTTTGGTATAATAACACCATGAGCACCTGCCAGATTAGCAGTTCTTATAATCGCTCCCAGATTATGAGGGTCTTCAATATTGTCAAGAAGAATCAGAAATGGATCTTCCCCTTTGTCTTTGGCTAATTGTAGCATATCTTCTATTTCTGCATATTCATAAGCTGCAACATATGCAATGATTCCCTGATGTTTTCCATTCTCTGATATTTGATCCAATCGTTCTTTGGTAACAAAATTAAGAATTGTGTCGTATTTTTTTGCTTCTCGTATAACTGATTTAATTGGTCCATCCTGGCAGCCATCTAGTATAAATACCTTATCCACTGGTTTCCCTGCGCGAAAGGCCTCTAATACAGCATTACGCCCTTCTATTATCAATGTTTTTACTTCTTCGTTTATCATTTCGCTCATCTTCGTTTTCTCCTAAACTTCCTTGTTGGTTTCCAAACTTCTTAATCCTAGTTCCACTAAATCAATCATTCTCTTCCATTCTTTTTTTAAATACAAATATCCCATAAGTGCTTCAAATCCTGTTGCTCTTCGGTAATCAGTAATAGATTGATTTTTCGCAGGAGAAACCGATTTTGCATTCCTTCCCCTTTTATAAATCTTTATTTCTTCTTCTGTTAATTCCTCTTGAATGCATCGCATCATGAGAGATTGACTAGAGGCATTTACAAGGCTGCTTGTTTCTTTATGAAACTTCTGAACTTGTTTATTCCCTTGATTTATTACAATGTTTTTTATAATTAAATCAAAAATACTATCACCTATATATGCTAAGGTAAGAGGTGAATATGTCATAATATCCACCTCTTGCATATGAAATACCTCATGCATATAAGATTCTAAGTCCTTACCTACGCTTTCTTCCATTTTACTCCTTCTCGTGTATCTTCTAAAATAATACCTTTTTCCAACAACTCATCTCGAATTTCATCCGCACGTTTGAAATTTTTTTCTTTTCTGGCCATTTGTCTATCTTCTATTAATTTTTCAATATCTGCCGCCAATAATTCCTCTTCTTTATTAACGATAAGTCCTAAGACATCTGATAATTTCACAATTGTATCAAATACCTTTTTCAAATATTCTTTAGACCTTTCCGGAGTAGCTGTTGTATTGGCATATTTCACCAATTCAAAAATAGAGGAAATAGCATCTGCTGTATTAAAATCATCATCCATAGCTGCCTCATAGCTATTAATATATTCTTCTATTTTAGGTGCCAATCCTAATTCCTCTGTAGTCATTGTCTCAGCTTCCGCCACGCCTAACAAATGCTTCAGATTATCTACTGCGGTTGTAATACGTGTCAATGCATTTGCAGATGCCTCCATTAATTCGCCACTGAAATTCAGTGGACTTCTATAGTGCGCACTAAGCATAAAAAAGCGCAATACCTGTAAATCATACTGTTCGCTAATTTCTCGTACGGTATGAAAATTACCAAGAGATTTCGACATCTTTCTATTATCAATATTTAAAAATGCATTGTGCATCCAATATTTAGCAAATTCTTTCCCATTAGCAGCTTCACTTTGTGCAATTTCATTCTCATGATGTGGAAATACTAAATCTTCCCCACCTGCATGAATATCAATTTGTTCTCCCAAATATTTCTTAGACATGACGGAACACTCAATATGCCATCCTGGACGTCCATCACTCCATTCTGATTCCCATGCCGGTTCTCCCTCTTTCTTTGGTTTCCATAACACAAAGTCCAAAGGATCTTCTTTTTCATCTTCACCAGTAACCAAAAGGGAACGCCCGCCAGATTGCAAATCATCTAGGTTCTTATGGGACAGTTTTCCGTATGGTTGAAATTTTCTTGTACGAAAGTAAACAGTTCCATTTTTATTATATGCATAGCCTTTTTCAATTAAATCCCCAATCATTTCTAGCATACCACATACCTCTTCTGTTGCAAGAGGATGCTTTGTTGCAGGCTTAACATTCATTGCTGCCATATCTTTTTTGCATTCTTCAATGTATCTCTTAGAAATCATATCTGCTGATACGCCTTCTTCAATGGCTTTTTTTATGATTTTATCGTCAATGTCCGTAAAATTGGATACATAATTTACGTCATATCCCTTGTATTCAAAATACCGTCTTACTGTATCAAAAACAATCATTGGTCTGGCATTCCCAATATGAATAAAATTATATACGGTAGGACCACATACATACATCTTCACCTTTCCTTCTTCCAGTGGTATGAATTCTTCTTTTCTTTTGGAAAGTGTATTATATATTTTCATTCTTGTTATCCTCCTCATTTATTTCTTCAAAATCTGTTTTTTTCATACATTTCATATGACCTTCTAAATGCTTTAATTGATTCTTCAACTGAGTATTCTCAGCTCTTAGATCCTGCAGATCCTTAGATACCGGATCTGGAAAATGAACCTGATCCATATCTGATCTTGGAAATTTCTCATCGCCTCTTCGCACAATACGTCCTGGGACACCAACTACGGTACAATTAGGAGGTACTTCCTTTAAAACAACCGCTCCTGCTCCAATTTTGGAATTTTCTCCAATTGTAAAAGATCCGATTATTTTAGCACCTGCGCTTACCATTACATTATCCTTTAAGGTTGGATGTCGCTTCCCCTTCTCTTTTCCAGTTCCACCCAAGGTTACACCCTGATATAAGGTAACATTATCACCTATAATTGTAGTTTCACCAATGATCACTCCACTTCCATGATCTATAAATAATCCCTTACCAATTACTGCTCCTGGGTGTATTTCAATTCCAGTCTTTCTAGTTGCTCTTTGGGAAATCCATCGAGCCATAAAATAATGCTTTTTCTTATATAGCTTGTGTGCGACCCTATAATTTAATATTGCTTTAAAACTAGGATAGAGCAATACTTCTGCACTGGTTTTAATTGCCGGATCCCTTTCTCTTATAACATTTAATTCTTCTTTGATGTAAGATAACATTCCCATTGTAAAACCCCTCTCTATCATTTACATTAGAAAAACAGCAGAATATAAAAAACTCCGTCTCAAAAAAGAGACGAAGTTATATCCGCGGTTCCACTCTACTAAAGGGCAAGCCCTTCACTCAATGCACGTAACGTGTGCCTGTTCGTATCTGACTACTTTCTTTCATCAAATCAGCTCCCGAATGCACTTCATATAGACTCCACTTAAGATTGCTTTCAGCCGATGACAATCTCTCTCTTTTAGATTCGAATATACTACTCTCTTCGTTCTTCGCTTTTCTTATATGTTATACAGTGTATTGGAAAATGTCACTTTTGTCAACCATTGTTAATGATTATACGATTTCATGAAGACAGATTCTGGACATGGATTCTAATTTTGAAAGATTACTATCCGCTGACTTGCCAAACAAATATCCCGTTAATTCCGATATCGTCAGTGCAGTGTCCTGGCTTACCACCTCTTTCACCTTCTTGCAATGTATACTTCCACCCTCTGCCTTTAATTGATAAACTCCTGTATTTTCCGAAATAATCGAATCAAAAACCTCTATTTTTGTAGAAAAATCACTTTTTGGTTTCATACATTCAAATAAGGTCTGCAAATGAACAATTCTCACCATCATGTTTAATTCTTCTTTTACAGAAAGCTGCATGATATTCAACAAATCTACCGAAGGATCCCTCATAATAGGTTCTCTTATTTGGATACCCGTTTCACCTGACATCATAAAATAACCTTCCAGCACATCATCCTTCATAACTAATACAATATGTCCATTCTGACTTTCTTGTTCTTTGATTAACCTTTGGAAAAATGCACTGTCCCTGCAAATAGAGACATCATACTGATATTTGAGATTTTCATCCGTAAGCTTTGCCAATGCTTCGCAGTCTTTATCTTTAGCTGCAACTGTATCATATCCTTTCACACAGGGAAGTCCCAGTTCTGACAGACTGCCATTATATTGATAGTGAATCTGGGAAGTGACCGTTACAAATTCATATGGTGTATAAATACGTTCAGCTGCTGGCATTAAAAATGCAAAAGGTTCCTGTTTCCAGTACAAATCCCCCAGTGCTAAGCAAAGTAGCTTTCCCATATATCCGTTTCTTCTATACGATTCCTGTGTTGCCACTGCTACAATATAGTTCACCCTTGACATGTCTTTTTCTACATAGGCATAATAAGGGTTTAACTGTAACATACTCCTTATGGCTCCATCCTCTTCTATCACATAGATTTGATTATTCACAATCTTATATTCATAATAATAATCCAAAAATTCCTTGGTATCTTCTGTAAAAACTTCTTCCCATAAGACCCTTGTCTGTCCGCGTTCATCATCACCTAATTTTCTGATTTCCATATATTTGCATTCCTTATATTTTTTGCTTCTTACAATCTTTACAAGTTTCACATTCTAAAGCAGAGTCTACTGATACTTCATAACTATAATTTGTAATTTTCTCCAATCCACAGATTGCATGTGCTGAAATTCCAGCACCTGTTCCTGTAAACCCAAGCCCTTCCTCCGTTGTTGCCTTGATATTAACCTGATCCAATTGAATGCATAATGCATTTGCTATATGTTCACGCATCCTTTGGATATGTGGAAACATCTTTGGTTTCTGCGCAATAATGGTTGCATCAATATTTTCAATGATATAGAGCTTTTTATCCAAAAGTCTTCCCACTTCTTCTAATAGTTTTATACTAGATATATTTTTATATGTGACATCTGTATCCGGAAAGTGTGTCCCAATATCCCCCAAAGCTGCAGCACCCAACAAAGCATCCATAATAGCATGAACTAACACATCTGCGTCTGAATGTCCTAACAGTCCTTTATCATAAGGAATATTCACCCCACCTAATATCAATGCTCTATCTTCTACTAACTTATGCACATCGTATCCCATTCCAACTCTCATCTTATTATCCTCAATTATTCTTTTATTTCTTCAACCGTTTCTGTATCTATAATTTCTTCATCTGTAATTTCTTCATCTGCAATTTCTTCATCTATAGTTTCTTCATCTGCAGTTTCTTCATCTATAGTTTCTTCATCTGCATCAATGTCTATGTCCTGTTTGCTAGAATCCTTCATTAACTTTAGATTCATAATAATTAAAACGCCTCCAACAATAACAAAAAAAACACCTGCCAGTATATATAATATATAATTATTGGGCCGCGACTCCAATACATTCTTGCAAAGTGAACCACCCAAATAAATTAAATATCCTCCAGCTAATACTTGAATCATATTTCTCGTTTTTTCATTCATATATATATTCTCCTTTTTATTTCCCGTGATACAAAAAACACCAAGAAACATCTTTTCCTTGGTATCAACTTGCTAAAAGTAGCGGGAACAGGATTTGAACCTGCGACACCACGGGTATGAACCGTGTGCTCTAGCCAACTGAGCTATCCCGCCATATGAAATTAATTATATCTTCCAATCAAACCCGCATAACTTGTCTATGAATCCTTTTGGTAGATATGATGGGACCAATAGGGCTCGAACCTATGACCCTCTGCTTGTAAGGCAGATGCTCTCCCAGCTGAGCTATGATCCCATAGTTTTGCGAGTTAATTATCATTAACCCGCTCCGCCATTATACTATTACTTTAAATAAATTGTCAATACTTTTTTGAATTTTTCTTTATTTATCGTATCTGTTCAGCCACAATCAAAAGAATGAGCGAATCCTGCTTGCATGAATGCGCATATTCTCTTCATTATGAGCA
The DNA here is from genome assembly GCA_036656615.1 of Lachnospiraceae bacterium. Taxonomy (GTDB): domain Bacteria; phylum Bacillota; class Clostridia; order Lachnospirales; family Lachnospiraceae; genus CAUPWF01. The sequence goes on along the minus strand of JAVXHY010000023.1, from coordinate 163 downwards.
GAATGCCCGTTTATGAGCAAAAAAGTTGTATATGCCGGTGGTTTGGTTTCCATGGACGATGCCAAAATTAATGGAATTTGAAATTGACTCCAAGTATTTAAAAAAATATATGATGGCACTCCATTCGGAAACGGAGAAGATACTAAGTTAGCTTCTTCTATCA
>JAVXHY010000022.1:0-26465 GCA_036656615.1 Lachnospiraceae bacterium | reverse complement strand
CAGTTAGTCAAAATTAAAGTTGGGACTTGACAAATGGCATGTTATCGCGTAAAATTACCCTTAATTATCAAAGTATGGCAGTGAAGAGGAATAGTATACACAAGTAAGGGCACAGAGAGAGAGTTGATTGGTGAAAAACTCTTGCAAGAAATGTGTAGAACCTACCTTGGAGTCTCTGTATGAAAGTACAGCGTGACACTAGCGTTAATAGTTAAAAGAGAACTGCTGAAAGTAGGCAGTTAATTAGGGTGGTACCGCCGAGTTTTCGGTCCCTTTTATGGGAGACGAAAGACTTGGCTTTTTTCGTACTCCGAGTTATAGAGAAAAAGGGGGAAGAACCCTGAAATTTTATGGAGAGAAGGAGATAGGGTATGGCAAAGGAAAAGAAGTATGTACAGTCAATCACAGCTAGGGATGAAGATTTTGCGCAATGGTATACGGATGTAGTAAGGGAAGCAGAGCTGTGTGATTATTCTAGTGTAAAAGGTTGTTTGATTTATCAGCCAAATGGGTATGCGATTTGGGAGAATATTCAGAGTGATCTAGATAAGAGATTTAAGGAAACCGACGTTGAGAACGTATATTTACCAATGTTGATTCCAGAAAGTTTGCTTGAAAAAGAATCCAATCATATTGATGGATTTGCTCCTGAAGTTGCCTGGGTGACTCATGGTGGAATGGAGCGGTTACAAGAAAGATTATGTATCAGACCAACATCAGAAACGCTATTTTGTGACCATTGGCAGAAAACAGTGCAATCTTATAGAGATTTACCAAAAGTTTGGAATCAATGGAATTCGGTGCTTCGTTGGGAAAAGACAACAAGGCCATTCCTTCGCTCACGAGAATTCTTGTGGCAGGAAGGACATACGATTCATGCAACAGCGGAAGAAGCAGAAGAAAGAACACTGTTAATGGCAAAGGTATACAAAGATTTTGTTGAAGAATCCTTGGCAATTCCATCCATTACAGGAAAGAAAACAGAGAGTGAAAAATTTGCAGGTGCCCAGGATACTTATACACTTGAGGCTTTAATGCATGATGGTAAGGCATTACAATCAGCAACCAGTCATTTCTTTGGAAGTGCATTTCCAGATGCATTTGACATTAAATATATGGATAAAAATAATGAACTTCATAGTGTTTATGAAACTTCTTGGGGACTATCTACTAGAATTATTGGCGCGATTATTATGGTTCATGGAGATGATAGTGGTCTCGTGTTACCACCAAGAATTGCTCCAGTTCAAACTAGAATTATTCCAATTGCACAGCATAAAGAGGGTGTGCTAGATCAAGCAACAGAATTGTTGTCTAAGCTTAAAGCTGCAGGTTATCGTGTTAAATTAGATGATTCAGATAAGAGTCCTGGATGGAAATTTAGTGAACAGGAAATGCTTGGAATACCAACACGAATTGAAATTGGACCAAAGGATATTGAGCAGGGTCAGATTATTGTAGTACGTCGTGATACAAGAGAAAAGATTGTAGTGCCTCTTGATGAAATTGAAACCAAGCTGGCTGTAATATTAGAAGATATCCAAAAGAATATGTATGATAGAGCAAAAGCATTTCTAGATGCCCATATTGATACAGCGGTTACATTGGATGAAATGATAGAAAAATTCAAGCAAAACCGTGGATTTATTAAAGCAATGTGGTGTGGGGATGAAGAATGTGAGGACGAAATTAAATATGTAACAGGTGGAGCATCTTCTAGATGTATTCCTGAAGTGGAAGAACATCTATCAGATGTATGTATTTACTGTGGTAAGCCTGCGAAACATATGGTTTACTGGGGAAAATCCTACTAGGATAGAGCTAGAAGAGGCAGGAGTGAGTTTGTATACTCCTGCCTTTCTTACTTATGTAAGTGAAATAAAGATTATGAGATTGTAGCAGAAAGGACAGTTGTATGAAAATTTTAATGCCCAAAAAAGTAAATACGATTATCCATACATTTCAGACCCATGGATATGAAGCATATGCAGTTGGCGGATGTGTTAGAGATTCTGTTCTTGGACGGGTGCCAGAAGATTGGGATATTACGACTTCTGCAATGCCCTGGCAGACAAAGGCTCTTTTTCGGCGCACATTTGATACGGGAATTGCTCATGGTACCATTACAGTTTTGATTGAGGACGAGGCTTTTGAAGTTACCACATATCGAATTGATGGTGAATACGAAGATGGCAGACATCCAAAACAGGTGGAATTTACAAGAAGCTTACAGGAAGACTTACTTCGACGGGACTTTACAATGAATGCAATGGCCTATAACGATCAAGAAGGATTGGTTGATGTATTTCATGGGCTAGAGGATTTAAAGGGCGGATTTATACGCTGTGTGGGTAATCCGGATGAGAGATTTGCAGAAGATGCCCTGCGTATTTTACGAGCAGTTCGTTTTGCAGCTCAATTGGGTTTTGAGATCGAAGAGAAGACTAAGGAGGCGGCTAGAAAAGCAGCCTCATCCTTAGAGAAAATAAGTGCAGAACGTATTCAATCTGAGTTAGTGAAGCTGCTTATCTCAGATAAGCCTCAGTGTCTTTATATATTGCGTGAACTACAGATTACCAAGGTAATCCTTCCTGAATTTGACGATCTCTTTTATCAGACAAAACCATTAGAAGCGTCTTTTTATAATGTGGGGAACCACACGGTAGCGTCTGTTTGTGCAGTGCCAGGGGAGAAGGTCCTTCGCTTAGCCATGCTGCTTCATGAAATGGAAGGGGAACATACAGTCAAACATATTTTAAAACGTTTTAAATTTGATAATGATACCCTGAGAAAAGTATGTAGATTAGTGGCTTTTCATGGATATCATATTTCTTCTACAGATCAAGATGTCAGAATAGCACTGCATCAAATAGGCAGCGATTTATTCTTAGATTATTTGAAAGTAAAGGTGGCAGACGCAGAAGCATTTGGCGAAAATCATCAAGAGGTTGTACGTGCAATGGCAGAAATCAAAGCGCGCTATTTGGGTATTTTACAAAGAGGGGAATGTATTTCTCTTAGGGAACTTGCAGTTACAGGCAGTGATTTGATTCAGCAGGGAATTTCACCGGGGAAACAAATCGGAGAAGTTTTGAATGCTCTTTTGGAAGTAGTATTAAGAAATCCGGAATACAATAAGAAAGAGTATTTACTATCTTATGTAAATAAATATTTTCAATAATATACTCATACTTAGTTTGCTTTTGTCATACATTGAAAAGAATATGTTAATACAATGTATGGGGGACAGCTATGAAAGAATATGGACTGAGTGTGTTGGAGCAATATAATATAGAAGTTTACAGCACCCGCAAAACAAGGGGTGCTGTTTTATGCGATACAAAGCAGGGATTATTGCTATTAAAGGAAATCACTTTTTCACCGAAACGAATCCCCTTATTATATAAGTTGTGTACAGAACTTGAAGCAAAGGATATAAGTCTGGTGGACACAATTCTACCTAATTTGCAGGGAGAATATATGAGCACAGCCGAAGATCAAGGAAAATATATTTTAAAAAAATGGTTTTCAGGTAAGGAATGTGATGTGCGAAAAGAAAATGAAATTTTAGAAACTACTAGAAATTTGGCAAGATTACATCAAAAACTGGAAGGAATCATTCAACAAATGGAATTGACGAAAGAGGAGATGCTTCATTTAAATGAAAATAATTTAATGCAAGAGTATGTACGTCATGAACGTGAAATGAAAAAAGTCCGGTCTTTTATGCGTGACAAGGTGGCAAAAGGTGATTTTGAACTATTATTTTTAAAAAATTTTGAAGAGATGTATGGGATTGCAAAGAAAATTACGGAAAAACTGTATCAGTCGAACTATCAAGAGCTATATCATACCAGCATTCAAAAAAACTGTATTACCCATGGAGATTATAATTACCATAATGTAATCATGACCAATCAAGGAGCTGCAACTACAAATTTTGAGCATTTTCAAATTGGGATTCAAGTTTCTGATTTCTATTATTTTTTACGAAAAGTAATGGAAAAATGCAGGTGGAAAACAAGCTTTGGAAAAGAAATTATAAAAGCATATGATGATATAAAACCATTAAAAAGGGAGGAATATGAGTATATAGCCATTAGGCTAGCTTATCCGGAAAAATACTGGAAGATGGCAAACTCATATTATTATAGCAACAAAGCATGGATACCCGCTAAAAATGTCGAGAAACTAAATGTTGTAATTGAACAAAATACTGTAAAATCTAGTTTTTTGAAGGATATATTTTCTTTTATTTTATAGAAGTGTGTTGTATAATGAAAGATATAGAGACAGAGGAGGAACAAAGGATGGATTATAAGAAAATTTATGCAGAATGGTTGTCTAACCCTGGTTTTGACGCAGATACTAAAGCAGAACTTCATAAGATTGAAGGGGACGATAAGGAAATTAAAGAACGATTCTACAAGGAATTAGAATTTGGAACAGCGGGGCTTAGGGGAATTATTGGAGCGGGAACAAATCGCCTTAATATTTATACGATTAGAAAAGCTACTCAGGGACTTGCAAATTATATTTTAAAAAGTGGCGCAAAAGAACGAGGAGTTGCAATTGCCTATGATTCACGCCATATGTCGCCCGAGTTTGCGGAAGAAGCAGCTTTGTGTTTGGCTGCCAATGGAATTAAGGCATATATATTTGAGTCTCTTCGCCCAACACCACAACTGTCTTACGCAGTGCGTGAATTGCATTGTATTGCTGGAATTAATATTACAGCAAGTCATAATCCGCCGGAATACAATGGTTATAAAGTATACTGGGAAGACGGAGCCCAGATTACCCCTCCTCATGATAAAGGAATTATGGATGAAGTGCTGCAGATTAAAGATTATACTAGCGTAAAGGTTATGAAACTGGATGAAGCAAAGGCAAAAGGATTGTATATGGTGATTAGTTCTGCTATAGATGATCATTATATTGAGGAACTTAAAAGACAAGTTCTTCATCAAGATGCTATTACACAAATGGGGAAAGAACTTAAAATCGTATATAGTCCACTTCATGGGACTGGAAATATACCAGTGAGAAGAGTGCTCAAAGAGTTGGGATTTGAACAAGTATATATTGTAAAAGAGCAGGAACTTCCAGATGGGAATTTTCCTACAGTAGATTACCCAAATCCAGAGGCGAAAGAAACCTTTACATTAGGGCTTAAACTGGCAAAAGAAATCGATGCAGATGTAATACTTGCAACGGATCCGGATGCGGATCGTCTTGGTGTCTATGTAAAAGATGTTCATTCAGGAGAATATAAAGTGCTTACAGGTAATATGTCGGGGTGCCTGCTTGCAGATTATGAAATAGGACAGCGAAAAGCAATGCAAGGTTTACCAGAAGATGGCTATTTGATTAAAACAATTGTTACTTCTAATATGGCGGATGCAATTGCAAAAGACTATGGAGTTGGTGTGATTGAAGTATTAACAGGATTTAAATTTATTGGACAACAAATCTTGCAATTTGAAACATCGGGAGTTGGGAAATATTTATTTGGATTTGAAGAAAGCTATGGCTGTCTCATTGGCACCTATGCTAGAGATAAAGATGCTATTGTTGCATCCATGGCCTTGTGTGAAGCGGCGGCGTATTACAAGACGTTAGGGAAAACACTCTGGGATGCAATGATTGATATGTATGAGAAATATGGATATTATAAGGATGATATCCAATCTATTACCTTAAAAGGAATTGAAGGGATAGAAAAGATTCAGACAATATTAGAAACCTTACGACAAAATCCGCCAACCCAAATTGGTGAATATCAGGTATTACAATCAAGAGATTATCAAAATGCAACCATAAAGAATCTGGAAACAGGGGAAATAACAGCAACAGGTCTTCCTTGTTCCAATGTACTGTACTATGACTTGAACGATGATGCATGGATTTGTGTTAGGCCTTCTGGTACAGAACCAAAAGTAAAATTATATTATGGAATTAAAGGAAAAACAATGGAAGATGCAGAACAAAAGTCGGAAAATATAGGAAAAGCAGTTATGCAAGTGATTGAAAAGATGTTATAAAATAACTGGAGATACGATTATATTAAAGCACAAAGAAGGACACAATAATTGGTAAAAAATGTCATATTATAATATTAATGTCTAAAATAGTGCGAAATAGGTAGAAACCCCTAAAATTCCTTGACAAATGGCTAAGAAACGTTTATAACTTTATTTAGGAGTGAAGCACATGCAACATTGCAATCAAGTGTTTACTCAACAGATTATGGAACAGAAATTGTTCTATCATTATAATTAGAGGAGGAAGTAACCATGAACAAAACAGAATTAGTAGCGGCGATTGCAGAAAAAGCAGAACTGTCTAAGAAAGATTCGGAAAAGGCGCTGAAAGCGTTGGTTGATGTTGTAGCGGCTGAACTAAAGAAAGGCGAAAAAGTTCAATTAGTTGGTTTTGGAACTTTTGAAGTTAGCGAAAGAGCAGCAAGAGAAGGAAGAAATCCTCAGACTGGAAAAACAATGAAGATTGCTGCTTGTAAAGCACCAAAATTCAAAGCAGGAAAAGCGTTAAAGGATGCAGTGAACGAATAATAAGATTTCTGAGAATAGAGGACAGGTTGTTCTCTATTTTTTTACATAGATATTTGATTAGATGAAAAGTGAGGAAGATATGAGATTAGATAAATTCTTAAAGATATCGCGTTTAATAAAAAGAAGAACGATTGCCAATGAGGCCTGTGATGCAGGCAGGGTGTTGGTGAATGGAAATGTTGCGAAAGCCTCCACAAAGGTGAAAATTGGAGATATAATAGAAATATTGCTAGGCACTAAACCGGTGAAGGTGAAGATTCTTGATATTCAAGATACCACAAAAAAAGAAGAGGCAAAGGAATTATTCGAATATCTTTAGTCTATACCTGTCCTTATTTGCATATATTTAATAAGAGTATATACAAATAGAAAGGTTGTGAATAAAATGGAGGAACGACAAATTCAGAAACCACATAAATTAATTGTAAATAATAGAAAAACAAGTATGGTGACGGGTGTTCTGGATGTCTTATCTTTTGATTTGAATGAAATCCTTTTAGAAACGGAGCAGGGAATGCTCATGGTCAAGGGAATCGATCTTCATGTGAATAGATTGAGTTTAGATAAGGGAGAAGTAGATTTATCTGGAAATATTAATAGTATTGCATACTCAGAGGCCGGTATTACAAAAAAGCAAGGTGAAAATTTTCTTACCAAGCTTTTTAGGTAAGCGGTTATGCTAAGTCTTTTAGGAGAACTTGCAATATTAAAGACCGCATTTTTTGCGGGAATGATTGTGGTTGCAGTCTATGATTGTATACGGGTTTTCAGAAGAATTGTAAAACATAAATTATATGTAGTTGCAATTGAGGATTTTATTTTTTGGGTGAGCACAGGAATATACTTATTTATACAGATATATAAGACTAGTGGTGGAAGCATTAGATGGTATTTTATACTTGGTGTTGGTATTGGAATGATTGTTTTTCAGTGGATATTTTATAAAGCAGAAAAAACATACATAAAAATAAAGAATTCCAAAGAAAAGTATTGAAAAAATATTGAAAACGAATTAGAATGAGAATAAGTATATATAAAGAGATGGGTGAGCTAATTAATGGGAAGTATTAAACAAAAAAGGCGTGTACGGTTTCAGAAGAAACAAGTGCAACATTATAAGCGCAGTATACTTCTTATATTGTCGATTATAATGTTATCTGTTTGTGTACTTACTATTGGTGGAGTTGGGCTTCATAATAGGGATATGGAGTACAGGCAGCAGGAACAAGAACTAATGGCACAGTTGGAATCAGAAAGTGCACGAACGGAAGAGATTAAGGCGTTTAAAGAGCATGTGGGAACACAGGCATATACGGAAGAGATTGCAAAGGATAAGTTAGGACTTGCATATCCGAATGAAATTATTTTTAAACCACAAAAGTGAAATAATTACGAATGATAGCTTTAGGAAATAGAACATTTCCTAAAGCTTTTTTTGCTTAAATATGATGGATGTAACGAAAGGGGAAACATAAGGTGGAAATAATGAAAGATAGACAAGAAGCAATAAGAGCCAATCCCTACGTAATACAGATGGAAAAGCTGGCAGATTCACTGGAAAGACTTTCGCATACATTTTTGCGATTAGAGAATTCAAAACAAACATTTAATAGAGATGAGATGAAAGAAATGTTTGGACAAGTAGAAGAACGGATTTGTAAAAATTGCGAAAATTATAATAAATGTTTTAGAGAAAATGATATTCATACTTATCAGATGGTTTATCAAATATTACATGCGGTAGAAGAATATGGAAATGAGTTGAATGTTGAAACAAAAAGAAAATTGCAAAAACGTTGTACAAAGGCGCCTCGATTTTTGCGGGAAACATTAGAAGTATTTCATGATGCAAAACAGACCCTTATTTGGACAAACCGAATGGTTCAAAATAGAGAAGGATGTGCGGTCCAATTAGATGCTTTTGCGAATGTGGTTAAAAGTACCACACAGGAATTAGATGCAAGCATTTTTGAAGATGAAAGATTGGAGAGGCGTGTCCGTGTTAGATTAAGAAAACTAGGAATGCGTGTATGGAAAATCATGTTCTTTGTTACTAAGGCCGGACGATATGAAATTCATATTACGGGAAAGAGTAATAAGGGAATTTGTGTGACCACTGGCGAAATGGTTCAACGTGTATCGGAAGCTGTAAATAGGAAAATGGTCTTGGAAAAAAATGAACGTCCTGTATTGGGACAAGAGTATTGTACAATCAAGTGTATGGAGGGACCTAGATTTCATACATTACAAGGCGTAGCAAAAATTGGAAAGGGATTGGATAAAATATCGGGAGATAGTTTCTTGATGATGGAACTTCCGGGAGGACAAAAGGGTGTTGCGCTTTCGGATGGAATGGGTTCTGGTGAAAAGGCTTATAAGGAAAGTACTATGGTGATAGAGTTATTAGAAGAATTGTTAGCATCTGGATTCCCAAAGGAAACAGCAATTAAAATGATGAATACAGCTTTGGTAATGGGAAGAGAAGAAATCAGGTTTTCTACTATTGACATGAGTGTATTTGATTTGTATGATGGACAATGTGAATTAGTGAAAGTTGGGGCATCTACCACATTTATTAAATCAAAAGGACAAGTAGAACGGATTGCTTCTGCCAGTCTTCCCATTGGTGTATTGTCCACAATGGAATTGGAAACTCAAAGAAGACAACTGGAAAATGGTGATTTTGTAGTGATGGTAACAGATGGTGTATTGGATGCGCTGCCAGTGGGAGAACAAGAATTTCTATTAGAAACAATTGTGGCAGGGACAAAGATGAATAATCCCAAAGAGATGGCCCATTATATATTAGAACAGGTGTTAGAGTTGGATGGAAAAGAACCACAGGATGATATGACAGTGTTGGTAGTTGGAATATGGAAGTGCTAAATACTTGCATTTTTAATAAAAACACTATATAGTTTACATAGAGAAGGCAGATAAAGGAAAATGAAAGACATGAAAGATAAAGTGTTAAACTATATAAGAAAATGGAATATGTTAGAACCACAGGATCAGGTGATTGTGGGCATATCTGGAGGAGCGGATTCAGTATGCCTGCTTTTCGTGTTGTTAGAGATACAAAAAGAAATTGGTTATACACTGCTGGCTGTTCATATCCATCATGGACTTCGGGGACCTGAAGCTGATGCAGATGAGCAATACGTGAAAGCATTATGTGGTGATTATGGAGTGCAGTGCCTGACGTATCATTATGATGTGGAATGTATTGCGAAACAGCGAAAACAGTCTACTGAAGAGGCCGGACGCATTCTGCGAAGGGAAGTGTTTGCCAGGGTGAAGGAGGAATATCAAGGAACGAAGATAGCCATGGCCCACCATAAAAATGATAACGCAGAGACTTTATTTCTTAATCTTGCGCGTGGAACGGGGTTAAAGGGATTAGGAGGTATGCTTCCGGTTCGTAACGATATTATTCGCCCACTACTTTGTGTTGAAAGAGAAGAAATAGAGAAGTATCTTGCAAAAATTAATATTTCTTTTTGTACAGATTCTACCAATGAGAGCAACGAGTACACACGAAATAAAATACGTAATTGTGTGCTCCCATATTTTAAAAAGGAAATTAATCCTCAAGTCATTGAACATGTAAATGAAACAATGGAGCAAATGAGGGAAATACAGCTTTATATAAAAGAACAGGTGAAACAAATATATCCAACTTATGTTATATCAAGACCGGAAGAAAAAATAATTCTTACCCAATCTTTCCAACGGATTCCACAAGCATTACAAAATCCATTAATTCAGATATGTCTTGAAGAAATAACCAAACAGGAAAAAAACATTTCAAAAAATCATATTGAACAAGTGAAGGAACTCGTTGGAAAACAAGTGGGAAAACAAATACATCTGCCATATCATGTAGTTGCCAGTAGGACATATGAAGGAATACTTCTGAAACAAGAGAAGTGCCCGAAAGAGACGTTCAAATCCAGAGCAATTTCCCTTTGTATTCCGGGGGTAATAGATGAAAAACAATTGATTCATGGGAAATCTATCTCCAAACAGATTTCCTGTCGTGTGTTTGATCATACAAAACTGGATAGAATTCCTCAAAAAATCTACACGAAATGGTTTGATTATGATATAATAAAAAACGATTTGGTGATAAGAACTAGACAGACAGGCGATTATTTAATTATAGATCAGGATGGTAGCAAGCAAAAATTAAAGTCGTATTTTGTGAATAATAAGATTCCTAGTGAACAGAGGGACCAGATACTTCTAATTGCTGAAAATAGTCATGTACTTTGGATTGTTGGTTATCGTATGAGCAGTGCTTATCAGATTCAGGAACATACAAAACAAATATTGGAAATACAAATAGATGGAGGGGAAGAAGATGGAAGAAACAATTAAAGTATTAATAAATGAAGAAGATGTGAATAAAAGAATTCAAGACATAGGGAGTCAAATTAGTCGTGATTATGAGGGGAAAGAAGTACACTTGATTTGTGTGTTAAAGGGTGGGGCTTTTTTTATGTGTGAATTAGCAAAGCGAATTACCATACCAGTAAGCTTGGACTTCATGAGCGTTAGCAGTTATGGAGGGGGAACATCATCTAGTGGTATCATCAAAATTGTAAAAGATTTGGATGAAACATTGGAAGGAAAAGAAGTAATTGTGGTGGAGGACATTATCGATTCAGGCAGAACGCTTTTTTATTTACTAGAGGTTCTTGAGAAAAGGAAACCGAAGAGCATGAGTGTATGTACGCTCTTGGATAAACCAGAAAGAAGAGTAAGAGATGTGAATGTAAATTACGTTGGCTTTGAAATTCCAGATGAATTTGTAGTTGGTTTTGGATTAGATTATGCACAAAAATATAGAAATTTGCCATATATTGGAATTGTAGAAGGGGTAGAATAGAAAGGGGATTTGATGTGAATAATAAGAAATATAGAGGATTTAGCGGAGCTACATTAGTCATTTTGGTTATGGTGCTATTTTTCTCGTTATGGTTGATGAACCGAATGCAGAAAAACGAAAATGAATATACGTATTCCCAATTTGTCAAAGAAGTACAAAGCGGCGAAGTGGAGAAAGTTGCAATTAAGCAAAATAAAGCGGTGCCGACAGGTTCGGTTAATATTAAACTCAAAGACTCAGAAGAAATTGGGAAATTATATGTTTCAGATGTAAATGAGGTACAAAAATTTCTTTCGAATGAAAAAGTGGAATATACAACATTGAATGTGCCAGAGGATTCCTGGTTATCACAATTACTCATTCCTATTATATTTGCAGTATTAGGTATTTCGGTCATTTTTATGCTTATGAATAAGCAAGGCGGTGGGGCAAATGCCAAAGCCATGAGTTTCGGTAAAAGTAGAGCAAAATTAAGTACAGAATCTGATAAAAAAGTTACATTCAAAGATGTGGCAGGATTACAGGAAGAAAAGGCAGAATTAGAGGAAATAGTGGATTTTCTTAAAACCCCTAAAAAATACATTCAGGTAGGAGCGAGAATTCCGAAAGGGGTCCTATTGGTGGGACCACCGGGAACAGGTAAGACATTGCTGGCAAAAGCGGTTTCTGGAGAAGCGGGAGTGCCGTTTTTCACAATTTCTGGATCGGATTTTGTGGAGATGTTTGTTGGAGTGGGTGCTTCTAGAGTGCGTGATTTGTTTGAAGAAGCTAAGAAGAATGCACCATGTATTATTTTTATTGATGAAATTGATGCGGTTGCAAGACGACGCGGCACTGGAATGGGTGGAGGCCACGATGAAAGAGAACAGACCTTGAATCAATTGCTTGTAGAAATGGATGGATTTGGAGTAAATGAAGGTATCATTGTAATGTCTGCAACTAATCGGGTGGATATTTTGGATCCTGCCATTCTTAGACCAGGGCGCTTTGATAGAAAAGTTATGGTTGGCAGACCGGACGTACAGGGGCGGAAAGAGATCTTAGAGGTTCATGCTAAGGGAAAACCGCTTGGAGACGATGTGGATTTACAGCAGATAGCACAGACAACTGCGGGATTTACCGGTGCAGATTTGGAAAATCTATTAAATGAGTCAGCAATTTTGGCGGCCAAGGAGAACCGGGTATATGTGCAACAATCGGATATTCGTTTGGCTTTTGTAAAGGTGGCAATTGGAACCGAAAAGAAAAGTCATATTATTTCCGATAAAGAGAAAAAAATTACGGCCTACCATGAAGCGGGCCATGCAATTCTATTTCATGTGCTTCCGGATGTGGGACCAGTTTACGGAGTGTCTATTATACCAACTGGTGGAGGTGCTGCAGGATATACAATGCCATTGCCGGAAAAGGATGAAATCTTTAATACGAAAGGTAAAATGTTACAGGATATTACGGTAGCCCTTGGAGGACGCGTTGCGGAGGAAGAGGTCTTTGATGATATCACAACAGGTGCATCTCAAGATATTAAACAGGCTACTGCAATTGCAAAATCAATGGTGACCAAATATGGAATGTCAGATGCAGTTGGCTTGATTAATTATGATGATGATAATAATGAGCTTTTCATTGGACGCGACATAGCACATACAGCCAGGGGTTATGGGGAACATGTGGCGGGAACAATTGATAAAGAAGTCAAACGAATTATAGATGAGTGTTATGCAAAGGCAAGGGAGATTATTCTAGATAAGAGTAATATTTTACATTCTTGTGCTGCTTTGCTTCTTGAAAAAGAGAAAATAACTAGAGATGAGTTTGAAGCATTGTTTGAATTGGAGATATAGAGGTGTGATTTTTATGAACAAACAGGCATTATTTTGTGATGGAACACAATATTATGTAATACCAGAAGAACCAAAGGCAAATGAAAAAGTAGTTTTGCGTTTCCGCACAGCTAAGGATGATGTAGAGGCAGTGAATCTGATTGCTGATTCAAAATCGTATCCGTTGTACAAAGAAAGTACAACGGATACTTTCGATTATTATGCAATAGAATGGTTGCTCACTGCTAATTCGTTTACCTATTATTTTGAAATAGTAAAAGGGGATATGATATGTTATTTTAATCGGTGTGGAGTAGCAAAAGAAATTATGAATTACTACAATTTTGAAATTGTTCCAGATTTTTCTACTCCGGGGTGGGCCAAGGGCGCAGTTATGTATCAGATTTTCGTAGACCGTTTTTATAATGGAGATGTGGGCAATGATGTAGAAAATGGGGAATATATTTACATTGGTCAGCCGTGTGCCAAGATTAAGGATTGGAATCAGTTCCCAAATAAAGTTGGAATAAGAGAATTCTATGGTGGAGATTTGCAAGGGGTACTAGATAAGTTGGATTATTTAGAGGATTTAGGCATTGAAGTAGTGTATTTTAACCCTATATTTGTATCCCCTTCTAATCATAAATATGATGTGCAGGACTATGATTACGTTGATCCACATTATGGGAAAATCGTAAAAGATGGTGGAAGTGTTCTGCCGGAATATGCCAAGGATAATTTGGGTGCGACTAAATATCAGATTAGAACAACGAATTTAGATAATCTTGAGGCTAGCAATCAATTATTTGTTAAACTTGTGAATGAAATTCATAAACGAGGAATGAAAGTGATTCTGGATGGGGTGTTTAATCATTGTGGTTCTTTTAATAAATGGATGGATTGTGAACGGTTATATGAAAGTCAGGATGGGTATCATAAAGGCGCTTTTGTGAGCAGCGAAAGTCCTTATAGAGATTTTTTTAAATTTTCCAATGAAGATCCCAATGCTTGGCCTTATAATCACCATTATGATGGATGGTGGGGACACTATACGCTTCCTAAATTGAATTACGAAGATTCCGAGTGCTTAAAACAATATATCTTGGATATTGGGAAAAAATGGGTGTCACCACCTTATAATGTGGATGGATGGCGATTAGATGTTGCGGCGGACTTAGGTTACAGTAATGAATTTAATCATTTGTTTTGGAAAGAATTCAGGAATGTAATTAAGCAAGCCAATCCAAATGCATTGATATTAGCAGAACACTATGGAGATCCAGGAGAGTGGCTTCATGGAGATGAATGGGATACAGTAATGAATTATGATGCGTTTATGGAGCCGATTACTTGGTTCCTGACAGGTATGGAAAAGCATAGCGATCAGGAGCGCTTGGATTTATGTGGAGATGCAGATGTATTTGTTGGAACAATTACTCATCATATGGCCAATATGCTGACGCCATCTTTGCAGGTGGCAATGAATGAACTGTCAAATCATGATCATTCTCGATTCCTAACTAGAACCAATCATAAGATAGGGAGAGTGGAACGCTTGGGACCAGAAGCTGCCAGTGTGGGAGTTAGTTGTGCAGTGATGAGAATTGCAGTTGTTATGCAGATGACCTGGGTAGGTGCGCCTACTGTTTATTATGGTGATGAAGCGGGTGTATGTGGGTTCACAGATCCAGATAATAGAAGAACTTATCCCTGGGGTGAGGAGAATCAAGAATTATTACAATTTCATAAAGCTATGATTCGTATTCATAAGGGAAGTCAGGCCCTTCGAATAGGATCGATTCATATATTGACCTGGAAAAGAGATATGATTGCCTATGCCCGTTTCAATGATAAAGAACAAATTATTGTGGTGATTAATAATCGAGATCTTCTTGAGGAAGTAGTTGTTCCCGTTTGGAAGGCAGAAGTTCCGATGAAATGTAAAATGGAGCGCATGATTTATTCTTATGCAGACAGTTTTACAATGGAAAAGGAAGAATATATAGTAGAAAATGGAGAATTGGTTATTAATATGGGAAGGTTTTCGGCGCTTGTATTAAAAACAAAGTGAAATTTATTGGACTTGGTCTGCTTGTAGTTTGAATAATCAAATGTTATAATCCTGTTATCAAGATATTTTAAAAGGAGGAACAAGCCATGATCCATTCAAAGAAATCTCAAGATAAATTAGAATATCAACATTTACCACCCATTTTGACTACCCATTTAGGGGATGAATTATTGCCTAAATATGAGATGCCGTCAGAATCATTGGAACCACAAGTAGCTTATGAAATTATCAAAGACACGTTATTGGATGAAGGAAATGCAAGGCAGAATCTAGCCACCTTTTGTCAGACGTATATGGAACCACAGGCAGTACAACTCATGTCGGAGTGCTTGGAGAAAAATGCAATTGATAAATCAGAATATCCACAGACCGCAGAATTAGAAAATCGATGTGTGAACATGCTTGCAAAACTGTGGAATGCAAACAAAGCTGAAGAATTTATGGGGACATCTACGGTAGGATCTTCGGAAGCCTGTATGCTTGGTGGAGTGGCAATGAAATTTAGATGGCGCAACCAGGCTAAGGAAAATGGACTTGATATTCATGGGAAGACTCCAAATCTTGTAATATCCAGTGGTTATCAGGTTTGCTGGGAAAAATTCTGTGTATATTGGGACATAGAACTTCGTACAGTTCCTATGGATGAGGCACATATGAGCCTAAATATGGAAAAAGTTATGGATTATGTAGATGAATATACCATAGGGATTGTAGGGATTCTTGGAATTACATATACTGGAAAATGTGAT
Source organism: Lachnospiraceae bacterium (assembly GCA_036656615.1). GTDB lineage: Bacteria > Bacillota > Clostridia > Lachnospirales > Lachnospiraceae > CAUPWF01. The sequence goes on along the minus strand of JAVXHY010000022.1, from coordinate 10,359 downwards.
GATATTAAGAAATTAAATGATTTGGTTGAACAATATAATGCAACCACTGCTTATAAAGTATACATACATGTAGATGCAGCTTCTGGGGGAATGTTCGTACCATTTGTACATCCGGACTATACATGGGATTTCAGCCTTAATAATGTAGTGTCTATCAACACATCTGGTCATAAATATGGCCTTGTATATCCAGGAATTGGATGGATATTGTGGAGAGATAAATCGTTTCTACCTGAAGAATTAGTATTTCAAGTGAGCTATTTGGGTGGAAGTATTCCTACCATTGCAATTAATTTTTCGCGTTCCGCAAGCCAGATTCTTGGACAATACTATAATTTCATTCGTTATGGGCACAAGGGGTACAAAGAAATACATGAGAAAACAAGAAAAATTGCAATGTATATCGGTAAGGCAGTTGAAGAGACAAAAATCTTCGATATATATAATGACGGAGATAATTTGCCCATTGTTTGTTGGAAAATGAAGGAAAACATAGGTAAGAAATGGAATTTATATGATCTGGCAGATCGGGTACGTATGTCTGGATGGCAAGTCCCGGCCTATCCGTTGCCAATGAACTTAGAGAAAACAATCATTCAACGTGTTGTTGTACGTGCAGATTTTAGTGCACAATTGGCAGTCCTGTTTGTGGACGATTTGAAACGAGCAATAGAGGAACTGGATCAGGCACATTTGTTGGTACATGGTCAGTTAGAGACAGAAAAAGGCATTCATGGATTTACGCATTGATAAAAAGATGGAGTAGATAACTTGACAAAAGCTTCAAGCTATGATAGAATCATTTTTGTTGCTGAAGTGATATGTAAGCAACTTATATTTACTAGTATGTAGTTACTTACATACGCCTCGATAGCTCAGTTGGTAGAGCAGAGGACTGAAAATCCTCGTGTCACTGGTTCGATTCCGGTTCGAGGCACACGCGGGTGTGGTTCAATGGTAGAACACTAGCCTTCCAAGCTAGATACGTGGGTTCGATTCCCATCACCCGCTTATAAAAACAAACCTATTCTTAACGGAAGTTAAAAATAGGTTTGTTTTTATTTACTCAAAATCTCAGCACCATTAGTAGTAATAAGTACCATATATTCTATTTGAGCAGAGAGGGAGTCATCTTCAGTATACACAGTCCAATCATTGTCTATATCCACAAAGAATTCAGGACTTCCTTCATTAATCATTGGCTCAATGGTAAAAACCATACCAGGAGCAAGTACCATTTCCGTACCCTTAGGAGCAACGTAACAAATATAAGGGTCCTCATGAAATTCCAACCCAATTCCATGCCCACCAATTTCTGATACAACAGAATAACCATTTTTCTGTGCATTGGAATTAATTGCATCTGCGATATCTCCCATATGTCCCCATGGACGTGCGGCAGCAAGTCCTAATTCTACACATTCTTTTGTAACAGAAATAAGTTTGTCTGCCCGTTGAGAAATAGTACCAATTGAGAACATACGGGAGGCATCGGAATAATAGCCATTTAAAATAGTAGAGACATCTACATTTAGGATGTCGCCCTCTTCGAGGATGATACATTCATCGGGAATACCATGGCAGATTTCGTTGTTTAAAGAAGTGCAGACGCTTTTTGGAAATCCTTGGTAATTAAGTGGGGCTGGAATGCCGCCGTGCTGTGTAGTATAATCATAAACTAAAGTGTCAATTTGTGCAGTGCTCATTCCAGCCTGAATATGACTGGATACATGATTTAAAACAGCAGTATTTAATTGAGCACTCTTTCGAATGCCTTGAATTTGTTCGGGGGTTTTGAGAATCTCAAGTGGTGGAATAATATGTCCCTGACGTTTAAAGGTTTGTAATTTTTCTAAATATGGATAACTTGTCATATTGGTTACTTCGCTTTCTTATATTGGTTTTACATCTTGTGTTATTTTGCATTCTTATTATAACACTCTTTCAAAAGACGTCAATGTAGTATGAGACAAAAATATTCTTGTTACCAGAATCGAAATAAGATATAATAGATTTGTATAGCGAAAAGTTAAAGGCATAGAAGGGATGTGAGCTTATGCTGAAAATTGGAATGTTAACTAGTGGTGGAGACTGTCAGGCTTTGAATGCAGCCATGCGAGGTGTGGTGAAAGGTATATTCACAACAACGAAAGATGTGGAAATATATGGATTCAATAGTGGGTATAAAGGTTTAATTTATGCAGATTTCAATATGCTGACATCAAAAGATTTTTCAGGCATATTAACAATGGGGGGGACTATTTTAGGGACATCTAGACAACCGTTTAAGTTGATGCGTGTGCCAGATGAAAATGGTTTAGATAAAGTGGAAGCCATGAAACATACGTATTATAAATTGGATTTGAATTGTTTGGTTATACTTGGGGGAAATGGGACCCATAAGACAGCAAACTTATTGAGGCAAGAAGGATTGAATGTGATTACCCTGCCTAAAACAATTGACAATGATCTTTGGGGAACGGATATGACATTTGGATTTCAAAGTGCGGTAGATATTGCAACAAATACCCTTGACTGCATTCATACAACGGCAGCTTCCCATCGTCGTGTATTTATTGTAGAGATTATGGGAAATAAGGTTGGATGGGTTACTCTGCACGCAGGCATTGCAGGTGGAGCAGATATTATCCTATTACCGGAAATACCTTATGATATTGAAGTGATTGCACAGGCAATACAAAATAGAACCAATGCAGGAAAATATTTTACAATTTTAGCAGTTGCGGAAGGCGCAATTACGAAGGAAGACTATGCATTGACAAAGAAAGAATATAAAGCAAAATTATTGCAAAGAAATACACCTTCCATTGCTTATGAATTAGCAGAACAGATTCAGGAAAAAACGGGACAGGAGATTCGTATCACTGTGCCAGGGCATACACAACGGGGAGGGTCTCCATGTCCTTATGATAGAGTACTTGCCACTCGCTTAGGCGCAAAGGCAGCTGAATTAATTATGCAGGAGGAATTTGGATATATGGTTGGAATTGTAAATAATCAGATTGTAAAGATTCCGCTTGAAGAAGTGGCTGGAAAGTTAAAAAGAGTGAACCCAGAAGCTGAAATTATTAAAGAAGCAGAGATGATCGGTATTAGTTTTGGAAATAAGTAAAATGCAGTACTGTAAATAACGGTACCATGCAGAAGGAAGTGTCAGAAATGTCATATACGGCTCTATATCGAAAGTTTCGTCCAAGGGAGTTTGAAGATGTTAAAGGACAGGATCATATTATTACAACGCTTAAGAATCAAATAAAATCAGGACGTATCGGACATGCTTATCTATTTACAGGAACAAGGGGCACCGGTAAGACCACAGTTGCAAAGATTTTTGCAAAAGCGGTTAATTGTGAACATGCGGTGGAAGGAAGTCCATGTGGAGTGTGTGAAAGCTGCCAGACTATAAGCACTGGCAGTGCTATGAATGTAATAGAAATTGATGCTGCATCCAACAATGGTGTGGAAAATATCCGTGAAATTCGTGAGGAAGTAGCTTATAGACCAACCAAAGGGAGATATAAAGTTTATATAATAGATGAAGTGCATATGTTATCTATAGGTGCGTTTAATGCATTACTTAAAACCCTGGAGGAACCTCCAGAGTATGTAATTTTTATTTTGGCAACTACAGAGGTACACAAGATTCCTATTACGATTTTGTCTAGATGTCAGCGATATGATTTCAAAAGAATTACAGTAGAAATCATTTCTTCGAGAATGAAAGAATTAATGTTGAAGGAACAGGTAGAAGTAGAAGATAAAGCAATTCGATATATTGCCAGGGTTGCGGATGGTTCACTTCGGGATGCATTGAGTCTCTTAGATCAATGTATTGCATTTTATTTGGATGAAACACTAACCTATGATCATGTATTAGATGTTCTAGGGGCGGTGGATACAGATGTTTTTAGTAAGCTTCTAAGGGAAGTATTGAATCGAAATGTTGCCCACGTATTAGAAGCAGTAGAAAATCTTATTATGCAAGGTCGAGAATTGAGTCAGATGATATCAGATTTCACATGGTATTTAAGAAACTTGCTTCTTATTAAAAGTTCTGATAATATGGAGGATGTCTTAGATGTGTCTACTGAAAATCTTCGGCAGTTGAAGGAAGAAGCATCCATGGTTGAAGGAGAAACGTTGTTACGTTTCATTAGAATTTTCTCGGAATTGTCAAATCAGATGAAATTTGCAACCCAAAAGAGAGTATTATTAGAAGTGGCTTTGATCAAACTTTGCAGACCAGAAATGGAAACAAATCAGGACACTTTGCTAGCGCGTATTCGAGCAGTGGAAGAACGACTGGAACAAGGAGTTCCCATACAAGAATCATGGAAAAATAACGAAATAGAGAACAAGTCGCTTGTAAAGCGAAGTCCTATTCCAAAGCTGGAAAAAGCCATTCCTGAGGATGTACAGAAAGTAGTGAAGAATTTCAGAAGCATTGCAGATGAAACCTCTGTAATGTTGAAGAATTATTTGAAACAAGCGAAGCTCAGCTTAGGCGGAGAAGACAGACTTCTGATTGTTTTGCCAGATGAGGTGGCTGCAGAAGTTGTTGGAAAACCAGATCATAAGGAAGAACTAACAGCTCTGATAGAGAAAAAAATCGGTAAAGCAGTTGCGATTGAGGTCCGTCATGTAGAGGAAGGGCGTAAGTTTGAAGATTATTTTGTAGACATAGAAAAGGTGATACACATGGATATCACAATTGAAGATTAGGAGGATATAAGAGATGGCAAAAAGAGGTGGATTTTCAGGCGGCGGTGGTGGAATGCCGGGAAATATGGCAAATTTAATGAAGCAGGCACAAAAAATGCAGCGCCAGATGGAAGATCAGGCAAAGGAAATGGAAACGAAAGAATTTACTGCAACTGCAGGTGGCGGGGTTGTTTCGGTTACAGTTTCAGGGAAAAGAGAAGTAACAAAGGTTCAATTAGACGAAGAAATTGTAGATCCTGAAGATATAGAAACATTAGAGGATTTAATAATTGCAGCAACTAATGAGGCACTTCGCCAAGTAGAGGATGAATCTACATCAGCTATGTCGAAATTAACTGGTGGCATGGGTGGTGGCATGCCAGGAATACCAGGAATGCCATTTTAAGCAAAGCAATGCAGGCAGGGAGAAAATGATATGGATTACTACAGTAGTCAAATAAGTAAATTAATTGAAGAACTTTCAAGGCTCCCGGGGATTGGAGTAAAGTCAGCCGGAAGGCTGGCTTTTCATATCATAAATATGCCAACAGAACAGGTGGATCAATTAGCAAATGCCATGATAGAAGCGAGGAATAATGTAAGATATTGCTCCTGTTGTTGCACGCTGACAGATAAAGAACTATGCCCTATTTGCAGCAATCGTAAACGAGATCAGAAAACTATCATGGTAGTAGAAACTACCCGGGATCTGGCTGCTTACGAAAAAACAGGGAAATATGAAGGCGTATATCATGTTTTACATGGAGCGATATCTCCAATGCTTGGAATTGGTCCTAGTGATATTCGATTAAAGGAATTGATCTCGCGTCTGCAAGGGGAGATAGATGAGGTGATTATCGCTACAAATTCCAGTCTAGAAGGGGAAACAACCGCAATGTACATCAGTAAATTAATCAAACCAACAGGTATTAAAGTGAGCAGGATTGCAAGTGGAGTACCAGTAGGAGGAGATTTGGAGTACATTGATGAAGTCACTTTATTAAGAGCGTTAGAAGGAAGAACAAGTTTGTAAAAAAAAGGAGAAGCTTATGAGATTTTTTATTGACACGGCAAAGGTAGAGGATATTCGGAAAGCAAATGATATGGGAGTAATCTGTGGGGTAACAACCAATCCGTCTTTGATTGCAAAAGAGGGACGTGTGTTTGAAGAGGTTATTGCTGAAATCGCATCTATTGTAGATGGTCCAATTAGCGGAGAAGTAAAGGCGACAACTGAAGATGCAGAAGGAATGATTGCGGAAGGAAGAAAAATTGCGGAAATTCATTCCAATATGATTGTCAAGCTTCCAATGACAATGGAAGGGCTGAAGGCTTGCAAAGAACTAACTGCAGAAGGGATCAAGACGAATGTTACATTAATCTTTACTGCGAATCAGGCATTACTTGCTGCCAGAGCAGGGGCTACGTATGTATCACCGTTTTTGGGACGTTTAGATGATATTTCTGTCAGAGGGGTAGACTTAATTGCGGAAATAGTCGGGATTTTTGATGCAGCAGGGATTCAAACAGAAATTATTGCGGCAAGTGTTCGTAATCCGGTACATGTCACGGATTGTGCGTTGGCAGGGGCAGATATTGCAACGGTACCTTATAGTGTAATTGAACAAATGATCAAACATCCATTAACGGAACAGGGAATTAAAAAATTTCAAAAAGATTACAAAGCTGTTTTTGGAGAATAAGAAAAATTATTATTATAGAAGCCTCTACTAAAGTATCCTAAAAGGAGTTTCAGTGTGAAGAAAAGATGGAAACAAAAAATATATCGATACAATCAAAGATGCAAAAAAGAGTTTTATGATTGTGTAAAAGATATTGCAGAACATCCTGTGGTGCTGCGAATGAAGCTTTATCCTCACCATGGAAATTCTAGTTGCTATGATCATTGTATACATGTAGCTTACTTGAATTACAAATGGTGTCATTTTTTACATTTGGATGCAAAAAGTGCGGCAAGAGGGGGTATGCTTCATGATTTCTTTCTATATGACTGGCACACTCATCAGGCAAAGACTGGAGATCGATTTCACGCATTGACGCATCCGAGGGCAGCGTTTAAAAATGCATACAAATTTTTCCCTTTAAATAAAATCGAAAAGGATGTCATATCTACTCATATGTGGCCTGTAACTTTTTTTAGACTTCCAAAAACAAAAGAAGGCTGGATTATGACAGTAACAGACAAGTATTGCGGAAGTTGTGAAACCAGTCGAAGGAGGTAGAATATTTCTTTGGACAGGCTGACAGAAATTGATAAAATCAGCAAATTCCATATGCTATCATAAGCAAAAATATGCAGATGAGGTGATGGTTATGGAAAGACAACTTCCAAAGAATGTAAGGCAGATAGGAAATGTAAGCGATAGCCCGAAAGTATACGTAGAAGACTATGTAGATACTTTTTTTAATCAGTTATGTGATAAGGCAGATAATATGCCACTAGGTGCGTTCCTGATTGGTGAAATGGACAAGCAGAAAGAGAATGCGTTTGTCTTTGGTGCGATTCAAATCCACGATTTAGAGATGAAAGGAAATGATATTGTAATTGGAGATGATGCATGGAAAACAGCATTTGAAGAATGTAAGCAGTTTTTTGATGAGGGAGAAATAATTGGATGGTTTGTGACGATACCAGGACTTCCGATGACAGTGGGCGATCGAATTGTAAAATCGCATGAAAAAGCATTTTCCAAAAAGGAAAGTATTTTTGTTATGAAGGATCCAGTAGAAAAAGAAGAAATTTTTTACGCCTATAAACTTAACGATTTAATGGATATTGGTGGGCATTACATATATTATGAGAAGAATCCTTCTATGCAAAACTATATGATTTCAACACGCAGACAGAATGGCGTGACGCCCAGTGAAGCTGTTGAAGATCGAGCTGCAAAGAATTTTCGTAGTTTGATCAGAACCAAGGGAGAAGTAATTCAGCAAAAATCAACCAGCCGGTTCACCTATGTTGCCAGTGGACTGTTGATTTTATTAGTAGTTGCAGTAGGAATTATTACAATGAATAATTATGATAAGATGAAGTCGGTACAGACTTCGTTAGAAACCATCACGAAATCAGTAAGTGTAAATGGAGAAAAAGGACAAAAAGTAGCTTTGAAAGAAGGGGTGAAGCCACAGGAACCTAGAGACGATTCTGTGAGTCACGAAGAAGACAAAGTTATTTCTGATAAAACGGCAGTAAAAGAAGAAACAACAAACAATCCAACCGTGGAAACTGCAGCATCACAAACAAAGACGATACCTGAAATGGAAGAAGGCGTGTATGTTGTGCAAAAGGGAGATACCTTAGCAATTATTAGTAAAAAATCATATGGGGATACGAGCCATGTAGATGCTATTTGCAAAATGAATGGTCTTTCGGATGGAAATCTGATATTTATAGGACAAAAATTAGTATTACCCTAGATGACGTGTGTGCATTGGATAAATATAGTGGATCAGGTACGAAATGATGAGGAAAAATATGAGGCAAAATGGAATTGTTGAACTGCATATTGCAGAGCCCCTAGAGGAACTGGAAGCTAAAATTAAAAAACAGAAGCATCAGAGGTGGAAAAGGATTATTATTCTTATAGTCAGTACTCTTATGGTTATTGGTGGAACTTACCTATTACTAAATGTACAAACTTATAATCGTGTGAGAGTTGTTAAAAAATATGAGAGTGAAAGTGCGGAAAACACCAAGTTTATTCAGTTTTCTAATCATATTTTCAAATATGGACGGGATGGTGCTTCTTTATTAAATAAAAATGGAAAAGAAATATGGAATCAGTCTTATCAAGTAAAAAATCCAATCGTGGAAATAAGTGACAAGACAGCAATTATAGGAGATAGTGGTGGTACTCAAATTCTAGTTTTTGATAAAAACGGAATGAAGGGAGAAATAAAGACCACTGTTCCTATAGAAAAGATATCAGTTTCTGACCAAGGTATTGTTGCAGCATTATTAAAGGATGAAACATCACCAAAAGTGATGTGCTATGATTTCGCAGGAAATGTCTTAGTAGAGCATGAAGCTTCTATTAATAAAATGGGTTGTCCCCTGGACATTAGTATTTCCAAAAATGGATATATGTTATTAGTAACTTATTTACATATGAATGGGGACAGCTATTCTACAAATGTGGCGTACTATAATTTTGATCGTGTTGGTCAGAGCAAAACAGATAAACAGGTAAGCTATGCCGAATATTCAAATACCATTATGCCGATGGCTTTTTTTATGACAGAGTCAACTTCTGTAATAATTGGTGATCAATCTATATTATTCTATAGAGGAAAGCAGATTCCCAAGATGGAAAAAGAAATTACTTTAGACAAAAGGATAAAAAGTGTAGTACATACGAACCAGTATATAAGTCTTTTATTAAAGAATGACAATAAGAAAGGCTATGAACTTCGAGTTTATAATTCCAATGGAACAAGAATAATGTCGAAGGATTTTGTGGGAGAATACTCAAATATACGAATGACTGATGGAGAAGTGCTGATGTATGAAGGAACAAAGTGTAATATATATTCTGTGAATGGTGTAAATAAATTCTGTGGAGATTTGGATGTGAATATTGGTAACTTGATTCCTATTGCAGGAATAAACAAATACATGGCGATAAATACCAAGGGGATACAAGAGTTCCAATTGGTGAAATAGGAGTAATCATGAATTATTTATTAATTGGTGTTGGCATTTTGATTATCTTAAGTATAATCATAGGATATGTAAAAGGGTTTATAAAAATAGCAGTATCTATAGGTGCAACGATTGCAACGATTGCATTAGTTATGTTTCTTACTCCTTATATTAGCGATGCAATTATAAAATATACACCATTAAAAACAGTGATTCAGGAAGCGGTTGTTAATGTAGTTGTGCCGGAACAAGTATCGACAGAGGATATTGGGAAAGCAACTCAACTCGTTGGTGAAGATCACATAGAAGAACTTAAGGAATTTTTAGCTACGAAGGAAATAACACTTCAACAACAAATACAATTAATTAATCAGGCAGAAATCCCAAAGTTTTTAAAGCAAGGATTAATGAATAATAATAATAGTGAAGTGTATAAAATATTAGGTGTAGATAAATTTGTAGATTATGTAGGTGCATATATAGTAAAACTCATTGCAAATATAGTTGCATTTATTATTTCATTTATTGTAGTTACAATTTTTATCCGCTTACTGATTTTTTCCCTAAACATTATAGGAGCATTGCCTGTTTTCCATGGATTCAATCGAGTGGCAGGGGCGATTATAGGAATTGTACCTGCAATTATAATAATTTGGATAGCCTTCCTAATTATTACACTTGCATATACAACGGAACTCGGAAAAATATGCTTTGCTTACATAGATCAAAGCCAAATATTAACATTTATATATAATAATAATCCAATTTTAAAGTACTTAAGCATCATATGAACCACTTTTGAATGAAAAATTCAAAAAACTTGGTAAAAAGGGTTGACACTATAGAATATAAATGATATTATAAAACTCCGCTAAGGGAAGCAAATGCGGAGTTGAGTGTTCGCAAGAAAACTTGAAAACAACAAAAAAGAAAATAAAAAAGTTGTTGACAAGCAGTGAGGGAATGTGATA
>JAVXHY010000021.1:0-30902 GCA_036656615.1 Lachnospiraceae bacterium | reverse complement strand
CTAATTTCTTTTAATTCTTCAAGAGTCTTCATAAATTCCTCCTTTTTTAATTACTACATTTATAATATTGACTACAAGTATTTACACCATAACCCCGCCATCTACCTCTAATTTATTGCTTTCCAAGTATTCTTTTAGAAACTTGGATATTTCCATTGTTTGGAAAGAAACTTCTCCAATTATTTGTCTTATTTCCCTTGTGTCAAATGTGAAACTCTTTTCGTTATATGTGTACATATAACAAAAATTCATGGTTTCATGAAATACAACCAGTGTATGAATCGTAGCACTGATATCACCCAATGGCATTCGATCAATATGAGACAATACAAACAATGCAGTCACCACCGTTCCTTTTCCCTCTTCCGACCTAATGGAGAAACTGCCTCCTGTGCTTTCAGCTGCAAGTTTAAAAAAAGGAATTCCAAGCCCTACTTTTCTAGTAGTACGTGTTGTGAAAAATGGATCCAATACTTTTGCTACCTGTTCCTTTGACATCCCACATCCATCATCTTTAATTACAACCTCCAAAGTATCCTCCTCTATCTGTATCGATACTTTGATTTCTATTAAAGATGCTTTAGCACGAACGGAATTTTCTGCCACATCTAAGATATTAAGGGATATTTCCGGCATCATAATCTAATCGTACTTGGCTAAGATGTCATCCAAATCATCTACTGTCAGCCGTCCATACACTTCATCATTGATCATAAGTACAGGTGCTAAACCGCAAGCCCCTACACAGCGACAAGCATCTAGTGAAAACTTGCCATCTGCAGTACATTCGCCTCCAACAATTCCCAGCTTTTCCATAATGGCATTATAAATTTCTCCGGACCCCTTTACGTAACATGCTGTACCTAAGCATACTGAAATCTTATATTTTCCTTTTGGGCTCAGTGTGAATTGAGAATAAAATGTGACCACACCATAGATTTTTTCTAATGGGACATTCATTTCGTTAGAAATAATTGTCTGAACTTCAATTGGAAGATATCCATAAATACCTTGGGCTTTTTGTAGAATTGGCATCAAAGCACCCTTTTCATTTTTTTGTTCGGCAATTACTTGTAATAATTCATCTTCCTGCTCTTTTGTTCCTACAAATGGAACAGTTGATTTTTTAGAAAGCATGTTTTAACCTCCTTTAGTTTGTATTTGCAACTAGTGCATCGTTTTATTGACTTATTTATCGTACCATACAACATAACAAAAATCTACAACTTTTTTCATGTTTTTTTGTTAACTATATCAGGTGCCTTGTTTGTTATTTCACTAACGTCTTGTTAAATTATGCACAATTTAACAACAACTTTTTGTTTATTATACACAAGATGTATTGATTTTAGTGCAATACAGTGCTATACTTCTAAAAGAGATTTTTACAATTTACTATATTCTTAGGAGGTCTATATGACAATAAAAGAAATCAAATTATTACTTGATGCTGATGTATTATTTGGTGAAGATTTATTGGATCGAGAAGCGGAATTTGTGTTTTCTTCTGATATGATGAGCGATGTACTTGCATATGCAGAGGATCAGTCTGTACTGATCACTGGTTTATGTAATCCTCAAGTCATCCGAACAGCAGAAATGCTGGATATTGTCTGTATCATCTTCGTTCGAGGCAAGAGCCCAGACAACAAGATTCTAGAACTTGCCAAAGAGAAGAGAATTGCAGTACTTTCTACTACCCATCACATGTTCACAACCTGTGGCATTCTGTACAATCATGGTTTGCTTGGAGGTGCTTAAATGAGCGATAGTATTACCTTTCATTATAACGTTTCTGGTGATGACTTCACCCGTGCCGGAGAAGCCAGCAGTGACGTGAAGAACAAACTCAAGCAAATAGGCGTAGATAACAATGTAATACGCAAGGCTGCCATCTCCATGTATGAAGGAGAGATCAATATGGTAATCCATGCAAATGGCGGCACCATTGACGCATTCATTACGGATCAATTCATTAAAATGGTTCTAGCCGATAAGGGTCCAGGAATCAAAGATATCGACAAGGCAATGGAAGCTGGTTTCAGCACCGCCCCAGAAGAAGTTCGTTCCCTTGGATTTGGTGCTGGCATGGGTCTTCCTAACATGGAAAAGTATTCGGATAAAATGCTTATCACTTCTGAAATTGGTATTGGAACCACCGTAACCATGTATATTTATCTGTAGGAGGTGCTTCTTAATTATGAATAAATTTATCAGTTCTGTACAACTAGATCCGTCCTTATGTAAAGGATGCATTAATTGCATAAAGCATTGTCCAACACAGGCAATCCGTGTTTTGAATGGAAAAGCCGTCATTACGGATAAATTTTGTATCGACTGTGGAAAATGTATTCGATATTGCCCACACCATGCTAAAATACCCATTTATGATCCATTGAGTGTGATTAAGGATTACAAATACTCTGTAGCCTTACCTGCTCCTGCTTTATATGCACAATTTAATAATATAACAAATGTAGATATTGTGTTAAACGCCTTACTTAAAATTGGATTTGATGATGTCTATGAAGTGAGTGCTGCCGCAGAACTGGTGTCAGAAGTCTCCCGTTCCTATATTGCAAAACACAAGGATGAAGCGCCATTTATCAGCACTGCCTGTCCCACTGTTGTCAGACTGATTCGCGTAAAATTTCCCACTTTAATTCCTCGCCTGCTTCCAATCAAACCACCGGTAGAGGTATGTGCTGAAATTGCAATCCAGCAAGCCATGAAGAAAACAGGACTGCCCAAAGAAGATATTGGAATTATCTTTATTTCTCCATGTCCATCCAAGGTCACCTATGCGAAAATGCCATTGGGCATTGAAAAAAGTGCCATTACTAATGTAATAGCTATCAAGGATGTATATCCAAAATTACTTCCTCATATGACCAGAGATGAGTCTCAACTACTTCCCCTATCACATTCCGGTAGAATTGGCATCGGTTGGGCTTCTAGCGGCGGCGAAGTTGCAGGGCTTATTACAGATGATTATCTAGCGGCTGATGGTATCAATAATGTTACAAAAGTACTGGAGGACTTAGAAGACGAAAAATTTCACGGTCTTTCTTTTATTGAATTAAATTCTTGCAGTGGTGGTTGTGTAGGAGGCGTATTAACTGTAGAAAATCCATACGTTGCCAAAAGCAAATTAAAGATCTTAAATCGATATCTTCCAGTTGCTAGAAATCATCTCAGTATGAATTCAGAAATAGATATTATGTGGGATAATACCATTGAATATGAGCCCGTCTTTCGTCTAGGCAACAACTTTAGCGAAAGCTTAGATATGATGGGGACGGTGGAAGATCTGACCAAGCGTTTCCCAGGGTTAGACTGTGGTTCCTGTGGTTCACCCACCTGTAAGGCTTTGGCCGAAGATATCGTCCGCGGAAATGCTACTAGCAATGACTGTATTTATGTATTTCGAGAATATTTAGCTTCTCTTTCAGCTGAAATCAAATTTCTTGCAAAGGCCATTAATCCATCTTGCAGTAAGACAGATGAATCTGTAACTATATTAAAGGACTATATAGAAAAATTAACATGTGAACTTGACAATCTAGAGGATTCTGAACACATGATGCTTCACCAGAAGAATAATGAATCCCCCAAAAAAAGGATTCCCCAATGGAGAACCCCAGCTGCAGGTACAGAAGCATCGCACTTGTAGAACAAAGAAAGGAACGTGGCATATGACCGTACAGACACTATTAGACAATCATTTATTTCAAGTTTTAGTAACTGGCAATAGCGAACGAAAAATATCAAATGTATTTTGCTGTGATTTGTTAAGCATTGCCATGGGTAAGGCACCTGCTGACTGCGGGTGGGTAACGGTAATGGGGAATATCAATACTTTGGCCGTTGCTTCCTTAACAGACACCAGTTGTATTGTATTAGCAGAAGGGGTAAGTCTAGACGCCGCTGCAATTGAAAAAGCAAAATCGATTGGTATTACAGTTTTTACCACCGAACAGCCAATTTTTGATACAGCTCTTCAGATTTACCAATTATTGCAGTTATGATTCCACTGTATTACGACCTTCATCTCCACTCTTGCCTTTCCCCATGTGGAGATGATGAGATGACTCCCTCAAATATAGTCGGTTTTGCCACATTAAACGGTTTGGATGTAATTGCAGTTACCGATCATAATTCATGTAAGAACTGCTTGGCTTCCATGAAGTGCGGTGAGGCTTATGGTATTACTGTCATTCCGGGTATGGAACTTTGCACCTCTGAGGAAGTCCATGTATTATGCTTATTTCCATCCATTCAGGATGCCATGGATTTTGATACCTATGTTTATAAACATCTTATTCCAATTACAAACAAAGAAGATATTTTTGGCAGGCAGCAGATATGCAACGAAGATGATGAAATAACTGGTACTGTTAGAAATTTACTGATAAATTCCACAGATATTTCTTTTGATTCCGTTAGTAACCTTGTATCAGAGTACCATGGTGTATGGATTCCCTCTCACATTGACAAAAATACTACAAGTCTTTTATCAAATTTAGGCTTTGTTCCTCCAGATGCAAGTTTTACTTGTTTCGAAATACAAGATTTGACACACTTGCATAAACTTCGCAAAGATAATCCCTACCTGAATTCTTGTAATGTAATTTGTAATTCAGATGCACACTATTTAAAAGATATTAGAAAGCAACAATACCAGCTCCATGCCAGATCAAATAGTATTGTGGATATCTTGTCAGCGATTACTAGAAACTAAAAACCTTAAAGACGTAGAATCAGCAATAGATTCTACGTCTTATTTTTGTTGCTTATAATTAACATCGCATCCCCAAAGCTAAAGAACCGATATCTTTCCTTAATTGCTTCTTCGTATGCTGTCATGATGTGCTCCCGTCCAGCAAGGGCTGATACCAGCATCATCAAAGTGGATTCCGGTAAATGAAAATTAGTAATTAGGCAATCCAATACCTTAAATTGATAACCAGGATAAATAAAGATTTCTGTCCAGCCACTGGATGCGCAAAGCAAACCATTTTCATCTGCTGCTGATTCAATGGTTCTACAACTGGTTGTACCTACCGCAATGACACGTTTTCCTTGTTGTTTCGCTTGATTAATCTTATGTGCAGCTATTTCGTCAATTTGATAGAACTCCGAATGCATGTGATGCTCTAAGATGTTATCCACCTTCACTGGTCGAAAGGTTCCAAGACCCACATGTAAGGTAACACTTGCAATCTCTACACCCTTCTTCTTGATTTCTTCTAAAAGCTCTGGGGTAAAGTGAAGCCCAGCAGTAGGTGCCGCAGCTGATCCTGTATGTTTCGCATACACGGTCTGATAGCGGTTCTTATCTGCCAATTGATGTGTGATATAGGGAGGCAAAGGCATTTGTCCAAGCTGATCTAGAATTTCTTCAAAAATACCTGTATACGTAAATTGTATCAGACGATTTCCTTCCTCTACTACTTCTAACACTTCTCCTATTAAAAGCCCATCCCCAAAAGAAATTTTGGTTCCAGGTTTTGCCTTTTTTCCTGGCTTTACAAGAGTTTCCCATATATCATGATCATTTCGTTTCAATAAAAGCACTTCAATCTTTGCATCTGTTGAAATCTTGGCACCAATCAATCTAGCCGGAATTACTTTCGTATCATTGATAACTAGACAATCACCAGCTTCCAGATAATTTATAATTTCCTTAAATCCATGATGCTCGATTGCTCCTGTTTCTTTATCTAAGACCAAAAGTCTGGAGCTGGACCGATCTTCTAATGGATCTTGAGCAATCAGTTCCTCTGGTAATTCAAAACTAAAATCTTCTCGTTTCATAAGTCTACGAATTTCCTTCCTGGGTTGGTTTTGGAGATACATAAGCTGGAACAGGCACTACGCGCACCTTTTTTTCATACACCACATAGGTATCACAGATGACATCATGTAATCCTCGCTTCTGTCTGTCAATTCCCACCATTAAATAACCAATTCCTAATGTTACGCTACATAGGAACCGCCCCACTGTTTCTCGATATATAATTTGAAATAGCGTGGGCTTCATCCCATTCTTACCAACCACACGTAAGTTCATTGCTTTCTTACCAAGTGTTGTACCTGTACAATAGGTCAATACAATAAAATACGCTGCCCCACACAAATATAACACCACATCTTTTAATGTGAAATTAAAAATAATTGCACTGGTAAAGATTTCTTTTGCTGCAAAAACACCTAATAATGCAATCGAAAGACGAACAAACAGAAGTCCGATTCCCACTATGATTCCATCAATCAGATAGGCTGCCATGCGCACAAAGAATCCACCAAAAGTAACTTGGTTATCGCAATTGTTCTGCATAATACATGGGCACCCCTCTTCCATATTCTTTTGTAAGCTCTGTAAGAATTTCTGTTTCTGATTTTGGCTTCAATTCTCCTGCTTTACTTAGTATTTGGGAAATCACAGAATTTGTAATCTTGGGTTCATAAAAAGTAACATTCCCCACTTGTTCCTTCATGGCCGTCTGCATCTCTTCATAAAGACCAATCTCATCAATTAATCCATTTTCTTTTGCCTGCTTTGCAGTATAAATACGTCCGTCTGCCAAGGTTTTCACTTGTTCCAAAGTCATGCCACGCCCTTCTGCAACGATCTCCACAAAGCGTTCAAAAGATTCATTTACAGTGGCCTGATAAATGGCGATTTGTTCCTCATTCATGTGACTCATATTCTTATTCGGTCCACTCACTATGGAAACTTCTTTGATGCCTAATTTTTCATATAATCCAGATAAGTCATATCCAGTCATAATCACACCAATAGAACCTGTGGTAGTATTTGGATTGGCATATATTTCATCTGATGGAGCTGAGATATAATATCCTCCCGATGCAGCATAATGTTCCATATAAGTCCATACTGGTCGGTTAGTTGCTTTCTTATATTCTTGAATCTTTAAATATAGTTCTTCTGATTCATAAATAGTTCCACCAGGAGAATCTACTTCTAGCAGCATCCCAACATTATTACTATCATTAATCATATCATCAATATATTCTAGTGTAGTTGTATGCTGATATCCTACCACCTCAGAGAAAATAGATGCAGCCGGTGTCTGCTCTTGAATCGTGCCTTTTACGGCAACCACACCTACATATTTTTCTGAAGGGGGCGTAATGACAGTTTCACTGATTAATTCTTTTTCCATAATATCAGGAACCAGCTGTTTAGAAAGTGTATTTGTTAATACACTGGATACTCCAATTCCTATAAATAAAACAGCTGCAACAATCGCTCCTATGATTTGTTTTTTGTTCATACTTCCTATACCTCTTCTTCTATTGGCGAAGTTCAATGCCTAACTCTTCCAACCCTTGTAGTATTTTCTTCATTGCAGATGATACATCTGCATCCTCTAATGTCTTATCCTGTCCACGGAATGTAATGGCATATGCCACTGATTTATATCCCTCTTGGATCTGTGCTCCTTCATAGATATCAAATAATTCGTATTTTTCCAGATATGTTCCACCTCTACGCGCAATTACATCTTCAATCTGGCCAACTAAGATGTCCTTGGACATTACCATACTGATGTCACGATGAACTGCTGGATACTTTGCAATACCTTCATACTTTCTATCAAAGGTTGCTAGCGTTACTATTTCTGGCATATCAATAACCGCCACATAGGCGTCAATACCGATTCCATAGTTATCTGCCACTTCTGGATGAATTTGTCCAAGACAACCTACCACCTTATTCTGATAGAGAATAGAAGCCTGACGACCTGGATGCAAATAGCTTTTTCCTGCATTTGGATCATAATAGGTCTTCTCGTGCAGCCCTACCTTTTCAAAGAATTCTTCCACTACACCTTTCATTGTAAAGAAATCACCTTCTCCATACATTCCAAGTGTAAACTGCATACGTTCTTCTGGCAGTTCTGTAATAGGTAATTGCTTTGGAATATAAATATTTCCAAGCTCATATAACTGTACATTTTTGTTTCTTCTATTGTAATTAGTCGCAAGTGAAGTTAGCATTCCATTTAGAGAAGTGGTTCTCATTATACTATAATCTTCTCCCAATGGATTCATAATTGTTACCGTTTCACGGAGCTTTGAATCCTTTGGCAGTAATAATTTATCAAAAACCTTTGGGCTTTCAAAGGAATAGGTCATACCCTGGCTAAATCCACAGAATTCAGCAATATCCTTTGCCACTTCCTCTACTCGAAGCTTAAAAGATAATTTTCCTGTTGTTGCTTCTCCACAAGGCAATGTTGTGGGAATATTGTCATAACCGTAGAATCTAGCCACTTCTTCTGCCAAGTCAGCCAAACGCCGTAAATCTGGTCTGCTAGTAGGCACAATCACTTCTTTTGTCTTCGCATCATATGGCAATTCTATCTTTTGAAAATAACCAAGCATTTCTTCCTCGGCAATATCCGTTCCAAGCAGCTGATTGATTTTATCTGCATCAAACTTCACTCTTACGGGTTCTTTTACTTTCTCATATACATCAATCATACCACCTACTACTTCTCCGGCTCCAAGTTCTTCTATTAACTGGCATGCCCGATCCATAGCAGCTTTTGCATTATTGGGATCCAATCCTTTTTCGAATTTACCAGAAGCATCCGTACGAAGTCCTACTTTTTTACTGGATAAACGTATATTGGTTCCATCAAAGCAAGCAGATTCTAAGAACATCGTTTCAATATGTGTGGTAATCATAGAATTCTCACCGCCCATAATACCAGCAATACCAATGGATTTTTCTCCATCACAAATCATAAGAACACGTTCATCCATTTCTCGTTCCTGACCATCTAAGGTCACAAATTTCTCACCTTTAGCAGCTCTTCGAACAATAATTTCATTTCCACTAATCGTGGCTAAATCATAGGCATGCATCGGTTGTCCATATTCTTCCATTACGTAGTTGGTAATATCAACTATATTATTAATTGGTCTAATTCCAACAGAAGCAAGTCTTCTTTGCATCCACTTTGGTGATGGCTCTATGTGAATATTCTTAACTACACGTCCACAAAATCTAGAACAAAGAGCGGTATCCTTTACCGTTACTTTCATAAAGGTATTCACATCTTCCTGATTACCTGTTTCCTTTACAATCGGAGCCACGAATTGCTTTCCAAAGGTTGCCGCTGCTTCTCTTGCAATGCCAAGTACGCTAAAACAATCCACTCGGTTCGACGTGATTTCATACTCAAACACTACATCTGTTAATCCCAAAGCTTCTACTGCACTGCTTCCAACTTTCGCATCTTCTTCAAAAATGTAAATTCCTGATTCTGGCGCTTCTGGATACATATCTCTTGTTGAGCCTAATTCTTCAATGGAGCACATCATACCAAAAGATTCCACGCCCCGAAGCTTACCTTTTTTTATTTTAATACCGCCTGGAGTCTTACTCCCGTCATGCCCTCCGGCTACGCGTCCGCCATCTAAAACCACTGGCACTTTATCGCCTTCCTTTACATTATCTGCACCTGTTACAATCTGAACATGTGCTGCTCCGATATTGACCTGGCAGATAATTAATTTGTCTGCATCTGGATGGGATTGAATCTGATCAATTTGTCCAATTACAATCTGCGCCAAATCTGCGTCTAATATCTCATAGCCCTCTACCTTTGTTCCAGATAAGGTCATCGCGTCTGTATATTCTTGTGCCGTCACTTCCAAATCCGGCACATATGCTTTAATCCATGATAGTGATGTATTCATGCTTTTATTCTCCTTATATTCTATTTGATAGATGTTAAAACTGCTTTAAAAAACGGATGTCATTTTCATATAATAGCCTCATATCATCAATTTCATATTTTAACAAAGCGATTCTCTCAAGTCCTACACCAAATGCAAATCCCGTATATTCCTCCGGATCAATTCCACACATTTCCAATACATGTGGATGAACCATTCCACAACCTAGAATCTCAATCCAACCTGAACCTTTACAGAATCGACATCCTTGTCCACCACATTTAAAGCAGGTAATATCCACTTCCGCACTTGGCTCTGTAAATGGGAAATGATGAGGACGAAACTTCATCTGTGTAGCTTCACCAAATAATTCTTTTGCAAAAATCTCTAAGGTTCCTTTTAAATCTGCAAATGTAATATTTTTGTCCACGACCAATCCTTCAATCTGATGAAACGATGGGGAGTGTGTTGCATCCACCTCATCTGATCGAAATGCTCTTCCTGGAGCTATCATACGAATTGGCAGCTTCCCTTTTTCCATTTCTCTAGCTTGTATAGGGGAAGTTTGGGTACGAAGCACAATGTCCTTATTAATATAAAACGTATCTTGTTCATCCTTTGCCGGATGATTAGCAGGAATATTTAATTTTTCAAAATTATATAGATCATACTCTACTTCCGGACCTTCTACAACTTCATAACCCATTCCAACAAAGATTCGTTCCACTTCTTCTAATGCAATGGTATTTGGATGGCGGTGTCCCACATTATTTTTCTTTGCAGGTAAGGTTACGTCTATCACTTCTGATTTGAGTTTTTCTGCACGAATGGCTCTTTCCATTGCGTTCTTTGTTTCCTCAAGCATGGTTTCAATGGCTTCTCTAGTCTCATTTACCAATTGCCCAACCTGTGGACGATCCTCTGGGGATACCTCTTTTATTCCTTTCAAAACAGCTGTTAACTCACCCTTTTTTCCAAGGAATTTTACACGTACATCATTTAACTTTTCAGGAATTTCTGATGCTTGGATTTGCTTTAACGCTTCCTCTTTGATACGTTCTAATTTTTCTTTCATCACTGTCTCCTCACTATTTTCTATTACACAAAAAAACTCCCTCCCATAAAGGGACGAAGTCAAACTCGCAATACCACCCTAATTCTCACTATTGTGAGCGCTTAGATTGCACAACGTGTATCTACATCATTGTATACCAACATATCAGATCGTTCTGATGCTCTTGCGTATGTGTACTTTGTTCCATCAGCCACTCTTACACGTTCTGCGCCTTTACTAGTATCTATTGTAACATATCATCTATTCTTGTCAAGTAATTCTAAAGATTTCTCTTCCTTTATAACCATTTGATAAATGACATTTATTTCTCCACCAAGCAGCATCACATACATACAGAAATAAAGCCAAAGCATAATCAGTACAATGGTAGTAAGACTGCCATACATATCAGAAAATCCCTTAAATATATCTAAATATGCCGAGAATAAAAACGATGCAAACACCCATCCTATAGCAGTAAATATTGCTCCTGGAAGCTGTCTTCTAAACAAGACTTTTTTGTTGGGAAGGAAACGATAAATCGTCATATTGATCATGGTCAATATGACAATGGCAAAAATAGTACGCGTTGCAATCAAATAATCCATTATATGCTTGACCACTGGGAAATAACTATTTATGAAGATACTAAGACTATTACCAAATACAAGGATAATTAATGATAAGACAATGGCCGCTAAGAATAATAAAGTATAAAAGCCAGCACGTATCCGTAAATATACATAATTTCTTGTTTCTTTACTTCCATACACACAATTCAATCCGCTAGACATAGAAAGAACTCCTCTGCCTGCTGACCAAACTGCCACAACCGCCGTAAGGGGAATCACGGTTCTCGATTGATTGTATACCTGATTGACAATGGAAATAATGGTTGGATAAATAGATTTTGGAATCACTTGAACCACCGCGGTCATGACATCACCTTTTGTTACTGGTGTAAATTGAACTAAGGTAAGCAGCAGTAAAATAATTGGAATTAAAGACAGCACTATAAAAAATGCCGATTGTGCGGCATATGCACTGGTATGATTTTCCGTTATTTTATCTGTGAACTTTTGAATATTTCTAAGCATTCTTTTCATAATCAGCTCCCATTGTAACACTAGCACTTACAGAAAAACAGCTGCAAATTTGCAGCTGTTATTATCTTTTGTACATCCCCAAAATGCCGGTTTCTGTATTTTGACTCCTAGCGTATGCTAGGTGGGCAACCGCATCTAATCTTCTGTCTTCCACTGCTAAATGATGGCCTGACATCGTCTTAGAAATATAAGAATCCCTTTTAAAGTGATGTAGGTTCAAAATAACAGAAGTATCGAACATTTCAGGTTATTACCTATTTGTATTATACCGTAGTATGTCACATTTTACAATAAAAATAACAGAATAAATAAAAAACTAACTAAGCTCGTTCACTAACTTCTTCAAAGAGTTCAATGCTTCTTCTGGAAGTTTATCATATCCGTCCTTTACTTCACCAAATCTTGTCACTTCATCCACTCGGTCTTGCATACGTGCTTTCAATTGCGCCTTATATTCTGCATCCTCTAAATCAGGAACAAAGCCTTCCCATTCAAAGATTTCAATATCTGAAAAAGGTCCCCATTGTTTAAAGTCCGCTTTACGCTCTACAATAGCTTCTAAAATACCTAGGGTGTCTTTTGGTTTTACTTTTTTGCCCATAAATTCACCTGTATTGATGATATAGCAATCCACGTTCTTTTCTTTTACTAATTTTTTGAATTTCTCATAGTCATTTACTAATGGATAGGTTCTAAATGGATTTGCATAAGGTACAACAACCAGTTTGTTTGGATCCACACCTTGTGCTAGTCTTTCAGCAGTAGATCTTTTGGTTGCTAAAGTGGCACCCATTACCGATGCTAATGCAGAACCTTTTAACTTAATAACTGGTGGAATGGTAGGATCTTTCATAATCCAAAAAATAGAATTTACAGGTGTATTAATTCGATCTACACGATTTGGTGACCATAGTTTGGATTTAATTGCACGGCCATTTCCATTTCTTATATCCTCCGTCACTAATTGGATTTTCCCATCTTCATCTAAAGTTGCAGAACAGTTCTGTGCTGTTAGCAGGAATTTATTATCCGGACATCCGGTTGGGTAATCCTGTGTTTTATCAAAATAAGTTGGCTCTAATGCAATAGAAGCACAAGTATCTGTATTGATAATAAATGCGTCATCATGAAGTACAGTTACCCCATATTTTCCATCATGTTTTGCATGGGTAAGGGTAGACTTTCCAGAACCCGATAAACCAAATACAGATGCTACATATTTGGATCCATCTGCTAATGTATATTCCTTTTGTCCACCATGACAGGCTGCATAGCCATTACGGTTTGCAATTGCCCATGCCATAGTTAACGTTCCCTTTTTATGTTCTCCAAAATATCTCATTCCCAAAATAGCTGCGCAATTTTGCGTTGTATTAAAGTAGCACAAACATTTTGGATCATAATTTGGCTTATCCGTACCGCACCATTGTGGATTTGAGAAAATATAAATATCTGGTTCTTTGCCATTTCCAACAGGAGCAGAGTTCTTGTACATCTTTACATAGTCATCTGACATATACTGGAAGTTCAGCATCCATGAATACATCAGATTCTCTTCTCCTTCTGGAATAAGTAAATGTGCTTTTACCATAAATTCAGGATCTAGTCCCACATATACTTCTGCATGATACATACGTTCCCATCTCGTATCATAAATTGCATCCATAACCATTTTATCTAACTCATCACAGTTTACATTAGGCTCTCCTGCAATTCTTCTTGCAACTGCATAACGGCCTGTAATAGAACCATCATTAAACAGAAGAACTTTTGCATCCTTTTCTAAACCAAATTCTTCTCCTCTATATACCGGCATATCTGTTACAATGGTACCCGGTGAATTTTTTGCCAATTCATATGCTTCTTTTAATGTATTTACCTTCACTACATTATTTCCATAAAATGCAGCTTCAATAATGGAACGTGTTTTTGCGAATCCCGGTTTACCTGCACCAATTTCACTCAATGGGTAATATGCTTTTGTTGACATTTTTATTTCCTCCTTAAATTACAGATTTGTTTTATTATCTCATTTTTATCAAAGAAAGTCAATTGATAAAATGAAAGTGTTATTTTTTTAACTTCATTTTGTTCTGTTTTATCGCTATTTTTTGTCTTTATTTCTCAATAAATGACGGATTAAAGTTCCATTCTTGCATTTAGTCAAATTGGATATTCTGATTCCGCTTTGCCGCTTACTTGATGAGGTTGAACCTATACCTATACTAAAAATATTTTTTTGATGCTTTAGATGTTGTAATTCCATACCATATGAGTACCATCAATACCACAATCAAAAATACGATAACCAGTAAGCCAAGCCTTACCACGTAGGCATCAATTAAGCTGATTATACCATAAGCGCTTACGGCTGCACCGAGAACAAATACTTTCGGAATCACACACTTCATATAAGATTCTTTATCCTTACACTTCTTTGGATTGACATCCTTACTTAATAAGACTGTTTGATTGATTTCTCCGGTCTTTTTCATAGAAAATCCCGCGTATAAGCAATACAATCCACATGCCAGTGCCAAAATACCAAATAATCCATCTATATTTGCCATGTACCTACCTCTTCATTCTTGACTGCAGTAATTCTTTGACTGCCGCTTCCATATCCTCTGCATCACATTCTTTTGTGTGCAGGATCGTCGCTTCTCGAATTTCTTCAATTGCTGGTGGAATTGCTGTTCTTGATATCTTTTCTAATTCATCAATCAATTCAAATTCATCCATGGAATGATAGGATGGGTGAATTGCTGTCATTACACTTCTTGCGAATTTATAGGGGCTTGCTGTAGCGGATATCAAGAGCTTCGTTTCATCTTGACTGTCTTTCTTATATGCTCTAGCAACAGTAGATGCAACTGCTGTGTGAGTATCCATTACATATCCAGTCAAATCATAAACCTGTTTAATTTCAGCTTGAACCTGTTCTTCTGTTGCATAACCAGATTCAAATTCTACCAGCCTGTCTTTCATTTCCTTCGTAATTTCATATGCGCCCTGGGATTTTAATAATGCCATGAGTTCTGCATTTTTTTGTGCATCATTCTCTGCGATCATATAAATCAAGCGTTCTAAATTACTGGATATTAATATATCCATAGATGGTGCATTAGTCAAAATAAATTCTCTCTTCTTATCATAGGTTCCCGTATGAAAGAAATCAAATAAAACTTTATTTTCATTGGAAGCACAAATCAACTTTGCAATTGGAATTCCCATTTGTCTAGCATAAAATGCAGCCAAAATATTGCCGAAATTTCCAGTAGGAACCACCACATGAATTGCTTCTCCATTGGTAATTTCTTCATATTCCAAAAGCTTCACATATGCATATACATAATAAACAATCTGTGGAACCAGTCTTCCGATATTTATGGAATTTGCTGAAGACAACTGATAACCTACATCGCCTAGTTCTTTTGCCAATGTTTCATTCTCAAACATTGCTTTCACACCACTTTGTGCTTGGTCAAAATTACCATGAATTGCCACAACATTTGTATTGCTTCCTTTTTGGGTAACCATTTGAAGCTCTTGAACTTTGCTAACACCATCTTTTGGGTAAAACACAATGATTTGTGTTCCCTTTACATCCGCAAATCCCGACAAAGCCGCTTTTCCTGTATCACCGGAAGTTGCCGTTAATATAATAATTTCTTTGGTTACATTATTTTTAGCTGCTGCAGTTGTCATCAAATGTGGTAGAATTGATAATGCCATGTCTTTAAATGCAATGGTTGGTCCATGAAACAATTCTAAATAATATGTATCATCAACCTTTACAATTGGCGCTATTTCTTCTGTGTCAAATTTCTGGTCATAAGCCTTTTTTATACAATCTTGAAGCTCTTCTTTGGTAAAATCTGTCAGAAATAATTTCATTACTTCATAGGCAATTTCCTGGTAGGATTTTCCCACCAGTTCTTCCACCAAAACATCCAATTTAGGCACATACTCTGGTACAAACAACCCACCGTCCTCAGCTAGTCCTTTGAGAATTGCTTCTGAAGAGGTAACTGTTTTCTCTGCATTTCGTGTACTCTTATATAATAGATTCATGCTATTCCCCTTCTTTTGGCCAACGGCTGCCAATATTCTTTTTCGATGCCTTATCATAAATATATTTTGCGGTCACCAAATCTTGCGCACCGATTCCCACACTTTTAAATACCACAATTTCTTCTTCTGTTTCTCTGCCTTTTAAATGTCCAAGTAGTACTTCCCCTATGTCTCCGGTAAAATCTTTCTCTCCTATTATACCAGCTTCCATTGGAATCAACATGTCTCCTGCTTCTGATAAAACTGCAGATTTTGAATCAAAAAATATTTTACTTGCCCTAGTAAGCGTACAGGCATCAATTTCCTGCATATGTGGTTGATATGACCCGATACAGCTGATTGTAACTCCTGGCTTTAGTAAGTTTCCATCCAAAACCGGTGTTGTTGCAGAAGTACAGGTAATAATCATATCGGCATCTGTGACAGCTTCCTTAGATGTTTGAACTGCAACAAGTGTTGTATCATACGCCTGAAGTATTTGCTTCATTTTTTCTACAAAGACTTTTGTTTTTTCAAAATTTCGTGCATAAATCCTTACTTCCTCTAAATGACGTACCGTAAGCATGGCTTCCAATTGGTGTTCTGCCTGACTCCCAGTGCCTATTAATGCTCCGATTTTCGCATCTTTTCTTGCTAACACATCTAAAGCCGCTCCAGAAGCTGCTCCTGTTCGCAGACTTGTTACATACGTTCCGTCTAAAATCGAACTGATCATTCCAGTTTCACCATCCATTAACAACACCTGCGCCGGTGCCGTTGGAAGATTTTTTTTTGCATTCTCAGGGAAAATATTTACCACTTTCAAAGAAGCACAAGAAAGTGCTGGTGCATATGCCGGCATAAACACAAATACCCCCTCTGACTGTGGTGCCTGAATTTGGGTGCGCAGGGGTACATCCGTCTTGCCCTGTGAGAATAAACAGTAAGCTTCCTTATCAGCCTCAATAGCATCCTTCATGGTAAATACTTCTTTGATATCCTCTTTCGTCAATAATAACATTTGATTTCCTCCTATGAATTTGCTTTTATTTTCTATCATTTATGTAATTGACCAAACCTTCTGATGTAATGATTTTTTGCATGAATTCCGGAAATGCCTGCCCCTGAAACTGTGTTCCCTTGGTTCGGTTATAAATCCTGCCACTTTCAAATTCTACTTCTACTTCATCTCCGGCATCAATTCCCTTTGCTGCTTCTGCGCATTCAATAATTGGAAGCCCGATATTAATCGCATTTCTATAAAAGATACGTGCAAATGTCTCTGCAATAATACAGCTGACTCCTGCTGCTTTTAAACATAACGGTGCATGTTCTCTAGATGATCCACATCCAAAATTCTTATTAGCCACAATCAAATCACCCGGCCGCACCTTTGCTGCAAATTCAGGGTCAATATCTACCATGGCATGACTTGCCAATTCCTGTGGATCAAAGGAATTAAGATACCTTGCAGGAATAATTACATCCGTATCCACATTATCTCCGTATTTGAATACATGTCCCAATGCTTTCATGAATCAATCACCTACTTTCTCTGGATTTGCAATATAACCAGCAATGGCACTGGCAGCTGCAAGCTCCGGTGAAGCTAAATATATGAGGGAATCCACATGTCCCATTCTGCCTACAAAATTCCGATTTGTGGTAGATACACATTTTTCACCTGCAGCCAGTACTCCCATATGTCCACCCATACAAGGGCCACAGCTTGGAGTATTAAAGGTACATCCCGATTCCACAAAGATTGTAACAAGCCCTTCTTTGATACACTGCAAATATATGCTTTGAGTTCCCGGAATCACCAAAACTCTTACACCTTCATGGACCATATGTCCTTGGAAGATTTCAGCAGCTTTTCGCATATCCTCCATTCTCCCATTGGTACAAGATCCAATAACCACCTGATCTATCCAGATTCTATCCATGGCTTCCACTTCATCTATCGTCTTGGTATTTCCCGGTAAATGAGGAAAGGCGACGGTGGGTCTGACCTTTGATAGATCCACCTCTATACATTCATCATAAACCGCATCCTCATCTGCTTCATACACCTGATACTTCTTATGTGCATGGGTATCTAAATACTCCCTTGTCTGATCATCTACGGTAAATATACCATTTTTAGCACCTGCTTCAATTGCCATATTTGCCATGGTAAAACGGTCATCCATAGAAAGATACCTTAATCCTTCTCCCACAAATTCCATGGATTTATACAATGCTCCATCCACACCGATTTTTCCAATCAAATGTAAAATAATGTCCTTCCCACTAACATAAGCCTGCGGCTTTCCCTTTAAAATAAATTGTATTGCACTTGGAACTTTGAACCACAGTTCCCCATTTGCCATACCTGCTGCGATATCCGTTGTTCCAACCCCAGTAGAAAATGCGCCCAATGCACCATAAGTACAAGTATGTGAATCTGCTCCTATGATACATTCACCCGCCGCTACAATTCCACGTTCTGGAAGGATCGCATGTTCAATTCCCATTTGACCAATTTCAAAATAATGAGTCAAGCCTTGTTTTTTTGCAAATTCTCGGAGTGATTTGGAGTTCTCTGCTGATTTAATATCTTTATTGGGTGTAAAATGGTCTGGAACCAGTACTACTTTGTCTTGATCAAATACCTGCTCTGCCATCTGATAAAAAACTGGAATTGCCATTGGCCCCGTAATATCATTTGCCATCACAATATCAAGTTTTGCTTCTATTAATTGTCCAGCCACCACAGATTTCAGTCCTGCATGAGCTGCTAATATTTTCTGTGTCATTGTCATCCCCATATGGATGTCCTCCTTCTTCTTATATTTTCTTGTTTTCTTCATATAAGCAGTACCTGGCTTTAATCACACTTTGTCCATCCACAGGCCTTACATATATTACATCCACCTTCAAACACCAATTCATTATGACACTGTGGACAAGGATTCACGACATCCGTATCATGCATGGCTTTGACTTTTTCTCTTGTTACAAATTCTTCACCTTTTAAATCTTTTTGCATTTCTTCATACATGTCCAATAAGGCGTTTCCCACGGCCATTGGGCAACAAGAGCCACGGCTTGTATCTTGTTTCTTAGCAAATCGTACCGTATAAGATGGACAAGAGCCACAGCTTTCCAATTGATCAATAATAGAATAAATATTACATCCGCCTCGAGCTGCCAGCGAAATCATTCGAGATAACCCAATCATAAAGTTATTACATCCACCCGTTGATCCCTTGCTTAAATAAACCTCCAGTAAATTTCCTGTTTTTTGTTCAAAAAATGCTGTACAGTGAAGACTTCCACAGCCTGTTGTCAGCTTACGTTTTCTTCCAACGGCATTATCATTTACCTGAAGGATTACTCCACGCTTTAATTCCGGACCAGCTACTCCACTGATAACGGGTTCTGGTTCATCTGCAGTCAAGATTCCAATTCGCTTACACTTGTCCCTGAAAATGGTAATCCCTTTTACGCCCTTTTCCCATGCATACTGATAAAGAGCTTCGGTTTCTTCCACGCTAAACTGATGTACCACATTTACTGTAGAGCTGATTGCTGCATCAATATGAGTCTGCCATAAAGCCTGCATATCGATTCGTTCCTGATAAGTCAAACTCTGTGCAGTAATAAACCACTCTGGCAATTCTTCATCATCTGACAATCGATTTTTATCCATATATTCTTTTACAATAGGCGTATATATTTTATAATACTGATCATGTCCATGAAGTGTTTCCGTCTTACGTTCATAATAATTTGCAAAGATCGGCTCAATTCCTCCTGAGATTCCAAGCATAGAAGAAAGACTTCCCGTTGGCGCAATGGTCAGCAATTGTGAATTATGCATGCCGTATTTTTTGACCAACTGTGCAGTCTCTTCTGAGGTATTGTGCATGAAAAACTCAGTAGAACAGATTTCTTCTATATTACATTTCGGAAATGGACCTTTCTCTTTTGCTAATCTTGCCGATTGTGCAATCGCTTCATCAATCATCGCAAATCCAATTTTATCACAAATCTTCAGGGCTTCTTTGCTTCCATAACGCAAGTCCATTTGAATCAGCATATCAGCCAAGCCGAAAATTCCAAGTCCAATTTGTCTCCAATCTCTAACACTATCCCGTTGTTCCTGTAATGGATGTAATTCCAAGCCCTCATCCAATGCATCATTTAACGCAACAACTGCAATTGACACAGCCCTTTGAAAGCTTTCAAAATCAAATTCTCTTGTCTCTGTTACAAAAGCAGCCAGATTCAAACTTCCAAGTAAGCAGCTTCCACCAGCTGGAAGTGGTTCCTCTGCGCAAGGATTGGTTCCTGCATATTGGAATTCTTTGGTATTGCTTAATAGATTCCAAGATTCAATTCGGTTCCAGAATAAACAGCCTGGTTCTGCAAAATCCCAATTCATTTCCGCAAGCTTATGGAACATTTCCCTGGCATTAATGGTCTTGGTGATTACTTCTCCTGTTTCTTCTCTAGTAAATGACAGATCATAATCCTGTTTATTCTTTACCGCCTCCATAAAAGCATTATTAAGACGTACGGAAACATTGGCTTTCGTAACCCTCTCTAAGTCTGATTTAATTTCAATGAATTTCTCCAAATCTGGATGGTCACAGGAAATAGAAATCATCAATGCCCCACGACGTCCATTTTGACCAATCAGTCCGGTTACATGGGAATATAAGTCCATAAATGAAGTAGCACCAGACGTATATTTAGCTGTATTATTTACCCTTGCACCTTCCGGTGCCAATTTGGAAATATCAATTCCTACTCCCCCACCATAGCTAAAAGTACGAGCCATCTTGCTTGCACATTCAAAAATAGATTCAATATTGTCTTCTGGAGGAGTAATTACATAACAATTACTATAGGTTACCTTGACTCCTCTTTTGTCCAATCCTCGATTAGAAAGAATACGTCCTCCAAATAGAAATTTCTTTTCCACCACAAGCTGTCTCAAATCCTCATCTTCCTCACAAATACGATCCAGCCATGCATCAAAGCTTTCTCCTTCTGAACAGTATTTTTGCTTCCAAATATCAATTCCCAGCTGATTTCCAGCACCTAACCATTCTTCTACTTTCATGAACCTACCTCTCCTTCTTTATATTCGATTTACATGTTCTGCTCTATCCTTATTTTCTTTTTAAATAACTGCGTAAATCTTCAAAAGATTCCTTATAATCCTTCGATTGCATTTTAGGGAATGCCTTCATAAATCGTCGGCTTACTCTAGTTCCCCTATGCTTAAGATCTTGATATCTATCCTTTAATTCAAATATTTTTTGCTGAACTTCTTCTGTTTTCTCTTTTGCTTCGCTAACTTCTTGGAAGATACTCTCTCCTAATTCATCTGATATACGATGCAATTCCTTGGCAATTTCCTGCATCTTTTCCAAGCCCCTGTTCATCTTCTGAACCGTCACTGTAGTCACCCACAAATCAGCAAACATTCCAAGACTACATACCACTAATACAATGACTCCCACAATAATTGGAACATAATCAATTCCCACTTGTATCAAAGGATGAATAAATTTCACGATCAATACACATGCAGCACCCCAAATCATGGAAAATAATAAACAGACATAGCCATGAATATTCAATGGGCGATTAGAATAATCCCACCATCGATGATGAAATACCTTCTCCAAAATAAGGCCTGTCATCCATTCCAATATGGTGACTAAGATAACAGAAGCCAGATATAATATAACTACATGCTCTTTATAATTTCCTAGAAACAAAATGACAATAGAAACTCCCACCCCATAGATAGGACAAATCGGTCCATTTAAAAATCCTCGGTTTACAAATCGTCCCTCTTTGACACCTGCATATGCAACCTCCGTACACCAACCAAGGAATCCATAAATGTAGAAATAAAATAAAATCTCATACATAACATACTCTCCCTGCTATATTTCTTTATACACAAAAATGCACATGTATCACACGTGCATCTGTTTTTTTTGTACCACAATTCAGTGCAGTGACTTTACTTGCTCGCAAGAATGAACTCCCAAACGACAGCGTGAAAGCATCTGACCTTCACTATTATAGTTCAAACAAATCTGCCAAGGATTTTGTCTGCAGTTCTTTGATCAATAGTTCTTGAATTCTTACCAGCTCATCATGAACGGCACAAGGCTCCAGCTGTTTATGACGGTTGCAGTCATATCCATCTATCGTACATTGAGTAATAGCAAACTGTGGATCAATCGCTCTTATAATATCAATCAAAGTCAAATCCTCTATGGATTGATATAGGATATATCCCCCTTGCGCTCCTCGCACTGCTTTCGCAATACCCGCTTTTTCTAATTTTTTTAATATTTTATAAGTAAAGGGCTCAGGGATCTCTTCTTCTGCACAAATATGCTTGACAGCTCGCTTATCTCCAAGTCTTAACGCCCTTACAATACGAATTGCATAATCACTTTCTCTCGTAAGCAACATCTGATTTCCACCTTTCATATGACTAGTAAATTATATCTATACTTTCAATATTAGTCAAGTATATTTCTGATTTTTCAACTCCATCTTGACTATTTTACTTAATCTTTATATAATGGTAAAAGATAATAATTATCAATAACATTTAGGAGGGTCATACATGAATTTAAAAGAAGGCATTGATCGCCATACATATATCGTACAGCAAATCAATTTGGAACTCCAGTTAGAACGACGTTTAGAGGCACTTGGACTCACGGAAGGCACACCAATTACAGTTCTAAATAATAAGAAACGCGGCTCTTTGACTATTAAATTTCGCGGAACACGCTTCGCCTTCGGAAAGCGTATTGCAGAACATATTGAAGTTAAGGAGGTATTGTCATGACACCTATCATAAATGTTGGCTTTATCGGAAATCCAAATTGTGGAAAGACTACACTTTTTAATGCCTATACAGGTGCCAATTTAAAGGTAGCCAATTGGCCCGGAGTAACCGTAGAGAAAAAAGAAGGTCACACCACTTACGAAGGACAACAATTAAATCTCATAGATCTTCCTGGAATTTACAGTCTAACTTCCTATACTATGGAAGAAAAAGTATCCAGAGAATGTATTATGAGTTCCGAAGTAGATGTAATCGTAGATGTAATAGATGCGTCTTCCCTAGAACGAAATCTTTATTTGGCTTTACAGTTAATGGAACTTGGAAAGCCAGTCATACTGGCACTAAATATGATGGATATCGTGGAGGAACGAGGCATGGAACTAGACCTGCACCGTCTTCCCGAAATGCTTGGAATTCCGGTGATTCCTGTTTCAGCAAGAAAGAAAACCGGATTGACTATTTTAATGCACGCGGTCGCCCATCATAAGGATTACCCAAAGCAGAGTCCTTTTATTCATCACCATCATCATGCTCACAAATCTCAGCACATACACAATCATCATAACGAATATGCTATGGTGTATGAAGATTATCTAGAAGATAAGATTGATATTATCAGCAATCGGCTTAGCGATACCTATCCAGAACTTACAAATCTAAGATGGCACGCTATTAAAATGCTGGAACAAGATCAGGCAGTGCTCGATTACCATCCTTTGGATTTAACCGATCTCATTGAACGCAGCTATGAAAAAGATATTATCAATCAAAAATATAATTTTATAGAAGAAGTAATTGAAGAAACCTTAGTAAATAAAAATAAAAAGGAAGCCTCAACCGAACACATTGATCACTTTCTCACACACAAGTTCCTTGGTCTTCCTATCTTTCTAGGAATTATGGCACTGGTATTTTTCCTTACATTTACAATTGGTGACTGGTTAAAGAGCTACTTTGAAATCGGTCTGGATTCCATTTCCCATGGCATTTCTATCTTATTGGCTGCATTACAGGTAAATGATATGCTCACTTCACTTGTAGTAGATGGAATTGTTGCCGGAGTAGGTGGAATTCTTACCTTCCTTCCAAATATCTTTATTCTTTTTTTAGCGCTTGCTTTCTTAGAAGACAGCGGTTATATGTCACGAGTCGCTTTCGTTATGGATGATATCATGGGAAGACTTGGACTATCTGGAAGAGCATTTATTCCGCTGCTATTAGGATTTGGATGTTCTGTTCCAGCCATTATGGCTTCCCGGGCTTTGGAACATCGAAAGGATCGTTTGAAAACAATCCTCATAACTCCATTTATGTCCTGCAGTGCCAAGCTTCCAATCTATGTGTTGTTTTCGGGAATGTTTTTCCCCAAGACCTCCATGTTAGTAGCCTACTCTATGTATCTCATTGGTATTTTTGTGGCCATCACGGTAGCATTTGTAGTATCTAAAATGGATGGAAGCAAGGCAGAACATACCCTATTAATTGAATTACCCGAGTACAAGACACCGAATGCCAGAACCATTTCTATCTATGTATGGGAGAAAATCAAAGACTACCTTACCAAGGCTGGAACTGTTATCTTTGTTGCTTCTATTGTCATGTGGATTTTATTGAACTTCAGTTTTTCCGGGTATGTCACTGATATTAGTCAAAGCATTGGTTCTGTAATTGGCAAAGCGGTTGTTCCATTTTTTGCTCCTATTGGCCTTGGCTACTGGCAGATCGTAGTTGCTTTGATTTCTGGTATTGCTGCAAAGGAAGTGGTAGTATCAAGCTGCAGTGTATTATTCGGGATTCAAAATGTCACCTCGAATCTTGGAATGAGTTCCCTTGTTACTACACTAGGAGCCCTGGGATTTGGAGCAGCGAATGCTTATGCATTGATGGTATTCTGTCTTCTCTATATCCCATGTACTGCTGCAATTGCAACCATTCACCGCGAAGTAAAAAGTACCAAAATCACACTGTTTATGATTGTCTTCCAATTAACAGTTGCTTGGTGTATCAGCTTTATTGTCTATCATATCGGACTATTATTTTAACCAAAACAGGACACCCATTCGGTGTCCTGTTTTGGTTAAAAAGGTTCGTCTATATCCATCAGTTCTTTTGGGTTTGCGACCTGATAACAGCATACATCCTGTATGTATTTTTCCATAATACATTTTCCACCCTGATCACCAGATAGCTCCATAAGCTCCCTTTGAAATATGTTGGAAAATATAGTGGGATTCCCCCATTTATTATGATACGCTACACAAGCCAAAGGTTTTTCACTGTCCATAAAGCTTCTTACAAAGTTGGAAATGGTATCTTTGGTCATATATGGCTGATCACAAACCATGAAACACCATGCATCTGCATCCTCTTGGGAATGCTCCATACCCAAGTGAATGGAAGAACTGATTCCCCTACTGCTATCTGGATTCTTTACCATGGTAAAACTTTTTTTAATATCTTTATCCATTAAAATCGGTTCATATTGAGAAACTATGATTTTCTTTGAAAAAATGGATTTCGGCAAGGACTCTATCACCTGTATCACATGCCGATACATAGGCGTTCCATCGATTTCATATAACAACTTGTTTGTTCCAAAACGGGAACTGTTTCCTGCCGCCAATAGAATCAGATTAATCTTCATTTGGATACATTCCTCTATATACTTTCTCTGAAGTAATGGGCAAAGACCTAATTCTAACCTTTGTAGCCTGATACACCGCTTCTGCAATAGCCGGAGACGAGGTATTGATCACTACTTCTCCAATTGATTTTGCACCAAATGGTCCCGTTGGTTCATAGCTGCTTTCAAATTCCACTCTGATTGTTCCTACATCCTGACGACTTGGTATCTTATACTGCATAAAAGAATTGCTGAGGCATTTTCCCTTTTGGTTATATACAACATTTTCATATAATGCCATTCCTATGCCTTGTGCAATACCACCCTCTGCCTGTACCCTTGCTAAATTTGTATTAATAACCGTTCCACAGTCTACCACAGCCACATAATCAAGTAATTCTACTTTTCCAGTCTCCGAGTCTACCTCTACCTCTGCCATTCCTACCATAAATGGTGGTGGGGATATGGGGGATGAATACTGTTCGGAAGCCATCAGGGCCTCTGAATTGCATACCATGGCCCGATTGCCAATATCAATCAAAGAAATCTCATTAGTTTCATCCAAACGAAAGACTCTCTTCCCATCGAATTCCACTTCTGATATGTTGCACTTCATATACTCTGCACCCTTTGCCATAATCTTTTCTCGCAGAATCTCACAGGTCTTGACTACTGCTGTTCCTGTTAAATACGTGGTACTAGAGGCATAAGAGCCAGAATCATAAGGGGATACATCCGTATCCACTCCATGTACCACAATATCATCTACGGTACAATCCAAACAATCTGCTGCCATTTGAGCCAGAATCGTATCACATCCGGTCCCCATATCCGAAGCTCCTATCATCAAGGAATAGAAACCATCATCATTTACCTTCATACAAACAGAAGCGGTATCCACATGACTAATGGAAGAGCCTTGCATGCCCATGGCAACTCCAACTCCTCGCAGCTTTCCATGCTCCGTAATTCCAACTTTACGTTTCTGCTCCCAATCCATCATCTCTTTTGCACGGAGCATACAACGATCCAAGGCACAGCTGTGAGAGGTCTCTCCATAATAAGCTGGCATCACATCTCCTTGACGAACCATATTTTGCAGACGAAGCTCCACGGGGTCTATACCCAGATGATCCGCCATCTCATTTACAATGGATTCCAGTGCAAAAATTCCCTGAGTCGCCCCGTATCCCCGGTATGCTCCAGAGGACATCACATTGGTATATACCACATCATAAGAGAATTTGAATGCTTCTAGCTTTCCATACAAAGGAATGGATTTATGTCCAGAAAGTCCTACTGTTGTGGGACCATGTTCCCCATATGCACCTGTATTTGACAGGGTATATAAATCAATTGCTTTTATAGTTCCTTTTTCATCTGCTCCAATACGTACTGTAATTTCCATTTCATGACGTGGGGTAGAAGCAATCTGTGATTCCTCTCTGGTATAAATTAATTTGGCCGGCTGACCGGTTATCATTGTAACGAGTGCAGGATATACCTCTGTCACAATGGTCTGTTTTGCTCCAAACCCTCCACCTATACGAGGCTTTATTACCCGGATCTTGGATTTGGGAATGCCCAATGCATGGGATAAAATCCGCCGCACATGAAAGGTTACCTGAGTAGAAGACACTACATTTAATCTTCCATAGGTATCCATATAAGTAAAGGTACGAAATGTTTCCATCATAGCTTGTTGATTGGCCTGGGTGTGATAGGTTTTCTCCATCACATGTGGACAGCCTGCTAGAATTGACTCTACCTCTCCATGTGCATCCACTCCACTGGCGCATAGATTTCTCTTGGCATCTGCACCCACCTCACATAATGCTTTCCAATCAGCTTCTGGATGGACTAAAATCTTATGATCCTTTGCTGTGTGATAATCCAAAATGGGTTCTAATTCTTCATATTCTACTTGAATCAACTGTAACGCTTTCTCTACAGCTGCTTTAGTTCTTCCTGCCACAATGGCCACTGCATCCCCTACAAAGCGCACGCGTTGCTCAAGTATCAGTCGATCATAGGGACTGGGTTCAGGATAGGACTGTCCCGCCATAGTAAATCTCTCCTTGGGCGCTTCTTTATATGTTAACACACATGCAACATCTGGAACCTGTTTTGCTCGGTCCACTTTAATATCACGAATCAGTGCATGGGCATAGGGACTGCGAAGAAGTTGTACAATCAAACAATCTTTTGGTGCAAGATCATCCGTATAAACCGGCTTTCCTGTCACCAATGCCATAGCATCTTTTTTTATAGTTGGTGAATGAACCGCTTTCATTTACAGTCCTCCTTTTCCTTATTTTTATCACGATTCAAGAACTTTTGAACCCCACGCAATTGAGCCATGTACCCAGTACAACGACATAGATTTCCAGATAGAAATTCCTGAATCTCATCCACGGAAGGATGATCTAGTTCCCGATCCATTGCCAATACATTCATAATAAATCCCGGATTGCAATACCCACATTGATCCCCACCCTCTTGGGCAAGAAATACTCCAAATTCCTTCGCTTCCTCCTGCATACCTTCTAAAGTCGTAATCTCATGTCCATCTCCGCGAGCTGCTAATATTCCACAGGACAGCATGGGTGTTCCATCAATTAACAAGGTACACAATCCACAATTAGACGTTTCACAGCCCCGTTTCACACTATAGCAGCCTTGCTCTCTCACAAAATCTATCAATAATAAATCAGGTGCAATCTCTGCCTGTATTTCCATTCCATTTAATCGAAGTTTAATTTGCATGTAAATCACCCCCTGCCAGAATCATTTCTACCCCTCTTCTTATATATACCTCTGCCAAATGCTTCCTGTAACTGGCACTTCCACGCATATTCGATTCAAAGGACATTCCCGCAGCCACTTCCTTTGCCAACTGGGCTGCATCTAATTCAAGATCCTGATCTTCCCTGACTACCAACTTCCCACGTCCTGGTCTTGCACCAACAGAAATATACCAACAATCATCCTTTCGTGCCACTCCACAGGCAATCACCGGGAAATCTGTAGCTGCTTCACGATGAGAGCCATATTGCATCCGCCTGCCATCCTTTGGGATCACAATACGTACTAGAATATCCCGCTCATACCCCATCTCTACAAATTGAGAAAGTAACAGCTTCCCACCATGATATAATTCCACCCAAGTACCCAGTACTAATAAGCCTGTAATCACGTCGGAAAATCCGTATCTTCCATATACACTTCCCCCAACAGTTGCACCATTGCGAAATTGAGTTCCCACAATATGACGAACCATCTCTTTGATTTCTCCATGAAAATATTCCTGTAAACCAGGATGCAGCTCTAACTGGCGAAGGGTACACATACAACCAATACGAAATTCCTCCTCCGTTTCTTCGATTTCATTCAAACCAAGTCCTGATAAATCAATGATAGTTCCTATATTGCGCTTACTCATACTTAACCAACGCATTCCGCCAATTACTGCATTATTTTTCTTTTTATTCAACTCATATGCTTCTGCCAAATTCTGTACCTTTACATAATTCTTTGCTCTAAACAACTTTACTCTCCTTTCATTTCTTCTGATTTTGACCTGACCGTGATACTACTTTGATGCAGGACATAACCTTTCTTGGGTCATCTAATAGCTCTCCTTGTCCAATCACAGGACAATATTCCACGTTTACATCTTTTCTTTGACCTTTCTCACTTAATAATAGATATTCCAAATCTTCTAATGTTACAATGTGACTCGTCTTCGTATGAAGAAGATCTGCTCCAATTTCAAAGCGATGGCACACCTTATGTAAAGGTTGTCCAATGGCTGAAGCTCCCTGTATTCCAATCACTAAATCAACAAAATCCGGCAATACTGGCTCATATTCAGCTGGAACTTTCATGGGCTTTTGATGGGCTCCATCCGCCTCGATCAATAACTTGTCACAAAGATTGCTCATGGTACGAATTTGGCTCATATCCAGCCCTTTTATTTTCCCATTTTCACAAGGAATTCCTACGGTTATGATACCATGTTTCTGTAATTGTATACCAATCTCCTTTTCATCAAACCCGGAAACAAATCCGGTAATCGGCTGTATCATATGGGTAGTAGTAGTAATAATTACACCCTTATGGTCTTGTTTGAATTCTTCTGCTAATGCATGAATCAGACTGGTCTTTCCTCCGGCTCCAACTACACAAATTACACCATGCTTATAAGGAAGTATACCGATCTGCTGTCTCAATTTACCCTTTGAGGGAATACAAACCATAACCCCTCCTATTCTATCTTGTACCGTCTGCTTGTCCCAAGTAATTTTATAGTTCTACACTTTACTTTTGAAGATACTATCAGTATATTAGATGATACTTTTTTTTACAAGACCTTCCATCAAATAATCTGTCATGATTCTTTATGATACAAAATATAATAATAACAACAATGATTTGGGGATATTTGCCATGAGAAAAAGAAACTACAAGAAAATATTCAAACGAGCCTGTTTGTTTGGCGCAGCTTTTTTAATTGGAAATTTGGTGGGATGGGCTGTTCAGCAAAAAAATGAGGAAACGATTCCTACATCGGGAGATGGAAACTGGGGACTTAGCTTTCAAGAAGATGGTCAGCCTCCAGTGGCTAATTCTACATATGAAGAAATGAAGAAATTTGATGCATATTATGCCAAAGACACAAAAGATAAGGTACTTTATCTAACTTTTGACTGCGGTTATGAAAATGGAAACACAGCTCCCATATTGGAAGCACTAAAAAAACATCACGTCCCTGCAACCTTTTTTGTTGTAGGTAATTATCTATCTACCAGTCCAGATTTGGTAAAACGTATGATTGACGAAGGCCATACCATAGGTAATCACACCAATCACCATCCAGATATGTCTAAGATTTCATCTAAAGAAGCCTTTTCAAAAGAGATTACTGATTTGGAAACTTTATATCAAGAAGCAACGGGAAAAGCTATTACCAAATATTACCGTCCTCCACAAGGGAAATATAGTGAACAGAACTTGCAAATGGCAAAGGATCTAGGCTATAAAACATTTTTCTGGAGTTTGGCTTATGTGGACTGGAATACAGACAAACAGCCTTCTAAAGAAGAGGCTTTCAAAAAGCTTCTTGGCCGCACACATCCTGGTGCCATTGTACTTCTTCACGTCACCTCTAAAACAAACGGAGACATCCTAGATGAGCTTTTATTCAAATGGGAGAAAATGGGTTATACCTTCCAATCACTAGATCAGCTGACAAAGTAAAGAGTTCTCCATGACTATAAAAAAAGACTTCGCAATCTGCGAAGTCTTTCTCAAGCACGAGACGGGATTCGGACCCGCGACCCTCGCCTTGGCAAGGCGATGCTCTACCACTGAGCCACTCGTGCATTTCTCTATTCCGTATTGACCGGAACAATAGTTATTCTACTATATGGAGGCACTTTTGTCAACAACATTTTAAAATCTATCATAAATATT
>JAVXHY010000020.1:2806-35659 GCA_036656615.1 Lachnospiraceae bacterium | reverse complement strand
CATATTTACCAGCATCATAGCCGTTCTTGTAGAGCAATAGAAGTGATAACAGCCGGGACACTCTGCCGTTGCCGTCACGGAATGGGTGGATACACAGAAATTCAAGAATGACACAAGGAATTAGGAGTAATTGGTTGATGTTTGCATCATCCCGTGCGTCCATATAGGCAAACTCCAGCTGTTCCATTGCCTTCTTGGTTTCGGCAGCGGGTGTCGGTCTGAAGTGAATTTTTCGTGCGCCGTCCGTATCAACCTCTAAAATCACATTATCATCCGTTTTGTACTTGCCGCCAAATTCATAGCCTGCAACAGATAGCAGCATTTCGTGCAAGCGAAGAATATCGCTCTCTCGAATATCAATACGTTCATATCCTAAATGAATTTCATTCAGAGCGTCCCTATATCCGGCGATTTCTGCTTCATTATGATTTAATGGTGCGCTGTTTGTTACAAGTTCAATTTTGTTAAGGAAATAAGAAAAGCCGAAAACCTTGGTTTTATAGGTTTTCGGCATTATTTGTGGCGTTCCTGAGCGGATTCGAACCGCTGGCCTTCCGCTTAGGAGGCGGACGCTCTATCCTACTGAGCTACAGAAACATTCAAAAAATCTATATTTAATTTTACTTGCTGACACTTTCCATCTTCCTCATGGGTTATGTTTCTATACCACCTTAGGAGGCGAACGCTCTATCCTACTGAACTACGGAGACATTCACTAATGCATTATACTACTTTATACTCCATCTAGTCAATTAGAAATTTATGTACCCTTGCAGCCAGATATTTGCTTTAAATCTTCTTCCAACTGCCGGTTCTCCTAATATGTCTTTCTTTGGTACGCAAATATCGAATACCAATTCATTTACTTCCACTGTAATTTCCATTAATTCCACATCGGTAGATTTGTTTTTCAGTAATTTCATTTCACGGATTTCACCTAGAATAGAATATTGATCACACTCCACTCCGTACGGCATAAAGTAAGTGTCTACTATACTGAAGACATCCTCTGTATTCAGCCTTTGTGAGACTTTCGAGTAGGTATCTATATCTTCTAGGGTTAAAGTCTCTATCGCCGTCTGATCGCCGTTTTTCGCTGCACTAAGCAGTAGCATACGATTCCTTGACTCTTCTTGTCGTGTCTTCTTCTGGGCTTCATTTTTCATAATAGGAAATAGAACCGTTCCACTAAGTGCAAGACCCGATAACGTTACCGTAGTCGAGAGCTTGGGCAAATGCCCAGACTCTTTTTCCTTCATGTATTCCATACCATTTTGCAAATGAAAGATTAAACTTACTCCAACCTTTACATCTTCACATATACCCACATACTCTTCTTTTTCAATACGACGTTCCACTGTAATATCTGCATAAGAGGTAATACCCGTCCCCCTAAAATAGGGAAAATAATATTCCTTATCAAAGTTTTCATTGGAATCCATCTCACCACAAACAGAAATACCGATTGTATCCTCGTATTCCTTACGATATTCGCAAAAACTAACACCATCTTCGCAAGAAACCAATTCATGATAGGTAAAATGATTTTCTACGTCGCTTAGTATCTCCTTTATATCTCTCTTTGTCTTCAAATTATCGAAACCAATTGCTTTCAAGTATTGATGCACTCTACGTCCCTATCCTTTTCTTTACTATTATCGGATTTCAGTCTTACCACCCATATATGGCTGTAAAGCAAGGGGTATTTTAACTGATCCATCTGCCTGAAGGTTATTTTCCAAAAATGCTATTAACATTCTTGGTGGTGCTACAACTGTATTATTCAATGTATTTGCAAAATATTTTCCATCCTCTGCATTGACACGAATTTTCAATCTTCTTGCTTGAGCATCTCCTAGATTAGAACAGCTTCCCACTTCAAAGTATTTCTTCTGTCTTGGTGACCAAGCTTCCACATCTACTGATTTCACTTTTAAGTCTGCCAAATCTCCAGAACAGCATTCTAGCGTACGAACCGGTATATCCATTGTACGGAATAAATCCACTGTATTTTTCCATAATTTATTATACCATTCCATACTTTCTTCTGGCTTACATACCACAATCATCTCTTGTTTTTCAAATTGATGAATTCTGTAAACTCCTCTTTCTTCAATTCCATGAGAGCCTTTTTCTTTTCTAAAGCAAGGAGAATAGCTTG
Source organism: Lachnospiraceae bacterium (assembly GCA_036656615.1). Taxonomy (GTDB): domain Bacteria; phylum Bacillota; class Clostridia; order Lachnospirales; family Lachnospiraceae; genus CAUPWF01. The sequence goes on along the minus strand of JAVXHY010000020.1, from coordinate 33,498 downwards.
TGAATGTCTGCGGAAGCTGCTCTTCTGGTATAATACTGTCAATGAATTTACCAATCATAGAATGTTCACTGGTCCCTATTAAATACAAGTCTTCACCTTCGATTTTATACATCATGGCATCCATTTCAGCAAAACTCATAACACCTGTTACTACATCACTTCGGATCATATAAGGTGGAATACAATAAGTAAAGCCTCTATCAATCATAAAGTCTCTTGCATAAGAAATCACTGCAGAGTGTAATCTGGCAATGTCTCCCATTAAATAATAGAAACCATTCCCGGCAACTTTTCTTGCACTTTCCAAATCAATACCATTGAATTTCTCCATGATTTCTGTGTGATATGGGATTTCAAAATCCGGTACTACAGGTTCACCAAATCGTTCTACTTCTACATTTTCACTATCATCTTTACCAATAGGAACAGAAGAATCAATAATATTAGGAATAATCATCATGATTTTCTTGATTTTTTCTTCTACTTCTTTTTCTTCAACTGTAAGTGTATCAATAGACTCCGCATCTTTTGCAATCTGTTGTTTAACCTTTTCCGCTTCTTCCTTCTTTCCTTGAGCCATTAAGCTTCCAATCTCTTTGTTGATCTTATTTTTTTCAGCTCTTAAAGCTTCTACTTCACTTTTGATTTCTCGGTTTCTTTCATCCAATTCAAGAACCTCATCCACCATTGGAAGCTTGTCATTCTGAAACTTATTCTTAATATTTTCTTTCACAATCTCTGGGTTTGATCTTACAAATCTAATATCTAACATTTTCATTCTCCTTTGATATCACTTTTTATATTTTGTTTTATTTTGTTTTATTGTTTGTTTTTATTTTTTATTGGTTTGACATCCAAATCATATGCTTCTTGATAAACAGCTTGTTCTAGGGATTGTGCCTCTTCTTCTGCCAACTCGATATAACTTTGTCCCTTTACAATTTCCTTAATATAAGTATAACATCCCTCACGACTGTGCATTGCATTAATAAGCCATCCACTATCGTCACCATCTAATAAAGTAAGAGCGAAACTTAGTTTTCCACCCATTTCATGGAATGCATCATATTTTACAATTCCAACCTTCTGATAAGTAGATTCGATTTTACGATAAATATCCTTGATATCCTGTCTATTTTGAATGCCCATTTCTGAAATAGCTTCAATTTCATCAAATTTATCAACAACGTACTCTTCCATAGTTTTACCATCTTTTCCTCTCATAAACGAGGAATAGCTACTCTTCAAACGATTATACTTCATATTAACAATAATAAGCAATACAAATAACACGATTATTAAAATAATTGCCAGGATCAATATATAGGCTGGATCAATTCCCATCTTCCATAATAAACTTTTTTGCATTTTCGCATCTCCCTTTACTTTTCGTGAATCGTCATAATTAGTTCGAATATACGTTCGAGCTCTTCTTCGGAACAGTATTCAATTTCTATCTTTCCTTTTTCTTTTGATTTCTGATTAACAACTACTTTTGTTCCAATAACGCTCTTCATCTTTTCTTCTAAATTTTCAAATATAAAAGCATTTTTTATTTCATTTTTTATAATCTCTTTCTTTGGATTTCGCATTTCTTTAATAATCTTTTCTATGTCTCGGACACTTAACTTCTCATCAAATATTCTAGTTGCCAATATATATTGTTGTTCCTGATCTTCAATTGCAAGTAACGCTCTAGCATGTCCTGTAGATATCATATCATCAATTATCATTTGCTGTACCTTACTACTTAATTTTAACAGCCTCATGGAATTCGTTACTGCGGTTCTGCTTTTTGATACCCGCTCTGCAACTTCATCTTGTTTAAGGGCGAAATCATTTAATAATTTTTTAAAAGCAATCGCCTCTTCTATTGGATTTAGATTTTCTCTTTGAATGTTTTCAATTAAAGATATTTCCAGTGCTTCTTGTTTCGTAAAATCCTTTACAATAATAGGAACTTCTTTTAGTCCTGCTATCTTAGCAGCACGCCATCTTCTTTCTCCCGCAACAATTTCATAATAATCCGCTTTTTTTTGCACTAATAATGGCTGTAATATTCCAAATTGCTTAATAGAATCTGCTAATTCGAGCAACGCATCCTCTTCAAATGTTTTTCTTGGTTGTTCTCTATTCGGTTCTACTTCTATAATTTTAACCATTTTTTGATTGGGATCTACGTCATTATTTTTTATATTTATTATTTCATTTGATTTTTCTATTTTATCTGGGATAAGGATATCCAGACCTCTAGCTAATCCTTTTCTTTTTTCTGTCATTATTCTTCTCCTTTATGAATCACTTCTTCTGCTAACATCATATAGCTTTCTGACCCTGCAGATTTTGGATCATATAAATTAATAGGCAGACCATGACTTGGTGCTTCTGCGAGACGTATATTTCTTGGTATGATTGTTTTGTATATAGTTTGTTGTAGGTTATCCTTTACGTTTTCTACTACTTGGAGTGATAGATTTGTTCTAGCATCATACATTGTAAATACTACTCCCTCCATTGACAGCTTTGGATTCAACCTATTTTTCACCAAATCAATTGTACGAATTAATTGGCTTAATCCTTCTAACGCATAGTACTCACATTGAATAGGTACTAAAATAGTATCAGCAGTAGTCATTGCATTAATTGTAAGCATACTAAGAGATGGTGGACAATCAATAATAATAAATTCATAATCATCTCTGATTTTATCCACTTCTTTTTTGATAATAAATTCTTTATTTTCCACACCCATTAGTTCAATTTCTGCCGCTGACAAATCAATATTAGTGGGTATCAAGTCAAGGTTTTCCAGCACTTCTTTACAAATACAAGTTTCTATATTGATTTCTCCTAATATCAAGTCATAAATAGAATAATCCAACTCATTTTTATTTACTCCCAAGCCACTACTCATATTTCCTTGTGGATCCATATCAATCGCAAGTACTTTTTTACCTTTTGCGCTTAGGCATGATGACAAATTGATTGCCGTTGTTGTTTTTCCTACTCCACCTTTTTGATTTGCTATGGCAATTATTCTACTCATTGTATTTAATTCCCCTTTCTTAGATATATAAATCTTCTTTTATATATCTGTTTCATTATAACATTTTTTTTAATTTTTATCTACCATAGTTTGTTTGTAAAATCAAATAATGTTTCACGTGAAACATTATTTGATTTATTTTTTATTGTAAATAAGATGTTTCACGTGAAACATTTAATAAAAAGTTTCTTTCATTGTTATAAGTTATGTAGTATAATATAAGTCAATGTTAATGATTTATTTAAAAAAGAAAGTAGGTGTAACATGAATTGGAGTAGAAGATTTTCATCATACATTCACGAAAAGAATTTTTTAAAAAGTGCTTTTATTATCAGTGTGGCTACTTTTATTATTTATGTATTCAATAAAATTATATTTTTTATTTCTACTTTAGATGATATTCTTGGCAAGTCTGATGGCAATTATTATGAATGGCGCTTTGGTAAGGTTTTTTATAAAGTACAAGGCAAAGGGAATCCTTTATTGTTAATACATGATTTATCTTCCTCTAGTTCTAGTTTTGAATGGAATAAAATCGTATGTGAATTAAGTAAGACAAACACTGTATATACTTTGGATTTGCTGGGTTGTGGACGTTCAGATAAACCTGCTTTAACTTATACTAATTTTCTTTATGTGCAATTAATAACTGATTTTATTAAAAATGTTATCAAAGAGAAGACGGATGTCATTGTAACCGGTGAATCTAGTTCCTTTATTATAGCTGCTTGTAAGAATGATTCTAATATTATTAACAGAATTGTTTTGGTAAATCCTTTGGATATAGCCCATCTTTCCTTAGTTCCATCCAAAAGAACACAGATATTAAAAATACTTATTTATATTCCCATTATTGGTACTTTACTCTATCATATGTTAATGAGAAAAGAATCTATTGAAGATAAGTTTTTTGAGGATTTTTACAATACATCTGGAATGGATGAAAGAACTATAAAGGCTTATTATGAAGCTGCTCACCTTGGTAATTCTAAGGGAAAATATTTATTTGCAAATATGAAGGCGCGATATACTAATTTTGATATTGGACGATGTCTGAGAACATTAAATAACAGTATTTTCATTATTACTGGAGATGGCACCCCTAACAACTCTACAATAGCAGATCAATACAGTTCTATATTACCTTCTATCGAGATTGTAGGAATAGACAAAACCAAGCAGCTTCCACAGTTAGAAAGACCGGATGCTTTCTTGGAACAAATTAATATTTTATTATCCTACTAACTGTCAAAGAGGATATTTGGAATCTGCTTAGCTATTTTCTTATAACCCCATAGCAGCTATCGCTGTTTGTCTGTAGTGTATTGAACTACTATCTCAATAAGTAAGTCCCACTTGAATGCCAAAATTGCATTGAAGTGGGACTTTATTTATTGAGATTAAATTACTATTACTTATATTATCCTAGGCAAGAGGTTCCTTTCCTGGAAGACCTGCTTTCCTTGGATATTTCTTTGGAGTTTTCTGTGTCTTTTTCACCTGTACAAAGGACCTGCTAATATCTGATCCAGGCAATTGGAACTTTGTAACTTCTTTCAGTTCTCCACTTAATTGATGAATTGCGTGTATGGATTTTTCTAATTCTTCTTCCACATTTCCCGACTTATAGGATATGAATAATCCTCCCACCTTTACAAATGGCATGCAATATTCTGTAAGTGTTGCCAAATTGGCAACCGCTCTGGATACACACAAATCAAATTGCTCTCTATACACTGGCTGTTTTGCATAATCCTCTGCTCTGCCATGAATAGCTGTGATTTTAGTTAATCCCAGTTGTTCAATTACTTCATTGATAAATTTAACCTTTTTATTCATAGAATCTAATAATACGATTTCTATTTCCGGAAAAACGATTTTTAGTGGTATTCCAGGAAATCCTGCTCCAGTTCCTAGATCCATTATCTTTATAGATTCTTTTCCTTCCAATATATCTTTATCTAATATTTTAACAATGGACAAGCTATCAATAAAATGTTTTTCTACAACTTCTTCATGCCCTTTGATTGTGGTAAGATTCATTACCTTATTCCACCTCACCATAGTATCATAGAATTGATCAAACTGTTCCAATTGTTTTTGTGTTAATTCTATATTTAAATCTTTTAAATTTTCAATAAATTTTAAATTCAATTTTTCTTCCATTACATCCATATTCAAATCTGCTGTATTATTTATATCTGTAATTATATTTTCCATTTTTACCCCTTTTGCCCGTTGAATTGTTCCATATATACAAGTAACACTGATATATCAGCTGGTGACACACCAGAAATACGCGAAGCCTGACCTATTGACATTGGTCTATACTCTATAAGCTTTTGTTTTGCTTCAATTCTTAAGCTTTTAATTGAACAGTAATCAATATTATCCGGAATTCTTTTATTTTCCAATTTTTTGAATTGATCTACCTGTCTTTGCTGTCTTTGAATATATCCTTCATACTTAATGTTAATATTCACCTGTTCTATTATATCATCTGATAGTTGTGGTCTATCTTTATCAATTTCTTCTATTGCTTCATAGCATAACTCTGGTCTTTTAATAAGTTCTGCAAGTGTAGCACCTGACTGCAGTGGAGTACTTTCACATTTTTCTAATAATTCCTGTACTTCTTTATTTGCACCTATATTTGTAGCCTTAAGTCGCCTTACTTCTTTTTCAATTAATTTTTCTTTCAAAATTAGTTTTTGATAATCATTATCATTTATAAGCCCTACATGATATCCTATTTTCGTTAATCGTTGATCCGCATTGTCCTGGCGAAGTAGTAGTCTATATTCTGCTCTAGATGTCATCATTCGATAAGGTTCTTTACTTTCTTTTGTAACTAGATCATCAATTAATACGCCTATATAAGCCTGAGATCGGTCCAATACTACCTGCTCCCTGCCTAACAGCTTTAAAGAGGCATTAATGCCTGCAATAAGTCCTTGTGCTGCCGCTTCTTCATATCCGGAGCTTCCATTAAACTGTCCCCCGCTAAATAAACCCTCAATCTCCTTGAATTCCAAAGTAGGCTTTAATTGTCTGGCATCAATACAATCATATTCAATTGCATATGCATTTCTAACAATTTTAACATTTTCTAATCCTGGAACTGTTCTGTACATTGCATACTGTACATCTTCAGGCAAGGAACTCGACATACCTGCTATATACATTTCAGTGGTTTCTATACCCTCTGGTTCAATAAATACCTGATGCCTGTCTTTATCGGCAAATTTTACTACCTTATCTTCTATTGAAGGACAGTATCTAGGACCTGTTCCTTCAATCATTCCCGAAAAAAGTGGTGAACGATCTAGATTTGCACGAATAATATCATGGGTCTTGTTATTCGTATAAGTTAGCCAACAGGATACTTGGTCAATCTGAACATCTTCTGGATTGGTACTAAAAGAAAATGGTACCACACGATCATCTCCGAATTGCTCCTCCATTTTACTGAAATCAACAGAATTTCTATCAATTCTAGCTGGCGTACCTGTTTTAAATCGATACATTTTAATTCCTAATTCTCTGAGACAATCCGTTAGATAATTTGCTCCCTGAAGTCCATTTGGTCCGGTTTCCATACTAACTTCACCGTAAATACATCTAGCCTTTAAATAAGTTCCTGTACATAAAATCACTGCTTTACAAGGAAAGATAGCCCCAGAATAAGTCTGAACACCGGTAACTTTTCCATCCTCAACTAATATATCCGTAACCTCACCTTGTTTAATATCCAAATGCTCCTGAGCTTCTAACACTTGTCGCATAGCCCTGCTGTAATGCCCTTTATCTGCCTGTGCACGCAAAGAATGGACTGCCGGTCCTTTGGATTTATTCAGCATTTTAGACTGAATAAATGTCTCATCTATTACATGTCCCATTTCTCCACCTAAGGCATCTATTTCTCTTACCAAATGTCCCTTAGAACTCCCCCCAATATTGGGATTGCAGGGCATTAATGCGATGCTGTCAACACTCACCGTAAATACCATTGTCTGAAGGCCCAGTCTTGCAGCTGCCAATGCAGCCTCACAGCCTGCATGTCCTGCCCCTATTACAATTACATCATAACCATCTTTATTTTCCCATGCAGAATTTGCTGAATATTTCATTTACTAAATCTTCTCCCATCGTTTCACCCGTAATAGTTCCCAACGCTTCATATGCATCTAATAAATCAATGGAATAAAAATCCTCTGGCATTCCATTTTCTATACTCATATTAACCTTCTTTAAGCTTTCATAAGCACTTCTAATTGCTTCTTTTTGCCTAATATTTGTAATATAAACCTCATTATTAAAAGAGATATCTCCCTGAAAAAACATGTCTTTAAGAAGATTTTCCAGTTCATTTAATCCCTTTTCTTCCTTTGCTGATATCTCAATCATTGGCTTATCTACTTTTTCTAACAACATTTCTTTTGTGACTACTGTTTTTAGATCCGATTTATTAAGTAAAATAATTGACTTTCTCTCTCGAATCATGTTCATAATTGCTTCATCATTTGCATCTAATGAACAGGAAGCATCTACTACATAAATAATCAAATCCGCTTCTTTTGCATAAAGAAGGGCCTTTTCTACACCTATTTGCTCTACCATATCATTGGTTTCTCTTATTCCAGCAGTATCTATGATATTTAAACTGATTCCATGAAGAGTAATCTGCTCCTCCAAAATATCTCTCGTTGTACCGGCAATTTCTGTTACAATTGCTCTTTCTTTCCCAGAAAGTACATTCAAAAGAGAAGATTTTCCTGCATTAGGCTTACCTACAATTACCGTTTGAATTCCTTCTTTTATGATTCTACCATTATTTGAAGATACTAACAACTCCCAAGTTTCATCTAGCAACTTATCCACAGTTATCTTTAACTTATCCCCATATCCATCTATATTAATATGCTCTGGATCATCTAGTGCTGTTTCAATAAATGCTGTATGATAAATGATTTCTTCTCTGATTTCTTTTATCTTCCTCTGTAAAGAACCTTTTAACTGGCTGATAGAACTTTTCAAGGCATAATCGTTCTGTGAATTAATTACATCAATTACCGCTTCTGCCTGAGATAGATCCAATCTTCCATTTAAAAAAGCTCTTTTCGTAAATTCCCCTGGTGCAGCTGGTCTGGCCCCATATTTCAAAACAGTTTCTAATATCTTGCGGACTACAAATACACCCCCATGACAATCAATTTCTACGGTATCTTCTCCGGTAAAACTATGAGGTCCACGCATTAAAAGCACAAGTACTTCATCTATTTCTTCCGTTCCATCACAAATATATCCATAATGGATGGTATGGCTTTTTTCTTTTTCTATATTTTTCCCTGGCTTTTTACTTTTGTATATTTTGGAAATAATTTCAAAAGCCTCATTTCCACTGATTCTTACAATTCCAATCCCAGAATTTGTCATTGCAGTCGCAATCGCAGCTATTGTCTCTGTCATATTCCATCCTTTCTATACTTTAGCATAAGCTAAATCTAAACATACTTGCTACCATATAATTTCTTCTATTCCTATTTAACATAAATGCTCCGCTGCAAGCAACGGAGCATTCAAAGTATTATCGTTCATATTTCTTAGCTAGAGTTACAACAACACGTCTGAAAGGTTCTTCCCCTTCACTATGGGTTGATACGTAACGATCCGATTGAAGTACCGAATGAATGATTCTTCTCTCATATGGATTCATTGGCTCAAGTGAAACTGATTTTTTTGTTCTTTTCACTTTATAAGCAATGTTCTTTGCAAGATTCTCTAATGTAGATTTTCTTCTTTCACGATAATTTTCTGTATCAAGTTTTACTCTTACATACCCGTCTTGTGCTTTATTTGCAATTCTATTTGCTAAGTATTGAAGAGAGTCTAATGTCTGTCCTCTCTTACCTATTAGGATGCCCATGTTTTCACCCTTTATATCTATTGCTAAGGCACCTTCTTTATCAACTGCTGAACTTACAGTAACTGAAATACCCATTGCACTAATTACGTCCATTAGAAACTTTTCTGTTTCTTTTATAGATTGTTCTGTTACTTCTGATAATTCTTTTTCTCTTGTTCTTTTTTCATGATTTCCTTGTAAATTAATATCTGACTTAACTTCTGATTTAACTTCTGACTTAACTTCTGACTTACTATCTAATTTAACTTCTGATTTAATATCTGATTTAATATCTGATTTAATATCTGATTTAACTTCTTTTTTATCACTGAACTTCTTTTCTTTTATAGGTGCTGCCGGTTGAGGAATTACTGCTTCTTTTGGTTTTTTTGATTCGGATTTCAAACGGGCTTTGATTACTGCCTTCTTACTTCCAAATCCTAAGAAGCCTGCGCTGCCTCTTTCTATTATATCATATTCCATCTGATCACTTGAAATTCCTAATTGAATGGATGCCTCTGTAATTGCATCATCTAATGTTTTAGACGTAATTGTAACTTCATTCATAATATAACCTCCCTATTTTTCTAATAAAAAATATCCCCTGCATTAGTCATTTTCATTATATTTTTTTACTAGGTTCGCCTTAGATGCTAAGCTTCCTTTTTTTGCTTTCTTATTAGCTTCAGCAGCTATCTTTAATTTCTCTGCTTTTTCTTTTTCTGAAATAACCGGTTTCTTTGGTTCTTCTATATTACGAACACTCTTTTGAGCCATTTCACTAAGATTCTTTGCTGAAGTTCCTTTTTTCTCGCGCTTCTTAGCCGCTTTTTCCTGGTTCTTCTTGATCATATCATCAATTGGAATCTTTTCTAAATGTTTGTTAATCATCAATTGCTGTACCGTACGAACCAAAGCACTTGCAATCCAATATATACCAAGTCCTGCAGGAAGAGTAAAGCACATAAATACGGACATTAAAGGCATCATCATATTCATAGTCTTCATCTGGTTGGCCATTGGATTACTGTCATCCATCTGACCTGCCTGAGGCATAAGTTTGATATTCATATATTGTGACAAACCGGATAATATAGGAATCAAAAGAGCTACGATTACTAATCCAATTGCACCTACTTTTATAGAATCCATTATAATAGACATAGGAGAATTTGCAATATCAATACCTAAGAAACTATTAAATCCTGCCACATTTTCCATTGTTTGATTAATCGTACCTGATAATGCAGGAAATTTATCTCCTAATAATTCCCATGTATTATCTTGAAATTTGTATAATACATCTATTAAAGTATTTGTTTTGGAATAGTCGAACTTATCTGGATTAATTAAAATAGGCTTAGCTTCACCTATCTTTTCCATTATTTTTTGATATCCATTGGTATTCATAATCTGATTAATTAAAGGCATATAAGCTGCTTTTACACCATCTACATAAGCAGGAATATTACGAATAACTGCGTACAAACCAAATAATATAGGCATTTGAATCAACATCTGTGCACATCCACCAGTAGGTGTAGTTCCATATTTTTGATATACAAGCTGCATTTCTTCTTGCTGCTTTAACATGGAAGCCTGATCTTTTTTATCTTTATATTTCTTTTGTATTTTCTGTAAATCAGGATTCATTACAGCAGACATCTTTGTAAATTTTTGCTGTTTTAATGTAAGTGGAAGCATTAATGTGTATATAATAATTGTAAATATAATAATGCAAAGACCAATATTTTGAATACCAAAGACCTTATTCAAAAAATTAAATATAAAATTCATTAATTCTCCCAATATCATACCAATTTGTCCTATAATTGGCGTACTGGACTGTGTTAAAAGTATACCTGTCATGCTTTCTTTTCCTCCTTGGATAAGGGTACCGGATCATACCCTCCTTTTGCAAATGGATTACAACGTAAAATTCTCCAAACGGTTAATAGACCACCTCTACATGCACCAAACTTCTCAATTGCTTCTAATCCATATTGAGAACAGGTTGGTATATAAATGCATCTGGTGGTTGTTTTACAACAAGATAAATATTTCCTATAAAACTTTATAAGGGCAATAAATATTCTTTTCACTATTTTACATCTCCATTATAATCTATGATATGATGAAGTTTACCAACATGAATTAATGCGCTTTCAATCTCTTTATAACCTATATCCTTTGCGCCAGCCCTTGCAATTACTACAATGTCTAATCCAGTTGGAAATAATCCTTCTTGTAGTCTATAGCCTTCTCTGATCAAGCGTGTGATTCTATGCCTTACCACACTATTTCCTACCTTTTTACTAACCGATATTCCTAGACGGTTCTTATTTATTTCATTAGGAACTACGTACATAACCAAATATTTATTGGCATAAGACTTTCCTAATTTATAAACCTTTTGAAAATCTCTATTTTTTTTTAAAGATTCCGAATACTTCATACTTTTTTCTCCTAAAGTTTGATAGAAGAAAAGGCCACATATATGCGGCCTACGCTGATAATTGTTTTCTTCCTTTTGCTCTTCTGGCTGCTAATACTCTTCTTCCACCAGGTGTACTCATTCTTGCTCTAAAGCCATGAACTCTTGATCTAGATCTCTTTTTTGGTTGGAATGTCATTTTCATAAATATCCACCTCCTTAAATTATCAATTCTCTATAATAATGTGATTTACTCTGTATCTTCAAATAACAGAGTATTCCTAAACTCAGTTTCCAAAGACATCGCTCTTTATTATAATCATTAATTGTAAATTAGTCAAGTAAAAGCTCCTTTTTTACTAATAAAAATTTTTTTAATTATGCACAAGTTGTGGATAACCTGTGGAAATATGGTGTATAAACACCTATTTATATGTTTTTTTTACAAAAATAAGTTGATTTATCAAATATTCTTCCTCTAAATAAGTTATCCACATTTATTTTACATTGCTTATATCTTTATTTTGATGTAGAATAATATAGAAAGATTCTATTTAACTTATCTTTTATTTTTTAAGTTAGGATTAGAATTTTATTATATTTTATAATGAGTAGGAGTATGCAATGGATGTAGTAACTTTAAAATGGAATGAAATAATAACAAGATTAAAGGAAGAATATAGTCTTTCTGATGTTTCCTTTAAAACATGGATACTTCCCTTGAAAATCTATGATGTGACAGAAGATACTGTTATCATATTAGTAGAATTAAAGGGGAGTATTGATATTATAAAGAATAAATACCTCCTTCCATTTCAGGTATCTATTGCTGAAGTTACTGGTAAAGAGTATGAAGTTCGTTTTATATCAAAGGCTGATTATCCAGTAGATGATTTTAATGAAGAAAATATGAAGAAGAAGAAAATCAACAGCATTTTGGAAAAAGCTAACCTAAATAATAAATACACATTTGATACATTTGTAGTAGGAGGCAATAATAATTTCGCACATGCTGCTTCTCTTGCAGTATCTGAATCTCCTGGTGAAATATATAATCCTCTCTTCTTATATGGAGGAGTTGGACTTGGAAAGACTCATTTAATGCATTCTATTGCTCATTACATATTAGAGAACGATCCTTCTAAAAAAGTACTTTATGTTACCAGTGAAGCATTTACCAATGAATTGATAGAAGGTATTAAGAGTGGTAGAACAGGAAATGAATCTGCAATGTCTTCCTTTAGAGAAAAGTATAGAAATATAGATGTTTTACTTATTGATGATGTTCAGTTTATAATAGGAAAAGAAAGTACACAGGAAGAATTCTTTCACACCTTTAATCATCTACATGTTTCTGGAAAGCAAATCATTATATCCAGTGATAAACCTCCTAAAGATATAGAAACACTAGAAGCAAGACTACGTACCAGATTCGAATGGGGATTAATAGCTGATATATCAGCACCTGATTATGAGACAAGAATGGCTATTTTACGTAAAAAGGAAGAAATTGATGGATTAAAGCGTTATAATATACCAGATGAGGTCATGCAATATATTGCAACAAATGTTAAATCCAACATTAGAGAGCTTGAGGGATCTTTAAATAAGCTGATTGCTTTGTTTAAGTTGAAAAATGAAGAGATTAACATTTCCCTTGCAACAGAAGCACTGAAAGATATAATTTCTCCTGATCACAATAGAAAAGTAACCCCTAATATCATATTAGAAGTCATATCTGAACACTTTAATATACCTATTTCAGATATTTGCAGTGGAAAGCGCAATTCAGAAATTGTTCTTCCTCGTCAGATTTTTATGTATCTTTGCAGACAAATGACAGATACACCTTTGAAGTCTATTGGACTTACACTAGGTGGAAAGAATCATACTACCATCAGCTATGGTGTAGAAAAGATTGCAGCTGAGATAAATGAAAATGAAGCACTTCATAATACCGTTGATATTATAAAGAAGAAAATAAATCCTATCTAATTTAGGTTTATAAACATGTGGAAAAACCTGTTATAATTTGTGAGTTGCATGTGGATATTCATTTACACTTATGAAGGAGTTAAAGTTATCCCAAATACATGCCCACTCATTTTTATCTTTCTCCACCTAGTTATATTTGATTCAAATCAGCCTGTATCAAGGGCTATATATGGTTATCAACTTATCCACACCCCCTAAGGCGGTTAAGACTGATATTTTTTATTCATTTATTCATTTGTAAAATCGAAAGGAGTTATACTCACATGAAAATAATATGCACAAAATCGAATCTAAGTAAAGGTGTTGGAATTGTATCTAAAGCAGTTCCATCCAAAACTACTATGCCTATCTTAGAATGTATTTTAATAGATGCTTCCAACAGTTGTATAAAATTAACAGCTAATGATATGGAACTTGGGATAGAAACCACAATAGAAGGTAATATAGTTGAAAAAGGAATTGCAGCAATAGATGCTAAGATATTTTCTGAAATCATACGTAAATTACCTGATAATGAGGTTATGATAGAAACAAATGAAATGGATCAAATGACCATCAAATGTGAAAAATCCAAATTTAACATTAGTGGCAAGGATGGCAAGGAATTCTCTTATTTACCATACATTGAGAAAAACGATGGAATCATTATTTCAGAATTAACTTTAAAAGATGTGATAAGACAAACTATTTTCTCTATTGCTGAAAGTGAAAGTAATAAATTAATGTCAGGTGTTTTATTTGAAATAAAAGAAAATATATTAAGGGTAGTATCTCTTGATGGACATCGTATTTCTATTCGTAAAATAGAACTTAAGAAGTTCTATGATGAAAAGAAAGTAATAGTTCCAGGTAAGACATTGATAGAAATAAGCAAAATATTATCAGGTGAATCAGATAGTGAAGTTCAAATATATTTTACTAATAATCATATAGTATTTGAATTTTCCAATACTATGGTGGTATCAAGACTATTGGAAGGAGAATATTTCAAGATTGACCAAATGCTTTCCAATGATTATGAAACAAAGATCATTATAAATAAAAGAGAATTCTATAATTGTATAGACAGGGCTACTTTATTGATAAAAGAAGGGGATAAGAAACCAATTATCATCAATATATCTGAAGATAGTGCTCAACTTAAGATACATTCACAGATAGGATCAATGGATGAAGAAATATTAATTGAAAAAGAAGGAAAAGACCTTATGATAGGATTTAATCCTAAATTCCTTATCGATGCACTGCGTGTAATTGATGATGAAGAAATAACTCTTTACCTTATGAATGCAAAGGCTCCTTGTTTTATAAAAGATGAAAATGAAAGTTATATATACTTAATATTGCCAGTTAATTTCAACGTAGAGGAGTAGTTAAATGGAATCAATTAAAATAAAAGAAGAATTTATTAAGTTAGGGCAAGTACTGAAAGCAGCAGGCTTGGTAGATTCAGGTTTAACAGCTAAGCTTGTTATTCAAGATGGTCTAGTTAAAGTGAATGGAGAAATAGAAACTCAAAGAGGAAAAAAGCTTCATGGAGGAGAAATTATATCTTACGATGGAGAAGAAGTTAAAATTGAAAAATAGCCGGTGCATGTATGATAATTAAATCTTTAAAATTAAAGAATTTCAGAAATTATGATTTTTTAAGTCTTACATTTGACCATACAACTAATATATTATATGGAGATAATGCACAGGGTAAAACAAATATATTAGAATCCATATATCTTTCAGGGACTACCAAGTCTCATCGTGGAACGAAGGACAAAGATATGATAAAATTTGTCCGAGAAGAATCACATATTGAAACAATAGTAGAAAAGGGTGGCATTGAATTTCAGATTGATATGCATTTAAAGAAAAATAGTCCGAAAGGAATTGCCATAAATAAGATACCAATTAAGAAAGCAAGTGAATTATTTGGTATCATTCATCTTGTGTTTTTTTCACCTGAAGATCTTCATATTATAAAAAATGGACCTTCTGAAAGAAGAAGATTTATTGATTTGGAGTTAGCACAGTTGGATAAGATATATTTAAATAATTTATCCAATTATAATAGAATTTTGAATCAAAGAAATAGATTATTAAAGGATATTTATGATAAAAGCAGCTTAATTGAAACCCTGGATGTATGGGATATGCAGTTGGTTGATTATGGAAATAAAATCATGGATAGACGACGGCAGTTTATTGATCAAATAAATGAAATTATTAAGGGTATACATGAAAAGCTTACCGGAGGAAAAGAAAGTCTAAGATTGTATTATGAACCAATTATAGGAATGATGTCCTTTGAAGAAGCTGTAAATAAAAATAGAGAAAGAGATATTAGATTGAAAAGTACTTCGGTAGGTCCCCATAGAGATGATATTAGCTTTATGGCAGGTGATTTAGATATTCGTAAATTCGGATCTCAGGGGCAGCAAAGAACAGCTGCACTTTCTCTTAAATTATCAGAAATAGAATTAGTGAAATTACTGATTAATGATACACCCATACTTTTATTAGATGATGTGTTGTCTGAATTAGATAAAAATAGGCAAAACTATTTATTAGATAGTATACATGATATACAAACTCTAATTACTTGTACCGGATTAGAAGAATTTGTAAATCATCGTTTTTCTATAAATAAAATATTTCATGTTCAAAATGGACAAGTATCAAAAGAAAATTAGGAGGATTTATATGAGTGCAGAATATGGTGCAGATCAAATCCAGATACTAGAGGGATTAGAAGCAGTAAGAAAAAGACCGGGGATGTATATAGGAACCACCTCTTTAAGAGGACTTCATCATCTGGTATATGAGATTGTGGATAATGCTGTGGATGAGGCGTTGGCAGGTTATTGTGATAAAATAAATATAGATATTAATCCAGATAATTCTATTACTGTTATTGATAATGGAAGGGGAATTCCAGTAGGAATCAACCAAAAAGCAGGTATACCGGCAGTTGAGGTTGTATTTACAGTTCTTCATGCAGGCGGTAAATTCGGCGGTGGAGGATATAAGGTATCTGGAGGTCTTCATGGAGTAGGGGCATCTGTGGTAAATGCTCTTTCTGAATATTTGGAAGTAGAGATATACAGTGAAGGAAACATATATAAACAGCGTTATGAAAGAGGATTTGTTGTACAAAAGCTAAATGTCATTGGTACATGTCCACCAGATAAAACAGGGACAAAGGTCACCTTTTTGCCAGATAAGACTATTTTCGAGGATACGGTATTTGAATATGATACGCTCAAACAAAGATTCCGTGAAATGGCATTTTTGACTAAGAATCTAAGAATTATTATTAGAGACTTAAGAGCAGAAGAAATTGTGGAACATGACTTTCATTATGAAGGTGGTATTAAGGAATTCGTGGCTTATCTTAACAAGACGAAGACTCCACTTTATAACCAAATTATATATTGTGAAGGTACCAAGGATAAGGTATATGTGGAAGTGGCTTTGCAGCACAATGATTCCTATAGTGAGAATACCTATGGATTTGTAAATAATATTACAACTCCTGAGGGTGGGACTCATATTGTAGGATTTCGTAATGCTATGACCAAGACTTTTAATGATTATGCAAGGAAGAATAAGATATTAAAAGACAGTGAAGCAAATCTATCCGGTGAGGATATAAGAGAAGGATTGACGGCTATCATTAGTGTGAAGTTAGAAGATCCTCAATTTGAAGGTCAGACGAAACAGAAGCTGGGAAACAGTGAAGCTCGTGGTGCAGTGGAAAATGTATTGAGCACCCAACTCCAAATATTCTTAGAGCAAAACCCTTCGGTTGCCAAGATGACTATAGAGAAATCGGTTATGGCACAAAGAGCTAGAGAGGCAGCTAGAAAAGCTAGAGATCTTACCAGGAGAAAGTCTGCACTAGAAGGAATGTCTTTACCAGGTAAGTTATCGGATTGTTCTGATAAAGATCCGGTCAACTGTGAAATATACATCGTGGAAGGGGACTCTGCTGGAGGTTCTGCAAAGACAGCCAGAGACAGAGCCACACAAGCAATCCTGCCACTTCGTGGTAAAATATTAAATGTAGAGAAAGCAAGATTAGACAAAATATATGCAAATGCAGAAATCAAAGCAATGATAACTGCCTTTGGTGCAGGAATCCATGAAGAATTTGATATTAAGAAATTAAGATATCACAAAATAATTATTATGACGGATGCAGATGTAGATGGAGCACATATTAGTACCTTATTATTAACTTTCTTATATCGATTTATGCCAGAACTGATTAAGCAGGGATATGTATACTTAGCACAGCCTCCACTTTATAAAGTAGAGAAGAGCAAAAAAGAATGGTATGCTTACAGCGATGAAGAATTAGAGAAAATCATGTTGGAGATAGGACGTGATGGAAATAATAAAATTCAGCGTTATAAAGGACTTGGAGAAATGGATGCAGAACAATTGTGGGAAACAACCATGGATCCGGAACGTAGAATCCTGCTTCGAGTAACCATGGATGAAGAGACATCAGCAGAATTGGATGTGGCATTTACCACCCTAATGGGAGATAAGGTAGAGCCAAGAAGAGAATTTATAGAAGCAAATGCAAAATATGTGAAGAACTTAGATATATAAAAATAGAGGCAGGTGATTGAAATGGAAGATAATATATTTGATAAAGTCCATGAGGTAGACCTTAGAAAGACCATGGAAACATCTTATATCGATTATGCCATGAGCGTAATTGCAGCCCGTGCGCTGCCGGATGTAAGAGATGGACTGAAACCGGTACAAAGAAGAATCTTATATTCTATGATAGAGTTGAATAATGGACCGGATAAGCCACATCGTAAATGTGCACGTATTGTAGGTGATACCATGGGTAAATTCCATCCCCATGGAGATACTTCTATTTATGGTGCCTTGGTCAATATGGCACAGGAATGGTCTACTAGGTATCCGTTGGTAGATGGTCATGGGAACTTCGGTTCGGTAGATGGAGATGGAGCAGCGGCTATGCGTTATACAGAAGCCCGCATGAGTAAGATATCCACAGAATTAACAGCAGATATCAACAAAGATACGGTTGACTTTATACCCAACTTTGATGAGACAGAAAGGGAGCCAGTAGTACTTCCATCTAGATTTCCCAATCTGTTGGTAAATGGAGCTTCTGGTATTGCGGTAGGTATGGCCACCAATATACCACCTCATAATATACATGAAATTATCAATGCAGTGGTTAAAATCATAGATGACCAGACAGAAATTGAAGGAGATTCAGACTATAAGGTAACAGATATGGAAGATATTCTTCAAATCGTAAAGGGTCCGGACTTTCCGACTGGAGCCACGATTATGGGAACACATGGAATCAATGAAGCGTATCGTACCGGAAGGGGTAAGATACGTGTTCGGGCAGTGACGAATATAGAACCCATGCATAATGGGAAGAATAGAATCGTAGTAACCGAATTACCATACATGGTAAATAAAGCCAGACTTATTGAGAAGATAGCAGAATTGGTAAGAGATAAGAAAGTAGATGGTATAACAGACCTTGGAGATCAGTCCAATAGAGAAGGTATGCGTATCTGTATTGAGCTTCGAAGAGATGTGAATGCCAACGTTATTTTGAACCAATTATATAAGCATACCCAGCTTCAGGAAACATTTGGTGTAAATATGCTAGCCTTGGTCAATAATGAACCAAAGGTAATGAACATCTTAGATATGTTAAAGCATTATCTAAAGCACCAGGAACAAGTGGTTACTAGAAGAACGAAGTATGAACTAAATAAAGCAGAAGAGCGGGCACATATATTAAAAGGATTATTGATTGCTCTAGATCATATAGAAGAAGTCATCCGCATTATCCGTGGTTCCAAGAATGTAAATATTGCCAAAGAGGAATTGATTCGGGTATTTGAATTATCTGAAGCACAGGCACAGGCAATTGTAGATATGAGACTTCGTGCACTTACCGGTCTGGAACGTGAGAAGCTGGAAAATGAATTCAATGAATTGATGCAAAAGATAGAAGGGTTAAGAGCTATTTTGGGCGATCGCAAATTATTATTAGGAGTGATTCGAGAAGAAATCATTGTGATTCGAGATAAATTTGGAGATGAAAGAAGAACTTCTATTGGATTCGATGAATACGATATTTCTATGGAAGATTTGATTCCAAGGGAAAATGTAATTATTACCATGACCAAATTAGGATATATTAAGCGTATGACCATAGATACCTTTAAGAGCCAGCATCGTGGAGGCAAGGGAATCAAGGGAATGCAGACCATTGATGAAGATTATATAGAAGAATTATTTATGACCACTACGCATCATTATGTAATGTTCTTCACCAATACCGGTCGGGTATATCGTATGAAAGCCTATGAGATACCAGAAGCTAGCCGAACAGCTCGAGGAACAGCGATTATTAACCTGCTTCAGCTTATGCCGGAAGAGAAAATAACAGCCATTATTCCAATTCGGGAATATGAAGATGGGAAATACCTCTTCATGTCTACGAAAAAAGGTTTGGTTAAGAAGACACCAATTAAGGATTATGCCAATGTGAGAAAGACTGGATTGGCAGCGATTACCTTAAGAGAAGAAGATGAACTGATTGAAGTAAAAGCAACGGATAACCAAAAGGATATTATCATCGTTACCAAATATGGCCAATGTATCCGTTTCAATGAAAAGGATGTTCGCTCTACCGGAAGGACCTCTATGGGAGTTCGAGGTATGAACTTAGGAGATCGGGACGAAGTGGTAGGCATGCAGATGAATACCCAGGGAGATTATTTACTGATTGTATCTGAAAAAGGAATGGGCAAGCGAACCAGTATGGATGAATTTACCAGCCAAAATCGTGGTGGTAAGGGAGTGAAATGTTATAAGATTACAGAGAAGACCGGAAATGTAATCGGTGTGAAGGCTGTAAACGAAGAAAATGACATTATGATCATCAATACCGAAGGAATTATCATCCGTATGGAATGTGCAAGTATTTCTTTATTAGGAAGAGTTACTTCTGGAGTGAAGCTTATTAATCTACATGATAAGGCAACTGTTGCAAGTATAGCCAAAGTAAGAGAAGGATCGGCTGAGCTTACAGAAAAAGAAGAAGAGATAGATATAGTAGAATCTATAGATGAAGAAGCACAAAATATGGATGAAAGTATATAATTGTAAAATATAAGTCGAATATGGCATTATAAAGGTAAAATAAACTTGACAAAATAATTAAATCTGATACTATGAACATAAGTATCTAAGTGAATAGTATCCTATAAGTGTAGAATTAATGCAACAAAGAAGCGCGAAGTGGGTGAAAATAAAAAGGGGGATTTTTATAAAATGAGGAAACTAAAGACAATCTTAGCAGGAGTCATTACTTCTGGATTAGTTCTTGCCATGTCCATGACAGTATTTGCAGCATCTGGAATTAATTCAGCGGAGCAGGATTTGATTGATTATGGATCAGGAAAAGCTAAGGCATTAGCAGCTACACCTCATCAAGTACAAATGGTGAATGACTATGTAGGACAGGCAGTATCTTTCCTTAATTCAGACGGAGTAGATCTTACTACAAATGAAACGGCAACACTGAAAGCAACAGTGGATGAAGCAGCAGCAGCAGCAGCTGGCATGGACTTAAAGAATATGCCAATGGATCAAAAGAAAGCTTTAGCTACACAAGTGGCCTCCATTATGAAAGTTGGAGCTGCAAAGGTGGGTATTACACTTCAAGTTGGAACGGATGGAAGTGCAGTAGCTAAGATGGCAGCAACAGGGAAGACTATTGCTACTACAGGGATAACGGTTAAGGCAACTGGAATACCTGTGAATACAACGATGGCAGTTATTTCTACTTTAATTGTTATATTGGTAGGATGCGGAATTTTTGCAAAACGCAATCGTTTATTTGAGTAATTTAAGAGGGAGATAATTTATGAAGAAGCATAAATTAACTAAATTAATGGCATATGTATATATGCCATTAATTTTTGCGATTATTGGGTATGGAATAGTATATATGGCAGCAAAGCCTTTTATTGATATAGGGATATCAGTGGGATCGCTTTTTATGTCTAGTACTGCAGGGGAAAATGAGCTAAAAGGAGAAACCTTTGATCAACCAGGAATAGATATGAACAAGCAGTCAGGAACGATTGATATAAAGGGGGTACATTGGCCGGAGTATGCAGATGCATATGGACAATTATCCTGTGAGCGAATCGGTCTTCTAAGTCACGTATACTGGGGTGATGATAATGATTTGCTAAGAGAGGGAGCAGGAACATATTTGGGAAGTGGTATACCTGGAAATAATAGAACCATGTTGATTGCAGGACATAATACGACTATATTTTCCCCATTACAGAATATACAGCCTGGAGATGTAATTACCTTTACTACTACCTATGGAATCTATCAATATCAGATTACAGACACAAAGGTCTTAGATTCTTATGACACCACCGCATATGATATGTCTGCAAAAACAGAACAGCTTGTACTATACACTTGTTATCCATTTAGTACCTTAGGAAGCACCAATCAAAGATTCTTTGCATATGGGACCAAGATCATGGGGCCTGAATTAGTACAGGGGGGTGGACAATCATGAGTAGGAAAACAAATACATCCCATTCTCATTCAAAGGAAAAGTCAACTCTAATTATTGGTATAATCGTAGCTTTTGTACTATCGATTCTACTTACCTTACTTACCACCATGCTAGCAGTATATTTAGGATTATTTAATACCAATAGTGTGATTGTTTCTTTCAATAAGGTAGATTATTACCATAATGTACTGGAAGATTTCGATAAAAAGGCCTGGGATATTACAATTCCCTTGGGTCTTCCCAAAGAAGTGGTAACGGATCTCGTGGAAATCAATAAGGTATCTAGGGACGTAAAAGGAAGCTTGATGGCAGGACTGGATCATACAGATTATATACCGGATACCACCGATATAGAACAAGATATAGATGACAGAGTACGACAATATTTTGCAGATCAAGGAAAGGCTCTGGATGCCAATCAGGAGAAGGTGCTGGCAGAGTATAAGACAACAATCGCCAAGGATTATTTGAAATCTGTGGAAATTCCTCTGATTAAGTACTTTGGTAACCTAAAGAATCTATATCAAAAGGTTATGACTGCAGGTATTCCAATTTGTCTCATATTAAGCTTTGTTGCCATTACTATGATTATAAAGATACAAAAATGGAAACACCGGGGACTTCGGGTCATTACCTATAGTACTTTAGCAGCTATGGTGATGACAGGCTTAGTTCCGGGAATTATATTAATCAGTGGTATCTATAAAAGATTGGATCTGGCACCCAAATACTTCTATCATTTTATAATGGAATATATAAAGGGTGGGCTCCAAACATTTATTTACTTCTCTATTGTATGGTTCCTCGTGTCAGTGGTACTTATGCTTGTATGCAATAACATGAAAAAAAAACTGATACATAAGAGTTATAAGGGAAGTAGAAAATAATTAAAAAAAAGTAACAAGTAAGGAGAGTATGTTTCGTGCAATTTCATGTCAATTATAAATAGAAGTGTATAGATACTTAAACATGTAATTTATGTAAAAAACTATACATTTTGCGTATAAGATGATACAATGGCTTACATAATGTGACAGAAATTGCTTATTCATACAGAAGAAAATAATAAAAGGTGAATGTATGAAGGGATTAATTGATATTCATTGTCATATGCTTCCAGAGACGGATGACGGAGCTAGGAATATGAAGGAAGCAGTAGATATGCTACGTTTGGCATATATGAATGGAACACGCAGTATTATTTTAACTCCACATTTTCATGGAGGAAGATACGTGACTTCCAAAGAAAAGATTTTAGAGCAATATTTGAAATTCAAGAAAATAGCGGAAAAAGCCAGCAGCAGCCTCCATATTTATATAGGACATGAGATCAACTACCAACAGGATATAGTGGAACGGTTAAGGAAAGATGAATTATTCACCATGGCAGATTCCGGTTATATATTGATAGAATTCTCTCCTGGTGTTACATTTACGGAAATAAAACAGGGATTTCAACAGCTTATATTTAGTGGATATGTACCAATTCTAGCGCATGCAGAACGATATGGCTGTCTGGTAAAGGAGTATGAATTGGCAGAACAATTGGTAGAGATGGGTGCATATATTCAGATTAACGCAGCCAGTATTACAAATGCTGACAATCCACGAGTTAGGAAATTCATCAAAAGAATGCTTGGAGGAAGATTGATACATCTGATTGCTTCTGATGCCCACGATTGTCAATATCGAACCCCTGATATGAAAGAGGCTTACCTATATATTAGAAAGAAATATGGCAGCCAGCTGGCAAATGAACTACTGATTAAGAACCCAGAGAGGATATTAAAGAATGAGTACATATAAAGAACAGATTGTTAATAGAGAAGAGAAAGAAGAAGTAGAGATTGACCTTATGGAGCTTCTTAGTGTCATAATTGGAAAGTTGTGGATGATTGTATTGGCAGGTCTTATCTTTGCAATGATTGCCTTTACCATTACAAAGGTATTGATTACACCTATATATAATTCTACAACTAAGGTGTATGTGTTAAATAAAGAAATGGTAACGGATGTAGGTGTAACAACAGGAGATTTATCAGCCAGTGCTCAGTTGACCAAGGATTATCAGCAGTTGATATTAAGCAGAACAGTATTAGAACAAGTGATTGCCAATCAGAATCTGGATATGCAGTATGGACAATTGGCAAGAAAAGTTACGGTAGATACTCCGGTAGATACCCGTGTTATTGCAATTATAGTTGCAGATCCAGATCCAAAGAAAGCTAAGGATATTGCAGATGAGATGCGAGAAGTATCCGCAGAGCATATACAAAGGGTAATGGATATTGAATCTGTGAATACGGTAGAGGATGCAAATCTGCCGGTAAATCCAACCAGTCCCGATGTTATGAAAAATACAATGATTGGTGGATTATTGGGAATATTTCTTATGATTGGGATTATAGTTCTGATTTATATATTAGATGATCATATGCGGACACCTGATGATATAGAACGTTACCTGAACTTAAGTGTACTTGGAATTATACCAGTTATGGAAAAGAATAAGAAAACTAAGAAAAAGAATGCAGAATCTGGAGAAGAAATACAGAAGAAGGAGTAAGCAAGGATGGCTAAAGTAGAAATAAAAGAACAAGTGGATTTGGATTTTCGCAGCAATGAATCCTATAAATCCCTACGAACCAATATTCAATTCTGTGGAAGTGATATTAAGGTAATTGGAATCACCAGCTGTCTTCCTAATGAGGGAAAGAGCAGTGTGTGTGTGAATCTGGCCAGATCTTTTGCAGACTCAGGAAAGAAGGTGCTGTTGATTGATGCAGACTTAAGAAAGTCTGTGCTGATTGGTGGATATAAGATTATGGGACCTATCAAAGGATTTTCTCACTTCTTATCCAAGCAGGCAAGCTTCGAGGAGGTCTTGTGTGAAACGGATGTTAAGAATTTCCATATTATATTTGCAGGGCAGGCTCCTCCCAATCCAGCAGAATTACTGGGTAAGGATCAGTTTAAGAAGACCATAGCGGTGCTGCGAGACCTATATGATTATATTATTATTGACAATTCACCCTTGGGAAGTGTCATCGATGCAGCGGTGGTGGCACCGGAGTGTGATGGAATGGCCTTGGTGGTTTCTGCCAATAGGGTGAGCTACAAATTCGCCCAACGGGTGGTAAGTCAATTAAAAAAGACAGAATGCCCAATCTTAGGTGTCATCTTAAATAAGGTGGAAATGGGCAAAAAAGGACGTTATGGGAAATACTATGGAAAATATTATGGTAAATACTATGGAAAATATTATGGAAAATATTATGGGGAATAATAGGGTGTAATATGAGATATATAAGGAAACTGGATTTGTTATGGATTAGGCGGGCGATGATATTAGTCATATTAGATATGTTAATCATAGGTGTTTCTTATTTTGGAGCACTATGGGTACGATTTGATTTTATCTATTCTAAGATACCAAGAGCATATATTATGGGGTATCTGTGGACTATGCCTTACTGGGTATGCAGTACGGTAATCGTCTTCTATTGTTTCCGTCTCTATCATAGTATATGGAGATTTGCCAGTGTAGAGGAGATACGAAGAATTATCTATGCATTTCTTATTCTAATTATGGTGTATGGAATAGGAATAGTTGCCATGGAGATGAAGATGCCTGGGTCTTATTATTTCATCGGGGGAGTCCTAAGCTTCATGGGCGTAACTGGAATGCGGTTCTCTTATCGAATCGTTCGGGTCTATAATAAAGAATGCCGTCATAATGAAGAAGATGATAAGGAAATACCAAGTGAAAATGTGATGATTATTGGTGGAGGTCAGGCGGGAAGAGTAATTATTCGAGAGTATCTAACCAGTTCTCATTTACATAATCGGGTGTGCTGTATCATTGATGATAATCCTAATAAGATGGGACGCTTATTAGAAGGGGTACCTATCGTGGGTACACGTCAGGATATTCCAGAAAAGGTAAAGAAGTATGGGATTACAAAAATCATCTATGCCATACCGGCGACAACCGGCAAGAACAAAAAGGAAATCTTAAATATCTGTAAGGAGACTGGATGCAGATTGCAGACGGTACCAGGAATCTACCAGCTGGTAAATGGAGAAGTAAGTGTCAGTATGCTTCGCAATGTAGAAATACAAGATCTCCTAGGCAGGGAACAGGTTATGGTGAATAGTGATGAAATTAAACTATTTATAAAGGGAAAAGTTATCATGGTAACAGGCGGTGGAGGTTCCATTGGAAGTGAGCTGTGCAGACAGATTGCAAAAAGTGAACCAAAGCAACTGATTATATTCGATATCTATGAAAACAATGCCTATGACATTCAAAATGAATTAAAAAGGAAACACCCTGATCTTAACTGTATAACCTTAATTGGTTCGGTTCGGAATACCAACCGGGTAAATGAGGTATTGAAAAAATATAAGCCAGAGATTCTCTATCATGCTGCAGCGCATAAGCATGTGCCACTGATGGAGGACAGCCCTAATGAGGCCATTAAGAATAATGTAATGGGAACTTACAAGGTGGCTATGGCAGCAGCCAATAATGGAGTGAAGAAATTCCTCCTGATTTCTACAGATAAAGCAGTGAACCCTACCAATATTATGGGGGCATCGAAACGTCTGTGCGAAATGATTGTACAGATGATGAATCGAAAATATGTTACGGAATTCGTGGCGGTAAGATTCGGAAATGTGCTGGGGAGTAATGGAAGTGTAGTTCCACTCTTTAAGAATCAGATCCTGTCTGGTGGTCCGGTTACCGTAACAGATCCAAAGATCATCCGGTACTTTATGACGATTCCGGAAGCAGTTGCTTTGGTATTACAAGCTTCTTATTATGCCAAAGGGGGAGAAATCTTCGTACTGGAGATGGGAGACCCTGTGAAAATAGATGATATGGCAAGAAATCTAATCAAGCTGTCCGGATATGAGCCAGATGTGGATATTAAGATAGAGTATACAGGACTGCGTCCTGGTGAAAAACTCTATGAAGAGTTGTTGATGGAAGAAGAAGGCATTCAAGGGACTAAGAATCAATTGATCCATATAGGAAAGCCCATTGAAATGGATGACGAGAAATTCCAGGAACAGCTGGATGTATTGGCAGTGGCATGTCGGGAAGAAGTGGAGAATATGAAGGAGTTGGTGGCAGAGATGGTACCAACGTATAAAAAGGGAAGTAACGGATAATGAGTTTTTGGGAAGGATATGTATGGAAGAAAGGAAATAGCTAATCATAGGGGCTGGATAACTTGGTTCAATGGTTAGAGAAATAGCAGAAACACAAGAATAGATTATTTTAAAGCAGGAGTGTAGGCAATATGTACAAAAAATTTATTAAGAGATTAATCGACATAACTTTATCGTTCATTGGAATAATCGTGTTGTCTCCTGTGTTTTTGATAACAGCAATCATGATTAAAATTGATTCAAAAGGTCCTATTTTGTTTAAACAAAAGCGCATAGGGATAAATAAAACGCAGTTTAACATACTGAAATTCAGGTCAATGTACGTAACAACGCCCAAAGATTGTCCGACGCATTTGCTGTCTTCTGCTAATTCCTACATAACAAAAGTGGGTGAATTCATGCGTAAAACAAGCCTTGATGAGCTCCCGCAAATGTTTAATATTTTTACGGGAAAAATGAGCATAATTGGTCCTCGACCTGCCCTATGGAATCAATATGACCTAATTGCCGAGCGAGATAAATATGGTGCAAACAACATAAAGCCAGGGCTTACAGGTTGGGCGCAAATCAATGGCCGTGACACGATCAAAATCACTGACAAAGCAAGATATGATGGTGAATATGTGAAAAAATTAAGCTTTTCTTTTGACTGTAAGTGCTTTTTTGGAACCATAGTATCCGTTATAAAGAGTGACGGAGTTCTCGAAGGTAGTACAGATGCATCAAAAAAAGAAGAAGAGACTAAAATAAAAGAGAGTGGAGAGATGAAGTGAAAAATATATTAATAGCGAGTATAATAAAAAAAAGTGAGCTCTGGCTACTTGAAAAGGTGATGGATGAGAGGATTTTGTGATGAAAATATTAGTTATATGTCAATATTACTATCCCGAACCCTTTCGAATCACAGATATATGTGAAACTTTGATTAAGCAAGGGCATGAAGTTACAGTTTTAACAGGATTGCCCAATTACCCGGAGGGAATAATTCCAAATGAATATAAACACGGAAAGCTTAGAAGAGAAAATCATAATGGTGTGAAAATAATTAGAACATTTGAAATTGCTCGTAAAAATGGTCTGATTTTCAGGTTTTTTAATTATTATAGCTTTTCTTTTTCTTCTCAAAGAGCAGTTACAAGACTTGACAAGGATTTTGATATTGTTTTTGTGAATCAACTATCTCCGGTGATGATGGCAAATGCTGCAATTAAATACAAGAAGAAACATGGCACAAAAATCTTACTTTATTGTCTTGATTTATGGCCTGAAAGCCTTGTGGCAGGCGGTATTAGCAGAGATTCTTTTGTTTATAAGTGTTTTTTGAAAACTTCAAAGAAGATATATAAAAGTGTGGATAAAATAGCTATTACGTCAAAGGGATTCGAGAAATATTTTGAAAAAGTTTTAGACATAAAAAACAAGAATATCGTTTATCTTCCTCAGTATGCAGAAGATATTTTTGAAAAATCCTTACCTTGTGATGATGAAAAAGACACATATGATTTTGTTTTTGCAGGAAATATAGGAAATATGCAATCAGTTGAAACAATTGTTTTAGCTGCAAATGAACTCACAGAGAATTCACAGATTAAGTTTCACATTTTTGGAGATGGTTCAGAACTTGAAAATTGTAAAAAGCTTGCGTATGGACTTAATAATATTCGGTTTTATGGTAGATTACAGGTTAGTGAAATGCCTAAAATATACTCGTTAGCTAGTGCAATGCTTGTGACCTTGAAAGATAACAAAGCAATGTCTTTCACACTTCCCGGGAAAATTCAGTCATATATGGCAGCTGGTAAGCCAATAATTGGAGCAATAGGTGGTGAAACAGCACAAATAATCAATGAAGCAAATTGTGGACTATGTGGACCGGCAGAAGAATATAAGTCACTTGCAAATAATATTTTAGAGTTTGTAGAAAATAAAGAACAAATGGATAGATATGGAGAAAACGCCAAGAAGTTTTATATAAAAAATTTTTCAAAAGAACGTTTTATAAAAAAACTGATGGAAGAAATAAAGGAATTAAGGATGTAATTAAAAAAGTCTTGCAAATTAATTCTCTTTGCAAGATTGGAAGCACAGGTCATATTGTGACGGATTTATAATAGCTGTAAATCGGATTTCAAATCGGATTAGTTGTATGTCACAAGCGAATGTTGATTATACAATTGCTCATAATACATATATAAAAAAAATATTTGTGTATGGGGGTAATATGGGGAAACCGCAGGATATCCCCTTTGTGATAGAATATTTAAAGTAGATAGGAGTATTATGAAAGTATTACAGATAAATTCTGTTTGTGGAGTGGGTAGCACAGGTCGTATTGCTACAGATATTTATAGTGTTTTAAAAGAACAAGGCCATGAATGTAAAATTGCATATGGACGTGATAAAGCACAGCATATCCTGGAGGAGGATACCATAAAAATAGGGACAGACTTTGATTTAAAGACACATGCTTTAAAGACACGAATTACAGATAAAACAGGATTTTATTCAAAAAAAGCAACAAAAAAATTCTTGGAAGAAGTCAGAAGATACAACCCGGATATTATCCATCTTCATAACATACATGGCTACTATTTGAATATAGAATTACTTTTTAAATATCTTGCAAATGCAAATAAACCAGTTGTTTGGACGTTACATGATTGCTGGGCGTTTACGGGACACTGCAGTCATTTTGATTATGTGGGGTGTGACAAATGGAAAAAGAATTGTTGTAATTGCCCACAAAAAAACGAATATCCCAAAAGCATATGTTTAGATAATTCAAGTTGGAATTATCAAAACAAAAAAAGAGTGTTTACTTCTGTAAAAAATCTAACAATTATTACCCCATCAAAATGGCTTGCGAATTTAGTAAAAGATTCATTTTTGAATCAATATGAAGTTGAAGTTATTAATAATGGAATTGACATAAATGTATTTAAACCAATTAAGAATAATTATCGTATTGAAAATAATTTATTAGATAAAAAGATTGTGTTAGGTGTAGCAAGTACTTGGAATGAAAGAAAAGGTTTTAAAGATTTTATTGAATTGTCTAAAATATTGGATATTAATTTTCAAATTATTTTAGTTGGACTTTCTAAAAAACAACTAGAGTCATTGCCATTGAATATCATTGGCATCAAGAGAACAAATAATGTAAAAGAATTGGCAGAATTGTATTCGATGGCAGATGTTTTTGTTAATCCGACTTATGAGGATAATTTTCCAACCACAAATTTGGAGGCAATGGCTTGCGGGACTCCAGTAATTACATATAATACAGGTGGAAGCCCAGAGAGTTTATCGAGTGATAGTGGAAGTGTTATTGAAAAGGGAGATATTTTTGAGCTGAAGAAATGCATTGAGAACAAAACGGATAATAGAGAATTCATGAGTGCTACTCTATTTGATAAAGAAATTGCATATAAGCGGTATCAAGAATTATATGAAACTCATATATCAAAAAAACGGATGAATGGGCACTGAAAAAATATCAAGAAAAAGATTATATTTT
>JAVXHY010000020.1:0-2706 GCA_036656615.1 Lachnospiraceae bacterium | reverse complement strand
TCAAAAAAACGGATGAATGGGCACTGAAAAAATATCAAGAAAAAGATTATATTTTATAAATAGGAGAAGCTTAATTGAAAAAATTATTGTATATTGCACCTGTAGAGATTAATTTAGAAACTGCAGATGGCGTTTTGAAAAAAATATTACAGCAGGTTGATGCTTTTAATAAATATTTAGATGTATATTTAATTGGCTATCAAAAAAAAGATATTGCTTTATATAAGAATGGAAAAATCAATATAATTACACCTGCAAAAAAAGCAATTCATCGTAGAATGGATTTATATACTTGTTCACAAAATTTTGTTGAGAAAATGTTGGTAGACAAGGTGTATATCCGATATGGTTACAGTGAATGGAAATTTATTGATTTATTAAAAAATATAAGTGAAGTTGCAGATAAAATCATAATTGAAATTCCTACTTATCCATATAAAGGTGAAGCAACTAAATCATTTAAGAAAAAAATTACATATTATATAGATCAGTTATATGCTAGAAAATTAAAGAAATATACTTCGGGTATAGCTACATTTTCAAACCATAAAAAAATATTTTCAATTCCTTGCATTAAAATTATGAATGGCATTGACGTTGACCGTGTCAGTATAAAAAGACATATAAATTCTACAACATTAAATTTATTAGCAATTGCATCTATGGCCAGTTGGCATGCCTATGACAGAATTATAGAAGGAATGAATGATTATTATAAAGATGGTGGAAATCAGCAAATAGTACTGCATTTGGTTGGTAACGGGGAGGAAATACCAAAATACAAACAACTAGTTCAAAAATATAATT
Organism: Lachnospiraceae bacterium; assembly: GCA_036656615.1. GTDB lineage: Bacteria > Bacillota > Clostridia > Lachnospirales > Lachnospiraceae > CAUPWF01. The sequence goes on along the minus strand of JAVXHY010000020.1, from coordinate 1,899 downwards.
TGCAAAATAATATTACTTTTCATGGATTTAAATCTGGAGATGAGTTAGACAAGTTGTATGATAAGTGCGATATTGCAATAGCAAGTTTGGGGATGCATAGAATAAATTTGTTTTTGGCTAGTACATTAAAAAGTCGAGAATATGGTGCCAAAGGAATGCCAATGGTAACATCGTGTGAAATTGATGCATTTCCAACTAGAGAATGTGACTATGTTCTGAAAGTTCCAGAAGATGAATCGCACATTGATATAAATCAAATAATTGACTTTTATAGTAAATTGATTTATAAATATGCTGATAGTAAAGCACTAGCTCAACAAATCCGAAATGATACAAAGGAAAGATGTGATATGGCTATTGTTATGAAACCAGTAATTGAGTATTTAAATTTGTAATTAAGGCCATTAAAAAATAAAGGAGTAACTTGAAACAAATTTATTTGTCTCAAGTATAAAATATGATGCTAAATCCTCTAATAAGTAATCAAAAGAATCACTATTTTAAAACAGTAGTTATATTAAAATATGTTGTGTTAATTTTTTCTCTTTATCAAACACTTGTATTACAAAAAAATCTAGTAAATAATGAAGGCTTTAAATTCCTCTTTTTAATTCCTCTTATTTTTGGATTATATTTTTTCTTTTCTAACTTAAAAAAATATTTTCTTAAAAGTATTCCTATGACCTTTTTTATTATAGTTCTAATTTTTAAATATTTGATTACACCTTTTGCTATAATGAGTGCAAATAACTTTTCTGCCATGGCAAATGGTGCCGTGACCTCATTAAGACAACAGGAACTTGGTACAAGCATTATGATTTATGAAATGATTTGTATTATCATCACTATAGAAATCTGCATAAAATTTTTTGGAAAAGAAAAAAAGATACAAAATTCAGAAAAAAAAACGTACAATTATTCAAATACAGTATTGATTATATCAATTTTTATAGGAATAATAGCTTTGTTTATTTTTCCTCAAATCCTGCAGGATTTCAATTTTATATTAGTTAAGGAAGAAATTTTTGTTTCTAATAGAAATACAATTATCACAATTTTTGCATATTTTTCCGAATTTGCACAAATATTCTTTTTTATTGTTACTGTGAAAATTTGTGTTTATAAAAAAAATAGTGGTAAAAAGTATAGCACAATTGCCTTGTTTTTGACGGGAATTTTGAATATTACTTTAATGTGGACAGCCAATAGGATGACAATATTTCTTGTTGCAGGCACTACATTATCAATATTGTTATATTATTTTGCTGAAAAGAAGAGAATATTTTTAATTTCTATTTTGCTTTTATCAGTGATTATGGTTATATTATTATCAAGTTATAGATTATATGGGACGGTTGGAGTAGAATTATCATCGGATTTTGCTGATTATTTTAAATTGGATAAACTTTCAGCAACGTTACAGACTTATTTTGCAGGACCAGATTCAGTTGCAGGCGCAGTTGCAACTAAAGAATATTATGGGGAAGCTATAAATGGAAAAACCTTTTTAAATGATTCATTTTGTGGAGTTCAATTCATAAAACAATTACCAGTTTTTCTTAATGATAGAAGAAATTCTACATTCTTTTTATTTAATATGGTTACTGCAAATGGTTACAATCCAGGATTCATTATTCCTATGGCTGGACAAGGATATATTTATTTTGGATTTTTCCTTTCGCCTATTTTTTCCATATTAAGTGTTCTGCTTTTATTCTTATCTGAAAGAAAAGCGAAAACAAAAAATGATGTAGCATATAAATATGTTTTTATTTATTTAACATTTAATTTTGCTCTGTTTCCAATGTATAATTATACGCTTCTAATGCAAAATGTTTTTGGAAGATTCATACCGCTATATTTGATAATATGGTTGAATAAATATATTTATTTTAGAAA
>JAVXHY010000019.1:0-38038 GCA_036656615.1 Lachnospiraceae bacterium | reverse complement strand
ATGCGAATAAAGAAAAAGCAGAAGAAATTTTAAGAGAAGCGAAATTCATCCAATAATACAAAATAATATAACAATAATAAGAACCCCCACCATCAATCGAGACAGATACATCGTGTATCTACAATTCAATTGGTGGTGGGGGTTCTTAAGTTCCTATTTAAAAAAATACATTTCCGCCCATAATGATGCCGGAGTGTCCTGTAGATGCAGCTCGGAAACTCAAACATCCTCCGATAGGGTTGCTTCCAGAAAGCGCATCATTTGCAGCGTCAAAGCATATTGGTGTAGCACCTCTTTCTACTACCTTTGCTAATTTCCCAGAGGCGTAGGGAGAAAATTGTCCAGGTTGTTTTATAACGTTTGTAATGCTATTTGGATAGTTACTATTATTCACTCGATTAATTACTACAGCACCTACTGCTACTAATCCTTCATAGCTCCCACCGCCAGCTTCGCATTCAATTAAGGCGGCTAATAGATTTACTTCCGAGGTAGTGGCCGGTATAGAATTTGGTGGGGCAGGAGGAGCGGTTTCTTCATAATCATCTTCTGGTGCGGGAGATTCTGTAGGTGGTACAGCAGATACTTTTATTTTTAGAAGTTCTTCTGCTGCTAATGCAACGGTTGCAGCACGATTTAGACGATCAGTATATTGTGATAATTCTCCTGAAGTTGAAGCTATTTTATTTTGTAAATGATCCTGTTTTTTACTTAATTCTTCTTTTAATGTTAAAAGCTGCGACTGTTCTGTTTCTAGAAGACTCTCTTTTTGTAAAATATCTTTCTGTATAGCAACAAGTGATGTTAGCATCTCACGGTCATAATCACTTATATTTGAAATAAAGTCAGCTTTGTTTAAGAAATCAGCCATACTATTTGCGGTAAATAATAATTCTAAAAAGGTGGAGTTTCCCGTTTCGTAAATATATCTAATTCGTAGCTTCATTGCTTCATATTGTTTCTGTTCATTGGCTTTAGCATCTGCTAAATTTCCTTTTGTTGCTGTAATTTCTGTTGTAATTTGCTCCATTTGTAAAATGGTGTTATCTAATTCATTACAAATGGTATTTAATTCTGCATTTAAATCGGATAATTCGTTTTTTAATCCAGAAGATTCATCTGTAAGACTTTTTACTGAGTCAACAGCATATACTAAGGTGTTGGAAAAACATAAGCTGACGGCTAAAACTAAAGTAAATGTTATATGTAGAACAATATTTTTTCTATTTTTCATCAAGAATATCCTTTCTTTCATAATTTATTGCTTTATTATTGTACTATAAATTGCCTAATCTTGCAAACTTTGATAGAATATAAAAGTAAGAAAAATTAAAAAAGAAAAAGGATGGTAATTAAATGTTAAAAAGGGAAGAAGAAAGATATCTTTTTGAAAATATAAAAGAACATATTTATCCATGGGTCAAAGAATCCTTAATTGATCATACCGCGTTAAACGGTAAGTTTATATCCGATAAGGATACCCCAATTATTTCATTTGTAGGTGAGCTGTTGATTGTTTTGGTGATTAATAGGGGTGAAGATCAATTTGAAATTCTCAAAGATAATATGCTTCCAGTTGATTGTGATATAGAAAATCTATATCATATTGCATGTGAAAATTTAGCTCGTGACGTTAAGTTTGTAATATCTCATACAATGTACGGTGGATTTGGTATTATTGCAGATGGACATCATGAGGCAAGCTCGCTCTGTTTTAAGTATATTTGGAATATGTGTGCTGAAAAATTAGAAGATGATCTTGTTATTTTAGTTCCAGCAAAGGATATGGTTTTGTTTGCACCAGCAGGGAATCAAGAGCAAATTGATAATATGTTATTGTTTGCAGCAGAAAGCTATGAACGAAATAGGGATAAGATTAGTATAACGCCCTTGTTTTTTGACAGAAACTCCGAAGAATTAATACCATATGCGAAAGCTAACTAGAACGAGAAAGATGTGGAGGTAGAAATATGCTAAATGTTTTAAAAGCAATTATTCTTGGAATAGTGGAAGGAATTACAGAGTGGTTACCAATTAGTAGTACAGGACACATGATATTGGTAGATGAATTTATGAAGCTCAATGTCAGCAATGAATTTAAAACAATGTTTTTCGTAGTTATTCAGCTTGGGGCCATTATGGCAGTTGTAGTATTATATTTTCATAAATTGAATCCATTTTCCCCAAGGAAAAATAGAAAACAAAAGATATTGACCATACAGCTTTGGGTAAAAGTGTTGGTTGCCTGTGTACCAGCAGCTGTGATAGGTATTTTGTTTTCGGATTTGATTGATAAGGTCTTATTAAATTATGTTGTAGTTGCTATTATGCTGATCCTATATGGTGTATTGTTTATTGTAGTGGAAAATAAGAATAAAGGAAAAATACCATCAGTGGAAAAGTTGTCTCAATTAAGTTATAAAGACGCAGTGATTATTGGAATATTTCAAGTTCTGGCGTTGATTCCAGGGACATCAAGATCAGGAGCAACCATAGTAGGTGCTATGATTTTTGGAGTATCTCGTTATGTAGCAACGGAATTTACATTTTTCCTTTCTATTCCGGTCATGTTTGGAGCTAGTTTTTTAAAATTATTTAAATATGGATTACATTTTAATTTTATGCAAATTTTTATCCTTTTAGTAGGTTGTGTGGTAGCATTTTTTGTATCGGTCTTGGCAATTAAATTTTTAATCGGATATATTAAGAAAAATGATTTTAAAATATTTGGGTATTATCGAATTATATTGGGTGTAATTGTACTTGCATATTTTCTGCTATTTGGATAGTATAAAAATCATATTATAAACAATAAAATGAATAAAATCATAAAAAAAGCTTGTAATTTGTTTGAAAAGTGATAATATATAAATAACAAATGCATTTTTATGCAAAAATAAATTTATGACGGAGGGAAAGAAAAATGAAAAAGCTAATTACATTAGTATTAATTGTTGCATGTACTTGCTCACTTGCAGCATGTGGATCAAAGAAAGAAGAAAAAGTGGACAGCAAAGAAAGTACTCAAATTGCGGGACCAGAGGATTTGAAAGGTAAGAAAATAGGTGTTCAATTAGGTACAACTGGTGATTTATATACCACAGATGAATTTGGTGATGAGAACATCGAACGTTATAATAAGGGATTTGAAGCAGTACAGGCATTATCTCAGGGTAAGATCGACGCAGTAGTAATCGATGATCAGCCGGCAAAAGCTTTTGTTGCAAAAACAAAAGGACTTAAGATTTTAGAGGCAGCTTATGCGGAAGAAGAATATGCAATGTGCTTTAAAAAGGGCAATGAAGATTTAGTGAAGAAGTTTGATGCAACAATTGAGGAATTAAAAAAAGATGGCACATTTGATCAGATCATAAGTTATTATATTGGGAAAGAAGAAGGAGCAGTGCGTTATAGCTCACCAGCAGACGTGAATCGTTCCAATGGAAAGCTTGTTATGGCAACCAATGCAGAATTTGAACCTTATGAGTATTATGATGGAGAAGCAATTGTTGGTATAGATGCAGATTTTGCACAGGCAATCGCAGATAAACTAGGAATGGAATTAAAGATTGAAGATATGGCATTTGATTCTATTATCCCAGCAGTTCAAGGTGGAAAAGCAGATTTTGCAGCAGCAGGATTAACCGTAAGTGATGAGAGAAAAACTCAGGTTGATTTTGCACAATCTTACTACACTGGACGACAGGTTATTATAGTAAAAGAATAGGCAGGAATCATTCATGGAGAACTTCAAAGATAGATTTATCATGAACTTTATAACTGATGATAGATGGAAATACATATGGAATGGGCTTGGTGTTACATTAAAGATTACTTTTTTTGCATTGATTATAGGTGTCTTACTAGGTGCTTTTGTAGCAATGGTACGTTCTACTTATGATAAGACGGGGAAACTAAGAATCACAAGTATTATTTGTAATATATATATTACAGTAATCAGAGGAACCCCGGTAGTTGTTCAATTATTGATTATTTATTTCGTAATATTCGGCAGTGCAGATATTAGTAAATTGTTGGTAGCAGTAGTGGCTTTCGGACTGAATTCCGGAGCATATGTTTCTGAAATCTTTCGTTCCGGCATTATGTCTATTGATGAAGGCCAATTTGAGGCGGGAAGAAGTCTAGGATTTAATTACCGTCAAACAATGGTGCATATCATTATGCCACAGGCATTTAAGAATATTTTACCGGCTCTAGGAAATGAGTTTATTGTGTTATTGAAAGAAACTTCTGTTTCCGGATATATTGCATTACAGGATTTGACAAAGGGTGGAGACATTATCAGAAGTCGTACTTATGATGCATTGATGCCATTACTTGCTATTGCTTTGATTTATTTGGTAATGGTTATGATGTTTACCAAGCTTGTAAATATGCTGGAAAGGAGGCTGCGAGGAAGTGACCACTAAAGGCGATGTATTAATTAAAGTAGAAGATGTACATAAAATATATAAAAAGCTCCATGCTTTAGATGGTGTTTCGGAGGAAATTCGTCAAGGTGAAGTAGTGGTAATTGTAGGCCCATCCGGTTCAGGTAAATCCACTTTTTTGCGATCTCTGAATTTACTGGAAATGCCATCTTCGGGACATGTTTATTTTGAGGGTGTGGATATCACAGACAAGAAAACAGATATTGATAAGCATAGACAAAAAATGGGTATGGTGTTTCAACACTTTAACTTATTTCCTCATAAAACCATTATACAAAACATTACATTAGCTCCCATCAAACTCCTTGGAAAGAGTAATGAAGAAGCAAAGGAACAGGCTTTAAAATTATTGGAATTGGTGGGACTGCAGGAAAAAGCAGATTCCTACCCTTCTCAATTATCTGGAGGACAAAAGCAGCGTATTGCTATTATTCGAGCGCTGGCTATGAACCCGGATGTTATGCTCTTTGATGAACCTACTTCGGCATTGGATCCAGAAATGGTAGGTGAGGTGTTGGAGTTGATGCGTAAGCTGGCGCATGATGGAATGACCATGGTGGTAGTTACCCATGAAATGGGATTTGCAAAAGAAGTAGCATCTAGAGTAATTTTCATGGATGCAGGTAAAATTAAAGAACAAAACAACCCGAAAGATTTTTTTGAAGATCCAAAAGATGTGAGATTACAGGAATTTTTGTCAAAGGTATTATAGCCTTGTGAAGAATGTATCTTTTGTTGACTGGTTAGATTTTATATAGTACAATTTGTATAAATCGTTGACAGATACGATTTCACTTACATGCCTTTACTCGTAGCTTAGTGCTTGGCTCAATGGGTAGAGAGGTGAGAAATCTTTCAGGTTAAAGGATAGAGACAAATGTAAGTATCAAGTCATGTGATATTTATATTTGTCTTTTTTTTGTATTTGCTATGAAAATATAGGAAATAAGATAATCTGCATCATGCATGTAAGTAAATCAAGAACAGAGGGGGATATAAAGGATGGTACAACATGTAATGGATTATATCAGGGAGTGTGATCAAGAAGTAGGAAATGCTCTATTAGCTGAAAACAGGAGGCAAAAAAGGAATTTAGAATTAATTGCATCTGAAAATATTGTGTCAGAAGCAGTCATGATGGCGATGGCAACTGTGCCAACAAATAAATACGCGGAAGGATATCCAGGAAGACGTTATTATGGCGGATGTGAAGAAATCGATGTGTTAGAAGAACTGGCCATTAGTCGCGCAAAGCAATTATTTGGGTGTGAGCATGTATGTGTTCAGCCTCATTCAGGGGCAAATGCTAATATTGCAGTATATATGGCACTTTTACAGCCGGGAGACACAGTATTAGGACTTGACTTAGCCAATGGGGGCCATTTGACCCATGGATCACCTGTAAATATGTCAGGTATTCTTTATCATTTTATTCCCTATGGTGTTGATGAAAAGGGGTATATAGATTATGAATCCGTGAGAGCATTGGCGAAAGAACATAAGCCTAAAATGATTGTAGCTGGAGCGTCCGCTTATCCAAGGGAAATTCAATTTGATATTTTCGCGGATATTGCAAGAGAAGTTGGTGCATATTTATTTGTAGATATGGCACATATCGCAGGTTTGGTTGCTGCCGGTTTGCATCAAAACCCAGTACCGTATGCAGATGTAGTGACAACTACTACTCATAAAACACTTCGTGGACCAAGAGGTGGGATGATTATGTGCAAGGAATATTTGGCTAAAGCGATTAATAAGTCTATATTCCCCGGAACACAGGGTGGTCCGCTTATGAATATTATAGCAGCAAAGGCAGTGTGCTTTGGAGAAGCTTTAAAACCAGAATTCAAGATCTATCAGGAACAAGTGTTAAAGAATGCAAAAGCATTGTCGAAATCACTAATGAGTGAAGGATTTGATTTGGTTAGTAAAGGAACAGATAACCATCTGATGCTAATAGATTTACAAAATATGGGTATTACTGGTAAAGAGCTACAGAAACGTTTAGATGAGGTATACATTACAGTGAATAAAAATACAGTGCCAAATGATCCGGCAAGTCCGTTTATAACAAGTGGAATTCGCATTGGAACTCCAGCAGTTACTACAAGAGGAATGAAAGAAAAAGAAATGATGGTAATAGGTAAGTTAATCAAGATGGCAGTTGTAGACTTTGACACAAAAGCAGAAATAATTAGAAACTCGGTGGATGAAATTTGTGGGGAATATCCAATATATGAATAGAAGGGGAGGAATGGACATGGAATTAAAAACACCACTTTATGAAACACATGTGAAAGCCAAAGGGAAGATGGTACCATTCGCTGGTTATTTGTTGCCGGTTCAATATGAATTGGGAGTAATAAAGGAACATATGGCAGTACGTACGGCAGCTGGTCTTTTTGATGTATCCCACATGGGGGAAATCCTTTGTAAAGGAGAGGATGCATTAGCTAATTTACAGATGCTTCTAACAAATAATTTTGATAATATGGTGGATGGTCAGGCTAGATATAGCCCAATGTGTAATGAAACCGGTGGAATTGTGGACGATTTAATTGTATATAAACAAGCAGAAAATACTTATTTTATTGTTGTGAATGCATCTAACAGAGAGAAAGATTATCAATGGATGTTGGATCATAAATTTGGGAATGTTACAATAGAAGATATTTCTGATCAACTGGCCCAGATTGCACTACAAGGACCAAAAGCCATGGAAATTCTTGAAAAATTGACAACGAAAGAGAACATTCCTGCAAAATATTATCATGCAATTTTTGATGCCAAGGTAGCAGGGATGAATTGTATCGTTTCCAAAACTGGATATACAGGAGAAGACGGGGTGGAACTCTATTTAAGTAGTCAGAATGCGGAGAACATGTGGAATGTTTTGTTAGAAGCTGGTAAGGAGGAAGGATTGGTACCTTGTGGATTGGGGGCTAGAGATACCTTGCGTATGGAAGCTGCGATGCCCTTGTATGGTCATGAAATGGATGATACGATTTCACCACTGGAAGCAGGGCTCTCTTTTGCAGTTAAAATGCAAAAAGAAGATTTTATTGGTAAATCAGCTTTGCTTAGTCATGGAGAATTAACAAGAAAAAGAGTTGGTCTTAAAGTAATTGGACGGGGCATTATCAGGGAACAGGAATCCGTGTGGGTAGGTGAAGAACAAGTGGGACACACAACATCTGGCACACATTGTCCGTACTTGGGTTATCCCATTGCAATGGCACTTTTGGATATTGCCTTTACAGAAATAGGAACTAAGGTGGAAGTTTTGGTTCGCCAAAGAAAAATAGAAGCGGAAGTAATTGCACTTCCTTTTTATAAAAGACAAAAGTAAATATAACACATAAAATTAGATTGGGAGGAAATTAGAAATGAAATTAGTAGAAGGTGTTTGTTATACAAAATCACATGAATGGGTTAGATTTGAGGAAGAAACAACAGCAGTGGTGGGATTAACTGATTATGCACAAACGGAATTGGGGGATTTGGTATTCGTAAATCTGCCGGAAATAGGAGATGAAGTTGAGGTGGGAGAGTCTTTAGGAGATGTAGAGTCCGTGAAGGCAGTATCGGATGTATTTTCACCAATTACAGGCATTGTCTATGAAGTAAATGAGGAGTTGCTGGATGCTCCGGAACTCATTAATGAAGCACCATATGAAGCCTGGCTTTTAAAGGTAAATAAAATTACAGAAAAGGAAGCATTCTTAACGGCGGAGGAATATGAAGCGTTTGTAGAGAGTGAGCAAGCATAAGAAAAGGCGGTGATATGATGGGAAGATTTGTGCCGACAACTGAGAAAGAACAGGCTGTTATGCTGGAGGATATTGGCTGTCATTCAATAGAAGATTTATTTAGTCACATTCCGGAAGAAGTGAAATTAAAGGATGGACTTCAGATTCCAGAGGGATTGTCTGAGCTGGAAGTAAGAAAGAAAATGCAGCAAATTGCAGCAAAGAATAAAGTATATGATCGAATATTTCGGGGAGCGGGAGCTTATAAGCATTTTATTCCATCCATAGTTTCCCACGTAATTTCTAAGGAAAATTTCTTGACGGCTTATACACCTTATCAGGCGGAAATTAGTCAGGGAATTTTACAGTCGATTTTCGAGTATCAGACTATGATATGTGAATTGACCGGAATGGATGCTTCCAATGCGTCCGTCTATGATGGGGCATCGGCAGCAGCAGAAGGTGTAGCAATGTGTCAAGATAAAAAACGTAAGAAAGCCTTTATATCAGCTACGGTACCACCTTATGTTATGAAAACTATTCAAACTTATTGCTTTGGGAATGGAATGGAATTAGAAATCATACCGGAAAAAGAGGGTGTTACAGACTTATCATACTTAGAAGCGCATTTAGATGAACAAACTGCTTGTGTATATATTCAACATCCAAATTTTTATGGAAATTTAGAAGAAGCGGATAAAATTGGGGAAATTACACATCAGGCAGGGGCAAAATATATGATGGGAGTGAACCCCATTTCTTTGGGGATTCTGAAAACCCCAAAAGAATATGGAGCAGACATAGCGGTAGGTGAAGGCCAGCCATTGGGATTATCCTTGGGATTTGGGGGACCTTATTTGGGCTTTATGGCCTGTACCACCAAACTGACTAGAAAATTACCTGGAAGGGTAGTAGGGCAGACAAAAGACACCAATGGAAATGTGGGTTATGTATTAACTTTGCAGGCAAGAGAGCAACACATTAGAAGAGAGAAAGCCTCCAGTAACATATGCTCTAATCAGGCACTTTGTGCATTAGCAGTCAGTGTTTATATGGCTGCTATGGGGGAGACTGGAATTAGACAGGCGGCGGTGCAAAGCATGTCAAAAGCGCATTATATGGCGGAACAATTACATGCGATTGGTTATTCTTTGATGAATCAAACAGCATATTTTAATGAATTCATGACAACCTCTAAATTGCCTGTGGACCTGGTAATGGATTTATTAGAAGAACATGGAATATTGGGAGGTTATCCGCTTTCCGGGGAACGAGAAGGACAGATATTGTGGTGCTGTACAGAAATGAATAGCAAAGAGGATATAGATGAAGTGATCCATATCCTGAAGGAGGTGTAGGACATGCTGATATTTGAGAAAAGCAAAGAAGGCAGACATTTAAGTGAACTTCCATCCTGTGATGTGCCAGAGATTGAGATAAGACAAACAGACAAAAGGAAGATGGTCTTACATTTGCCAGAGGTCTCAGAAAATGATCTGAGCAGACATTATACAGAACTTGCAAAGAAATCTCATGGTGTGAATGATGGATTTTATCCCCTTGGATCTTGCACTATGAAGTATAATCCTAAAATCAATGATGATATGGCGGGATTACCGGGATTTACTGAAATTCACCCATTGCAGCCATTGCATACGGTACAAGGTTGCATGGAGGTATTGAAAACGGCAGAGTCTTTATTATGTGAAATTACAGGGATGGATCATATGACGTTTCAACCGGCAGCAGGAGCACATGGGGAATTTGTTGGAATTATGCTGATCAAGGCCTATCATTTGAGCAAGGGAGAAACACAAAGAACGAAAATCATTGTACCAGATTCTGCTCATGGAACTAATCCGGCCAGTGCAGCTATGGCTGGATTCTCCGTAGTCAGTGTACCATCCAAGACAGATGGATGTGTGGATATCGAGAAGTTGAGAGAACTGGTGGGAGCAGACACGGCAGGTTTGATGCTTACAAATCCAAATACAGTAGGACTGTTCGATAAAAATATATTAGAAATAACAAAAATCATACATGATTGCGGTGGCTTGGTCTACTATGACGGAGCAAATCTCAATGCAGTTATGGGAACAGTACGACCGGGAGATATGGGATTTGATGTCATACACTTGAATCTTCATAAGACATTTTCTACTCCACATGGTGGAGGCGGGCCGGGAAGTGGACCAGTAGGCTGTAAAGAATTCTTGGGACAATTTCTTCCATCGGCAGCAGTAGAAGGCGAAAAAGAACTTACATTTGTTAAAAGCGCAAATAGTATTGGTGAAGTAAAAAGCTTTTATGGTAATTTTTTAGTAGTAGTAAGGGCATTGACCTATATCTTAATGTTAGGCAAAGAAGGCATACCAGAAGCTAGTCAGAATGCAGTTTTAAACGCTAATTATATGATGCGGAACTTGCAGGACATTTACACCATGGCTTATGATGAAACTTGTATGCATGAATTTGTAATGAGCTTAGAGGACTTAAAAAAAGAGACTGGTGTATCTGCAATGGATATAGCGAAGGGTCTGTTAGATAATGGAATTCATCCGCCAACCATGTATTTTCCAATGATCGTACATGAAGCATTGATGATTGAACCCACAGAGACAGAATCCAAAGAAACACTAGATCATGCAATTGAAATATTTAGGCAGTTGTATGAAGTAGCAAAGACGAATCCAGAAGAATTGCATCAAGCTCCAATTCATACACCAGTTACAAGACTGGATGAAGTGGGTGCGGCAAGAAATCCAATATTAAGGTATGAATATCCATTGCATTCGTTATAAGGAGTATGTCATGATACAGTGTATAACATATATGGAAAGTAAGCAGACAAGTCCTTATAGAAATTTGGCAATTGAGGAATATTTACTAAAAAGTGTATTGCAAGAGGAATGTATCTTATATTTGTGGCAGAATAAAAATACCGTGGTGATAGGAAGAAACCAAAATGCCTGGAAAGAATGTCTCGTTCATAAACTTCAGGATGAGGGTGGACAGTTGGTCCGGCGTTTGTCAGGTGGTGGAGCTGTATTTCATGATTTGGGTAATTTGAATTTTACATTTCTAGTACGAAAAGAAAATTATGATTTGGAAAAACAGCTTCAGGTCATTTTAATTGCAGTGCAAAAACTTGGAATGAAAGCAGAAAAATCAGGTAGAAATGATATTCTCATAGATGGCAGAAAGTTTTCTGGCAATGCTTTTTATGAGACCAAGCAGCATTGTTATCATCATGGGACAATTATGGTTCATGTAAATATTTCGGATTTATCTAAATATTTAACGGTATCTAAGGAAAAATTAAAGTCTAAAGGCGTAGATTCTGTAAAATCCAGAGTAACAAATCTATCAGATTATAAAACACAAGTAACGATAGAGGATGTGAAGGAAAAGATGCTGGAAGCATTTCAAGAAGTATACTCATTGAAAGCTCATATATTAAAGGAAGAAAGTTTGGATCAAGAAATGATTCAAAAGGGTACACAATGGTTTGCTTCCTGGGAGTGGATATTTGGGAGAAAAATAGAATTTCAGCAGGAATTATCACATCAATTTTCATGGGGAAACCTAGTGTTACAGTTTCAAATTCAAAAAGGAAGTATTCAAGATGTAGAAGTATATTCTGATGCTATGGATCCGGAAGGTATTCGTTTGATTTCTACATCATTGCGTTCTTGTAAATATGAAAAAAAAGCGATTTGCCAGATATTGGAACTTGTACAGGAACAGGTGAAGGCAGAAAGCAAAGAAGAAATTCTTCGAGATGTAAGGGCATGGTTCATGGAGATAGATATTTGATGTAACAGTAAAGGGGATAGTAATGAAAGAACAGTTTGATTTAATTGTAATTGGATCGGGTCCGGGAGGTTATGTGGCTGCAATTAAAGCTGCAAAGCTTGGATTAGATACTCTGGTTATTGAAGAGAGAGAAGTAGGCGGAACCTGTTTGAATCGTGGATGTATACCGGCGAAAGCAATGATACATGCATCTTCACTTTATAAAGAAATCAAAGACGGCGAGCGGTTTGGCATCTTTGCAAAGGATGTGACCTATGATTATGGCAAAATCCTTTCTTATAAAGAAGAAATATCAGAAGGCCTTCGCAAAGGGGTAGAACAGCTTTTTAAAGCCAATGGCGTTACGCTCATCAAGGGAAAAGGGACACTTGGGGCAGAAAAAAAGGTAACAGTAGTCACACAAGAAGGGACACAAGTATTGACGGCTAATTCTGTAATTTTGGCATCTGGTTCAAAGCCAGTGATTCCGCCAATTGAGGGAATCGATTTGCCAGGTGTTCTAACAAGTGATGAATTATTTCAGCTGGAACAGGTACCGACAAGTTTAGTGATTATAGGCGGAGGTGTGATTAGTGTAGAATTCGCAGCCGTATTTGCGTCATTGGGCTGTAAGGTGACAATTGTAGAAGCATTACAAAGAATCGTGCCAAATATGGATAAGGATATTTCACAGAACTTAAAGATGATCTTGAAAAAAAGAGGTATGGATATCTACACGAGTGCTGCAGTTCAACATATTAAGAGAGCAGGGGAAGAACTTACTTGTACCTTGATAGAAAAAGAAAAAGAAATTCATATTCAGGCAGAATATGTTTTGGCAGCAGTGGGTCGCTGTCCAAATACAGAGGGGTTGTTTGATTCTAATTTAACCTTGGACATGGAACGTGGAAGAGTAGTAGTAGACAATGATTTTCAATCCAGCATAGCTGGAGTCTATGCAATTGGGGACTTGATCATGGGACCACAACTAGCCCATACAGCAAGTGCACAGGGTATTTATGTGGCAGAAATGCTGGCAGGGAAAGAACCTTCCATTGATTTACACGTGGTACCGGGATGTGTGTATACCAGTCCGGAAATTGCAAGTGTAGGATTGACGGAAGAAGAGGCAAAAGTTCAAGGAATTGAAGTTAAAGTTGTAAAATTCATCATGAGCGCAAATAGTAAATCCATGATTACAAAAGAAGAACGAGGCTTTATTAAGATGATTATTGAATCCTCCACGGATGTGATTCTTGGGACACAGATGATGTGTGCTAGAGCGACAGATATGATTGGAGAGCTTGGAACGGCAATTGCTAATCAATTGACGACCCATCAGTTATTAAAGGCCATGAGGGCACATCCTACGTACAACGAAGGTGTAGGAGAAGCGTTAGAAGAGGCGTGTGGCGGAGCCATACATGTAGCACCAAGAAAAAAGCTGATATAGCAGTAAAAAGGATATAGGATAAGGAGTCATATATGAAATATGAACATATACAGATTGGGACGTTTCTAGAACGTCCCAATCGTTTTATTGCACATATTAAGATAAAAGGGAAAGAAGAAATTGTTCATGTGAAAAACACTGGTCGGTGTGCAGAATTATTGATACCGGGAGTAACGGTATATGTACAGAAAAGTGATAATCCAAAACGAAAGACTCAGTGGGATTTAATTGGAGTAAAAAAAGGGAATCGTATCATCAATATGGATTCCCAGGTGCCAAATCAAATTGTAAAAGAATGGATTGAAGCAGGTAATTTATTTAAAGGGGCATCGCTTATCAGACCGGAATTCACATATGGGAAATCAAGATTTGATCTTTATATTGAAGTAGGAGAACGTAAAATTCTACTTGAGGTAAAAGGTGTTACGCTAGAAAAAGAAGATGTGGTTCTGTTCCCAGATGCACCAACTCAAAGGGGTGTGAAGCATGTAAGGGGACTTTGTGAAGCACTACAGGATGGATACGAATCCTATGTATTCTTTGTAGTTCAAATGGATCAGGTTCATTACTTTACACCCAATGATGTTACACATAAGGAGTTTGGAGATGCACTGCGAATAGCAAAAGCGGCGGGGGTACATATTCTTGCTTACGACTGTCATGTAACAGAGGATAGTATATATATTCAAAAAGAACTTCCAGTGATATTAGAAAATCCAATTTTGTATGAAATGACAGAGCCCCTGGTGGACTGGTACCAGAAGAATAAACGAGAACTTCCTTGGAGAAATCATATCAATGCTTATCGTGTCTGGGTTTCTGAAATCATGCTGCAGCAAACAAGGGTAGAGGCTGTAAAACCATTTTATAAACGATTTCTAAATGCCCTGCCAACGGTAGAAGACTTAGCAAATGCGAAAGAAGATGAACTATTAAAGCTATGGGAAGGACTGGGATATTATAATCGGATACGTAACATGCAAAAAGCAGCCAAGCAGATTGTAGATGATTATCATGGAGTATTTCCTGACACCTACGAAGGAATTTTATCATTAACTGGAATTGGTAATTATACAGCCGGAGCAATTGCTTCTTTTGCTTATCAACTTCCAAAGCCAGCAGTAGATGGGAATGTATTGCGTGTAGTTTCCAGACTATTGGCAAGTCATGAGGATATCATGAAGCAAAGTGTTCGCCACAAAGTAGAACAATCATTAGAGCAGGTGATTCCCAAAGATCATGCCAGTGATTTTAATCAGGGTTTAATTGAATTAGGTGCTATGGTCTGTGTACCCAACGGAATGGCCAAGTGTGAGGAATGCCCGTTGACCCATATTTGTGAAGCAAGAAAGCAAAATATTGTTATGGAGCTTCCGATAAAGAAAAAATCTAAAGCACGAAGAATGGAGCAGAGAACCATATTTATTTTTAAAGATGGGGAAACGGTAGGCATAAAAAAACGTCCAAATAAAGGCCTTTTGGCAGGGTTATATGAGCTGCCTAATGTATTGGGGCATTTGACCATAGAAGAGGCAGTGGAGTATAGCAAACAAATAGGATTGATGCCAGTTCGAATTGAATTATTACAGCCGACAAAACATATATTCAGCCACGTGGAGTGGCAGATGATTGGATATGTCATTCGTGTAGATGAGCTAGAACATGCATGTAAGGAGGAGATGATATTTGCACATCCACAGGAGGTAGAAGATATCTACCCCATACCGGCGGCATTTGAAGGTTATACAAAGTATATTCATATTAAGTTAGGGCAGGATAAATACACGGATGAAATATAAGGTCTAACAGTTGTTAATAGTTCGCCAAATATCATAGGATATATTGAGATTCCCTTTTCCAGTTCCAAGTTGTATATTAGGCTTGTTGCTGCCATGAAAATCAGAACCTCCAGAAATTTTTAAATCGTATTTTTTTGCTAACACTTTCATATTGGATTCCTCCATATGACGATTCATAGAATACATGGCTTCCAGACCGTCTAATCCTGAAAGCTTTAACTGTTGAACAAGGTGGTCCAAATCAGGATTTGTGAAAGAATAGAGAAGTGGATGAGCTAAAATAGCCCAGCCTTTTCCTTTATGAATTAATTCAATGGCCTGTAATGGAGTAACCTTTTCACGGGGAACAAAACAAGGAGCATGATCACCTATATATTCCGAAAAAGCATCCCATATATTTTGCACATATCCATGGTCTTTTAAAAATCGGGCAAAATGAGCTCTTGTCCAAACAGAATCGGGAAATGCAGATAACATTTGATCATATGAGATGCTGACACCTTCATGCTGCAGTTTTGCAATCATTTTTAGATTGCGTACATCCCTAGATTCTTGAAATTCAACAAGGGAACTGCCAAAAGAAGGACTCATCCAATCAATTCCAAGTCCTAATATATGAATATCTTTATTGAAGTAGTTTGTAGACAGTTCCACTCCTGGAATAATTTCTATTTGGTGTGGCTTGGCGGCAACCATTGCTTCCTTTATTCCATCGGTTGTATCATGGTCAGTAAGAGCAAAGGCACATACATTTCGTTTGACGGCTAAAGCTACTAACTCAGAGGGTGATAAAGTGCCATCAGAGTAACTGGAATGGACATGTAAATCTATTCTATGATTCATAAGTAGGTGCTTCCTTTCAATATTGTATAAATCTATTATAGATGAGAACGATAAAAAATAAAATAGATATAGATAAAATAAATAAATAGAGGCTATTTATACAGATTAACAATTAGAAACTTTGCAATAAGAATGTTACTATAGAGAAAGAGAAGTTATTATAAAAAGTTACATCAAGGAGGAAGAGAATGGAGTTAGTAAAAGAATTACCACAAATTTTCGAAGAATTTGCGGAACAACGTAAAAATTCATTTTTAGCAGTGAAAGAGTTAAAGGATAAAGGAGTACCGGTAATTGGGGTGTATTGTACCTATTTTCCACAAGAAATAGCTATGGCAATGGGAGCAGCTACCATAGGTTTGTGTTCTATGTCAGATGAAACGGTAGCAGAGGCAGAACAAGAGCTTCCAAAGAATTTATGTCCACTTATTAAGTCTAGTTATGGTTTTGGAAAGTCAGACAAATGCCCATATTTCTATTTCTCAGATGTAGTTGTTGGTGAGACAACTTGTGATGGTAAAAAGAAAATGTATGAATATATGGCAGAATTTAAACCAGTATATATTATGGAATTGCCAAACAGACAGACAGAAGAGGGAATCGTGTTATGGAAAAATGAGATGATTCGTTTTAAAGAATACTTGGAAGAAACATTCCATGTAGTCATTACAGAAGGCCAAATTCGTGAAGCAATTAAGCTTAATAATCAAGTCAGACGTTCATTAAAGAATCTGTATGAAGTAATGAAACATGATCCAGTTCCAATTTATGGATATGATTTATTCAAAGTATTATATGGCAGTACCTTTAAATTTGATCGTGGGGCAATTATTGGAGAAGTAGATGCTCTAGTAGAAAAAATACATACAGAGTACGCACAGAAACAAGTAATTGAAAAGAAACCACGTATCCTTGTTACTGGATGCCCAATTGGTGGAGCTACAGAAAAAGTAATTAAAGCAATTGAAGATAATGGAGGGGTTGTAGTTACTTACGAGAACTGTACCGGAGCAAAATCTATTGATAAACTGGTAGATGAAGATAATCCAGATGTATATGATGCATTAGCAAGAAGATATTTGGATATTGGTTGTTCTGTAATGACTCCAAATCCAAATCGTTTGGAATTATTAGATCGCTTAATGGATGAATATAAGGTGGATGGAGTTGTAGAAGTAATCCTACAGGCATGTCATACTTATAATGTGGAAACATTGGGTATTCGTCGTTTTGTGAATGAAAAGAAAGGGAAACCTTATATTAGTGTAGAAACTGATTTTTCACAAGCAGATGCAGGTCAGCTGGCAACAAGATTAACAGCATTTATTGAAATGTTATAATAGCGTAAATAAAAAGAATGTATTTATAAAGGTTGGTAGAAAACATCGACCTTATAGGTACATTCTTTTTATTGATACTCATATATTATCCTGATTTACATTGTTATTTGTTGTGAAAATTCTAATTCCTTGTGAAGACGTTGACTATATACCAATTGATATAAAATAAGAGCCATAACCCCTGCTACTACTACATCAATAATCGAATGCTGTTTTAAGAACATGGTTGATAAAATAATAAGTGAGGTTAGTATAAAGGAACCATACTGTATAACACGATATTTTTTTAAGGTTTCACTATGTGAAATGGCAATCTGTGCCCCAATGGAATTAAATACATGAATACTAGGGAGCACATTGGTGGCAGTATCTGTTTTATACAAGGTTTTTACCATATCCACAAAGATATTATCTCGGGCAAATGTTACAGGTCTTAAATCTAAACCGTTAGGATAAATTGTAGATATAATTAAAAACAGTGTCATGCCGGAAAAAAGAAAAAGAATCAATCGATAAAAGTCTTTCGTATTTGTAAAAAAGAAAAAACCAATGGTTAATGCTATAAATAAAAACCATAAG
Organism: Lachnospiraceae bacterium; assembly: GCA_036656615.1. Taxonomy (GTDB): domain Bacteria; phylum Bacillota; class Clostridia; order Lachnospirales; family Lachnospiraceae; genus CAUPWF01. The sequence continues at coordinate 20,029 of JAVXHY010000019.1, read as the reverse complement.
GTGTATGGAATAATAAAAAATTCAACAAAAGGTATATAATTATCTAATGTAGTATGAATTAAATGAAAATCAGTAGTTACGTTTCTTTCTAAGTATAGAAACCAGGGCAAATATATAAAAATATATAAAAATACCCAGGCATGTTTATACCTTTTAAAAAGATTTATTATATTCATTATGGCACTCCTTTTCTGGGCAGCTATTTGTAGAAAGTTCAATTTATAACGTCGTGATTATATCATGAAACCCCCAAGACTACAAGAATATTCATGGTTTCTTAATAATTATTTCCTGAAATTTTCGAAAATAACCATGTTATAACGAGTCATAGCTAAGTTCATTGCTGCCTCATTTCTAATAGTCCATACGGCAATGGGTGCACGATAAAGGAATTGAATAAGACCAAGACTTAGGTTATTCACATCCTCTAATTTATAAGAAATAAAATCAGGTCTTCCTAGAAAATTTACAAGTAGAAATTTTACTGCAAACCGGAGAATGAAAGGATCGGTACCAGTGGAAGCAGTCAGGTTTGATGATAGTTGTCCCCTTAAAACTTGTGGAGCATTTTGCTTGAACCAATGGAGAGCAAAGCTGTTGAAGGATTGAATCAAGTATGTTCCAGTATATTTTTGAAGTAATTCATATGCATAGTGGCAAATAGCAGTGTCATTTTTGTGGCTTTTAATCTCAATCAGAAGTGGAACTCGGCCATCGATATAGGAAAGTACATCAGAAAGAAGCGGAATTTTCTCAGAGGTATTAAAAAGATGTAAGGCAGAAAGCTCTTCATAAGTCCAATCTTTAATGATTCCCGACACATTACAAACCCGTTTCAGGGAATCATCATGAAAAACAACTATTTGATTGTCCTTGGTAAGATGTATGTCCAATTCAATTGCCAAATTTTCTTTTACGGCAGATTGAAAAGCAAGCATAGAATTCTCGGGAATCAAATGTTCTTTATCATGATAGCCTCGGTGTGCAAATAAAGTATGATTCAACATCATAATTTGTTCATATCTAGATTCGTTAGGGCAAATCATCAATAAATAGAATAAAAAAATAAAGATAAGTGGAATAAGTATATATGCAATCATAATAAATCCTTTCTTTAAGTTGAAATAATACGTAATTGTGAGTCTGCACAACAAGCAGATATATGTTGCTGTAAAGAAACTGGTTCACCGTCGGTGTGAGCTGGTTGAGGACTTTCTAAGTGTATAGAAATATCTCTACAAGTATATGTATGTACACCTTTAAAATGAATATGTTTACCCATAAATGCAGTAGGAAGCAAGGTGAGGATCTTTAATTTTGGAATATCTGCAAGCACTAAAATATCAAGTTTTCCATCATTTGGTACTGCTCTAGGGCAAAACTTAACACCACCACCTTCATAACAAACATTCATAATCGCCGCCATATAGGCAGATTTAAATTCAAATTTCTTGTCATGGTCTAATATAAGCGACATATGTTTGGGGCTGCTGATTATAATTTGGTTTAATGCAACACCGGCATAAGTCAACTTGCCGAGACCAATTTTATTTAGGATTGTTTTTAGCTTAGAGACAACAACCTGATGACAGATAGCAGCATCTAAACCAACACCGGCACTAACAGCGAATTTCCTTATTTTATTTTCATATATAAGGGTACCAATGTCAATGAATTGGAATGTTAAAGGATTTAAAATTTTAATAATGGCTTTTTTGGGGTCTGTTGTCAATCCAAGTCCCCGAGCAAAATCATTGCTGGATCCACTTGGTATATAACCTATTGTGGTGTTGGCAAAGTTAGAAATTCCATTTACAACTTCATTTACTGTTCCATCGCCCCCCAAGATAATAATCGTATGTAACTGATTATCAGACGTTATTCTAGAAGTAATGGCAGTAGCATGTCCTTGATATTTTGTAAAGAACAGATTGTAGAGGCATTTGCTTTCTTTAATAATAGGTTCGATTTGATACCAAATATGAATGCCTGATCCGGAACGGGAATTAGGATTTACGATAAAATGATACATAAAAGTCCCTCATTCTTTCTATTTACTTTTTATATTATAACAGTTTTAAAGGAAGAATGTAAAGTGGGAGAGCATGAAATGAGACAGAGCTATAAAATTAGCACTGTCTCATCTCGTCCTTTAAATATATAAGATGTATTTTATTTTGGTTGTCTTGGCATCTCCCATGCATTATGGTCGGTGTGTAACAACATATGAGCTTTATGAGATAATGGTTTCTCCATGTAATCTGCATATAATTTCAAGATATCTGGATTCTCATGAGAGAAACGTAAAGGTGCATTCTTATCCAAGAAATATAAGTTTGCTCCACGTTCTAAAGCAAGCTCCTGACCATCATGAATTGGCTGACCGCCGCCTCCGACACATCCACCAGGGCAAGCCATAACTTCTACAAAGTCATAGTGTACATCTCCGCGCTCAATCAGTTCAATGAGCTTTCTTGCATTTCCAAGTCCACTAACGATTGCGGCTCTGACAACAGCATCACCAAGTTTGATTTCCGCTTCTACAACTCCGTTATTAAAGTCTGTACTTCGAATAATGGAAAAAGCATCTGCATCTGGATTTTGTCCAGTTACTAAGAAATGTGCGGAACGAAGAGCTGCTTCCATAACACCACCGGTAGCACCAAAGATAACTCCGGCTCCAGAACCTTCTTTCATAAGAGGATCACATTCTCTATCAGTTAGTGTTTTAGGATCAATATGAGCAGAACGAATCATACGAGATAACTCTCTAGTAGTCAATACTACATCTACATCATGACCTGCATACTCTTCATGGAATAATTCCATGTTACATTCTCCCTTTTTAGCCACACATGGCATCACAGAGATGGTATAAATATCATCTGGATTTGCCCCAATTGATTGAGCAAAATATGTTTTCATAACTGCTCCGAACATTTGTTGTGGTGACTTTGCGGAAGAAAGTTGTGGTACAAGGTGTGGATACTGCGATTTGATGAAACGAATCCATCCTGGACAGCAAGAGGTAAACATTGGTTTTTCTCTTAACTCACCCTTGGTAAAGCGTTCTAGGAATTCATTCCCTTCTTCCATAATAGTTAAATCTGCTGAAAATGTAGTATCAAATACATAATCTACACCCATACGTTTTAGGGAATCCATAATTTTTCCAATGGTTGCTTCTTCTCGTGAAAGACCAAGAGCTTCACCCCAAGCAGCACGAACAGCAGGAGCCACCTGTGCAATTGTAATTTTCTTTTTGTCAGCAATTGCATTCCATACCTTTTCGGTATCATCACGTTCACGTAATGCGCCTACAGGACAGTGAGTAATACATTGTCCACAAAGTGCACAGTCTGCTTCTTCAATTGTACGGTGCTTAGAAACGTGTACAGTCGTTCTTGAACCAGTACTTTCCACATCCCAAATATTTAAACTTTGGACCTTGTCACATATTTGGATACAACGCATACATTTCACGCATTTTGCAGAATCACGAATCAGTGGGAAATCCATATTCCAAGGAGTTCTTTCTAATTCTTGTTTAAAAGGAATTTCAATAATATTTAAATCATTTGCAATTGTCTGAAGCGTACAATTTCCACTTCTAGGACAGGTAGCACAACGACAATCATGCTGTGATAAAATCAGTTCTACAGTCTTCTTACGGTTCATACGAACTTTTGGACTATTTGTAAAAACAACCATTCCCTCTTCTACTTTATTGTTACAGGAAATAATTAGTTTGTCCTTGCCTTCTACTTCTACTACACAGACGCGGCAGGCACCAATTTCATTCACACCTTTTAAATAACATAATTTTGGAATTGGTATTCCATTACGTTCAGCAGCTTCTAATATAGTTGTATCAGCTGGTACAGAGATTGCTTTATTATCAATAATAAGATTTACCATAATTTTTCTCGACCTCCTTTGAATATTCCGAAGCCGAAGTGGTCACAGCGCAGACAGCGAGATGCTTCTTGCTTAGCCTCTTGTTCGGTCATGCAATTTTCCACGCCTTCAAAGTCGTGAATTCGTACACATGCTTCACGTTCGGTCATGTTCACTCTTCCACAAGGAGAACGATCATCTAAACTAGCTTCTGGAATCTCTACATCACAAGAAATAGTGTGATGGAAGCCTAAGTATTCATCAATGTTTGCAGCAATAGCTTTTGAAGCAGCAATGGCATTGATAACAGAAGAAGGACCTGTTGCACAGTCTCCACCAGAAAATACACCTGGGATATTGTCGAAACCGCCAAATTTATCAGTCATGATCTGACCTCTAGATACTGGAACACCTGCTTCTTCAAAGTGGGCAGATTCAATGTTTTGACCAATTGCAACTATTAAAGTGGTACATGGGATGAATAGATCATCTTCTCCAGTTGGTTTTACACTGGCACGTCCATTTTTGATACTGCTAATCATTTGTGGAGCAACAACAATGCCTTTGATATGGCCGTTGTCATCCAGTTTAATTTCTTTTGGAGCTTTTAGAGTTTGTACTTCAACGCCTTCAGCAATCGCACCAGAAATTTCATCTGGAAGTGCAGTCATATCTGCAATACGACGTCGGTATACAATACTAACTTTCTTAGCACCTAAACGAACAGCGGTACGGACTGCATCCATAGATACATTACCACCACCAATTACAGCAACTTCTTGTCCTTTTAAGTCAGCATGGATATTCTTTCCTACATCACGTAAGAAACGTACTGCAGATAAAATACCTTCTGCCTGTTCGCCTTCAAGACCTAATTTCTTATCAGTGCTGGCACCAATGGTAATTAATACGGCATCATATTCAGCACGTAAGCTTTGAATTGTAATATCTGATCCAATTCTTAAACCATGTTTTACTTCTACACCTGTTTTTAAAATAGCCTGAATATCATCATCTAATCGTTCTTTTGGAAGACGATAATTCGGAATTCCATAACGGAGCATACCACCAAGTTCTGGAAGCATCTCGTATACAGTTACCTGATGACCCATAAGCTGTAAGTAGTAGGCAGTGCTTAATCCACCTGGACCACCACCTACAATTGCCACGCGCTTGCCAGTTGAGGCAGCACAAGGTGGTGGTGCAACTTTGCCGGAATAATCGGCGGCCATACGTTTCATGCCACGAATATTAATGGCGCTATCCATCATGTTACGACGGCAGCGAGCTTCACATGGATGCTCGCATATAAATCCACAAGTGGTTGGAAATGGATTATCTTTTCGTATTAAACGAATAGCATCCTGATAGCGGCCTTCACCAACAAGTGCTATATAGCCAGGAATGTCAACACTGGCTGGGCAAAGAGCAACACATGGAACCGGATGTTTGTATTTGCAGATACATCTTCCCTGTTTAATGTGCTCTTCATAATCGTCACGAAATCCGATTAATCCTTTGTAAACCATATTAGCTGCTTCGTATCCGATGGCACAGTCAGCAGATTCCATAATAGAAAGTGCTGTTTCTTCCATCAAATCCAATGTTTTCATTGTTGCATTGCCGTCTAAGACATCTGTAATCAGATTCTTTAATTGTCCTAGTCCGATTCTGCAGGGTACGCATTTTCCACAAGTTTGAGCGTGACATAATTCAAGAAAAGCTCTTGATATATCAACTGGGCATAAGCCAGGAGGGCTAGCCTCAATTCGGCGCTCTAAATCCTTGTAGAGACCTTCTACAACCAGCTGCGCTTTGTTCGGTGTAGAAATTTCAAGTCTACTCATAGTTTCACCTCTCGAATTTTATTGTCGTAACTATTTAGTAGATATATTGTAATATATAAGTTTCAAATAAACAAGCATAAATAATTAATAGTCAGCTATGTTAAAATATAGACAATATGATATTTTAAAGGATTCTATTTAAATTGTTTGCAGAACATAGTATAATGAAATAGATATGGACAAAAATAGCTAGTTAAGGGATATTTTGAATATGATAAAGTCAAAGGATAAGAGAGGTATAAGACAATGAAGAAAAATAAAAAATCAATTACTTCTTTTATTATTATAGTAAGTGCCATCCTTATATTATTACTATCTTTAGGAGTTGGTTTTATACGACAGGCACAAAAGGTCTTGTACACAGAGAAAGTAAACTATCTTGGGGAAATATCTGCGAAGAATGCAGATAATATTAAAGAGCGCATTACAGGAAATCTATTGGATGTTAAAGCAATTGCCAGTTTTATAGGAAGTTACGATGATTTAGATATAGAGCATGAACTTTCTGTTTTAGAGATAGAAAATGAAAAAAATGACTTCAAAAGGATGGGTATTGTTTCTTTGGATGGAATAGCTAATACCACGGATGGAGAACGATTTTACGTAGGAGATAGAAAGTATTTTCAAAAAGCAATGGAGGGAAAGACAGTTGTTTCGGATTGTTTAGTTGATAAAACTGATCACGAAGAAATTAACGTATTTGCAACCACACTTTATCAAGAAGGTAAAGTCAAAGGAGTGGTGTTTGTTACAAAAACACAAGAAGAGTTTTCTGATATGGCTCGTATTGATAGCTTTGGTGGAGAAGGATATTCTTATTTAATTACGAGTGAAGGAAAACCAGTGGCCAAGACAAAACATCCCAATAGTGTAGGCGAATATACAAATTTATTCACTACATTGAAGGAAAAGGGGATGGGAGAAAAACAGGTAGAAAAACTAAAACATGATATTCAACGAGGTGTGGATGGTTCCATAGAAAACACAAGTAAAGAATTTAAAAGACAATATTGTTACAATAAGATAGGAATAAAGGATTGGTATATTGTTTCGGTAGTGCCTACAAAAGTTATTTCTTTTCAATCTGATCGAATGGTTCTGAAGTTGACGGTTTTAATGATATTTGTAATTATGTTAACCATATCTGTTAGCCTGTTAATGATTCTAAATTACCGAAAAACAAATAGAAGCTTAGAAAATTTAGCGTATATAGATGATGTTACTGGGTATTCTAAATGGGCTAAGTTCGCAATAGATGTAGAAGAAATATTGAAAAAGAATTTGACACAAAAATTTGCTATGATTATTTTAGATATTGAAAAATTTAAAATCATAAATGATATATATGGACATAGCACAGGAAATGAAGTATTGAAAAATTTAGCAGAAATACTTCATGAGCAGCTAGAAGCGAATGAAACATTTGGACGGGCCTCATCTGATAATTTTAATGTCTTAATGCAATACAAAAGCGATGAGAATATTGTGGAAAGATTAAAGGGTATCATTAGTCAAATTGAAAATATGATTGATGGTTATAAAATAGAGCTGGCAATTGGAATCTGCCAGATAAATGAACGGGATATTCATATCAATGCCTTGAGTGATCGGGCTAATGTTGCAAAGAATATTGTGAAAAAGAATAAGGATACTTTTTTTCATTTTTTTGAAGAAGAAGACCGACTTGAAATTATTCGTGAAAAAGAAATTGAAAATCGAATGGAACAGGCACTTACAAATTGTGAATTTGAAGTTTATCTGCAACCCAAATATTTACTGAAAACAGAAGCAATAGTGGGAGCGGAGGCATTGGTGCGATGGAATAGAGGAGAAGAAGGGATGATATTCCCCAATGATTTTATTCCTATCTTTGAAAAAAATGGATTTATTAAGACACTTGATTTGTATATGTTTGAGCAAGTTTGTAAATTAATTATAAAATGGCAGCAAACATACAAGGGGAGTTGGAATATTCCGATTTCAGTTAATATTTCCAGAATACATCTTTCGGATTTTAATTTATCAGAAAAATTGATAGAAATTGCAGATAGATATCAAGTACCAAGAAATCTTTTGGAAATTGAGCTTACGGAAAGTGCAGTTTATTTAAATGTAAATAATATGATTCAAATTATGAAAAAAATCAAGCAGGCAGGATTTTTGGTTTCTATAGATGATTTTGGCAGTGGGTATTCATCGCTTAGTACATTGAAAGATTTACCAGCGGATTATGTGAAATTAGATAAAAGTTTTTTGGATCAGGCGGTAGATGATATGCGTGGTGAGGAAATTATTCAGCAAATAATTGTTATGATTAAGGGTGTTGGATTGATAACAGTTGCAGAAGGTGTAGAGACAAAAAAGCAAATTGTTTTTTTGAAATCAGCAGGGTGCGATATAGTACAAGGGTATTTTTATTCAAAGCCCATACCTGTGCAAGAATTCGAAAAATTATTGGAGCAAGATAAATAGGTGCATAAAGTATAAAATCAGAGGGTATCTGCAACTTAATGCAAGATACCCTCTAAATATTTGCCTAATGATCTCCGAATGTTTCCGTCAAAATCAGCATTTCCATCATTTAAGCACCATTCAAATACATTTCCGATTACCAGCATACGTATATCAGTGGTGATTTCGTCTATTTTCAAATCCGTTTGTACTATATTAGCGGCGATGGCTTTTTCTAAATATGCTTGAACCGTAATAATAGGATAGGGACGTTCTGTACGAATGTGAGGGTTTAAAGCTTGATTTTTAGGGGTATAATAGCTTGCCATAAAGTCTACACCTAAATCTTTACAGTAGGTAGCATAATTTAGATAAACTTTGATAATGGTTTCTTTTGTTTCAATTAAAGATTGGGGAATATCTAATAAATTGGAATCCATACTTGGTTGATCTTCAATGTAATAAGAAAGTAAGTCATCCTTTGTTTTAAAATGATGATAGAAACTTCCATTAGATACATTTGCTTCTTCACATATATTTTTAATAGACAGAGCCTCGTAGCCACTCTTTTTCATAATGTTTTTTGCAGCTTGAAAAATACGGTCCTTTGTTTCTTTTGATTTTAACTGCTGTTTGGATAGTGTGTGGTTTTCCTTCATATTACACCTCTGTATGTTATATTACATACCTGAATAGTTTAAGTAATGGTTTGATTTGTTCTAGTATAACATAGCGTTTACTGTAATTCAAGAAAACAGAGTGAACTCTATCTTTGCATGTGAAGCAATTATCTATTATAATGTAACTTGTTGAATACGAATTATATTTCAAATATAAATTAGTGTAAATTTAAAGGGGTAAAACAAAAATGGATATTAATCAAAGACTGACAGAAGAATTAGGCGTAAAGAAGTGGCAGGTAGAGGCAGCAGTAGAGTTAATTGATGAGGGAAATACCATTCCCTTTATTTCCAGATATCGAAAAGAAGCAACAGGGGAATTAGATGATGAACAACTTCGTAAATTACATGAGCGACTGACTTATCTTCGGAATTTGGAGGAAAAGAAAGCTCAGGTAGTTTCTAGTATAGAAGAACAGGGGAAATTAACCGAAGAATTACGAAACCAGATTTTATCAGCACAGACGTTAGTTGTTGTGGAGGATTTATATCGTCCATACAGGCCAAAGCGAAGAACAAGAGCAACTATTGCCAAAGAAAAGGGATTAGAACCCCTTGCACAGATAATTTTATTTCAAAAAGTAAACAATCCCTTAGAAGAACTTGCAGTAGAATATGTTGCAGAAGATAAAGAAGTATCTACGGTGGAGGAAGCACTAGCTGGCGCCAGAGATATCATCGCAGAATATATTTCAGATGAAGCAGACTACCGTATTTATATTCGGGAGATTACTACAAAACTAGGAAAAATTATTTCTTTGGCAAAGGATGAAAAAGCAGAATCGGTATATGAAATGTACTATGATTTTGAGGAACCAATCATCAAACTGGCCAGCCATCGGATTCTGGCATTGAATCGTGGGGAAAAAGAAAAAATTTTAAATGTAAAAATAGAGGCTCCGGAAGAACGAATCATTCAATTTTTACAAAAGAAAGTCCTTCTTTCTGACAATCCGTATACCACTCCTGTTTTGAAGGATGTGATCGAAGACAGTTATAAGCGTTTAATCGCACCTGCTATCGAACGTGAAATTAGAAATGATCTCACAGAAAGAGCAGAAACTGGAGCAATTGAAGTCTTTGGAAAGAACCTGGAACAGCTTCTCATGCAGCCACCGATTGTAGGGCAGGTGGTATTAGGCTGGGATCCTGCTTTCCGAACGGGATGTAAATTGGCTGTAGTAGATGCTACTGGAAAGGTATTAGATACGGTAGTAATTTATCCAACAGCACCAACGACACCACAGAAAATACAGGCTGCAAAGGATACGCTTAAGAAATTAATTAAGAAGTATAAAATTACGTTGTTTTCCGTTGGAAATGGAACCGCTTCTAGAGAATCAGAAATGATTATTGTAGAGTTATTTAAGGAAATCCCAGAACACATGCAATATATTATTGTGAATGAGGCAGGGGCATCTGTATATTCTGCAAGTAAGCTTGCAACAGAAGAATTCCCTAATTTTGATGTAGGACAGCGTAGCGCGGCTTCTATTGCCAGACGCCTCCAGGATCCATTGGCAGAATTAGTCAAAATAGATCCTAAATCTATAGGCGTTGGACAGTATCAGCATGATATGAATCAGAAAAAACTGACAGAAGCACTTTCAGGTGTGGTAGAAAGCTGTGTAAATAAAGTGGGAGTCGACTTAAATACAGCATCGGCACCATTGTTATCTTACATTTCGGGGATTACCGGTACGATTGCAAAAAACATTGTAGGTTATCGGGAAGAAAATGGAAGCTTTACAAGCAGAAGACAATTACTTAAGGTTGCAAAACTAGGACCAAAAGCTTATGAGCAGTGTGCAGGATTTATGAGAATTAAGGGTGGAAAGAACCCTTTGGATGGGACAAGTGTACATCCAGAAAGTTATGATGCTGTTACAGGTTTATTAGATCATTTAGGATTTACAATAAAAGACATAGAATCGGGAAATCTAATTGGAATAGCGAATATGGTAACTGAGCCAAAGAAGATGGCCCAAGAACTGGAAATTGGGGAAATTACACTGACAGATATTGTAAAGGAATTGGAGAAACCAGGCAGAGATCCAAGGGATGAAATGCCAAAACCAATACTTCGAACAGATGTCCTTGATATGAAGGATTTGACGGAAGGTATGATTTTAAAGGGCACGGTAAGAAATGTCATTGACTTTGGTGCTTTTGTCGATATTGGCGTTCACCAGGATGGGCTGGTACATATTTCTCAAATCACAGATAGGAAATTTATCAAGCATCCATTAGAAGTGGTAAGTGTGGGTGATGTGGTAGATGTCAAGGTAATGAGTGTGGACTTACAAAAAAAGAGAATTCAATTGACAATGAAAGGAATTGTATAACGGGAGGTTTTGCTATGGGTAAATATATCATGGCTTTAGATGCGGGAACAACAAGTAATCGCTGTATTCTTTTTGATGAACAGGGACATACCTGTAGTGTTGCACAAAAAGAATTTACACAATATTTTCCAAAACCAGGATGGGTAGAACATGATGCTAATGAAATATGGTCTTCTCAATTAGGTGTAGCAGTAGAAGCAATGTCGAAAATCGGTGCCACAGCTGAAGATATTGCGGCAATCGGAATTACAAATCAAAGAGAAACGTCAATTGTATGGGATAAGCGGACAGGGGAACCAGTATACAATGCGATTGTCTGGCAATGCCGAAGAACTTCTCAATATTGTGACTCTTTAAATGAAAAAGGCCTGTCAGAACGTTTCCGAAAGAAAACAGGATTAAAAATTGATGCATATTTTTCGGGAACAAAATTGAAGTGGATATTGGATCATGTAGAAGGTGCAAGAGAACGTGCCAACGCAGGTGAGCTTCTTTTTGGAACAGTGGAAACTTGGTTAATATGGAAACTTACCAAAGGAGTGGTTCATGTAACGGATTACTCTAATGCTTCGAGAACGCTCCTATTTAATATCAATGAGTTGAAATGGGACGAGGAAATTCTAGCGGAATTAGATATACCAAAATGCATGCTTCCAGAGGTAAAGCCATCTAGTTGCGTTTATGGGGAAGTGGATTCTGTTTTCTTTGGAAAACCAATTCCAATTGCTGGAGCAGCAGGAGATCAGCAAGCTGCGTTATTTGGACAGACTTGTTTTAATCAGGGTGAAGCGAAGAATACTTATGGCACAGGCTGCTTTTTATTAATGAATACAGGAGAAAAACCTGTATTTTCAAACAATGGATTGGTAACAACTATTGCATGGGGATTGGATGGAAAAGTAAATTACGCATTAGAAGGATCCATCTTTGTTGCAGGAGCGGCTATTCAATGGCTGCGGGATGAACTGAAAATATTGGATTCAGCCAAAGATTCAGAGTATATGGCTACAAAGGTTCCAGACACAAATGGTTGTTATGTAGTACCTGCTTTTACTGGATTAGGAGCTCCACACTGGGATCAATACGCTAGAGGCACTATGGTTGGTATTACCAGGGGTGTAAATAAATGTCATATTATTAGAGCAACACTAGAGTCTATTGCTTATCAGGTGCAGGATGTAATTAGTGCAATGAAAGCAGATTCTGGTTTAGAGTTACGTACTTTGAAAGTGGATGGGGGAGCTAGTGGAAATGACTTCCTTATGCAATCCCAAGCCAATATTAGTGATACACAAGTGATTCGTCCACAATGTGTAGAATCGACAGCTATGGGCGCTGCGTATTTGGCAGGGCTTGCAGTAGGATATTGGGCAAATAAAGAAGAAGTGATACAAAATTGGGAAATTGATAAAGTGTTCAAACCAGATATTACTCAACTAGAAAGAGATAAGAAATTAAAAGGATGGAATAAGGCAGTAAAATATGCCTTTGACTGGGCGAAGGATGAATAGGGAAAGAGGAAGATAGGATGAAGAATATGAAAGTTCCAAAAATTATTGCAGGGGTGCTTTTAGGAAATATGATTTTAGCATTTACCGTTGCAGGTTTTGTTATACCTCAGGGAATTGTTATGGGAGGTGCAACAGGTATTGGTTTAACGGTAAATCACTATATATCTATGGACTTATCAGCCATTATATTTGTAATAAATGTTATTTTATTTGTGTTAGGTGCCATTGTGTTAGGAAAAAAATTTGCTACAACAACGATTATCAGTACCATTGTGTACCCTGTTTTCCTCAAACTATTTCGTGCAATCCCTGGAGTTGGGAATTTGACTGACAATACATTATTAGCTGCCATATATGCGGGAGTACTTTTTGGTCTTGGAATTGGCATTATTATAAGAATGGGTGCCTCAACAGGTGGAACAGATATTTTAGCTTTGGTCATTAATAAAATCTTTCATTCACCATTGGCAGTTTGTATGTATGGAGTTGATTTTATAGTAATTGCTTTCCAGGCATTCTTTTCTTCTTCAGAGCAAATATTATACGGAATTATTACCTTGTTATTGACTTCAATCGTATTAGGAAGAGTTGCTATTTTCGGACAATCACAGATACAGTTGTTTATAATTTCTGAAAAATATGACGAAATTAAAGAAAAGTTACTTAAGGAACTTTCGGTAGGTGCAACAATGGTTAAAATCGAAACTGGGTTAGCGCAGAAGGATCAGTTGGGAATTATGTGTGTAGTTCAAAATAGAAAACTATATACGATCAATGACATGATACAAAAGATAGATGATAAAGCGTTTATTACCATTACCCAAATCAATGAAGTAAAAGGAAGAGGATTTACCTTGGACAGAGATTATAAGATTAACGGTTAATAGGCAATGAAAATAATAGAAGAGGAGAAGGACATTGAAGAAAGGAAAACTATTATGGACCATCTTAAAGAGAACTAATGTTGATAAAATCGTTAGTGGGTTTTTAGTGTTTTTTCTACTGAACGCGGTTACATTATGGCTTATAGAGCCTACTATTGATACCTATGGTGATGCTATCTGGTATTCTTTCTTGGTTATTTCGACTATTGGATTTGGCGACATTGTGGCAGTTACAGTGGTGGGGCGAATCTGTTCTATTATACTTGGGCTTTATGGTGTATTTGTTTTAGCATTAATTCCTGGTGTTGTAACCAGTTATTATCTCGAATTTCAAAAACTTCGTATTCATGAAAGTGAAACATGTTTTTTGGAAAAAATGGAAAATTTAGATAAGCTCTCAAAGGAAGAATTGAAAGAATTATCTGAAAAAATAAAACATAGGAAATTCAAAATGTAATTCATATGCTGATTGATACAGTCCTGAGAAATAAAGTGCTGAAAGCACTTTTACAAATGAGAAATATCCGGGTTGTACCAAAAGCACACAATTTTCTTGAAATGTGTACTTTAAGGTGTTATACTTGGATATATAATAAAAGAAATTCTTCGGGGTAGGGTGTGATTCCCAACCGGCGGTAAAGTCCGCGACCCACTTAGGTGGTTGAACTGGTGTAATTCCGGTACCGACAGTAAAGTCTGGATGAGAGAAGAAATTTATGTGGTCGATTAGCATAAGTGAAATGAAAGCCCCGAATAGAAAAATTCGGGGCTTTTCCAGAAGTTTTTCCTTTATAAAGCGCCGAAAGGCAGATGAAAAAGGAGAGAAGAAAATGAGTACAGAAGCAATGACAAATGTAAGAAATAAGTCGAAAACAAAGGTAAGGATGATTGCGCAAATTGGTATGCTTTCAGCAATTGCAACGGTGTTAATGTTATTTGAAATTCCCTTACCTTTTGCTCCTAGTTTTTATGAATTAGACTTTAGTGAAGTGCCGGTATTAATTGGCTGCTTTACTATGGGACCATTGGCGGGAGCAATGGTAGAATTAGTGAAAATCATATTGAATCTTGTGATTAATGGAACCATGACGGGAGGTGTGGGAGAGGTTGCTAACTTTTTCATAGGCTGTGGTCTTTGTGTTCCGGCAGGTATAATTTATCGAAAGAATAGAACAAGAAAAGGGGCGATTTTAGGTTTACTTGTGGGAACAATTATTATGACAGTTGTGGGATGCTTTTTAAATGCTTACCTACTGTTGCCAGTATATGCAAAGGTAATGGAACTTCCGATTGATGCACTGGTAGGTTTCGGAACGAAAATCAATTCATCCATTACAAGTTTGAACTCCTTTGTTTTATTAGCAGTTGCCCCATTTAATTTATTAAAGGGTGTCGTAGTTTCTCTTATAACAATTTTGATTTATAAAAAGATAAGCCCTATATTTAGAATGCAGCATTCATAAAAAGTAACAAACCCATGTTATTGTCATAGGTGAAAGGGTGTGCTATAATCGTATAGCACACCCTTTGTGTGTATAATAAAAAAATTTGAAAGAGAATGATATGATTAAAATAATAGAAACAAGAAGTGCAGAAGAAACATTTGCCATAGGAATGAAAATTGGACAACAGGCAAAAGCAGGAGAGCTTTATACATTAATTGGTGAGTTAGGTGTAGGCAAGACTATATTTACTCAAGGGTTGGCAAAAGGGTTGGGAATAGAAGAACCGATTAGCAGTCCTACATTTACAATTGTACAGGTGTATGAAGAGGGAAGACTGCCATTTTATCATTTTGATGTATATAGAATCGGAGATATCAGTGAGATGGAAGAGATTGGATATGAGGATTATGTATATGGTCAAGGAGTAACTCTAATTGAATGGGCAAATTTAATTGAAGATATTCTTTTAGAGAAACGAACAGAAATTGTGATTGAAAAAGATATTTCCTATGGATTTGAATATAGAAGAATTACAATAGAACAATTACGATAGAACAAATGTAAAAAGGAGAAAAGAATATGCGCATATTAGCACTAGATAGCTCGGGCTTGGTTGCATCTGTTGCAGTTGTTGAGGATGATCAAACTTTAGCGGAATATACAGTGAATTATAAAAAGACGCATTCTCAGACTTTGCTTCCAATGCTGGATGAGGTGGTAAGAATGTTAGAGCTTGATTTAAATACGGTTGATGCTATTGCAATTTCAGGTGGTCCAGGCTCATTTACAGGACTTCGTATTGGATCAGCTACAGCGAAAGGATTGGGCTTGGCATTAGAGAAACCTTTGATTCATGTTCCAACATTAGAGGGATTGGCTTATAATTTAGTTGGAACCGAAGGCATTGTATGTCCGATTTTAGATGCAAGGAGAAATCAAGTATATACAGGAATGTATCAATTTCAGACGGGTAAATTTATTATAAGAAAAACACAGATGGCTATTGAAGTGGATGAATTGATAAATATGTTAAATGAGATGAAAGAACCGGTTACCTTTTTGGGAGACGGAGTGCCAGTATATCACAAACAACTAAAGGACAAACTATTAGTAAATTATACATTTGCACCACCACATATGAACCGACAGAGAGGGGCTGCCATAGGTGCCTTAGGGATGCTTTATTATCAACAGGGGAAAATAGAGACGGCAGCAAATCACCAACCGGATTACTTACGTGTATCTCAGGCAGAGAGAGAAAGAAACCAACAAAATGCTAGTGATTAATAAAGCTACAATAGAAGATATCCCATATATTGCAATATTAGAAAAAAATATTTTCACGGATGCATGGAGTGTTCGTTCGTTGACTGAAACTTTTTCACAAGACCATACATTTATTATAGTGGCAAAAGAACATGGACAATTAAAGGGATACTGTATAATATCTTTGTTGTTTGATGAAGCGGAATTACTCCGTATAGCAGTAGAAAGGCAAGCGAGAAGAACTGGTATTGGGGATTTATTAATGACAGATATTTTTCGACAATGCAAAGAACAACAGATTCATCGAATTGTATTGGAAGTGCGAGTGACGAATAAAGCCGCAACTGCTTTTTATAGAAAGCATAAATTTGTAATATTTGCTATACGTAAAATGTATTATCATAATCCAGAAGAGGATGGACTGATGATGGAGAATTTAATTGGTTAAGCAAGAAAAACAAAAAAGGAAATAGTTTCCTCTTTTCATAGGCCTATACAGACGCTATAATAAAGGCGTAGAACAAATTGAGAGTCATAGTGTATCAAATAGAAACACTTATGGGAGGAACTGCATGCGACAATATAAGACTAAAGAAGTAAAGGAAGTAGAAAAAATATTTTGTAATCAATGCGGAAGAGAAATTACTGTTATAAACGGACATCCGGAGGAGGGAGTATTTAGTATTGATTATGAATGGGGATATTTTTCGAATAAAGACGGAGAAAGGCATTCGTTTGACTTATGTGAAGAATGCTATGATAAAATAATAGCTGGTTTTTTAACTCCAGTTGCAGGAACAAAGTAATTATTACCTTACTTTGTTCTTGCTTTTTTTTATGTGATTTATCAATACCTTGGCAATAGAATTGAAATATGTTAAGATGATAAAAGTAAAAAAGGAATAGAGGAAAAAACATGTTAGATATTTGTTTGCTGGGAACAGGGGGTATGATGCCGTTGCCATACCGTTGGCTGACTTCACTGATGGCAAGATTTAATGGCAGCAGTTTACTCATTGATTGCGGAGAAGGAACACAGATTGCAATAAAAGAAAAAGGTTGGAGTTTTAAACCCATTGATGTCATTTGCTTCACTCATTATCATGGAGATCATATTAGCGGGCTGCCGGGCTTGCTTTTGACTATGGGAAATGCAGATCGTACAGAACCATTAACTCTGATTGGTCCAAAAGGATTGGAAAGGGTTGTAAATTCGCTGCGAGTCATTGCGCCAGAGTTACCTTATGAAATTAAATATATAGAAATTGAAGGACAAGCTGCAACATTTGAATTAAATGGATATCGTCTGAAGGCATTTCGTGTAAATCATAATGTATTATGCTATGGATACACAATGGAAATAGACCGGGTGGGTAAATTTGATGTGGAACGTGCTAAGTCAAAGGAAATTCCAATGCAGTCATGGAAGGTATTACAAAAGGGAATAACAGTAGAAATAGATGGAGTAATATTTACACCGGATATGGTTTTAGGTGAGCCACGAAAAGGAATTAAACTTACTTATACAACAGATACAAGACCCACAGAATCTATTAAAGAAAATGCTAAAAATTCAGATTTGTTTATCTGCGAAGGAATGTATGGAGAAAAAGAAAAATCGGCAAAAGCTGTGGAATATAAGCATATGACATTTTATGAGGCTGCAAAATTGGCAAAAGATGCTAATGTAAAGGAAATGTGGCTGACTCATTATAGTCCATCGCTAACGCGGCCGGAGGAATTTATGGAAGAAGTAAGAAATATCTTTAAGGAGTCAAAAGCAGGGAAAGATGGTATGTCTGTAGAATTGGATTTTCCGGAGGAATAAAAAAATGAAAGAAGTAAAAGATATTACAATATTAGCAATTGAAAGTTCTTGTGATGAAACAGCAGCAGCGGTAGTGAAAAATGGAAGAGAAGTGTTATCTAATGTTATCTCTTCGCAAATTGAGTTGCACAAACTGTATGGAGGGGTTGTTCCTGAGATTGCTTCTCGAAAGCACATAGAAAAAATAAATCAAGTAATTGAAGAAGCGTTAAAAGAAGCAGAAGTGACTTTAGATGATATAGATGCCATTGGTGTGACTTATGGTCCAGGGTTAGTTGGGGCATTACTGGTAGGAGTTGCGGAGGCTAAAGCAATTGCCTATGCAAAAAACATTCCATTAGTTGGTGTTCATCATATAGAAGGTCATATATCTGCAAATTTCATTGAATACAAGGAATTGGAGCCACCTTTTATTTGTTTGATCGTGTCTGGTGGACATACACATTTGGTGCGCGTTAAAGATTATGGACAATATGATATTATTGGAAGAACAAGAGATGATGCAGCTGGTGAAGCATTTGATAAGGTCGCACGAGCAATTGGATTGGGTTATCCTGGTGGACCTAAAATTGATTTGTTATCAAAAGAGGGTAATTGTGATGCAATAAAATTTCCAAAGGCCCACATAGAAGGCTCGCCATATGATTTTAGTTTTAGTGGAGTTAAATCTTCGGTATTGAATTATATAAATGGCTGCAAAATGAAGGGAGTCAAGTATAATCAGGCAGATATAGCGGCCTCCTTTCAAAAAGCAGTCATTGATGTGCTGGTAGAAAATGCAATTAAAGCAGTGGACGAATTTAATCTAAAGAAGCTGGCAATTGCAGGTGGAGTGGCAGCTAACACCACGCTGCAAAAGGTAATGAAAGATGCATGTAAACAAAAAGGGATTGAATTTTATCATCCATCATCTATTTTATGCACAGATAATGCAGCAATGATAGGTGCCGCGGCTTATTATGAATTTATGGCAGGTACAAGGCATGGACTAGATCTGAATGCTATACCAAATTTAAAATTAGGAGAACGTTAATGGGCAAGTTGAAATGTACTGCAATTATTTTATGTGCAGGCCAAGGAAAACGAATGAGGACGAATGTTCAAAAACAATATTTAAATATAGCAGATCGACCAGTTGTGTACTATGCGCTACGGGCGTTTCAGAACACACCCATTATTGATGAGATAATTTTAGTCGTAGGTGAAGGCCAAGAATTATTTTGTAGAAATGAAATTGTTGATCAGTATAACTTAGACAAAGTTACTGCTGTTGTGGAAGGTGGTAAAGAACGCTATCACTCTGTATTAGCTGGATTGAAATGTACACCTGAAAATGGGTATGTATTTATTCATGATGGTGCAAGGCCACTTGTGACAGAGGATATTATTAAACGTGCATATGAGGAAGTGAAACAATATGATGCATGTGCAGTGGGAATGCCGGTAAAGGATACTATAAAAAAAATAGATAAAAAAGGATTTGCGGTTGAAACGCCTGACCGAGAAACCTTGTGGTTGATACAAACACCACAGGTATTTAAAACGGAACTGATTAAAGCAGCGTATCAGCGTTTGATGTTAGAACCTACTATACAAGTAACAGATGATGCAATGGTTGTGGAACAGATGCTTCGCCATCCAGTGAAATTAGTGGAAGGAAGCTATGAAAATATAAAAATCACTACACCAGAGGACTTGGAAGTGGCAAGAATTTTTTTAAATGATGAAATTCTTTCTAAATAAGGGAAAATTGTATTGACAGTTAATCATGGCTATGCTAAAATACAACTTGTCGCTAAAGCGATAACAATTTCATATTATGGAGAGGTATCGAAGTGGTCATAACGAGGCGGTCTTGAAAACCGTTTGTCCGAA
>JAVXHY010000018.1:0-38358 GCA_036656615.1 Lachnospiraceae bacterium | reverse complement strand
AATTATTTGAAACAGTCGAATACGATTACCCTAATTTTCACTTGAAAATGTTTTGTTTTATCTGTAAAATTGAAACAGGAAATCTTGTTTTGAGAGAACATAAGGATGCTGCTTGGCTAACAGAAGAGAATATTGAGGATGTGCCATGGTTGCCAGCTGATCAAGGATTGATAAAAAAAATAAAAGCAGAGTTTTTTGAAAAACAGAGTGTAAAAACAAAGCAATGATTTTATAAATTATATTTATAAGGAGGAATACAGGATGAATTTTAATTATTTTATACCAACAAGGATTTTATTTGGCAGAGGACAGCTTGCTAATTTACATGAGCAAGAACTTCCGGGAAAGAAAGCTTTAATTGTCATTTCTTCAGGGAAATCTATTAGAAGCAATGGGTATTTAGAGAAAGTGGAAGAACAGTTCAGGCTTGCAAATGTAGAGACGGTTGTCTTTGATAAGATATTGCCTAATCCCATTAAAGCCCATGTAATGGAAGGTGCTGCATTTGCCAAGACAAATGGTTGTGATTTTGTAGTTGGTTTGGGTGGTGGCAGTAGTATTGATGCAGCAAAAGCAATTGCAATTATGGCTAATAATGAAGGTGATTATTGGGATTATGTAGAGGGAGGAAGCGGCAAAGGTATGCCTGTGCTACAGGATCCATTGCCAATTATTGCGATTACTACAACTGCTGGAACTGGTACAGAAGCAGATCCGTGGACAGTGACTACCAAAGAAGACACCAATGAAAAAATAGGTTATGGATATGATAAGACATATCCGATTCTCTCTATAGTTGATCCAGAATTGATGTTGACGGTACCAAAGGATTTAACAATATATCAAGGCTTTGATGCATTGTTTCATAGTACGGAGGGATATCTCAATAATAGAGCTTATCCATTAAGTGATATGTATGCATTGAAATCCATTGAATTAATTGGACAGAATCTGAAAAAAGTAGTGGATAATGGATTGGATTTAGATGCAAGAGAAGCAGTTGCCCTTGCGAATACATTGGCAGGAATGGTAGAGTCGACCTCGGGATGTACTTCAGAGCATTCTATGGAACATGCTATGTCTGCATTTCATTCAAATCTTCCTCATGGAGCAGGGTTAATTATGATCAGCGTAGCCTATTATACTTATTTTGCAAAAAGTGGTTCTTGTGATCAGCGCATGATTGATATGGCGAAAGCCTTAGGCAATAGAGAAGCAAACAATCCCATGGATTTTGTGGATGCATTAGTTCAATTACAAAAAGATTGTGGTGTAACGGAACTTAGGATGTCAGATTATGGAATTGAGAAAAGTGAATTAAAGCAATTTGTATCAAATGCCTATGATACAATGGGAGGACTTTTTACGAAGGATCCCTCTCCATTATCAGATGTTATTTGTTTGGAGATGTTTGAAAAATCCTATAAATAGAATTTTAAATGTAACAGTTCAGCCATGCCATTCGCAAAACGCACCTTCGGTGCTTTACGCTGCATACGCAGCTTTTTTTGCTCATGAACGGGCATTCTGCTCATAATCAAGAGAATGTGCTCATTCATGCAAGCATGATTCGCTCATTCTTTTGATTATGGCTGAACTGTTACGTCAAATGAAGCGATTTACCAGATAGTATTGACTTTCGCACAATAAAATGGTAAAGTGTCGTATATAAAAGAATGACCGAAATAGAGGTGCACAATTCAAAAGTATGATATCACAGAAGGCAGGGAAGCCGTGATAGAGGAAAGGGAATGGTGCCGAAGAGATGATCTGATCCCAAGGATGATTTCTGGGACGCTGTAGAACATGCGGCGTACTGTCACATTATGTGGAGCGCTATTGGTATGAGAACTTATAAAATATATTGAATAGATATATTTATGCCATGGATACGTTTCAATTGAAATGTTGTTCATGGCTTTTTATGTATAAATATTTATAAAACGGAAGAAGAGAGGGAGAAACATGAGAAATTATTTAAAAAAACTAGGAGGAGCAGTTGCTGCATTCATATTTGTGCTAGCTGCAAGTCCAATGGTTGTATTTGCAGCAGACAAGGCACCGCAACCGGCAATGTTTGGGACATTTTGGGCATTGGTTCCACCGATTGTAGCAATTGTTTTGGCATTAATTACAAAGGAAGTATATAGTTCTTTGTTTATTGGTGTCTTAGTGGGAGGATTGTTCTTTTCTGGTTTTACTTTTGAAAAGACAATGACCCATATTTTTCAGGATGGAATTATTGGTGTGTTATCAGATGGCTACAATGTGGGAATTTTGATTTTCCTTGTCATACTTGGTACGATGGTAAGTTTGATGAATAAAGCTGGGGGCTCGGCAGCATTCGGTGCATGGGCAAGCAAAAGAATCAAAACAAGAGCAGGAGCACAGCTTGCGACTATTTGTTTGGGTGTATTAATTTTTATAGATGATTATTTTAATTGTTTAACAGTTGGAAGTGTTATGAGACCAGTTACAGATCAACATCAGGTTTCCCGTTCAAAATTAGCATATTTAATTGATGCGACGGCGGCACCAGTTTGTATTATCGCACCTATTTCATCATGGGCAGCTGCAGTTACTGGCTTTGTAGAAGGGGAAGATGGATTATCTATTTTCATCCGTGCTATTCCCTATAACTTCTATGCCTTGCTTACAATTGTTATGATGATAGGTCTGGTAGTGATGAATGTAGATTATGGTCCTATGAAAACTCATGAAGATAATGCAAAAAAAGGTGATTTATTTACCACACCGGATCGTCCATATGCAAATGCAGTATCCGAATGTGGAGATGATGCAACTGGTAAAGTGATTGATTTGTTGATTCCAATTATAACCTTAATTATATGTTGTGTAATTGGAATGATTTATACAGGTGGATTTTTCAAGGGTGCAGGTTTTGTAGAAGCATTTTCTCATAGTGATGCTTCTGTTGGATTGGTACTGGGAAGTTTCTTTGCATTTGTAGTAACGATTATTCTGTATACAGTCAGAAAAGTACTGAAATTTTCAGATTGTATGGGATGTATTCCAGAGGGCTTCAAGGCAATGGTTCCTGCTATTTTAATTCTAACACTTGCAT
Source organism: Lachnospiraceae bacterium (assembly GCA_036656615.1). Classification (GTDB taxonomy): domain Bacteria; phylum Bacillota; class Clostridia; order Lachnospirales; family Lachnospiraceae; genus CAUPWF01. Next base: position 35,273 of record JAVXHY010000018.1, on the reverse strand, counting down.
GGACATTAAAAGCTATGACAGATAGTTTGGGTGCAAAAGAATTTGTTGCAGAAGTCATGGGGAATTGTGCAGGAGGATTTATGAATTTTCTTCCGGCTATTATTTTCCTTGTTGCTTGTTTCCTTGCATTTTCAACCGGAACTTCATGGGGAACTTTTGGAATTCTAATCCCAATTGTAGTTGCAGTATTTGCAGGTTCCAATGAAAATATGATGATTATTTCTATTTCAGCATGTATGGCTGGAGCAGTTTGCGGAGATCACTGCTCGCCTATATCTGATACAACTATTATGGCATCGGCAGGAGCACAGTGTAATCATGTAAACCATGTATCTACACAATTACCTTATGCATTTACAGTGGCAGCGGTGTCATTTGTTACCTATATTGTAGCAGGATTTGTACAAAGTGCCTGGATTTCACTTCCAATAGGAATTCTATTGATGCTGGGTGTGTTGTGGGTGATTAAAAAGAAAAGTATAGCTCAAGCAATCTAAAAAGAAAAGGATTATGCAAGAGTAGAAATGTAAAATGAACCCTATAAGATGGATGGTTAAAAAATAACCGTTTCCTCTTATAGGGTTCATTTTATTTGTTATCATTTGCTAAACCTGTACCAACAGCAAATAGCGGTGTTTGTATTTGATAGTCTTGAGAACGAAAAACAATACAAACAACACTGCAAAATAAAAAAATATATAAAAACCACATAAATACACATAAAATAACGAGGTATTTATTGACATTGAAAAAGAATAGGAATATAATCAAAAATATAGCATTGTACATGTAGTAATATAGATAGGAAAGGGGAAGTTATGGAAAAATATTGTAGCACAGAAATTTCTAAAACAGATAGAATACCATTTCTAGTAGAACATTTATTTGCAAAGATGCCGGAAATTGAATCTGCCAGAGCAATCCTAATTACAGAGTCCTACAAGGAAACAGAAAGTGATCCCATGATTATTAGGCGTTCTAAGGCGCTCAAGCATATGTTGGAAAAATTACCAATTATCATAAGAGAAAAGGAATTAATTGTGGGAAGCACAACAATTGCACCTAGGGGATGTCAGACCTATCCAGAGTTTTCTTATGAATGGCTGGAGTCGGAATTTGATACCGTAACAACTAGAAGTGCGGATCCTTTTTATATAACCGAAAAGACCAAGTGTGAATTAAAAGAAGTGCATAAATATTGGAAGGGTAAGACAACCAGTGAATTAGCCACTGCTTACATGGCACCGGAAACGCTGACTGCTATAGAACATAATGTCTTTACACCGGGAAATTATTTCTATAATGGAGTTGGTCATGTAACGGTTCAGTATGATAAAGTGTTAAAAATTGGTTACGAGGGAATTATTGCAGAGGCAAAAGAAACGCTGGATCAATGTAGAGTAGGGGACAGTGATTATGCAAGAAAATCTCAGTTTTTACATGGGGTCATGATGAGCTGTGAAGCAGTCATTGCCTATGCAAAACGCTATAGAGAACTTGCACAACAGATGGCAGATCAATGCAGTGAGCCAATTCGTAAACAAGAGTTGTTGATGATTGCTAAGAATTGTGAAAGAGTTCCAGCAAAAGGAGCTTCTAATTTTTATGAGGCATGTCAAAGCTTTTGGTTTGTTCAACAGATACTGCAGATTGAATCGAGTGGACATTCGATTTCACCGGGACGTTTCGATCAATATATGTATCCTTATTATAAGAAAGATATAGAAGCGGGCACGTTAAAACGGGAATTTGCACAGGAATTAATTGATTGTATTTGGGTAAAGTTGAATGATTTGAATAAATGCAGGGATGCAGCAAGTGCAGAAGGCTTTGCAGGATATAGTTTATTCCAAAACTTAATTGTTGGAGGACAAAGTACGGAAGCACAAGATGTGACCAATGATTTATCTTTTATGTGTATTCAGGCATCACATCACGTATATTTGCCACAACCATCTTTATCCATTCGTGTTTGGAATGGTTCACCGCAAGAATTGCTGGTAAAAGCAGCGGCTCTGACTAGAACGGGAATTGGTTTACCAGCTTATTATAATGATGAGGTCATTATTCCATCTTTGATGAATCGAGGATTAAGCCTGGCAGATGCCAGAGATTATAACATTATTGGATGTGTAGAACCACAGAAAGCAGGAAAAACAGAAGGCTGGCATGATGCTGCATTTTTTAATATGTGTAAGCCATTAGAATTCGTATTTTCCAATGGTATGGATAAAGGGAAGCAAGTTAGTATCAAGACGGGCGAAGTAGAGAATATGAAGACTTTTGAAGACTTTTATAATGCCTATAAAGCACAGATGAACTACCAAATTTCACTATTGGTAAATGCAGATAATTCCATTGATGTGGCTCATAGCGAACGTTGTCCATTGCCATTTTTATCTTGCATGGTAGATGACTGTATGAAAGTGGGAAAAACAGTACAGGAAGGTGGAGCAGTCTATAACTTTACAGGACCACAGGGCTTTGGAGTTGCAAATATGGCAGATTCTCTATATGCGGTCAAGAAATTGGTCTTTGATGAAAAGAAACTAACACTGGCAGAATATAAGAAAGCATTAGCACTTAATTATGGGCAAGGATTCGATGCTGCATCTGCCGCAGATATGACAGTTGAAATTGTTAGAAGCGTGCAGGAATCTGGTAAAGCAGTGGGAGAAGCAGAGATTGCTGAAATTATAAAGAATATTATGGATATGAAAGTATCTCCGGAAGAAAAGACAAAATACGATCAGTTGTTACATTGGATTGATGAGATTCCAAAGTTTGGGAATGATGAAGAAGAGGTAGATGCATTTGCAAGAGATGTGGCATATACCTATACCAAACCAATGGAAGGGTTTAAAAATCCAAGAGGAGGAATCTTTCAGGCTGGCTTATACCCTGTGTCTGCAAATGTGCCACTAGGTGCACAAACTGGGGCAACACCAGATGGTCGGCTTGCACATACACCAGTAGCTGATGGAGTATCACCATCTGCAGGAAAAGATATAAACGGGCCAACAGCAGCGGCTAATTCAGTGTCAAAGCTGGATCATGGAATTGCTTCTAACGGAACGTTGTTCAATCAGAAATTTCATCCTTCTGCCCTTAGCGGAGAAAATGGATTAAATAATTTCGTGAATCTGATTCGTTCTTTTTTTGATCAAAAAGGCAGTCATATGCAGTTTAATGTAGTAGATAAAGATACTTTGCTTAAAGCACAGAAGAATCCGGAACAATATAAGCATTTGGTTGTACGAGTGGCAGGATATAGTGCATTATTTACTACCTTATCACGCTCATTACAAGATGATATTATTCATCGGACGGAACAAGGATTATAGGAGAAGCATTATGAATAATAAAGAAATTCAAGGAAGAATATTTGATATTCAGCGATATTCCATCCATGATGGCTTGGGCATTCGAACCATTGTATTTCTTAAGGGTTGTGTACTTCGATGCAAATGGTGCTGCAATCCGGAATCTCAAGACTACAAGATTCAGACCATGAAAGTGCAAGGAAGTCCAAAGATGATAGGACGGGATGTAACGGTAAAAGAAGTGATGGAACTTGTAGAAAAGGATCGTCCTTATTATAGAAGATCGGGAGGTGGATTAACCTTATCAGGTGGTGAAAGTCTATGTCAGCCAGAATTTGCCAAAGCCTTGCTGGAAGAAGCAAAACATGCTGGGATTAGCACGGCTATGGAGAGCATGGGTTGTGCATCTTATGAAATCATTGAAAGTATGCTGCCTTATCTAGATCAGTATTTATTGGATATTAAGCATATGGATGGTGCAAAACACAAAGAATTTACAGGAAAATCAAATGAACTTATGCTAGAAAATGCTAGAAAAATAGCCGCATCAAATCAGACGAAATTAAGTATTCGTGTTCCGGTTATTCCTACATTTAATGATACAGTGGCAGAAATCAAAGAGATTGGGAGATTTGCAGACAGCCTTCCAGGAGTACAAAAGATTTACCTTCTTCCCTACCATAGACTGGGACAGGATAAGTATGAAGGATTGGGAAGAACGTATTTCATGGAAGGAATATTGCCACCAACCAATGAGCATATGGAAATATTAAAGCAAGTAATCGAACAACATACAAACTTAAGTTGTCAGATAGGAGGGTAAGGTTTGGTATATGTAAATGAAAGTCAACCAGAAGGAATACAAAGAATTGTACAAGAGTTAGTACCAGGTAAACAAATATCAATTGCACATATTATCGCCAATCCAGATAAAATACTCTATGAGAAATTGGGTCTTGATCCTAGTGTGGATTATGCCAAGTCAGCGATTGGGGTTATGACGATCAGCCCTGCAGAAACTGCAATTATCATTGCCGATATTGCAGTGAAGGCAGCAGGTGTGGAGTTGGGCTTTGTAGATCGTTTCAGTGGTTCACTCATTGTAACTGGGACGGTGTCAGAAGTTGAGGCGGCCGTTGATTCCATTTTAAATTACGTGGATATCAAGCTTGGATTTACAACCTGCCAGATTACAAGGACGTAGCGTATGAAGAAAATCATTTTAATGGGCAGCAGTGAGTGTGGCAAGACTACTTTGACCCAGGCGCTGCGGGGTGAGAAAATTCAATATCACAAAACTCAATATGTGAATTATTTAGATGTGGTGATTGATACTCCAGGAGAATATGCACAGACGAAGGGGCTGGGTTCAGCATTGGCACTTTATTCTTATGAAGCGGATGTGGTAGGACTTTTAATCTCAGCAACAGAATCCTACTCGTTATTTCCACCCAATATTACCTGTATGGCAAATCGAGAAGTGATTGGCATCATAACTAAGATAAACGAACCACATGCCAATCCAAAACGTGCGGCAAGATGGTTATGCTTATCCGGCTGCAAGAAGCTGTTTTATGTGGATTCAAAAACAAAAGAAGGCGTGGAAGAGCTGTTATTGTTTCTAACCCAAGACTAACAATAAAAACCACATTAAAAATCAAAAAATAACAACAAAAACCACATAAATATATTGACTTTAAGAAAAACAAGTATTATAATAGCAATAGAAACAACAAAAACAAAGAAAATTCCAGGAGGAAAAAATAATGTTGAATGAATTTGAAATCAAAAAACAGATTTGTGATATTGGAAAAAGAATTTATGACAGAAATATGGTTGCTGCAAATGATGGTAATATTTCCGTTAAATTAAACGATAATGAGTTCCTTTGCACACCAACCGGTGTTTCAAAAGGATTTATGACTCCAGAATATATATGTAAGGTAGATGCAAAGGGAAATGTGATTCAAGCAAACAAAGGATTCAAGCCTTCTTCTGAAATTAAAATGCATATGAGAGTATATGAGAAAAGATCAGATGTAGGTGCAGTGGTGCATGCTCATCCAACTTTTGCAACCAGTTTTGCAATAGCAGGAATTCCTTTGACACAACCTATTATGCCAGAAGCAGTGATTGCTCTTGGATGCGTACCTATCGCAGAATATGGCACACCTTCCACCGTGGAAATTCCAGATAATGTAGAGAAATATTTACCATATTATGATGCAGTATTATTAGAAAGCCACGGAGCATTAACATGGAGTACAGATCTATTAGCGGCATATCACAAGATGGAATCAGTAGAATTTTACGCAGAATTGTTATACAAATCAAAGATGTTAGGTGGACCAAAAGAATTTGATAAGGTTCAAATTGAGAAATTATACGAGATTAGAAGACAGATGGGATTATCAGGAAAGCATCCGGCAGACTTATGTCAGAATAAGGATGGAATGAACTGCCATAATTGTGAAGCTACCTGCAGCAAATCAACAGCAGAACCTCAGATAGCAGGAAATACCGCTGATTTAGTGGCTACTATCACAAAGAAGGTAATGGAACAGTTAGGTTTATAAGAAACACGGAATATGAGGCGATTAAGATGAAAGAAGAATTCATTGCAAGGACCGTGCAGGCAGTTGTAGAAGATGTGCTTACTAAGAGAACGAGTATGACCTTGAAATTAGCTACCGCTTTGGTGAAACGAGTGGAACAAAAAGCAGAAAACATGGGATTAGCGGTGGTAGTCGCAGTTTCAGATGCGTCAGCTAGACCAGTTGCTATTCATTGTATGGATGGTGCTTATATAGCAAGTTTTGATGTGGCATTAAATAAAACATTTACTTCGGCAGGCCTTAAAATATCAACAGCAGAACTTGGAAAGCTAAGCCAGCCAGGGGAATCCCTATATGGTGTTCAATTTACCAATGAAGGAAAGATCGTAATATTTGGAGGTGGAGAACCATTGATGATAGGTGACACGATGATTGGTGCATTAGGAGTCAGTGGAGGAACAGCAGAACAGGATACAAAGCTGGCCGCATATGGAAAATCAATATTAAAGGAGGTAATCGCGTGCCTATAAATGAACGTATGGTGCAAGATATTGTACAAGAAGTTTTGGCGAAAATGCAGATTGCAGAAGCTCCTACCGGTAAGCATGGAATATTTACTGATATGAATGATGCAATAGAAGCGGCAAAAAAAGCAGAAATATATATAAGAAGAATGTCTATGGATCAAAGAGAAACTATTATTTCTATTATTCGTAGAAAGACAAAAGAAAATGCAGAATTATTAGCCCGTATGGGTGTAGAAGAAACAGGTATGGGTAATGTAGGACATAAAATCTTAAAGCACCAGCTGGTTGCAGAGAAGACACCAGGTACAGAAGATATTACTACAAAGGCTTGGTCAGGAGACCGAGGACTTACCTTAATTGAAATGGGACCATTTGGAGTGATTGGTGCAATTACCCCATGCACGAACCCAAGTGAAACAATTATTTGTAATACCATTGGCATGGTCGCAGGTGGAAACACAGTAGTATTTAATCCACATCCAGGTGCAATTCAGACATCAATTTTTGCAATTAATATGATAAATGAAGCCTCTTTAGAAGCAGGGGGACCTGACAATATAGCAGTCACAATAGAACAACCTACTATTGAGTCCAGCAATGTGATGATGAAACACAAAGATATTCCTCTCATTGCTGCCACTGGCGGACCAGGTGTAGTAACAGCAGTATTGTCTTCGGGAAAAAGAGGAATCGGGGCAGGCGCTGGAAATCCACCGGCATTAGTAGATGAAACAGCGGATATAAGAAAAGCTGCTGGAGACATTGTAAATGGTTGTACCTTTGATAATAACCTTCCATGTATTGCAGAAAAAGAAATTGTTGCAGTGGGTGGGGTAGTGGATGAGCTATTTCATTATTTGGTGGAAGAACAAGGCTGTTATGCAATTGACCAGGAACAGCAGACAAAGCTTACAGAGGTAGTACTTGCAGGTGGAAAGCTGAATCGTAAATGTGTAGGTCGTGATGCCAAGACTTTGTTAGGAATGATTGGAGTTACTGTTCCAGATAACATCCGATGTATTATCTTTGAAGGCAAAAAGGAACATCCTTTGATAGCAGAAGAACTGATGATGCCAATTCTTGGGATTGTACGCGCAAAAGATTTTGACGATGCAGTAGAACAATCTGTATGGCTGGAACATGGAAATCGACATTCCGCGCATATTCATTCTAAGAACATTGATAACATTACGAAATATGCAAAAGCAATTGATACAGCTATTTTAGTTAAGAACGCTCCCTCCTATGCAGCATTGGGATTTGGGGGAGAAGGATTTTGCACATTTACCATTGCAAGTCGAACTGGAGAAGGCCTAACAAGTGCAAGCACATTTACCAAACGCAGACGTTGTGTAATGTCAGATAGTTTGTGTATAAGATAGGGAGAAAATTATGGACGTAAATTCAGTAAATATTGAAGAAATTGTAAAACAAGTGCTGTCCAATATGACAGGAGCAGCCCCAGCATCAACCACGGGAAATACAGGAACGATACCTGAAAAAGCAAAGGTTGCTATGCTGACGAAACTAGAACATTATGAAATTCAAGAATATCCAATTCCTACAGTAGGCGATGATGATATCCTGGTAAAAGTAGAAGGATGTGGAATCTGTGGTACAGATGCACATGAATTTAAAAAGGATCCATTTGGATTGATTCCCTTAGTGCTTGGACATGAAGGAACTGGAGAAATCGTAAAAATGGGTAAGAACGTGAAGAAAGACAGTGCTGGGAAAGACTTACATCTTGGAGATAAGGTGGTTTCCTGCATGATTTTCAAAGACAACCCAGAGATTACAATGTATGATTTAAATAAACAAAATGTAGGTGGAGCAGATGTATATGGCTTGCTTCCAGATGATGATATTCATTTGAATGGATGGTTTTCCGATTATATTTTAATTCGTGGTGGTTCTACCATCTTTAATGTAAGTGATTTGGACTTGTATTCTAGAATATTGATTGAACCTTGTGCAGTTCTAATTCATGCAGTGGAAAGAGCAAAATCCACAGGAATTCTTCGATTTAATAGTAGAGTTGTAGTACAAGGATGTGGACCAATTGGTTTAATTTGTATTGCAATTTTGAAAACCATGGGCATTGCAAATGTTATTGCAGTCGATGGAGAACAAAAGAGATTGGATTTTGCGAAAGAATTAGGTGCTACGGATTATGTAAACTTTAAAGATCACAAAGGCTTAGACGCATTGGCAGCAGCAGTGGGAGATAAATTTGGTGGACATCTTGCAGATTTTGCATTCCAATGTACTGGATCACCAATTGCACATGCCAATATATATAAATTCATTCGAAATGGCGGAGGACTTTGTGAACTGGGATTCTTTATTAATGGTGGGGATGCAACCATCAATCCTCATTTTGACATTTGTTCGAAAGAAATTACATTGGTTGGTTCTTGGGTATATACATTAAGAGATTATGCAACTACATTTGATTTCTTAAAGAGCGCAAAGAAGATTGGGATTCCAATGGATAAGCTGATTACAGATACATTTTCATTAGAAGATATCAACGAAGCACATAAGACGAATCTGGCAATGACAGGGCTTAAGATTGCAATTATTAATAAATAAGGAAGCAGGCGCATATGGGAGAAGCAGTAGGAATATTAGAAGTATTTGGCCTTACGTGTGCATTTATGGCAGCAGATGCCGGTTGCAAGGCAGCCAATGTACGGTTAGAGAATTTTGATAAGAACAAACCCGGCAATGCAGATGCCCTCCCGATTCCACTATTGGTTACCATCAAGTTCAGAGGAAGTGTAACGGATGTAGAGGCTGCTATGGAAGCCGGGATAAACAAAGCAAAGGAAGTATCCGGTGTGGTACAAAGCTATATTATACCAAGGCCGACGAAGGATACAGAAAAGATGTTGAAACTAAATGCTTTTGATACAAATTAAAGCATGTGAAAATGAAATGAAATTATAGGAGGAAGAAAAAATGGCACAAGAAGCATTGGGAATGGTAGAGACAAGAGGACTTACAGCAGCAATTGAAGCAGCAGATGCAATGACAAAGGCAGCAGAAGTTAGATTAGTAGGAACAGAAAAGATTGGTTCTGGATTAGTAACAGTTATGGTACGTGGAGATGTAGGCGCTGTAAAAGCAGCAGTAGAAAGTGGATCAGCAGCAGCTTCAAGACTTGGAGAATTAGTTGCAACACATGTAATACCAAGACCACACAATGACGTAGAGAAAATTCTCCCAACAATATAGAACATAGGACAAAGGAGTTTATTCATGGGTAAATCATATGGATTTATTGAAATTACAGGCGTAACGGCAGCAGTGCAGGCATTGGATATGATGTGTAAAACTGCAGAGGTGGAACTGGCTACTTGGGAACGAAAGCTTGGAGGAAGGCTGGTTACCATTATTGTAGAGGGCAGTATTTCAGCCGTTACGGAAGCGATAGAAGCGGCAAAGCTTCATGGAATTAAGCAGCCTGCAGCATCTGGTATTATTGCAAATCCCCATGAAGAAATTATTCGTCTGGTCCAGTTAAGTGCTAGCAGATTCAAATAGGAGGATGCAAGATGGCAGAAGAAAAGGCACCAATAAAGCCGACAGCAAAAGCTCCGGCCAAAACAGTAAATACAAACAAAGCAGTAACAGTGAAAAAGGAGGAAAAAAAGATGTCACAGGAAGCATTGGGAATGATAGAAACAAGAGGTTTGGTAGCTGCAATTGAAGCAGCAGATGCAATGTGCAAAGCCGCAAATGTAACATTGGTAGGAACAGAAAAAATTGGTTCAGGATTAGTAACTGTAATGGTACGTGGAGATGTAGGCGCTGTAAAATCAGCAGTAGAAGCTGGATCAGACAGTGCTACAAGACTAGGTGAGTTAGTGGCTACTCATGTAATACCAAGACCACATTCAGATGTAGAACAAATTTTACCGACAAAATAGTCGTGGAAGAACCTTTGCCCGCGGGCCAAGTGATGGGAAACGATTACTTGGATTCCGTCGGGCTATTTTAACTTTAGAAAGAGCAGGTGTCAACTTGGAGACAAATCAGATAGAAACAATCACAAAAATGGTGATGGAAGTCTTAGATAAGAACCAAAAGGCAAGCAACGGATATTTGGTACCAATCGGGGTATCGGCACGCCACATCCATCTTACACAAGAACATTTAGAAGTATTATTTGGAAAAGGCTATCAATTAACGAAGAAAAAAGAACTTATGGGTGGTCAATTTGCAGCAAATGAATTGGTTACTATTGTGGGTTTAAAGCTTAGAGCTATAGAGAATGTAAGAATATTAGGACCAGTTCGTAAGGCATCACAGGTAGAGATTTCTGCTACAGATGCGGTGAAATTAGGAATCAAAGCACCGATTCGTGAATCCGGTCATATTGTTGGTTCGGCACCAATTGCTATTGTTGGACCTAAAGGTGCACTTTATTTGAAAGAAGGCTGTATTGTTGCAATGCGGCATATTCATATGTCTCCGGCAGATGCTTTGTCTGCAGGTGTAAAAGATCAAGATGTGGTGTCTGTCAAAGTAGATAATGAAAGAAGTACAATTTTAAATCATGTAAAAATCAGGGTGGATGAAAGTTTTACGTTAGAAATGCATATTGATACAGATGAAGCAAACGCTTGTAAAGTTGCAACCGGGCAGACAGTTATGATTCAAAAATAAGCTGCCGGTTAGATGGAGGTAAGGATGATTATTGGAAAAGTAGTGGGAAGTATTGTTTCTACAAGAAAGAGTGACAAGTTAGTAGGAAATAAGCTTATGCTTATTAAGCCACTTGATTCTATGAAATCAGATACCAATCAGTTGGTTGCCATTGATCAGATCGGTGCAGGGATAGGAGAAACGGTTCTTGTAGCACTTGGAAGTGCAGCGAGAATTGGCAGTGGTATGGAAACAGCACCAATAGATGCTGCAATTGTAGGTATTGTGGATGAGGCATAGGAGTGGGGTCTAATATGAAGATAGAAGAATTAACTAGTATAGTTCAAATGAATGGTATTGTTGGAGCAGGTGGAGCCGGGTTTCCAACATATGTAAAGCTTGACAAACGAGCCAATACAATTATAATGAATTGTGCAGAATGTGAACCCTTACTGAAGCTACATAGACAATTATTAGAACGATATGCTTATGAAATTATGAAAACCTTTAGTATGATTGCAGATGTGGTGGAAGCAAAAGAAGCAATTATTGGTATTAAGAAAGAATATAAGGCAACGATTCAGGCAATGCAGATATATTTGGATGAGTTCCCGAAGATTCGTCTAAAGTTCTTAGACGGCGTGTATCCTATGGGTGATGAAATTGTATTAATTTATGAGGCAACAAAGAAAGTAGTCAGACCTGGTGGACTTCCAATTGAGGAAGGAATTGCTGTATTTAATGTGGAAACAGTGTATAATATCTATCAGGCAGTGGAAAAACAAAAACCAGTTACTGACAAGCTTGTTTCAGTCGTAGCAGAGGTCAGCAATCCGGTAACTGTACGTGTTCCACTAGGGTGCACCATAAAGGAAGTGGTGTCTCTGGCTGGAGTCATTACAACAAAAGACCCAGTTTATTTCATTGGAGGACCAATGATGGGATATATAGGAAGTGAGTCACAGCCGGTAACGAAGACGACCAATGCAGTCTTAGTACTTCCAAAGGAACATTTATTGGTACAAAAGAAGCAAAGTAAGACTACGATTGAAATGAATCGTGCGGCATCGATTTGCTGTCAGTGCCAAATGTGTACGGATCTTTGTCCTAGACATGCATTGGGTCATCCTGTAGAACCGCATTTATTTATGAGGGCAGCTTCCAACAAAGATTTTCAAAATATGAATCCATTTATAAACACCATGTTTTGTAGTTCTTGCGGCCTTTGCGAGTTGTTTTCATGTCCTCAGGGACTATCCCCAAGATCTTTAATGGCAGAATATAAAATAGGGCTTCGAAATGCAGGTGTAAAGCCACCACAAGGGGTTATATCTGTACCAGTAGAAGAGTCTAGAGAATATCGCAAAGCACCAGAAGCAAGGTTAGAAGCTCGATTGGGACTTGTAAAGTATAACGTAGAAGCACCTTTGGATGATGTAGTGGTACCAATGAAACAGGTGAAGATTATGTTAAGCCAGCACATTGGAGCACCAGCTCTTGCCATTGTAACAGTGGGTGAACAGGTAGAGAATGGTCAACTGATTGGAAAGCCTGCTAAGGGATTAAGTGTTGGGATTCATGCCTCAATTTGTGGCACTGTATCAGAAGTTACAAGTCAGTATATCGTGATAAAGGAAAATAAGCAGGAGGGACTGTATGAGTAGAGCAATTGGCATGATAGAATTTAAAACAGTAGCCAGTGGAATTACAGCAGCAGATCAGATGGTCAAAACTGCTGATGTAGAAATGATAGAAGCACAGACCGTTTGTCCGGGAAAATATATTGCTATTGTTGGAGGTAATTTGAGCGCAGTTAAGGCAGCGGTTGATGCCGTAAAGCAGCAATATCCAGAACAGTTAATTGATAGCTTTGTCTTGGGGAATCCCCATGAGGATATATTTCCTGCCATTTATGGAACATCAGAAGTAGAGAACATTCATGCACTTGGAATTTTAGAAACTTATGATGCTGCTTCTATTATAGTAGCAGCCGACATTGCTGCAAAAACAGCAATTGTAAAGTTGATTGAGCTTCGTATTGCAAAGGGTATGTGTGGAAAATCATATATGCTTTTAACCGGAGAAATATCAGCCGTGGATGCAGCAGTTGAGAAAGCCAAACACTCCATTGCAGAACAAGGGATGTATCTTGATTCTTCGGTAATTGCACATCCAGACAAACAGACGATTCAGTCTATTTTATAACGTGGATATTAAAATTAAGAATTAGAAGAAAAGAGGGGATGATCACATGCTTGCAGTGGAAAGACGTAATCTAATTTTAGAAAAATTACAAAAAGACAAACGAGTGGTAGTAAGTGAAATCAGCCAGCTTTATAATGTATCCGAAGAGACAATTAGAAGAGATTTGGATAAGCTTGATAAAGATGGGCTAGCAATCAAAAGCTATGGAGGTGCTGTAATTAATGAAAACACCAACATTGATCTGCCATTTAATGTTAGAAAGACTCATAATGTGTCTGGAAAGCAAAAGATTGCGGAACTTGTGGCAAGCTTGATCCATGATGGGGATCACATCATGCTAGATGCCAGTACTACAGCAGTGTTTATTTCCAAAGCAATTAAGGATAAGCAGAATCTGACGGTAATCACGAATTCTTTGGAAATTGTGATTGAACTTTCTGATGTATCAGATTGGAATGTGATTTCTTCTGGTGGACAGATTAAAAAAGGATATTTGGCCTTGCTAGGTCCTAGAGCTATTGAAAATCTAGGTGCATTTAATGTAGAAACAACAGTAATATCTTGCAAAGGATTTGATCAGACCAAAGGGTTTACGGATACCAATGATCAGATTGCACAAGCAAAACAAGTGATGTTGAAAGCAGCAAAGCAGCGCATATTAGCAGTAGACAGTTCCAAGTTTGACACCATTACATTTTCTAAAGTAGGAAATATCCAAGATGTAGACGTAGTGGTAACTGATGAAAAGCCTTCCAAGGAATGGCTGGAATTAATGGATAACATAGGGGTGGACTGCCTATATCCAGAAGGATAAGCACTCAGCAGATTAGCTGAGTGGTGCATTTAAATATTTTTTTGGTGTGACTCCCTTATATTTTTTGAATGTTTTAATAAAATAACTCACATCATTGAATCCGCAATTTAAAGCAATATCGATGATTGAATCATCTGAAGTCGCCAGTTGAAAGCAGGCGATTTCAATACGATAATAATTCAAATAGTCAATGGGGGTTCGATGAGTCATTTCATGGAAGAAACGGCAGAAATATTTGGAATTCATACCAGCCGATTTTGCCAAATCATCTAAGGTAATACAAGTGCCATACGAGGTTTCAATTAACTCGATGGCATTTTTTAATTGAAGAATACGTTTACTGTTGTGCTCAGATATATTGGGAGTTTTATCATAATAATTATATTCTAAAATTGTGCCTAATATCTGATATAAAGAGCCTAAGGCACAAAGCTCATATCCAGTAGATTTACAGCGTAAAGTCTCAAAAAGGGCATTGACCAACGTATGGAACTTGTCAGAATTATTTTGAAATAAATAATTGATTTTATAATTATGATCTATGATTTTTTTCATTTGTCTTTGGCAGACCGTTTCGTGTTTTAATAAAGACTGTACATTAAATACAACACATTCATACACACAGTTTCTTGGTTGTCCACTGTGCAGAATGCCATCGTGAATAAAAATAATATCCCCAGTCTTAACTAGAAATTCTTTTTCATCCAAAGAAATTAAAAGTTCCCCCTTTAAAATACGAATTAGTTCATATTCAATATGCCAATGATAGGACATCTGATAACGTGGGTGCGTAGGGGTCACATGATAAAATTCAATGGGAAAATCGAAGGTGCCATGTGTTTTGCGTTCTTTATATTCTAAATATTTCATAATCCTCCTAAAAGTGAATAATGTTATATTTTTTTCCATTATAACACGAGAAAATGTATAAAAACAAGTATACAATGGAATTATTAAGCTAATCATTTCAATTATAAGGAGGTTTTATTTATGGCAAAAAGTAGATTGATTGGGGATTATCCCGTAATCGGAATCAGACCAACTATTGACGGACGCAGAGGATTCTTAGATGTTCGTGGCGGATTAGAAGCCCAAACAATGAATATGGCAGAATCAGCAGCAAAGTTATTCAGAGATAATCTTAAATATACCAATGGAGAAGAAGTACAGGTTGTCATTGCAGATACTACAATTGGTGGAGTGGCAGAAGCTTCTGCTTGTGCAAATAAATTCAAAAAAGCAGGGGTTGCAATTACCCTTACGGTTACACCATGCTGGTGTTATGGTTCAGAAACAATGGATATGGAGAAAGATACAATTAAAGGTGTTTGGGGATTCAATGGAACAGAAAAACCAGGAGCTGTTTATTTGGCATCTGTATTAGCGACCCATGCACAGAAAGGTCTTCCTGCTTTTGGTATTTATGGACATGATGTACAAGATGCTGATGCAACAGAGATTCCGTCAGATGTAGTAGATAAATTGTTAAGATTTGGTAGAGCAGCAGTTGCAACTGCCTCCATGAGAGGAAAATCTTACCTGCAAATTGGTTCTATTTGTATGGGTATTGGTGGTTCTATCATTGATTCAGCATTTATTGAAGATTACTTGGGTATGAGAGTTGAATCAGTAGATGAAACAGAAATTATTCGTCGTATGACAGAAAACATATATGATCAGGCAGAATTTGATAAAGCGTTAGCTTGGACAAAAGCAAAATGCAAAAATGGAATCGATATGAATCCAGTTGAAGTTCAAAAGTCGGGAAAAGTAAAAGAAGAAGAATGGGAATTCGTTGTAAAGATGATGTGTATTATTAAGGATCTTATGAATGGCAACCCGAATCTTCCTGATGGATGTGAAGAAGAACGTTTGGGACATAATGCTCTTGCAGGTGGATTCCAGGGGCAAAGACAATGGACTGATTTCTATCCAAACTGTGATTATGCAGAAGCTTTGTTAAATACTTCTTTTGACTGGAATGGAGCTAGAGAACCATATATATTAGCAACAGAAAATGATGTTTTAAACGGACTTAGCATGATGTTTATGAAGCTGTTAACTAATAAAGCGCAGATTTTCTCAGATGTCCGCACCTATTGGAGCCCAGATGCAGTGAAGAAGGCAACTGGATATGAATTGGAAGGCGTAGCGAAAGAAGCTGGTGGATTTATTCATTTGATCAATTCAGGAGCATCTTGTCTAGATGGAAATGGACAATCGAAAGATGACCATGGGAATGGTGTTATGAAACCTTGGTATGATGTAACCCAAGAAGATCAAGAAGCAATGCTTGCAGCTACCGAGTGGAGTGCAGCAAATCAAGGGTATTTTAGAGGCGGTGGATTCTCATCTAGATGGGTTACAGAAGCAGAAATGCCTTGTACCATGATCCGTTTAAATCTGATTAAAGGACTGGGCCCAGTACTTCAAATAGCAGAAGGATGGACAGTCAAGTTGCCAGATGAAGTAACTGACAAATTATGGAAAAGAACAGATTACACATGGCCATGTACTTGGTTTGCACCAAGAGTAACAGGAGAAGGTGCATTTAAGACGGCTTATGATGTGATGAATAATTGGGGAGCTAACCATGGTGCTATTAGTCATGGACATATTGGAGCAGATTTAATCACGATGTGTTCTATGTTAAGAATTCCAGTATGTATGCATAACGTAAAAGAAGAAGATATTTTTAGACCGGCTTCATGGAATGGATTTGGAATGGATAAAGAAGGTCAGGATTATAGAGCTTGCACAACTTATGGACCATTGTATAAGTAATATACTTGCATAAATATAAAAGAAAATGATAAAATTAGCGGGGGGCTATTAATCCCCCGCTAATTTTGAAAGAAGGGTGAAAAAATGAGAAAAGAAAAGAAAGTATTAGCTTTTGATTTTGGAGCATCTGGAGGAAGAGCAATGTGTGGAACCTTCAATGGGGAAACCATCGAAATAGAAGAATTGCATCGATTTTCAAATGATCCAGTGATGGTACATGGAACCATGTATTGGGATGTCTTACGATTGTTTTATGAAATCAAACAAGGACTGATTGCTTCTAAAAAATGCGGGAAAATAAGTAGTCTGGGAATTGATACTTGGGGCGTTGATTTTGGATTGCTGGATCAGGAAGGAAATTTGCTGGAGAATCCAATTCATTATAGAGATGCTAGAACTATGGGTATGATAGAGAAAAGCTTTGAGAAAATAGACAAGGAAATCTTTTATCAAATAACTGGAAATCAATTTATGGAATTAAATACCGTATTTCAATTATTAGCATTATCTGAAAAAAGACCAGAGTTATTAGAACGAGCAGAACAAATGCTTTTAATGCCTGATCTGTTCAATTATTTTTTAACTGGTAAAAAGACGGCAGAATACTCCATTGTATCTACGACACAACTTATGGATGCCCATAAAGGAGAGTGGTCCAAAGAGGTAATTGAAATACTTGGGCTACCGGAAAAAATATTCCCAAGCATGGTTCCGTGTGGTACAATGATAGGGTCGATTACAGATGAAGTATCTGAAGAATTAGAAATAGATCAGATAGATGTAGTGGCAGTGGCAGGACATGATACACAAAGTGCATTGGTGGCTGTGCCTACTCAGGAAAAGGACTTTATATTCTTAAGCTGTGGGACTTGGTCTTTATTGGGAACAGAATTAGATGAACCGCTTATTAATAAAAAGACAGAGTTCTATAATGTGACCAATGAAGGTGGTTATGGAAAAAGAGTATCCTTTTTAAAGAATATTATTGGTCTATGGTGCATACAGGAAAGCCGCAGACAGTGGATGAGAGAAGGAATAACCTACAGTTTTGGCGAATTAGAAACAATGGCTGCAAAGGCAGAGCCTTTCCAATCATTTATTGATCCAGATGCACCTGAATTTAATCCAGCAGGCAATATTCCAAGAAGGATTCAAGAATACTGCAAACGTACTGGACAGAAAATCCCCCAATCAGTAGGAGAAATTATTCGATGTATCAATGAAAGTTTGGCCATGAAATATCGTATCGTAATGGAAGAAATCGAAGAATGTACAGGTAAGGAATACAGCACGGTATATATGGTTGGTGGTGGGATACAAAGTAAACTATTATGCCAATTTACAGCCAATGCCTGTCATAAAAACGTAAGTGCAGGACCGGTAGAAGCTACAGTATTAGGGAATATTGCATTACAATTAATGAGTTCAGGAGATATTACTTCTCTTAGTGAAGCACGGAAGATTATAGCCAAATCACAGAATATAGAAACCTATCAGCCTGAAAAGGAAGAGGATTGGCAAGCAGCTTTTGAAGTATTCAAGAAAAGAACGCGCTAAATAGTGAAAATGCAGTCGAGAGGTTCGGGTGCATTTTTCGAATCAGAGGTGATTGGATTGTACAAAGCCATATTAGTTGATGATGAAGTAATCATAAGAGAGGCAATGAAAGAAAGTGTGAAATGGGAAGAAACTGGATTTGAATTAGCATATACCTGTGAACACGGAAAAGAAGCCATTGAAAAAATCAAAATAGACCCACCAGATCTGGTCATTACAGATATTTGTATGCCATTTGTGGATGGAATTCAACTTGCAGAATATATACATGAAAACCACCCAGAGACGAAGGTGGTTATTCTTAGTGGATATGATGAATTTGAGTATGCAAAAAGTGCAATTAAATATGAAGTCTTAGAGTATATTTTAAAACCTGTAACGGCTTTTGAATTAACAGAAATCTTGAATAAGATTAAAGAAAAGTTAGATCAAGAATATAGCACACAAAAACGACTTCACAGCATTACTGAAAATTATAAAAAAAGCAAACCGATTCTAAAAGAGAGATTTCTAAATCATTTAATTCATTCCAAGGATCATCGAGAAAATGTTATGGATAAGCTGGTATATTTTGGTCTTGATATTCAGGGAACTCTGTTTACGGTAATACAAGTAGAAAGTACCAATATGCAAAAAGATGAACTTATTCTTTTTGCATTATATAATGTAACAGCCGAAATTATGGAAGATTACAAACGGTGTGTGGTATTCCAAACAATGGATGAAATCACAACGATTATTTTTGCAGGGGACAGTGAATATCAAATTCATGAAGATGTCTATGAACTGTTAAGCAAAGTACAGTCTATTATCAGTTCTTTTCTCCATATAAATACCATGGTAACGGTAGGGAGGAATGTAGAATATCTAGAAGAACTGCCACTTTCTTTTGAAAATTTAGTGTTTAGTAAGGAATATAAATTCTTATATCCGGATAATGCTATTATTTACGGAATAGATTATTTTAATAAAGAAAATAAAGGAACGATAGATACAAGTAAGTGGATTGAAGAAGTGTTAATCGTGATTCGACATAATAATCAGCAGCAATTAGATTGTGTTCTTCAGAATTTCTTTGATATGCTTCGAACCAATTATATTTCTAAAAATATGATTGTTGCATCGGTACAAAATATTGTATTAAAAATCATTATGCTAGTAGATGAATTGGGATTAGAATCAGAGGAGTTGTTAGAAGAAGAACAACAATTTCTTACAGGTTTATATGGCTATACGAAAATCGAAGAAATGACGAAAGAAATGAAACAGTTCTGTAAGCATGTTTCTACGACTATTTCAGGAGAGAGGGATAGCGAGGGTAAGAAAATAGCAATCCGAGCACAAGAATATATTGAGGAAAATTATAAAAGCTCAGATATTTCTCTCAATTCTGTATGTGATTATTTGTCCATTAGTACAAGCTATTTCAGCATGATATTTAAGAATTATACAGGCGAGACATTCATTGAAGCGCTGACAAAAAAGAGAATGGAAAAGGCAAAACTTCTGCTTATTAATACGGCTCTTAAAACGTATGAAATAGCTGATGAGGTGGGGTATAGTGATCCACATTATTTTAGCAGTATATTTAAAAAAGCCACGGGAGAAACCCCTACTGTTTATGCAAAAAGAAAGAGGATGGTATGAAAAAAAGAAGAGGAAGGAATATATTGTTTCAGTTTAAAAGTATACAAACCACAATATTACTTTCATTTTTCGTATTAATTCTATCTGCAGTATTATTGTTTTTAATGATCTCCTTAAAGTATACAACCGAAAGTATTGTAGACAATTCTACTACGTATACGAGTCAGCTGACGGAACAGGTAAATAATGATATTGATTCCTATATTGCATATATGGAAAATATCTCTCAAATGATTACGTATAATATGGATGTACAAAATTATTTGTTTCAGGAAGAAACAGACACAGATGCACAAGCATCACAATACGGGCGGGTAATTAGTCAATTTAAAACTATTATGAGTACCAGAAAGGATATATGCAATGTTGCAGTGGTGGGCAACTCCGGAAAAACCATTATTAACAGAGGTACATCTATATTAAATCCTTATGCGAGTATCTCGGAAAAGTCATGGTACCAGGAAGCCAAAAAAAAGACCCGTGAAGATAGAAAAGAATTTGCTTTATCTACTTCTCATGTTCAAAATGTAGTTGCAGGAAATTATGATTGGGTGATTACATTGAGCAGAGGATTGATTAATAGAAAAACTGACAGGATAGAAGGTGTTTTATTTGTAGATCTTAATTATAATACAATCAATGACCTATGTAAAAAAGTCAGCCTGGGGAAGAAAGGATACATTTATGTTATGGATGAAAAAGGAAATATCATTTATCATCCCCAACAGCAGTTACTATATAGCGGATTGAAATCCGAAGAAATCCATAAGGTATTAGAAAAAGTAGGAGAGAATACAAGTTTTATTGAACCAAGAGGAGAAGATGCCAAAGTATTTACCATGTCCAAATCTAAAGAAACGGGATGGATTGTAGTAGGTGTATCTTATATGTCTGAATTAATGGAAGGGACAAATCAAGCGAAGATTATTTATATTGTAATGACTGTATGTTTACTTCTTGCAGCAGTTTATATTGCTGCGGCATTATCAAGGGCGATTACTCATCCAATTAAATTATTAGATAAATCCATGAAAGAAATGGAAAAAGGTCATTTTGATATGGTGAAAATTGATATGGAAGAAAACAATGAAATAGGACGATTGGGTAATTCTTTTAATGTGATGAGCTGTGAAATTAAAAATTTAATGGAACAAAATATAGAAGAACAAAAGCAAAAACGGAAAGCGGAAATGAGAGCATTGCAGGCCCAAATACAACCACATTTTCTTTATAACACATTAGATTCCATTATTTGGATGGCAGAAAGCGGCAAAAATAATCAAGAAGTTGTAGTTATGACATCTTCACTTGCTAAATTACTGCGTCGTAGTATTGGCAATGAGGATGAACTGGTAACCATTGCACAAGAATTAGAATATACGGAAACATATTTAACCATTCAACGAATTCGATACAAGGATAAACTTGAATTCGATATCCAGGTCGCACCTGAGATATTATCTGAAAAGATTGTAAAAATAACCTTACAGCCATTGGTAGAAAATGCAATTTATCATGGAATCAAATATACAGATGGAATTGGAATTTTGAAAATTCGAGGATGGGCAGAAGAAAATCAAATTATTCTTCAAGTAATAGATAATGGACCGGGTATGGATCAAGAGGAATTAGCTCATATTTTTGAAAAAAGACCAAAGTCCAGTAAAAGTAATGGAGTTGGAATATACAATGTTCAGAATCGTCTGCAGCTCTATTATGGAAAAGAATATGGTCTGTTTTATGAAAGTAAAATACAAAATGGTACAAGCGTGATGATCCGAATACCAAAAATAGAGGAGGCGGATGACCATGAAGCTAAATAAAAAGACCATGCTTGGAGTATTCCTTGTTATAATAGCTGGAGTATTTGTGGTTAGCTCCATTGTATTAGGTGTGAAAACAAACAAACGTATGGAAGTCATTTTTATATCTAAAAATGTAGATGACAGTGATTTTTGGTCTTCTTTGGTAGCAGGTGCACGTATGGCTGCAGAGGAATACAATATAAAATTGACCGTGGATGCACCAGAGCAGGAAGAAAATTATACAGAACAAAATGAATTGATACGAAAAGCCATCAAACAAAAACCGGATGCAATTGCTTTAGCACCATCGGATTATGCAAAGAGTGCGGAAGCGGCCCAAGAGATTACCGATCATGGTATCAAATTAGTTCTGATAGATTCCATAGTAAAGGGAGAACCAGCAGATGCAATTGTTGCCACGGATAATTACAAGGCAGGAATGACTATGGGGAAATGGGTAACTAGGGAGTGTAAAGAGGTCTGTCAAATAGGAATCATAAGTCATGTTAAGGGAAGTTCTACAGCAATTGAACGAGAGAAAGGATTAAGAGATGGATTAGGATCCTTAGAAAAAGATATTGCTCAGGTGGTATATTCAAATTCCAATTATAGTCAGGCTTATGATGTGACAAAGACACTTTTATTAGAACATCCCGAAATTAATGTACTAGCAGGATTGAATGAATATTCTACCGTAGGTGCTGCTAGAGCCATTAAGGATATGGGATTGTCACATAAGGTGAAAATCATAGGCTTTGATAACTCCATAGAAGAAATCGAATTATTAGAATCGGATATTGTAGATGGTCTAGTTATACAAAAGTCCTTTGATATGGGGTATCTAGGAATTCAAACTGTAGCCAAACTAGTAAATGGAGAACAGGTAAATTCCATTGATATAGATTCTGGATCCAAGTTAATTTTAAAAGAAAATATTTATACAGATGAGAATCAGAAACTCTTATTTCCATTTCAAACGACAGAAAAAAGCATGAAATGAATATCGTCCTATAAAAGGTGAATATCTTACTACAATAGTAAGATATTCACCTTTTATCATAAAATATTCTATTTAGGTAAACACTAATAAAATCTATAATGATAAAGAAGAGAAAATTGAGTAAGACAGAGACGTATGACAGGTATTGTCATAAGGCATTGACCAAGAAATGGAAGGTGGAATAGTGGGAGAAATCATATTAACAATGAAAGATATTGACAAATCCTTTGTTGGTGTTCATGCATTGAAAACTACACAACTTGAATTGGAAAAAGGTGAAGTTCACGCTTTAATGGGTGAAAATGGAGCTGGAAAATCTACACTCATGAAGATTCTGACTGGTATTTATAGTAAAGATAGCGGAACAATTACATATGAGGGCAAAGAAGTTGAATTCAAGAATCCAAGAGAAGCACAAGACGCAGGAATTGTTATTGTACATCAAGAATTAAACATGATGAATCATTTGACAGTGGCACAGAATATATTTATTGGACGAGAAAATATGAATGGCAAGTTCATTAATGATAAAAAAATGGTTGAAGAAGCACAAAAATTATTTGATTTATTGCACATTGACATTAATCCACAAGAAACAATGGGCAAACTTACGGTTGGCAGGCAGCAGATGTGCGAAATAGCAAAGGCCATATCCACGGATGCAAAGATTATTGTCTTTGATGAACCAACAGCCGCTTTAACAGAAACAGAAATCAATGAATTATTTAAAATTATTGACGATTTAAGAAATAAAAATATTGGAATTGTTTATATTTCCCATAGAATGGATGAAATCAAACGAATTACCAATCGTGTAACAGTTATGCGGGATGGGGAATATGTAGGAACCTTGGTCACAGCAGATTCTACAAAGGATGATATCATCAATATGATGGTTGGACGTGTCGTTTACGAAGAACCAAAACAGACCAGTATGGTGGAAAAAGACGCACCTGTTGTACTGAAAGTAGAACATCTGAATGCGGGAAAGCTTGTAAAGGATGTTAGCTTTGAGTTGAAAAAGGGAGAAATCTTAGGCTTTTCAGGATTAATGGGAGCAGGAAGAACGGAAACAGCCAGAGCTTTATTTGGTGCCGATAAAATAGACAGTGGGTCCATTTATATCAATGGAGAAAAGGTTGAAATTCATAATCCGGCAGATGCAGTAAAACATGGAATTGGATATTTATCCGAAGATAGGAAACGTTATGGTGTAATTGTGGAAAAGACAATTGCGGAAAACACAACCATGTCATCTTTGGAAAAGTTTTCAAAGGGTATCTTTATTGACAAGAAGAAAGAAAAAGAAGTATCCACTCAATATGTAGAAGCTTTAAAAACAAAGACACCTTCTGTAGAGCAGGCGGTTCGTAATCTGTCTGGTGGAAACCAACAAAAAGTAGTTATTGCAAAATGGCTTACAAGAAATAGTGAGATTTTAATTTTTGATGAACCGACTAGAGGTATAGATGTAGGAGCAAAAAGTGAAATTTACACATTAATGAATGAATTGGTTAAAGAAGGAAAATCTATTATTATGATTTCTTCAGAGCTGACAGAAATACTTCGTATGAGCGACAGAATTATTGTTATGTGTGAAGGCCGAAAGACGGGAGAATTGTCTATTGAGGAAGCTTCACAGGAAAGAATCATGCAGGCTGCAACTTTAAGAGAAACAAATGAGGGGGATCACTAAGATGAAAAAAATAAAATCAATGGGAACACAGAAGCTGGTTGCAGTATTTGCACTTATATTATTATATGTATTTTTTAGTATTTTTGGCAACAACTTCTTTCAATATAGCACCTTTATCAGTATTTTGGATTCTTCCTATTACATAGGATTTATGGCAATTGGTGTTACATTTGTTATTATAACAGGCGGAATCGATTTATCCATTGGAACTCTATGTATTTGCTGCTCATTAATTGGTGGTACGCTATTTAAAGCAGGAGTACCTATGGTGGCAGTGCTCGCTATTACACTTGCGTTGGGGCTATTATTTGGATTAGTAAACGGATTGATGGTTTCAGTTATGGGATTACCTGCATTTATTGCTACCCTAGGTACCATGATGATTACTAGAGGTTTGGGTTCTATTGTGACAGGAACAGCAAGTGTTACCTTCCCACAAGGGGAAGTAGCAGGAGCTTGGTTTAGAAATATTTTCAAATATAAAGCAGAAGGACTTCCAGACGCTGGTATTCCAGCAGGATTTATCCTGTTACTTGCATTAGCTATTATTATGGCAATATTTTTAAACAAAACACGTCCGGGAAGATATATTCTTTCTCTTGGAAGTAATAAAGAAGCAACTAGATTATCAGGAGTAAATGTAGTAAAATGGGAAACCTTAGCATTTGTAATCAGTGGTGGTTTTGCAGCATTGGCGGGTATCTCCTACGCAGCAGTATATTCAACCTTAATGCCAGGAACTGGAAATGGATTCGAGTTAGATGCAATCGCAGGTGTAGTAATTGGTGGAACTTCATTATCAGGTGGTACTGGAAGCATTTCGGGAACCTTAATCGGTGTATTTATTATGTCAGTATTAAAAACAGGCTTACCTTTTATCGGTTTACAACCACATTATCAATTATTTATTACAGGATTTGTATTAATTGGAGCAGTATTTGCAGATGTATGGAACAGAAGGAAATCAGCTTAGGATTATAATGCCTGACTACAGGCTTATGATATTTACTAACAAACCAAATAAAGGGAGGAATTACTCATGAAGAAAAAAGTAGTAAGTGTTTTATTGTGTGTGGCTATGGTAGCAACTATGGCAGCAGGTTGTGGAAGCAAAAAGTCTGAAACAACAGATACGGAGAAAAAAGACACAAAAGCTAGTAGTGATTTGAGTGTGGAAATCGTAGCGAAAGGTTTTCAACATGATTTTTGGAAAGCTGTAAAATTAGGTGCTGAAAAAGCGGGTACAGAATTCGGAGCAAAGATTAACTTTGTAGGACCAAAGGATGAAAGTGCAGTTGCAGAGCAAGTAGAGCAATTAAACAATGCAATCAACAAGAAACCAAGCGCTATCTGTCTTGCAGCTCTTGATACAGATTCTGTATTAGGTGCTCTTGATACAGCAAAATCTTCTAATATTCCAATTATTGGATTTGACTCTGGTGTTCCAGAAGCAGAAGATTTCATTGCAGCAAATGCAGCAACAGATAACTATGCAGCTGGTGAATTAGCAGCAGATAAACTCTATGAATTAATCAAAGACAAAGTAACAGATCCAAAAGATACTGTAAGAATTGGTGTTGTTTCTCAAGATGCTACTTCACAATCTATTGGTGATCGTACAGGTGGTTTTGTTGATAAAATGGTTAAATTAATCGGAGAAGACAAAGCAACAGTAGAAGGTCATGATAAATACAACAAAAAAGTAGATGGAGCTAAGGTTGTTATTGAAGTTGGTATTCCTGCAACTGTAGAAGATGCTGCATGTGTAACTGTAGCAAATACAATCTTAAACAAAAATGATTTAGTTGCAGTTTATGGATCAAATGAATTCAGTGCTAAGAACATTATTACAGCAAATGAAAGCTTACAAAAACTTGGCGCAGATAAAGTAATTGGTATTGGTTTTGACTCAGGTGAAATTCAATTAAATGCAATTAAAGATGGTATCTTTGCAGGTTCTATTACACAGGATCCAGTTCAAATTGGATATCAGGCAGTTACTTTAGCAGTAAAAGCTGCAAAGGGCGAATCAGTATCTGATGTTGACACAGGATGCCTATGGTATACAAAAGATAACATGGAAGATGAAAACATTGCTCCATGTCTATACAAATAAGAAATATGCTGATCTAGTAGAGCATAGTGCAGGGTGTCTTGGGGGTCTGAAAAGGTCAACAAGGCACCTTTTTATATGAAAATAGGAGGACATATATATGTTAAAAGGAATACCAGAAATTCTTTCACCAGAATTATTAAAAGTATTATGTGAAATGGGACATAGTGACCGATTGGTTATATCGGATGGGAATTTTCCGGCAGAATCTATGGGAAAGGATGCAATTGTAGTCCGTGCTGATGGACATGGAGTTCCGGAAATCTTAGATGCAATACTACAGCTTTTTCCCTTAGATACCTACGTGGAGCATCCTGTTAATTTGATGGAAGTTATGGCGGGAGATACAGTGAAAACACCTATCTGGGAGGAATACAAGACTATTGTTGCAAAACATGATGAACGAGGAGATAAAGTCATTGGTCATTTGGAACGATTTGCATTTTATGAAGAAGCAAAGACTGCTTATGCAATTATAGCAACCAGTGAGAAAGCATTATATGCAAATATTATGTTGCAAAAAGGTGTGGTGATTTCATAAATCTTTGACGGGGATACTGCATATAGCTTTTCATAGGTGAATTTTCCGACAGAACTCTTCATAAGGAGTGCGGCAATCAGTGCTAAGACAATCCCCAGTCCTAAGAGAAGCCAAGTATTTACCATAATAACCCCTGTAAACTGTCCTGTCACAAGCGCAATGATTGGAAAAATCAAGAATACAGCGCTTTGCTTGTATTACCAATGGCAGCATTTTTAATGGCATTGCACTGAAAAAATTCATTGCAATGGCAGAAGAACAAGGTGGAAAAAGGACAAGTGATCGCAACCATGTATGCATCTAAGAAAGCGTTATTTAAAGCAGCAGAGCAAAAATATAAAGAGGCTATTACAATAGAAGCGGTACAAATAGAAGAAAAACCTCTTATTTATGCAAGAATAACCAAACATGTAGTAGAGGTTTTTACAACATCATAAACGAAACTCCCTTTTCCACATATCCTAATACAGGAAGTAAAGAGAAGGGAGTTTTTATTATGGCATATAAAATAGTGTTAGATGCTGGGCATGGAGGGAAAGACCCAGGAGCAGTGTATGAAGGAAGAAAGGAAAAGGATGATGTTCTGCGGCTGACCATGGCGGTAGGGGAAATCTTAGAAAATCATGGATTTGATGTGGAATATACAAGAACAACAGATGTATATGAGTCTCCATTTGAAAAAGCAATGGAAGCCAATCGTTTGGGGGCGGATTTCTTTGTTTCCATTCACCGCAATGCATTCCCAACACCAAACACAGTATCAGGAGTCGAGGTCTTAGTATATGATAAGACAGGGGCAAAATACCAAATGGCTCAAAGTATCAATGAGCAGTTAGAGTCTCAAGGCTTCGTAAATTTAGGTGTCAAGGAAAGACCCAATTTAGTGGTATTAAAAAGAACAAAAATGCCGGCGGTTCTTGTGGAGGCAGGCTTTATTGATTCGGATATAGATAATAAACTATTTGATCAGAATTTTAATGCTATTGCACAGGGAATCGCAGATGGTATATTGGATACCTTAAGCAGTGAGGGTGATATCGCACCTCATAATTACAGTGTTCAAGTGGGTGCATATAGAAATAAAACATATGCCCAAAAGTTACTGGATGAGCTCTTGGAACAGGATTATCCGGCTTTCTTAGAATCGTCCAATGGATATTATAGAGTACAGGTGGGAAGTTATCCAGTACTAGAGGCGGCAGTTGAAATGGAACAGAGGCTAAAAAAGGCTGGGTATCCAACCATTGTGGTAGGTTAAATATCATGTATTTCCAGAGTGAGCAGTTCTAAAGTAACAGTTCAGCCATGCCATTCGCAAAACGCACCTTCGGTGCTTTACGCTGCATACGCAGCTTTTTTTGCTCATGAACGGGCATTCTGCTCATAATCAAGAGAATGTGCTCATTCATGCAAGCATGATTCGCTCATTCTTTTGATTATGGCTGAACTGTTACGTTCTAAATTAGAGAATCAATAAATAGGTATACAAATATTGCCCATACTATTATAATGAATATATGTATTACTGTTGGCTGTACATTCAGTGGTAAATGAAAGAAATATATATAGGTATAGGAGAAAAAATGGAAACGAAGTTAGAATTTAGGGCAAGTTTAAATCATATGTTAGAAATTGCGAAGGAAAAAGAAAATGTGCTGTCTATTCAGGAAATAGAAGCTTATTTTGAACAGGATGGACTTTCCAAAGAACAGATGGAACTGTTATGTGATTACCTGTTGTCTCAGAAGGTCGCAGTAACAGGATATGTTAAAATGGGTGGTACCGTGAAACCAAGTATGACGGAGTCTTCCCACCTTAATCAAGAGATTACATTTACAGAGGATGAAGAAGCATACTTAAAAGAATATATTCACGACCTGGAACAGATTAAGCCAGAACAATTGGGTGAGCGGATATCTTTGGTAAAACAGTTGCTTGAACAGGATAAGGATGCAAAACAACGGCTGATTGAGTTGTATTTACCGGAAGTTGTGCCAATTGCAAAGTGTATATACCAAGAGGAAGGTTTAACAGGACAAATCTTTATTGGAGATATGATTCAAGAGGGGAATCTTGGACTTACACTGGCCATTCAAAATATTTCCAAAGAAGAGGGAATGGATGAAATTATCAAATCCGCTATAAAGCTTAGTATACAGATGCTGTTAGAAGAGCAGAGAGACGTAAAAAGCCGTGACTCAAAATTGGTTCATAAAGTTAATTATGTGAATGAAGGAATTGAGAATCTAACGAAAGAACTAGGGCGTAAAATCTCCACAGAGGAGTTAGCAGTATATTTGGATATGACAGAAGAAGAGATTCTAGATACATTGAAATTAGCAGGTGAAGATTTAGAAGAAGAGACTGACGATTAATCGTCAGTCTCTTCTTCCCCTTCTAAGAAAGAAAGGGGCAAATATATATGCACATATCCTACACGGTTTTTTTCAATTTGATCTACAACCATCCGGATTCCTTCTGGAGTTGTAATTTCATCGGTTTCTTCAGGCAGACGATCTAAGTGTTCAATAATAAAACCGCCAAGAGAATCATAGTCTTCTGATTCTAAGGATAAATGAAGTTCATCATTTAAATCATCTAAATTCATGGAGCCTTCTACCACATACTCTGTATCACTCAATTTTTTAATTAATTCTTCTTCGTTTTCATCGTATTCATCGCGAATCTCTCCAACAATTTCTTCTAATATATCTTCTAAAGTAATCAAGCCGGCAGTTTCGCCATACTCATCTAGAACAATTGCAATATTAAATGAAGATTCACGCATTTCTACTAAAAGTTCTGAAATACTTTTGTATTCATAAGTAAAGTAAGCTTCCCGCAAAATATCATGGATATGGAATTCTTCGGTATTGTCAAAGAAAAGCAAATCCTTCATATTAATAGTGCCAATGACATTATCAGTAGTTTCCTCATAAACAGGAAGACGCGTAAACTTGTCCGATCGAAAAATCTCAAGTAATTCGCTGTAAGTGCTATTAACATCAGCAAATGTTACATGCACGCGGGGAACCATAACATCCTTTGCTTTAGCATCTCCAAGGTCAAATACGTTATAAATCATTTCTTTTTCTTTGGATTCAATTACCCCATCTTCGTGACTGACATCTACAATTGTTCGCAGTTCGTTTTCTGTCATCATATCATTTTTTGCATTGGGATCTACTCGGAAAAGCAATAGGAGCCCTAATGAAAGATTATTGATAATAAAAATAATAGGTGTCATAAATTTCATGAACCAATAAATAAATCTGGCATAAAAAAGGGATAACTTTTCGGAATGGATAGTAGCTAGTGTTTTTGGAGTAATTTCTCCAAATAGAAGAATCAGCAATGTTAAAGCGCCAGTTGCAATTCCGACCATATATCCTCCGAAACCATAAGCTAAGCTAGTGGTAATAGCTGACGCAGATAAGTTAACTATGTTGTTTCCTATTAAGATGGCACTAAGCATTTTACCTGAATTCTCCGTAACATCTAATAAGATAGTCGCACGTTTATCCCCCTCTTCAGCTAGATTTCGCATCCGAATTCGATTGAAAGTTGTTAAGGCAGTTTCTGAAGAAGAAAAAATAGCAGATAACATCAGTAAAAAAAATAATATAATAATTTGTATGGCGGCACTCGAGTCCAATTATAAGTTCACTCCTTTTTTTTTGGTTCTGTGACTAATATTTTTCTACTTTAATCGTAAATTTTAAATTTTAATTTATGACTGAATAGTACCATTAATATAACGTATTTTTAAGGATTTTGCAAGTGTACGTTGAATTTCCTATAGGTTTGTTGTATGATAATACGTGATAATAACTATTAGAAAGGATTATCATGATGGGAAAAGATGAGTTTTTGAAGAAAATAAAAGCAATTATGAAACAAGAAAATATAAAAATAGATGAACCTATGAGCAAGTATACCACCTTTAGAATCGGAGGAACAGCAGATTTTTTGGTTACACCTCTGAACAGCAAAGAATTACAGCAAGTGATACAGTTGTGTGAGAAAGAGAGTATGCCATATTATGTGATTGGAAATGGAAGTAACTTACTGGTGGGCGATAAAGGTTATCGTGGCGTAATTATTCAATTGTATAAACAAATGGATCGTATTGAGGTTGAGGACAGCAGAATTAAGGCTCAGGCGGGAGCACTTTTATCTAAGACAGCGGGTATTGCCTTAGAACATCAGCTCGCTGGTTTTGAATTTGCAGCAGGAATCCCAGGAACAATTGGTGGAGCGGTTGCTATGAATGCAGGTGCATATGGCGGAGCCATAAAGGATGTTATATTAGAAGCAACAGTATGGAAGCCAAATGGCTCCATTGCAGTACTAAACAAAGAAGAGTTAGAGCTGGATTACCGAACGAGTATTATTGCTAAAAGTAATTATATTGTATTAGAAGTAATGCTGCAATTGGAACCGGGAACATCAGCCAACATTCGTGAGAAAATGGAAGAATTAAAAAAACGACGGATTGATAAACAACCACTAGAATTCCCTAGCGCAGGAAGTACCTTTAAAAGACCAGAAGGATATTTTGCAGGCAAGCTGATTGAAGATGCGGGGTTAAGAGGATTTCAGGTTGGCGGGGCAGCAGTATCAGAGAAACATTGTGGATTTGTGATTAATAAAGGATATGCTACGGCATCTGATGTGGTAGAATTGATGAATCACGTTATAGATCAAGTAGAATCCAAATTTGGGATAAGATTAGAACCTGAAGTGAAAAAAATAGGAGAATTCTAACCATGAAATTTGTAATTGTGACAGGAATGTCTGGTGCAGGGAAAAGTACAGCTTTGAAAATGTTGGAAGATATTGGATATTTTTGTGTGGATAATCTTCCGGTTCCTTTAATTCCTAAATTAGCAGAAATCATAAGAGTGCCCAACGCAAATATTACTAAAATTGCATTAGGATTGGATATACGCAGCGGAATGAGCTTTACACAAGAGGAAGTTCTGTTATTTATGAAAGAAACAAAGCTAAGCTATCAAGTATTATTTCTAGAAGCTAGTGATGATGTTTTGGTCAAAAGATATAAAGAAACAAGGAGAAATCACCCTTTGGCGGGGGATGGACGAGTAGACAAGGGGTTGGCACTGGAAAGAGTTCAATTACAATTTTTAAAGCAAAGGGCTGATTATGTAATTGATACAAGTCAAATGTTAACCCGAGATTTAAATATAGAATTAAATAAAATTTTTGTTCAGGAGAAAGATTATAAAAATATTTATATAACGATACTTTCTTTTGGATTTAAATATGGAATGCCAAATGATGCAGACTTGGTATTTGATGTAAGATTTTTACCAAATCCATATTATGTAGAAAACTTAAGATTACAAACTGGAAATGATAGAGAAGTACGTGATTTTGTGATGAAACATGAGACTACCCATGTATTTCTGGAAAAGTTGGTTGATATGATGAAATTTCTGATTCCAAATTATATTGCAGAAGGCAAGCACCAGTTAGTGATTGCAATTGGCTGTACAGGGGGAAGGCATCGTTCTGTTACCCTGGCAAATGAATTATATGAGAATTTAGAAAAAGAAGAGATTTATGGTTTAAAAGTTGAACATAGAGATATTTCAGAAGATACAAGAGGAAAATAAATTATATGTCATTTTCAGGAAAAATCAAAGAAGAGCTGTCCAATCAATCCAATAAAGCTAGACATTGCCAAATCGCTGAAATTGCAGCCATTGTATCAATTTGTGGAACGGTTTTGATAAGATGGAATGGAAAATACAGCATACGAATTCATACAGAAAATATATGGGTTGCAAGAAAGTGCTTTACATTAATTCAAAAAGCATTTAATATAAATACTGAAATTTCAATTCGAAGAAATCAAATGAAAGAAAGTGCGTTCTATTTATTATTTATTAAAAAACATGAGGATGCAATTAGAGTTTTGCAGGCAACAAAGCTTTTGGATGAGGAAGGAGAAATTAACGAAGAACTTTCCATTGTGCGAAACATTGTTATACAGCAGGTATGTTGCAAGCGTGCATTTATAAGAGGTGCTTTTTTAGCAGCTGGTTCTATGAGCAACCCAAAGAAATCTTATCATTTTGAAATTGTTTGTGCTACAATAGAAAAAGCTAGGCAGTTAAGGGATGTGATTAATAGTTTTACAATGGACGCAAAAATAGTACTTCGTAAAAAGTCTTTTATAGTTTATTTAAAAGAAGGCTCGCAAATTGTAGATATTTTAAATGTCATGGAAGCTCATAAGGCATTGATGGAGTTAGAGAACATTCGAATATTAAAAGATATGCGAAATACAGTTAACCGAAAGGTGAATTGTGAGACTGCGAATATAAGCAAGACAGTGTCTGCTGCTATTAAGCAAGTAGAAGACATTACATATATACAAAATAAAATTGGCTTTGAAGGACTGTCGGACGGATTGGAAGACATGGCATTAACTAGATTAACCTATCCAGATGCAACATTAAAAGAGTTGGGTGAATTGCTGACACCTTCAGTTGGGAAATCAGGGGTGAATCACAGGCTTCGTAAATTAAGTGAAATTGCAGAAAAGTTAAGGGAGAATGAGGAGGTACATTATGATTAAGAAGTTAGTAACAGTGGGGTATGCAAATGGGTTGGATGCGCGGCCGATTGCGTTGCTTGTGCAAGAGGCAAGTCAATATGACTGTCAGGTGTACATTGAAATGGATGAGAAAAAAATCAATGCAAAAAGCATCATGGGTATGATGAGTCTTCGATTGGACAGTGGAGAAAAAGTAATGGTAGTCACGGATGGCGCAGATGAGGATGCGGCGGCATCAGGAATTGAAACATTTTTGAGTAATATTAAATAGGATATAGAAAAAGGGGGTGTTGTGCAGACACTCTCTTTTTAAAAAATATTTCAGGAGGTGCTAGAAATGAAAAAGTTGTTATTTATTTATAATCCAAATTCTGGAAAAGGACAAATTAAAGCAAAATTAGCGGAGATTCTTGATATTTTTGTGAAGGCAGGTTATGAATTGACGGTGTATCCAACTCAGGCTTATATGGATGCATATAAACAGGTGGTAGCATTTTCGGATGATTATAGTCTTTTAGTATGTAGTGGTGGTGATGGAACATTAGATGAAGTGGTAAGTGGAATGATGAAGCGAAAAATTCGGATTCCCATTGGATATATACCAACTGGAACAACTAATGATTTTGCAAATAGTCTTCGGATTCCAAAAAACATGCTGCTTGCAGCAGAAACAGCAGTGCATGGGGCAACGTTCCATTGTGATGTAGGAGCTTTTAATAAGGATACTTTTGTCTATATTGCTGCCTTTGGTTTGTTTACCGATGTGTCTTATCAGACAAAACAGGAAATTAAAAATGTCCTAGGACATTTGGCGTATGTATTAGAAGGTGTAAAAAGACTTTATAGTGTGCCATCTTTCCATATTAAGGTTACACATGATGATGTGGTAATTGAAGATGAATTTGTATTTGGTATGGTTACTAATTCAAGGTCCGTAGGTGGGTTCCGTAATATGGTGGGAACTAATGTGGTCTTCGATGATGGAGAATTTGAAGTTACTTTAATAAAAATGCCCAAAAACCCGTTGGAATTAAATGAAATTGTTGCAGCATTATTAATTGAATTAATTGATACAAAGCATATGTATAATTTCAAGTCGGGCAAAGTTATGTTTGAATCGGAGGAAGAGATTCCTTGGACTTTGGATGGAGAATTTGGTGGGGAACATAAAAGTATTGTAATAGAAAATAAAAAGCAAGAATT
This sequence comes from Lachnospiraceae bacterium, assembly GCA_036656615.1. GTDB lineage: Bacteria > Bacillota > Clostridia > Lachnospirales > Lachnospiraceae > CAUPWF01. The sequence goes on along the minus strand of JAVXHY010000018.1, from coordinate 264 downwards.
ACAGATCAAGGTATGCCCAGATAAAATAAAATCTTTAATGAAGGATCCAGAGCTTTATATTGAGCAAAAAGAAGACTCCATATAAGACGTTATCAGGAATGGTTTGAAAAAAATACAAAATATTAAATAAAACACTTGTATATTGTAATAAAATGAATTACAATATGCAAGTATGATAAATGACGGCCTGTTGGTCAAGCGGTCAAGACGCCACCCTCTCACGGTGGAATCAGGGGTTCGATTCCCCTACGGGTCATTGAAAGA
>JAVXHY010000017.1:0-41137 GCA_036656615.1 Lachnospiraceae bacterium | reverse complement strand
TTTTGTATAAATTCTAAAAGACTTGATTTCCATAAATGTCTATGGTATACTACTATAGCGTATGGAAGTTAGGTCTTTTTTTTATGCCTAAAATTTGACGGTTTCGCAAACTGTCAGGGAACAAGTAAATTCGAAATAATACGAAGCGAGGTGGAAGTTGTGCGCACAAGAGTAACATTGGCATGTACGGAATGTAAACAACGTAATTACAACATGACAAAGGATAAGAAGTCTCATCCTGAACGCATGGAAACAAAGAAATACTGTAAGTTTTGTAAATCACACACAATGCACAAAGAAACGAAGTAGTCGTTGAAAGGAAGTGAATGTTATGGGCGAAACTAAAGTAGCAAAAACTCCAAAAAAGAGCTGGTTCAAGGGTCTTCAGACAGAGTTTAAAAAGGTTATTTGGCCAGACAAAGAAACACTTGCAAAACACACGACTGCAGTCATTGCGATTTCTGTATTGTTAGGAGCATTAATTTCTATACTTGATGTGATTATAAAATACGGCATTGATTTATTGGTGAAGTAGGAACTGATAATCTGTTAGCAATAATGAAAGGTGATTTTATGTCAGAGGCAAAATGGTATGTAGTTCATACTTATTCTGGGTACGAGAACAAAGTAAAAGCCGACATTGAGAAAACAATTGAAAACAGACACTTAGAAGATCAGATTCTAGAAGTAAGAGTTCCATTACAAGACGTAGTGGAAGTAAAGAACGGAACAAGAAAAGTGGTACAGAAGAAGTTATTTCCCGGATATGTTATCATTCATATGTTTATGAATGATGAGACTTGGTATGTAGTTAGAAATACCAGGGGAGTAACAGGCTTTGTAGGACCTGGATCGAAACCGGTTCCTCTTACGGATGAGGAGATGATTCCGCTGGGTATTCAAAGAGAAGATGTTGTTGTTGCTTTTGCGGAAGGTGATACAATCACTGTTATTGCAGGAGCATGGGTTGGTACGGTTGGGGCGGTTCACGCTGTGAATCCTCAGAAACAAAGCGTAACTATCAATGTTGAATTATTTGGTCGTGAAACACCAGTAGAATTAAGTTTCACTGAAGTTAAAAAATTGTAACAAGTAAAAGTGGGAGGGAAATCCCCGCGAATACCACAAGGAGGTACACAAAAATGGCAAAAAAAGTACAAGCGTATATTAAATTACAAATTCCTGCTGGAAAGGCAACACCAGCACCACCAGTTGGACCAGCACTTGGACAACATGGTGTAAATATCGTTGAATTTACAAAACAATTCAATGCAAGAACTGCAGATCAGCCAGATATGATTATTCCTGTAGTTATTACAGTTTATAGTGACAGAAGTTTTAGTTTTATTACTAAGACACCACCGGCAGCAGTGCTTATTAAGAAAGCATGTAACATCAAATCCGGTTCAGGTGTGCCACAAAAAGTAAAGGTTGCTACTATCACGAAAGAGCAATTACAACAAATTGCTGAAACAAAAATGCCTGATTTAAATGCAGCATCTGTAGAAGCTGCTATGAGTATGGTTGCCGGCACTTGCCGCAGCATGGGTGTTACTGTTAGTGAATAGAGTCTTTTAAATCAGAAATATGTTGCAAAATACAAACTGTAAATATGAATGTGGGAGGGTTTACTCCCGATATTACCACAAGGAGGTTATTTAATATGAAACGAGGAAAGAAATACGTAGAAGCTGCAAAATTGATCGAAAAAGGAAATCTTTACGACAAAGAAGAAGCAGTAGCATTGGTTAAAAAATCTGCGGTAGCAAAATTCGATGAAACAATAGAAGCGCATATCAGAACTGGGTGTGATGGACGTCATGCGGATCAACAAATCCGTGGTGCAGTTGTATTACCTCATGGAACCGGTAAGACGGTTCGTATCTTAGTTTTTGCTAAGGATGCAAAAGCAGAAGAAGCAAAAGCGGCTGGAGCAGACTACGTTGGAGCTGAAGATTTAATCCCAAGAATTCAAAATGAAGGATGGTTTGAATTCGATGTTGTTGTTGCTACACCAGATATGATGGGTGTTGTGGGACGCTTGGGACGTGTACTTGGTCCAAAAGGCTTGATGCCAAATCCAAAAGCAGGAACTGTAACTATGGATGTTACAAAAGCAATTGGAGATATCAAAGCAGGTAAGATTGAATATAGATTAGATAAAACAAACATTATCCATGTGCCAATTGGTAAAGCTTCATTTACCGAAGAGAAATTAGCGGACAACTTCCAAACGCTTATAGATGCAATTAACAAGGTTAAACCAGCAGCGGTTAAAGGACAATATCTAAAGAGTGTTACACTTACTTCTACTATGGGTCCTGGTGTTAAACTTAATCCAGCGAAAATTTAATACTTGTTATTGACAACGAATATATTTAATGATACAATGACCAAGCAATTAACTGCCGAAGACAGTAGGTGCCGAAAGGCGTAAGATGTAAACACCTACCGAGGAGATAGAATTCTTATTATGAATTTTGTGGAACCTCTTCGTTTTGGCGAAGGGGTTCTTTTTATGAAAATAGAACTTTGTCGGCGGTGAAATAAACCAATAATATAAGGAGGTGCACTATTCGTGGCAAAAGTTGAATTAAAACAACCTATCGTAACAGCTATTTCAGAAAACATCAAGAATGCTCAATCAGTTGTATTGGTTGATTATCGTGGATTGACTGTAGAACAAGATACAGCATTACGTAAGCAATTAAGAGAAGCAGGTATTGTGTATAAAGTATGTAAGAACACAATGATGAAAAGAGCATTCGAAGGAACAGCATTTGAAGCTTTAGATTCTTATTTAGAAGGACCTAGCGCTATTGCTATATCTGATGATGATGCAACAGCTCCAGCAAGAATTCTTTGTAAATTTGCAAAAACAGCAGTTGCTCTTGAAGTTAAAGCAGGTGTGGTAGAAGGCAATGTTTATGATGCAGCAGGAATTCAAGCATTATCTACTGTTCCATCAAGAGAAGTATTGCTTGCAAAATTACTTGGAAGTATGCAGTCACCAATTACCAATCTTGCTCGTGTTCTTAAGCAGATTGCGGAAAAAGATGGAGGCGCTGCAGAACCAGTAGTAGAAGAAACAGCAGAACCAGCAGCTGCAGAACCAGTAGTAGAAGAAACAACAGAACCAGTAACAGAATCATAAAAAAAAATAAATTTATGGAGGTAATTAAAATGGCAAAATTAACAACAGCTGAGATGATTGAAGCAATCAAAGAATTATCAGTATTGGAATTAAATGAATTAGTAAAAGCATGTGAAGAAGAATTTGGTGTATCGGCAGCAGCAGGTGTAGTGGTAGCAGCAGCAGGCGGTGAAACAGCAGCAGCAGAAGAAAAAGATGAATTTGATGTTGAATTAGTAGCAGCAGGATCTTCTAAAGTTAAAGTTATCAAAGTAGTTCGTGAAATCACAGGATTAGGATTAAAAGAAGCAAAAGAATTAGTTGATGGAGCTCCTAAGGTAGTAAAAGAAGCAGTTTCTAAGACAGAAGCAGAAGCATTGAAAGCAAAATTAGAAGCTGAAGGCGCAGAAGTTAACTTAAAATAATTTGTAGATTATATGATGAAAATACAGGAAATATGTATAAGAATATAAAGGTTTACAAATATCTAAGATACCTAGATATCTCGTTTTTGAGATGATCTAGGTATTTTTCTTGTATCAATTGGAAAGAAATGTTACAATCATAAGTAAAAGGGATACCGATTATTGCTGTTTGAATTTAAGGGCTCAAAATGCGATTGAAGAGGATAACGACATGCAGACAAAGAAGAAAATACTAGTTGTGGATGATAATGAAGTGAATCGTATACTTTTAGGTAAGATATTATCGGATGATTATTATGTGTTAAATGCTGAAAATGGTATGGAGGCTTTGGAAATTTTAAAAAGTTCTCAAAATCAAATAGAAGCAGTCATGCTGGATATTATAATGCCGATTATGGATGGATACGAGTTTCTTAAGATCGTTAGAAAAACACCCAGATTCAAAACGCTGCCAGTTATTGTAATGACTGAAACGGAAACAGAAATTACAGAGATTCATGTTTTGGAAATGGGAGCAACAGATTTTTTATACAAACCATATAGGCCACAATTGGTAAGGCAAAGGCTTAAGAATATTTTTTGCCAAAGAGATGCAATGACGCTTCAAAATATTGTTGAACATGATTTGAAAAGTGGGCTGTATAATCGAGATGCATTCTATCAAAATGCGAAAAGAATGATTTTAGATAATCCGGATAAAACTTATAACATTATATGTGCAGATGTGGTACGCTTCAAAGTTATTAATGATTTGTTTGGAAGAGAATCGGGAAATAAATTATTGAAATTTATAGGTGAGGTTCTTGCGGACTGTTTTGAACCACCTTTTGGAATCAGTGGAAGATTGAATGCAGATAATTTTGCAGCATGTTGTCAAGGTGGCATTGGACTTGAAGAGAAACTGATGAACCGCCTGGTTGAACTTTTGGTTAGTTATCCCTTAGATACAAAAATAATTGTTAAGTTCGGTATATATTATGGTGTTGAAGAGAATATTCCAATTAGTACCGCTTGTGATCGCGCTAATTTAGCGATTGCAACAATTAAAGGGAATTATCAACAAAACTGTGCGGTATATAATGAAAATCAAAGAAATTGTATTTTGGAAGAACAAGCTATTGTCAATGATATGCATGAGGCGTTGCAGAATGAACAATTTAAAGCATTTTTTCAGCCTAAATTTAATCTTGAGGATGGAAGCATCATTGGGGCTGAGGCATTAGTGCGATGGGAACATCCGACTAAAGGCATGCTTTCGCCACTTAAGTTCATAACTTTATTTGAAAAAAATGGATTTATCATCAATGTTGATATGTACATATGGGAAGTGGTTTGCAAGTGGCTGAAAAAATGGATCGCAGAAGGCAATGTACCTATACCTGTTTCTGTGAATGTGTCTAGGGTTGATATTTACAATCCTGATTTTTGTAACATAATAGAAAAAATGATAGAAAAATATCAGATTCCTAAGACATTATTTGAATTGGAAATTACAGAGACAGCATATACGGAAAACCCAGAACAATTAATAAGAGTAGTGGAACAGCTTAGAAATCTGGGATTTAGTGTACAGATGGATGACTTTGGAACGGGATATTCATCTTTGAATATGTTAAATGATGTTCCAGTGGATGTTTTGAAGCTGGACATGAAATTTATTCAAACAGCACTGGATAGTAAAAGAAGTAGAGTTATATTAGAATTTATGATAGATATGGCTAAGAAAATGGAATTGGGTATTATAGTGGAAGGAATTGAGACAGAGGAACAAGTTTGTTTTCTTAGAACTCTTGGCTGCTGCAAGGGGCAAGGCTTTTACTTTGCAAGGCCAATGACAGTAGAAGAATTTGAAAAGAAACTATTAGGAGCATAGGGGGTGGGGGATTTAGGAAAGAAAGAAAAAAGGATTGACAAGTAGAATGCTTTGTGTTACAGTTGAAAATGCACTATTGTGGAGTGGTATGCCAAAATGCGTGTGATGGAAAGAGTAATACAAAGCTTTTTTCACGTATATTGAAACCAATATGCCGGAATGTCAAAAAGCCTATGGGTTTTTGACCCACGTATAGCCACTAAGGTCAAATCAATTTGACTTTGGCTTGCTGCTTACGTGAAAATAAATATACAAGGAGTGAACGTCAATGGAGAAAAACAGAATTCGTCCCATCTCAACTGCAAAAAGTTTCCGAATGAGTTATTCTAAGCAAAAAGAAGTGTTACAGATGCCTAATTTAATCGAAGTTCAAAAGGATTCCTATCAATGGTTTCTGGATGAAGGGTTAAGGGAAGTGTTTGCAGATATTTCGCCAATTGCTGATTATAGCGGACATCTGAGCTTGGAATTTGTAGATTTTACTTTATGCGAAAATGATGTAAAATACACAATCGAGGAATGCAAAGATCGTGATGCAACTTATGCAGCACCTTTAAAAGTCAAGGTTAGACTTTACAATAAAGAAAATGATGAGATTAATGAACACGAAATCTTTATGGGAGATTTGCCGTTAATGACTGCAACAGGTACTTTCGTTATTAATGGTGCAGAGCGAGTTATTGTAAGCCAGCTAGTTCGTTCTCCAGGAATATATTATTCGGTTGCCCATGATAAAATCGGAAAAAAATTATATTCAGCTACTGTAATACCAAATCGTGGTGCATGGTTAGAATATGAAACGGATTCCAATGACGTTTTCTATGTACGTGTAGATAGAACTAGAAAGGTGCCGATTACAGTGCTTATTCGTGCATTGGGCGTTGGTACAAATGCAGAAATTATAGAATTGTTTGGAGAAGAACCAAAGATCTTAGCAAGCTTTGGCAAGGATACAGCTGAAAGTTATCAAGAAGGTCTATTGGAATTATATAAAAAGATTCGTCCAGGAGAACCTCTTGCGGTAGATAGTGCAGAAAGTTTAATTATGAGTATGTTCTTTGATGCAAGACGTTATGATTTAGCAAAAGTTGGTCGTTATAAATTTAATAAAAAATTAGCTTTTATGAATCGTATCACAGGTCACATTTTGGCAGAAGATGTAACAAGTGTGATTACAGGAGAGATTCTTGCTCATAAAGGAGATGAAGTTACTAGAGAAACAGCACAGGAAATCCAGAATGCAGCTGTTTCATTTGTGTTGCTAGAGGGTGAAGAACGCAATATTAAAATTCTTTCCAATATGATGGTAGATTTACGTGCTATTGTAGATGTAGATCCAAAGGAAGTTGGAGTAACAGAGCTTGTATATTATCCAGTGCTAGAACGAATCTTAGAAGAAACAGCTGGAGATATTGATGAACTGAAAGAAGAAATCAAGAAAAACATTTCAGAGCTTATACCTAAGCACATTACAAAGGAAGATATATTGGCTTCGATTAACTATAATATTCATTTGGAATATGGAATTGGCAATGCGGATGATATTGATCATTTGGGGAACAGAAGAATTCGTGCTGTTGGTGAATTACTGCAAAACCAATACAGAATCGGACTGTCCAGATTAGAACGTGTTGTACGTGAAAGAATGACTACCCAGGATTTAGAAGGTATTTCACCACAATCATTAATTAATATCAAACCAGTAACAGCAGCGGTAAAAGAATTCTTTGGTTCTTCACAGCTGTCTCAGTTCATGGATCAAAATAATCCACTTGGAGAATTAACTCATAAGAGACGTTTATCAGCTTTAGGCCCAGGTGGTTTATCGAGAGATCGTGCCGGATTCGAGGTTCGAGATGTTCACTATTCTCATTATGGAAGAATGTGCCCTATTGAAACGCCAGAAGGTCCTAACATTGGTCTAATCAACTCACTGGCTACTTATGCAAGAATTAATGAGTATGGATTTATTGAAGCACCTTATCGTAGGGTAGATAAAGAAGATCCGAAAAATCCTATAGTTACAGATGAAGTTGTATATATGACAGCAGATGAAGAGGATAACTATCACGTAGCACAGGCAAATGAGCCATTGGATGAAGAAGGTCATTTTGTTCATAAAAATGTATCAGGACGTTATTTGGAAGAAACACAGGAATATGAGAAAACTGCTTTTGATTACATGGATGTATCACCTAAAATGGTATTCTCAGTAGCAACGGCATTGATTCCTTTCCTTGAAAATGATGATGCAAACCGAGCACTTATGGGATCGAACATGCAACGTCAGGCAGTTCCACTTCTGACAACGGAGACTCCTGTTGTTGGTACAGGTATGGAAACAAAAGCAGCTGTAGATTCAGGTGTATGTATCATTGCAGAGGAATCTGGAATTGTGGAACGTGCTACTTCTAAAGAAATCATTGTTAAACACGATGATGGAAAAAAGAAATTATATAAATTAACCAAGTTCTTGCGTAGTAATCAGAGTAACTGTTACAATCAAAGACCAATTGTGCTCAAAGGGGAACGTGTTGAAGCGGGACAAGTAATTGCGGATGGACCTTCTACTCAAAATGGAGAAATGGCACTTGGAAAGAATCCATTAATTGGATTTATGACTTGGGAAGGTTACAATTACGAAGATGCAGTGCTCTTAAGTGAACGTTTGGTTCAAGAGGATGTATATACCTCTGTTCATATAGAAGAATATGAAGCAGAAGCCCGTGATACGAAGCTGGGGCCGGAAGAAATTACACGAGATATTCCCGGAGTTGGTGATGATGCCTTGAAGGATTTGGATGAAAGAGGGATTATTCGTATTGGTGCAGAAGTTCGTGCAGGAGATATTTTGGTTGGCAAGGTTACTCCAAAAGGAGAAACGGAACTTACCGCTGAAGAAAGACTGCTTCGTGCAATTTTTGGAGAAAAAGCTAGAGAAGTTAGAGATACTTCACTGAAAGTCCCACATGGAGAATATGGTATTGTAGTAGATGCTAAAGTGTTTACAAGAGAAAATGGAGATGAGCTATCACCAGGTGTTAATCAGGCGGTTCGTATTTATATTGCACAGAAGAGGAAGATTTCAGTGGGTGATAAAATGGCGGGTCGTCATGGAAACAAGGGTGTAGTATCCCGCGTACTTCCAATAGAGGATATGCCGTTTTTACCAAATGGTCGTCCTTTGGATATTGTATTGAATCCTTTGGGAGTTCCGTCACGTATGAATATCGGACAGGTATTGGAGATTCATTTAAGTCTTGCAGCTAAGGCATTGGGATTCAATATTTCGACTCCTGTATTTGATGGCGCAAACGAAGTAGATATTATGGATACACTTGATTTGGCAGATGATTATGTAAATCTGGAATGGGAAGAATTTGAAAAGAAGCATAAAGAAGAATTATTGCCGGAAGTAATAGAATACTTATCTGATAACAGAGACCATAGAGAAGTATGGAAGGGTGTTCCAATTTCCAGAGATGGGAAGGTACGTCTTCGTGATGGAAGAACTGGGGAATACTTTGACAGTTCCGTAACAATTGGACATATGCATTACTTGAAGCTTCACCATTTGGTAGATGATAAAATTCATGCACGTTCTACTGGTCCGTATTCACTTGTAACTCAACAGCCTCTTGGTGGTAAAGCACAGTTTGGTGGACAGAGATTTGGTGAGATGGAAGTATGGGCATTGGAAGCCTATGGTGCCGCTTACACATTACAGGAAATATTAACCGTAAAATCAGATGATGTTGTAGGTCGTGTTAAGACTTATGAAGCAATTATTAAAGGCGAAAATATACCAGAGCCTGGTATACCAGAGTCCTTTAAAGTACTTTTAAAAGAATTGCAGTCCTTAGGTCTTGATGTCAAAGTACTCAGAGAAGACCAAACAGAAGTAGAAATCATGGAAACCATTGATTTTGGTGAAATGGATCTTCATTCAATCATTGAAGGTGATAAAGTACAAAGTAAAGACGAAGCATTTGGTGCACATGGCTTTACAAAGCAGGAATTCGCCGGCGAAGAATTGATTGCCGTTGATGAAGATGATGATTTGGAAGAGGAAACTGATGATCTTGTATTAGAAGAAATTCTTGACGAAGAATAGAGGGGGAGTGCCATATATGACAGCAACAAATAATGAATCATCATACCAGCCAATGACCTTTGATGCTATAAAAATTGGCCTGGCATCACCGGAAAAAATTATGGAATGGTCAAGAGGTGAAGTTACAAAGCCAGAGACGATTAACTATAGAACACTAAAACCAGAAAAAGATGGACTTTTTTGTGAGAAGATTTTTGGCCCAAGCAAAGACTGGGAATGTCATTGCGGTAAGTATAAGAAAATCCGTTATAAAGGTGTGGTCTGCGATCGTTGTGGTGTAGAGGTCACAAAGGCAAGTGTGCGTCGTGAAAGAATGGGGCATATTGATTTAGCGGCACCGGTATCACATATTTGGTATTTCAAGGGAATCCCTAGCCGTATGGGATTGATTTTGGATTTATCACCAAGAACATTGGAAAAAGTACTTTATTTTGCTTCTTATATTGTTATTGATAAAGGCGAAACAAATTTACAATACAAACAAATATTGTCTGAACAGGAGTATCAAGATGCAAGAGATACTTGGGGAAGCGGATTCCGTGTAGGAATGGGTGCAGAATCTGTTCAAGAATTGCTTCAAAATATTGATTTAGACAAGGAATATGTAGAACTGCAGGCAGGATTGAAGGGTGCTACTGGTCAGAAACGTGCAAGAATCATTAAACGTTTGGAAGTGGTAGAGGCATTTCGAGGTTCTGGAAATAAGCCGGAATGGATGATTATGACGGTGATTCCAGTTATTCCACCAGATCTAAGACCCATGGTTCAGCTGGATGGAGGACGTTTTGCAACTTCAGATTTGAATGACTTGTACAGGAGAATTATCAACAGAAATAACAGATTGAAGAGATTGTTAGAGCTTGGAGCACCAGATATTATTGTTCGTAATGAAAAGAGAATGCTTCAAGAAGCAGTAGATGCTTTAATTGATAATGGCCGTCGTGGACGTCCGGTAACAGGACCTGGTAATAGAGCACTGAAATCTCTTTCGGATATGTTAAAAGGTAAATCGGGTCGTTTCCGCCAGAACTTGCTTGGAAAACGTGTAGATTATTCCGGCCGTTCTGTTATTGTAGTAGGACCAGAACTTAAAATATACCAATGTGGGCTTCCGAAAGAAATGGCTATTGAGCTATTCAAACCTTTTGTTATGAAAGAGTTAGTAGGAAATGGAACTGCTCATAATATTAAAAATGCAAAAAAAATGGTGGAAAGATTGCAGACAGAAGTATGGGATGTATTAGAAGATGTAATCAAAGAACATCCTGTTATGCTGAATCGTGCCCCGACGCTTCATAGACTTGGAATACAGGCTTTTGAACCAATCCTGGTAGAAGGTAAGGCAATTAAGCTTCATCCATTAGTTTGTACAGCTTATAATGCCGATTTTGATGGTGACCAAATGGCAGTTCATCTTCCATTATCAGTAGAAGCGCAGGCGGAGTGCAGGTTCTTATTACTTTCTCCAAATAATTTACTTAAACCCTCTGATGGGGCTCCGGTAGCGGTACCTTCACAGGATATGGTTTTGGGTATTTATTATTTGACACAGGCAAGACCCGGCGTTAAAGGGGAAGGTAAGTATTTTAAGAATTTGAATGAAGCAATCCTGGCATATGAAAATGATATTATTACATTACACTCGATGATTAAAGTTCGTGTATCCAAAACGATGATGGATGGAACTGTAAAAACAGGAAATGTAGAATCGACATTGGGACGTTTTATCTTCAATGAAATTATTCCACAGGATTTAGGCTTTGTAGATCGTAGTTTGGAAGAAAATGATCTGTTGTTAGAGGTAGATTTCCATGTTGGAAAAAAACAAGCGAAGCAAATATTAGAAAAAGTTATTAATACTCATGGAGCTACAAGAACAGCGGAAGTATTAGATGATATTAAAGCAACTGGTTATAAATATTCAACAAAAGCAGCTATGACAGTTTCTATTTCTGACATGACTGTACCACCAGAAAAGCCGGAATTAATTCAAAAAGCCCAGGATACGGTTGACCGTATTTCCATTAACTTTAAGCGTGGACTTATTACGGAAGAAGAGCGTTATAAGGAAGTTGTAGAGACTTGGAAAGCAACCGATGATGTATTAACAGAAGCATTATTATCTGGTCTTGATAAATATAATAACATCTTTATGATGGCGGATTCTGGAGCCCGTGGTTCGGATAAGCAGATTAAACAGCTTGCAGGAATGCGTGGATTGATGGCTGATACTTCTGGACGTACCATTGAATTACCTATCAAATCCAACTTCCGTGAGGGACTGGATGTATTGGAATACTTTATGTCTGCCCATGGTGCACGTAAAGGACTTTCCGATACAGCGTTACGTACAGCGGATTCAGGATACCTTACAAGACGTTTGGTGGATGTATCACAAGATTTAATTATCCGTGAGATAGATTGTGTAGCCCCAGGCAATGAAATCCCAGGAATGGTAGTTAAGGCGTTCATGGATGGAAATGAAGAGATTGAAGGATTACAGGAACGTATTACAGGACGTTACTCTTGCGAAACAATTGTTGATAAAAATGGAAATATATTAGTGAAAGAAAATCATATGATTACACCAAGGCGTGCGGAAGCCATTATGACTATTGGTGTCAATGAAAAAGGGGACCCAATTGATTCCATTAAAATTCGTACTATATTATCCTGTAAATCTCATATAGGTGTATGTGCAAAATGCTATGGAGCAAATATGGCTACAGGGGAACCGGTACAGGTAGGAGAAGCAGTGGGTATTATTGCGGCACAGTCTATTGGAGAGCCGGGTACACAGCTTACCATGCGTACATTCCATACTGGAGGTGTTGCTGGAGATGATATTACACAGGGTCTTCCTCGTGTAGAGGAACTTTTTGAAGCGAGAAAGCCAAAAGGACTTGCAATTATTACAGAGTTTGGTGGAATTGCTGAAATAAGCGACACTAAGAAAAAGCGTGAGATTATTGTAACCAGTGAAGAAACCGGAGAAGTAAAAGCATACCTGATTCCATATGGTTCTAGAATTAAGATTCAAGATGGTGCCCGTTTGGGAGCCGGAGATGAGCTTACGGAAGGTAGTGTGAATCCACATGATATTTTGAAGATCAAGGGTGTCCGTGCGGTTCAGGATTATATGATTCAAGAAGTTCAGCGTGTATATCGCTTACAGGGTGTAGAAATAAATGACAAGCATATTGAAGTAATTGTTCGTCAAATGTTAAAGAAAATCCGTATTGAAGAAAATGGAGATGCTAAGTTCCTACCGGGAACCATGGTAGATAATTTGGATTTCCAGGATGTAAATGAAGAATTACTTGCAGAAGGAAAAGAACCAGCAGTAGGAGAACAGGTAATGCTTGGTATTACCAAGGCTTCTCTAGCTACGAACTCTTTCTTGTCAGCTGCATCATTCCAAGAAACAACAAAAGTCCTTACAGAAGCAGCTATCAAAGGGAAAATTGACCCATTGATTGGTTTAAAGGAAAATGTTATTATTGGTAAATTGATACCAGCAGGAACAGGTATGAGAAAATATCGTGATGTAAGACTAAATACAGAGATGGAATCAGAAGATGATGACGAAGACCTTTCTTTTGAAAATATAGAAGATTTGGAAGGTTTAGAGCATTTAGAAGCGATTGTAGCTCCGGAAGTAGAAGTCACTGCTGAAAGTATTAAAGAAATGACAGAAGTATAGATTGAAAAAGTCACTTGTTACAAGTGGCTTTTTCTGTTTTAAGTCTTTACAGAAAGACAGAGATGTACTACAATACAACTCAAAGTGAATTTTCGTAACAGCAGGATAAGATAGGAGAAAATAATAATGAATAGAGAACAAGCACATGAAATATTAACCAAATATATGAAAGGGGATAATTATATCCAGCATTCATATGCGGTTGAGGCAATCATGAAAGGATTAGCAAAGAAATTGTCCCCCGATGAAGAAGAATATTGGGGGATTATAGGTCTGCTTCACGACTTGGATGAAGAACAGTGTGATTGGAAAAACGATTTGAAAGTACACGGACCTACTTCGGTAGAGATCTTGAAGAAAGAGGGAATTGAAGATCAGATTTTGTTCGATGCAATTTGTGCACATAATCCAAAGAGTGGTGTGAAAGCAAAAACTACCGTTCAATATGCGATTTTGGCAGCAGATCCAATGAGTGGATTTTGTAAAGCTGTTGCACAAATATACCCAGATAAGAAAATTGCCAGTGTGAAACCAAAATCAGTGATGAAGCGGTTTAATGAATCTAGATTTGCAGCAGGAGCCAATAGAGATTATATGGAATCTATTGAATTTACAGGTATAAGTTTAAATGCCTTTATTGATATTGCACTGGAACAACTGTGTGAAATTTCTGATTTATTAGGGTTATAAAATGGAGGAATATAGATGAAGAAATTGTGGCTGGTATCAATGATGATACTATTGTGCCTTGGTTTAACCGGGTGTGCTAGCGGTAAAAAACAGGAAAAAACGTCGGCTTATCCCAATAAGAATGTTGCAGGCATTGTGCAATGGGGCGCTGGAGGTGGAACGGATTCCTTGATGCGGCCTTTAGCAGCCTTAGCAGAAAAGAAAATGGGAGTTAGTATTGTGATAGAGAACAGAGCAGGGGCTACAGGCTCTATTGCAACCCAATATGTAAATGATGGAAATGCAGATGGATATACATTGTTAATGGGGGCGGAAAATCCACAATTATATCATGCACTGAATATATCAAAGCTTTCTTATGATGAATTTGAACCGATTCTTATTATCGGGGATGAAACAGTCGGAATTGTAGTATCCAAAGATTCCGAATTTAAAAATATAAAAGATTTGATGGATGCAGCATTAAAGGCACCAGGACAAATATCCATGTCTACGACTGGAACGGGAGGACTTCCGTGGGAAGTGGGGTCTTTTTTATCGGCAGTTACAGGTGCGGTTTTTAAACAGGTGCCTTATGATAGCGATGCTACGGCAAAAGCAGCAGTACTGAGCAAAGAATGTGATTTTACCGTGTGCAAAGTGCAGACAGGGCTGGAAGATTATAAGGCAGGAACGCTGAATTATCTTTCCATGCTATCCACAGAGCCGGTGAAGCAGTTGGAAGGGGTTCCCCTTATAACAAAGGAATACCCTGGATTTGAGGATTATCTTCCATGGGGGCCATTTTATGGAGTGTTTGTTAAAAAGGGCACTGATCCGAAAATTATTTCTACCTTGACAAATCACTTTCAACAAGCATTTCAGGATCCATCTTATCAAAAAGTATTGGAAGGTTATAATATTAACGCTGCTGGTCTGACTGGATTAGAGGCGAAGGATTATCTGAAAACATGGCAAAACAATACCATAAATGCACTTTATAAAAGTGGGGCAATTGAACAATCTCCGAAAGAGCTGGGGATGGAGTAAGTGTGAATGAAAATGGATGATAAAAGACAACCATACAAACCGGGAGAAAGAGGATTTGCTGTTGTTCTGCTAAGTGTAGGAATTTATTTTTTGTGGGAATCTTTGAAATTATATCGAAAGGCACCAGGGGCAGAGTCCTATGGTGCTGTTCCATTATTTGTAAGTGGACTAATTGTGGCCATTTCAATTGGAAATATTATTTCGGATTGTTATAAAAACCGGTTTTTAAAACAAATGGACGACAAGAAAATCACCTCCAAACAACAGGTGAAAAGAATGCTGCATTATACCATGCCAAAAGACATGGTTATCATTTTGCTTTTTATGGTATTATATTGTGTGGCATTATTTGCGGGTATGGGATTTTTGATTTCCACACCTATGTTTTTATGGGGAAGTATGTGTTATTTAACTGGAAAGAATTATGGAAAGAATTTGATATGGACGGCCCTGAGTATGGGGTTTATTGTTATTATTTTTGACTTTGTATTTCATGTTGTATTGCCATAGGAGGTAAAAGAGATGAATATAGTACAATATTTGCTGATTCCTTTTACAGAACCAGCGCTTCTCGGTCTAGTGGCAATTGGATGTTTTGCAGGAATATATGTAGGAGCTATTCCGGGATTGTCTGCGACTATGGCTGTTTCTCTTTTGGTTTCATTCACCTTTGGATGGGAAACTCATAGTGCTTTGGCATTGATGATTGGCATATTTGTTGGAGCAGTATATGGTGGTTCGCGTTCGGCTATCCTATTAAATATTCCGGGAGCACCGGCAGCGGTGGCTACAGCTCTGGATGGATATCCTATGGCTAAAAAAGGACTTGCAGGGGAAGCAATGGGGATTGTAACAGCACAATCAGTGATTGGTACAGTGATTGGTGTAGTTGCACTTGCCTGCTTTGCACCGCTGGTTTCCAAGCTCGCATTACACTTTTCTTCTGTGGATTATCTCTTGTTGGGTACGATGGGAATGATGATGGTAGGCAGTTTGTCTAGTAAATCAATTTTCCGTGGTCTGCTTACAGCGGCTATCGGGGTGCTGATTGGAACAATTGGAATGGATACTATGACAGCGGTACCAAGATTTACCTATGGTTCATCTTATCTAATGCCGGGAGTTAATTATATAGTGGCTATGATTGGCTTATTTGGTGTGTCAGAAGCCTTGAGCCAAATTACCCAGAAGGATACAAAGATAGTAAAACAAAAGATAGATCGCATTATACCCTCGTTTTCTTCTATTCGAAAATATATTCCACTAACGATACGTTCGTCTATCATCGGAGTATTAGTGGGAGCATTGCCGGGAGCGGGAGGAGATATTGCAGCACTTTTATCCTATGATCATGCAAAAAGAAGTGTTAAGAATCCAAAAGTTCCGTTTGGAGAAGGGGCGATTGAAGGTTTGGTTGCACCTGAATCCGCCAATAATGCAGCGATTGGAGGGGCATTTATTCCAATGCTGACACTTGGAATTCCAGGAGATGCAGTAACAGCAGTTATGATAGGGGCATTAACTGTTCATGGTCTGAAGCCAGGACCGAATCTTATGACAACTACACCAGATTTATTTTACTTAATTGTAAGTTGTCTGCTGATTGCTAGTATTTGTTTATGGATATTTGGACTGACTGGAGTAAAATTATTTGTAAAGATAGTAGAAATACCAAAGGGCATCTTACTTCCTATTATATTGATTTTGTCGGTAGTAGGATCTTATGCAATCAATAATAGCCTGATTGATGTACTTTGGATGTTCGGATTTGGTGTGCTTGGCTATGTATTTAAAAGATATGAATATCCAGTGGCGCCCTGTGTACTGGGTATCATACTGACCAAAATTCTAGAGGAGAATTATAGACGGGGCATTTTATTAAATGGTTCCTTTGGTGGATTGGTACGCAGTATATTTATTAGTCCTATTTCTATGATTTTATTGGCTCTGATTATTGTGATGTTTGTTACACAGACTCAAACATATAAGCGGCTTATAAAAAAAATTAATATATTATGTAATCGGGGAGAGAAATCGTAACAGTTCAGCCATACCATTCGCAAAACACACCTTCGGTGCTTTACGCTGCATGCACAGCTTTTGTTGCTCATAAACGGGCATTCTGCTCATAATCAAAAGAATATGCTCATTCATGCAAGCATGATTCGCGGATTTTTTTGATTATGGCTGAACTGTTACGAGAAATCGTAACTAAAATGAAAAAACCCTTGACATTGAACACAAATAGTAATAAACTTATTTAGCGTGCACAAAAAGGCATTGTCTTTTTGCACACTTAAAACGAAATGTTTTAAACAGCAACCAACAAAAAGGAACCATAGGAGGTGAATGGAATGCCAACATTTAATCAGTTAGTTAGAAAAGGACGTCAGACATCTGTGAAGAAATCAACAGCACCAGCTCTTCAGAAGGGTTATAACTCTTTAAGAAAGAGAAGTACTGATTCTTCAGCACCACAAAAAAGAGGTGTTTGTACAGCAGTTAAGACGGCTACACCTAAGAAGCCTAACTCGGCTCTTAGAAAGATTGCCAGAGTACGTCTTTCTAACGGTATTGAAGTAACAAGCTATATCCCAGGAGAAGGTCACAATCTTCAAGAACATAGTGTTGTTCTTATCCGTGGAGGTAGAGTAAAAGACTTACCAGGTACAAGATACCATATTGTCAGAGGAACACTTGATACAGCCGGTGTTGCAAAGAGAAGACAAGCTCGTTCAAAATATGGAGCGAAGAGACCAAAAGCAGCAAAATAAAGTAACTGTATCATTTGAAACTAAGAAATCGTATCACAAACAGAACTATGATTCCTGTAGGTTGCGGGTTTAGATATCTATAAAAGTCCGCACGAAACATACATGAAGTAGATTTATTCATAACTGTGTGAGTACCGATGAATTAATAGGCGTTTGAATCTATTTCAATAGATTTCATCTGCATGAATTAAGGAGGGAAGGACCGTGCCACGTAAAGGACATACTCAAAAAAGAGACGTATTAGCAGATCCGATGTACAATAATAAAGTAGTAACTAAGCTTATCAATAACATTATGTTAGATGGTAAGAAGGGTGTTGCTCAAAAGATTGTATACGGAGCATTTGAAAGAATTGCCGCAAAAACTGATAAACCAGCTATCGAAGTATTCGAGGAAGCTATGAACAATATCATGCCAATGCTGGAAGTAAAAGCAAGACGTATTGGTGGGGCAACTTATCAAGTTCCAATCGAAGTAAGAGTAGAAAGAAGACAGGCGTTAGCGCTTCGTTGGCTTACATTGTATTCTCGCAAAAGAGGAGAAAAAACAATGGAAGAAAGATTAGCAAATGAACTTATGGATGCAGCAAATAGTACTGGCGCATCTGTGAAGAAAAAAGAAGATATGCATAAAATGGCTGAAGCAAATAAAGCATTTGCTCACTATAGATTCTAGAGGAGGAATAAATCTTGGCTGGAAGAGAATATCCATTAGAGAAAACCAGAAATATCGGTATTATGGCTCATATAGATGCAGGTAAGACTACGTTGACCGAACGTATCTTATATTATACCGGTGTTAACTATAAGATTGGTGATACCCATGAAGGAACTGCAACCATGGACTGGATGGAGCAGGAACAAGAAAGAGGTATTACAATTACTTCAGCTGCTACGACTTGTCACTGGACATTACAACATGAAAATGTAAATGTACCAGGTGCTGCAGAGCATCGTATCAATATCATTGATACACCAGGTCACGTTGACTTCACTGTTGAAGTAGAACGTTCCCTACGTGTACTGGATGGTGCGGTAGGTGTGTTCTGTGCAAAAGGTGGTGTTGAACCACAATCAGAAAATGTATGGCGTCAAGCTGACACCTACAATGTACCAAGAATGGCTTTCATCAATAAGATGGACATTTTAGGAGCTGATTTTTACGGAGCAGTAGAACAAATTAAAACAAGATTAGGGAAAAATGCAATTTGTCTTCAAATACCAATTGGTAAAGAAGATGATTTCCAAGGAGTAGTTGACTTAATGGAAATGCAGGCTTATATCTATAATGATGATAAGGGCGATAACATTACAATTACAGCAATCCCTGATGATATGAAAGAGGATGCAGAATTATATCGTACAGAATTGGTAGAGAAGATTTGCGAATTAGATGACGATTTAATGATGGAATACCTAGAAGGTGAAGAACCATCTATAGAAGCATTGAAAATTGCTCTTAGAAAAGGTACTTGCGAATGTACAGCAATTCCTGTTT
Source organism: Lachnospiraceae bacterium (assembly GCA_036656615.1). Taxonomy (GTDB): domain Bacteria; phylum Bacillota; class Clostridia; order Lachnospirales; family Lachnospiraceae; genus CAUPWF01. Next base: position 21,899 of record JAVXHY010000017.1, on the reverse strand, counting down.
GTTGTGGAACTGCTTACAGAAACAGAGGTGTTCAAAAATTATTAGATGCAGTAATTGAATATATGCCAGCTCCAACTGATATCCCAGCTATTGTAGGTACGGATACAGAAGGAAATGAAGTAGTAAAACATGCATCGGATGAAGAACCATTTTCTGCATTGGCATTTAAGATTATGACAGACCCTTTTGTTGGTAAATTGGCTTATTTCAGAGTATATTCTGGTTCTGTTAATGCAGGATCTTATATATTAAATGCAACAAAAGGTAAAAAAGAGCGTGTTGGACGTATCTTACAGATGCACGCAAATAAAAGAGAAGAACTTGATAAGGTATATGCAGGAGATATCGCAGCGGCAATCGGTTTCAAATTTACAACAACCGGAGATACCATTTGTGATGAAAAGCATCCAGTAATACTTGAGTCAATGGAATTCCCAGAACCAGTTATTGAATTAGCTATTGAACCTAAGACAAAAGCATCACAAGGAAAATTAGGAGAATCTTTGGCAAAACTTGCAGAAGAAGATCCAACGTTCCGTGCTCATACAGATCATGATACAGGTCAGACAATTATTGCGGGAATGGGTGAACTTCATCTTGAAATTATTGTTGACAGACTTCTTCGTGAATTTAAAGTAGAAGCAAATGTAGGTGCACCTCAGGTTGCTTATAAAGAATCCTTTACAAAGGCTGTGGATGTTGATAGTAAGTATGCAAAGCAATCTGGTGGACGTGGACAATATGGACACTGTAAAGTTAGATTTGAACCAATGGATGTCAATGGGGAAGAAATCTTTAAATTTGAATCTGCTGTAGTAGGTGGAGCTATTCCTAGAGAATATATCCCAGCAGTAGGAGCGGGTATTGAAGAAGCTACAAAAGCCGGAACACTTGGCGGATTCCCAGTAGTAGGTATCAAAGCAACAGTATATGATGGTTCATACCATGAAGTCGATTCCAATGAAATGGCATTCCACATTGCAGGATCTTTAGCATTTAAAGATGCAATGGCAAAGGCAGCACCAGCGTTACTTGAACCAATTATGAAAGTGGAAGTAACAATGCCAGAATCCTATATGGGAGATGTAATTGGTGATATCAATTCACGTCGTGGACGTATTGAAGGTATGGATGACTTGGGCGGTGGAAAAATCGTTCGTGCATTTGTTCCATTATCAGAAATGTTTGGCTATGCTACAGACTTACGTTCTAGAACACAAGGACGAGGAAATTATTCAATGTTCTTTGAAAAATATGAACAAGTTCCAAAATCCGTACAAGAAAAAGTATTGTCAAATAAAAATGCGTAGTCTTAACAGATAAAATAAAGAAAAGACTTGAAAAAGACTTGGAATTGAAATATAATCAAAGATAGTCGAGTAAAATAGAAACTATAAAAAATTGCCCCAAAATGGGCGCTTTAATAAGGAGGATATTCAAAATGGCTAAAGCTAAATTTGAAAGAACGAAACCACATGCAAATATTGGTACTATTGGTCACGTTGACCATGGTAAGACCACATTAACGGCAGCTATCACAAAGACTCTAAACATTAGATTAGGTACAGGTCAGGCTGTTGCGTTTGATATGATTGACAAAGCTCCAGAAGAAAGAGAACGTGGTATCACAATCTCTACAGCACACGTTGAATACGAAACAAATAACCGTCACTATGCACACGTTGACTGCCCAGGACATGCCGATTATGTAAAGAACATGATTACCGGTGCAGCTCAAATGGATGGAGCTATCTTAGTAGTAGCTGCAACAGATGGTGTTATGGCACAGACAAAAGAGCATATCTTACTTTCACGTCAGGTAGGTGTTCCTTATATCGTTGTGTTCATGAACAAATGTGATATGGTAGATGACGAAGAATTACTTGAATTAGTTGAAATGGAAATTCGTGAATTATTAGATGAATATGAATTCCCAGGAGATGATACTCCAATTATTCAGGGTTCTGCTTTAAAAGCACTTGAAGATCCAAACTCAGAATGGGGTGATAAGATCCTTGAACTTATGGAAGCTGTTGATACTTGGGTTCCAGATCCAAAACGTGCAACAGATTTACCATTCTTAATGCCAGTAGAAGATGTATTCTCTATCACAGGACGTGGTACTGTTGCTACAGGTAGAGTTGAACGTGGTATGCTTAAGGTTTCAGAAGAAGTTGAAATCGTTGGTATCAAAGAAGAAAAACGTAAAGTAGTTGTAACAGGAATCGAAATGTTCCGTAAACTTCTTGACTTTGCTCAAGCAGGAGATAATATTGGTGCATTACTTCGTGGTGTTCAAAGAGATGAGATTGAAAGAGGCCAGGTTCTTGTTAAACCAGGATCTATTACTTGTCACAAGAAATTTACAGCTCAAGTATATGTATTAACTAAAGATGAAGGTGGACGTCATACTCCTTTCTTCAATAACTATAGACCACAATTTTACTTCAGAACAACTGACGTAACAGGTGTTTGTGATTTACCAGAAGGTGTTGAAATGTGTATGCCTGGTGATAACGTAGAAATGTCTATCGAATTGATTCACCCAATCGCAATGGAACAAGGCTTAAGCTTTGCTATCCGTGAAGGTGGACGTACAGTTGGTTCAGGTAAGGTTGCTACTATCATCGAATAAGCATTGATTTAGAATAAAATAAGAATTATAAAATATCGCAATCCTTTAGAAATAAGGGGTTGCGGTTTTTGTTGTCAAAATCAGATTAAAATAGTATTCGTAACCGTTCAGCCCTAATCAAAAGCATAAGTAAATTACGCTTTTGATTAGGGCTGAACGGTTACTAGTATTCTTAGGGGCAATAAATATTTATTGAAATCAACGCGATAACATGATATTATTATAAAAGGTATAAGTATATATAGGTTATCAGTAGAATAATGGGGGAAAAGAAATGTTAAGAAACAAAAGTCAATGTGTAATCATAACAAATAATAATCGTGTAGAAAATAAATATCAAGGGGATATTCAGGTGATTTTGCTTGATACTTATTTAGATGTACTGACTAAAGTAAGAGATAAGAGCCATGAGGGCTATGCTTTATTAACCCACCCACTAGCAGGTAGCTTAAAACCAAATCAGACACCTTACAAATCTATTTTAATGGAACGGACAGAAGATGGTAAGATTGATGAGAGAAGTATTGAATTAATAGAGGCAGCGGTAGAAACTTATCACAAATTTATCGAGTTAAGAGAACTGCCGAATTATGCTGATAAAATTAAAGAAGATTTTAAAACCATAGATTTGTCACTTATAGAGAATGCTTTTTAATAGATAAGGATGGTGTTTGTGACATGCAGGAAGTTTCTTATATCAAGAATTTAAATCGTAGAGAATATGTGGCTAAAGCATATGAAATTGTTTTGAAAGAGGGAGTAGAGGCTGTTTCTATCAGGCGGCTAGCTAAAGAGTTAGGGTGCAGCAGTACATCTTTATATCGTCATTTTACAAATCTTGAAGAATTATTATTCTATGCACAGATTGGATTTTTAAAGGATTATGTCGAGGATTTACAAAATCGTGAAGTTATGTGGACGAACGTATGGGAGATGTATATTGGAATTTGGGAGTGCTTTTCTAGACAGGCTTTCAAAACACCGAAAGCATTTAATTGTATATTTTTTGGAGAGCAAAAAAATAAACTTCCAGTAGCTCTTTTGGAATACTATAAAATGTTCCCAGAAGGGATACAAATTCTAAGTGATCATTTACAATTTATGCTGCAAGAGGGTACGTTTGCGAAGAGAGATTATTCGATAGCTCTGCGTTGTGTAGATGCGGGAGTTATTTCTTTGGAAAATGCTAAACACCTTAATAGTATGTGCGTATATTGTTTTAAAGGTATTTTTAAAGGTGTATTAGATGAAGGGGTAGAAGATGTAGAAGAACTGGTTGCAGAAGTAGTACGCTATATAACAGATGCAGTTTGTATGTATGCTTCTAATTTATTAAACATTAAAAGCAGTTAAAACAGCGTATTTACAGTGCTTTTCGCCATCTTAAGAAAATAATAATAAAAAAATCGACAAAATATCTAAAAAACCCTTGCAATTATCGCGATAACGAGTTATATTTATAGAAATAAAAAATATATTTATAAGGTCCTTAGATAAGTAATTTTTTTTATTGCAATGTTATCGCGGTAATGCTCGGGGGGGGGTTATATGCGAAATACAGTAGCATTTTTTTTATGATATTTTGTTATCGCGATAATGAATAAAATCAAACAACAGAAAGGAGTAGAAACATGAAATTAGAATTGGGAAAAATCTTTATTAAGAATCTTATGTTTGGGGATCATACGTCTGTGGCTGGCGGAGTTCTTACCATATGTAAAGAAGAGGTAGAAAAATTAGTCTTAGAAGATGACAGAATTATTGCTGTCAAAGTTGACATTGCAAAACCAGGTGAGTCTGTAAGAATTACACCAGTTAAAGATGTTATCGAACCAAGAGTAAAAGTAAGCGGAAAAGGTACAATTTTTCCAGGAGTTATGGGTAAAGTTACGGAGGTTGGAAGTGGCAGAACTCATGCTTTAGTTGGAACAAATGTAGTTACTTGTGGAAAGATTGTTGGATTCCAAGAAGGTGTTATTGATATGAGCGGTCCAGCAGCAGATTACTGTCCTTTCTCTAAAACTTATAATTTATGTGTTGTAGTTGAACCAAAAGAGGGTATCGAAACTCATGCATACGAAGAAGCAGCAAGATTAGTAGGACTTAAAGTTGCAACTTATGTTGGAAAAGCAGCAAAAGAAGTAGAACCAGATGAAGTAGTAACTTATGAAACAAAACCATTAGCACAACAAATTGCACAATATCCAAATCTTCCAAAAATTGGATATATTCATATGCTTCAATCTCAAGGATTACTTCATGATACATATTATTATGGAGTGGATGCAAAGAAATTTGTTCCAACATTTATGTATCCAACAGAGATTATGGACGGAGCTATCATTAGTGGAAACTGTGTTGCACCTTGCGATAAGGTAACAACATTCCATCACTTAAACAATCCAGTAATTGAAGATCTTTATAAACGTCATGGAAAAGATTTGAACTTTGTTGGTGTTATCTTAACTAACGAAAATGTATTCCTTGCAGATAAAGAACGCTGTTCAGATATGGTTGCAAAATTAGCTGAAGTACTTGGATTAGACGGTGTATTAATTACAGAAGAAGGATATGGTAATCCTGATACTGACTTAATGATGAACTGTAAAAAAGTATCTCAAAAGGGTGTTAAGGTTGTATTGATTACAGATGAATTCCCTGGAAAAGATGGGAAATCTCAATCATTAGCAGACGTTGTAGATGAAGCTGATGCATTAGTATCTTGTGGACAGGGAAATGCAATGTTACACTTCCCAGCAATGGATAAGGTAATTGGAATGACAGACTACATAGAGTCACAAATCGGTGGAAGTGACGGATGTTTGGCTTCTGATGGAAGCTTTGACGCAGAGTTACAGATTATCATTGCATCAACAATTGCAAATGGATACAATCATTTAGCTGCAAGAGGCTATTAGGAAGGGGAACAAAAATGGGAAAAATTAAAATTGTACATTATATTAATCAATTTTTCGCTGGTATTGGCGGAGAAGATAAAGCAGATATGAAGCCAGAAATCAGAGAAGGAGTCATAGGACCTGGTGTTGGAATTCAAGCAGGACTTGGCGCAGACTATGAAATCGTGGCAACTGTTATCTGTGGTGATAACTACTTCGGAGAGAACATCAAAGAAGCACAGGCACAAATCGTGGAAATGGTTAAGCCATATCAACCACAAGTATTTGTTGCAGGACCAGCATTTAACGCAGGTCGTTACGGCGTTGCATGTGGAAGCATTGCAAAGGCTATTGAATCAGAATTAAATATTCCAGTTATTACTGGTATGTATCCAGAAAATCCAGGCGTAGATATGTATCGCAAAGATTTAATCGTAGTTGAAACACCAATCTCTGCAGCTGGTATGAAAAAAGTATTACCTTCTATGACTGGTTTAATCAAAAAAATGGCAACAGGACAAGAAATATTAGGACCATCTGAAGAAGGTTATTTGGAACGAGGAATTCGTGTGAATTATTTCCACGAAAAGAGAGGTTCTGAAAGAGCAGTAGAGATTTTAGTGAAAAAATGTACAGGCGAAGCTTATGAAACAGAATATCCAATGCCAACATTTGATCGTGTAGCACCGGTAGATCCAGTGGCTGACATGAAGAAAGCAAAAATCGCTATTGTAACATCTGGAGGAATTGTTCCACAGGGTAACCCAGATCATATCGAATCTTCTAGTGCAACAAGATATGGCATCTATGACATTACAGGCATGGATACTATGAGCCCAGATGACTTTATGACCGTTCATGGTGGATATGACAGATCATTTGTATTGGCTAATCCAAACTTGGTTGTTCCACTTGATGTATTACGTGAAAAAGAAAAAGCTGGAGAAATTGGCAGCTTAACAAATTACTTTGTAACAACAACCGGAACTGGAACATCTACCGGAAATGCTAAGGGATTTGGTGAAGAATTTAGTAAAAAATTAGTAGCTGATGGTGTAGATGCAGTTATTTTAACATCCACTTGAGGTACTTGCACACGTTGCGGCGCAACGATGGTAAAAGAAATAGAACGTGCAGGAATTCCAGTAGTACATATGGCAACGGTAGTTCCAATTTCATTGACAATTGGTGCAAATAGAATTGTACCTGCAGTTGGAATCCCATATCCATTAGGAAATCCGTTATTAGGGGAAGAAGATAGTAAGAAGATTAGAGTAAAGTTAGTTGACAAAGCGTTGCTAGCATTACAGACACCTATTGATGAACAGACTGTTTTTGAGTAAGACATTGGTCTGAAAATACAGGGAGGTTTTTATGAATTGCGATAAAGTACGAATTGGAAAAGTACTTACTTTTGCGGGGGCAGTAGTCGCGTTTACAATTGGGTCAGGTTTTGCTACAGGACAGGAAATTTTACAATATTTCACGGCTTATGGTTATAAATGTGTTTTAGTAGTTGCTACATTTTTATGTATATTCTTATATACAAATTATAATTTCGCAAAGGCTGGAGATACAGCCAAGTTTGAAAGAGGAAGTCAAGTTTTCACTTATTTTTGTGGAGACAAAGTAGGTAGATTGTTTGATTATTTTGCAGTATTGTTTTGTTACATGTCCTTTATTGTTATGGTAGCTGGAGCATCGGCTACCATGCATCAACAATACGGACTACCACTTATAGTGGGTGGTGCTATTCTTACAGTTGCAGCAGGAATTACTGTAGTTGGTGGATTAAGTGCCATGGTAGATGTATTAGGAAAAGTAGGACCGGTTATTATCATCCTATGTATTGCCATTGGGGCGATTACACTTTTTCGCGATTATGGTCAGGTTGCAGAAGGCGCTAGACTGATTGCATCGGGAGAAGTGGAGGTAATGGCAGCTTCTAATCATTGGTTCTTTTCTGGTTGTTCTTATGGTGGATTCTGCTTACTCTGGTTTGCAGGTTTTATGGCAGAACTAGGGTCAAAGAATAAATTTAAAGAATTGACTAGAGGAATGTTTTTAGCAACAGGAGTAGTTACGGTGGCTATCTTGTTGATAGGTTTTGCATTAATTGCTAATATCGAAGCAGTAAGCATGGCACAGATACCAAATCTAATTCTAGCAAAAAAAATTGTTCCAGGGCTCTCGGCAGTTTTTTCAATAGTTATTATGTTAGGTATTTATACAACGGCGGTTCCATTGCTTTGGACAGCTTCATCTAGATTTACAAAAGAAAACAGTACTTCATTTAAAGTACTTACAATTATTTTAGCAGTTGTAGGATTTGTAATTAGTTTAACAGTACCTTTTGATAAATTAGTAAATGTTATTTATGTATTAAATGGCTATGTTGGAGTATTGTTAATCATCTTTATGATTATTAAAAATATTTTACTAAAGAAACAAAAGAAGGCACAAGAAGTAAGTAATGAGACAGTTTAAAATAAATAAAAAATAAAAAGGAGGAATTGTGAATGAGTATATTAAGTGGTAAAAAAGCCGTTATAATCGGCGATCGCGATGGTATTCCAGGACCAGCAATCGCTGAATGCGTTAAAACAGCTGGTGCTGAAGTTGTATTTTCTTCAACAGAGTGCTTTGTCTGAACTAGCGCAGGCGCAATGGACCTAGAGAATCAAAAAAGAGTAAAAGATTTCGCCGAAGAATTCGGCCCAGAAAACCTAGTAGTATTATTGGGTGCAGGGGAAGCAGAAGCTTCCGGTTTGGCTGCTGAAACAGTAACAGCAGGAGATCCTACTTATGCAGGTCCGTTGACAGGAGTCCAGTTAGGACTTCAAGTGTATCATGTATGTGAAGAAGAAATGAAACAAGAATTTGATGATGCTGTTTATGAAGAACAAATCAGTATGATGGAAATGGTCTTAGATGTAGGTGAAATTGTAACAGAAATGCAATCAATCAGAGATCAATATTCTAAATTCTAATTAGATTTATATAAGAATAAAATAGAGGGAAGAATGCAGAAATGTATTCTTCCTTTTTTGTTCTTGCTGATATACGCTTAAAATAAAAACTGAATAGTCGAAATTCATTGAAGGAGTATTGCACATACGCCAAAAGAATACATGGTATGAACCGTACGGAGGTCAAGAGCAAGAATGGAGATGCACACCTTGGACATGTCTTTGAAGGGGATAAAGAATCGCCTACTGGGATCAGGTATTGTATCAATAGTGCATCACTTCGGTTTATTCCACGGTCAGAGATGAAGGCCATGGGATATGGAGCCTATCTTATGTTATTCTCAAGGTGATACCCCTATTGTGTTATATATAGAATAATGTTACAATCATAATATATATATTAGATGAAAAAGGTGAAGCTTATATGAAAAAGACAAGAAAGTGCAAAAAAATAAAACAAGGTTTTACGTTAGTAGAACTAATTGTAGTTCTTGTTATTCTTGCTGTTTTGGCATCCCTATTAATACCAGCACTGGTTGGTTATATTGATAAAGCAAATGAAAAAAAGGCAATAGCGGAATGCAGGCAAGTTGTTATGGCGGCACAAACAATAGTTTCAGAGCAGTATGGAGAGCGAGGTAGTACAGATACTACAATTTTGAAGAAAGAAATACTAAATTTGGCAGAGGTAAATGGAACCATATTAGAACTGAAAATCTGTAGTTCCAATATGAAGTCGCAGTATGTGGATGGCACTGTATTAGCACTTACCTATGAAACAAAGGATGGCATATCAGTACTCTATAAGGTAGATGGAACACCAAAGTATGTTGTAGGTGGAAAATCAGAAAAAGTAAATGCCCCTGGTTACATTCAAGATGTAAATGGATTTACAGAGGCAGAGCTTCAGGCAATAAAAGAGAAGTATATGGATAAAAAATTTTGGGAAGAACCAGAAGCAACAACAAAAGCCCTTCAGATGTATTTTCGAGAAAAATATGGTGGAGCATTTCCACCGATTACACAGGAAGAAATTGATTTATTACCTGGAACTAGACCAGAGAGCATTAATAAAACGGTTTGGAAGCCTTATTTAACAAAAGAAGGTAATGTGATGATGGTAGCAGCAAATAATTCGGAAATAGGAAATACAAATGCCATGCTGATCTATTATAATGGTAATTATTATTATCACCAAAGCGCCTATAATAAGAATCCAGTTGATGCTTATATTAGTGATCAACAGACATTTGGTGAAGCAGATTTAACGGAAGCAGAATTTTGGATAAAAATAAAATAATCGTCGTCTTTGCCTCCCTTTTATCTTGCAGCAATTTCCTTTGCTTCAAAACCTAAATCATCTAAAATTTCTAGAGCCTGAGAGATACATGCTTCATTTCCGTCTATGGTTACGGTCTTAGAAGCCAAATCTATACTATGTTTGATTGCCTCACGATTGAGAGCTGTTTGGATTCGAGATACACAATGGTCACACATTATTTCTTCACATTTAAAAGTTTTCATGATTGGATTCTCCTTTTATTTCATTAATTTTTGAATGGTTTGGCATAGTTCATCCACCGCTTCTAAGTTCCCGTCTTGGATGTCGTGTACAACGCAGGTTTTTATGTGGTTGGATAGAAGTACTTTGCAAAATCCGTTTAAGGCAGCTTGTACGGCTGATACCTGGGTTAGAATGTCCACGCAGTAACGATCTTCATCCACCATGTTCTTGATCCCGCGAACCTGGCCTTCGATTCGGTTCAAACGATGTAGAAGATCCTTTTCTTCGGCAGGCTCTCGGTGTTTGTGTTTTATACAGCATTCTAATTTTGTTTCCATAATCTCTCCCTATAGTTGAATTGTTTTTAATCGCAATGCATTGCTGACTACGCAAACGGAACTCAATGACATAGCGAATCCAGCTATCATTGGATTCAGCAGAGGTCCACCGAATAAATATAAGATTCCTGCTGCAACTGGAATCCCAAGACCGTTGTAGAAAAATGCCCAAAATAAATTCTGCTTAATGTTGCGTATGGTAAGTCGGCTTAGCTTGATTGCGCGGTAAACATCGGATAAGTCGGAACGCATCAGTACAATATCTCCAGAATCTAATGCAATATCACTTCCGGAACCAATTGCAGTTCCAATATCTGCTTGGACCAATGCAGGTGCATCATTCACGCCATCTCCAACCATCATGACTGTTTTACCATCTTCTTGTAGTTTAGCGATTATGGCGGCTTTGTCTTGGGGAAGTACCTCTGAAATGACGGTGTCAATGTGTGCCTGTGCGCCTATATATTCTGCAGTTTTTTGATTATCTCCAGTTAACATATACACCTGAATGCCCATATTCCTTATGTGGTCAATGGCAGAAATACTAGTTGATTTGATGGTATCTGCTACACCGATGACTCCTTTTAACTGATCATTTATCATAAGAAACATGGGCGTTTTACCTTGTTGTGACATCTCTTCAGACTGGGATTGTACGGTATTGCTAATCGTCAGGTGCAGTTGATCCAAGAGACGTTGATTCCCGATTGCTACTTTCAGCTCTTCCAGAGTAGAAGTTATGCCAATTCCAGTTATACTGGTGAATTCTGTTGGTACTTGTAGAATCAGATTGGCTTCTTTCGCGGCTGCCACAATTGCTTCACCCAATGGGTGCTCTGACAGTTGTTCACAGCTTCCAGCAATTTTTAAAAGGTCCTGACTGGTGTAAGTGGAGTCGAGTGAAATGATATCCGTAACTTTTGGCTTTCCCTCTGTAATAGTTCCGGTCTTATCCAATATAACTGCATTGACTTTGTGGGCAACTTCTAAGGCTTCACCACTTTTAATTAAGATACCGTGGCTGGCTCCTACACCGGTGCCAACCATAATAGCTGTTGGGGTAGCAAGTCCTAGGGCACAGGGACATGCAATTACTAGAATTGCAACAAATATAGTTAATACAAATGCTAGATCTTTGCCACCAATGATCCACCATAATAAGGCAGCGATAAAAGCAATGCCTATGACGGCAGGGACAAAATATCCGGCAACTTTATCTGCAAGTTTTGAAATGGGTGCTTTTTTGCCTTGTGCATCTTCAATTAATTGAATGATTTTAGACAACATGGTATCACAGCTTATATGGGTTACTTCTAATTCTAGAGCACCCTGGTAATTCATACTGCCGCCAATTAGAGGATCACCCACCTGTTTTTCCACGGGAATACTTTCACCTGTCAGCATAGATTCATCTACACTACTGCTGCCCTTGAACACAATACCGTCCAGTGAAATGCGGTTGCCAGGCTTTACCAAGAGGTGTTGTCCAATCTGAATAGAATCCGTGGGAACTTCGCGTTCCATCCCATTTTCATAAAGGAAAGAAGTATCGGGTGCTAGCTCCATTAGTTTTCGAATTGCTTCTGAAGTTTTTCCTTTACTGCGGCTTTCCATATACTTTCCAAGCATCACAAGCGTAATGACAACAGCCGCAGATTCATAATAGAGGTGATGTGCATTCATGGGAGTATATGGGATGGTAAGGGTCATGAAAAGGCTATAGAAGAAAGCGCTTCCTGTTCCAAGTGCAACCAGTGAATCCATATTTGGATTGCCTTTGAATAAAGAACGAATTCCAACAGTGTAAAATTTATATCCACATATTAGAACTGGAATAGTAAGGATTAATTGCATAAGGGCATAATGGAGTGGATAGCGATTCATATTTAAAAAATAGGGTAGTGGCAAAGAAATAGGTAACATATGCCCCATGGAAATATAAAGTAGTGGGACAGCAAAACAAATGGCGGCGGTCAACCTTTTCTTAGAAGCATGTAATTGATCGGCCTGTTTTTCAAAGGTTTCATGTTCTTGTTTTTTTCTGTCTGCTTCAGGTTTTATAAGAACAGCCTGAAACCCAGCTTTGTTTATCTTGTTCGTAATCATGGAAGGCGTGACTAAATGTTCATCATAAGTAATGGTCATTTTATTTGTTGTGAGATTCACATTACTGGAGGCTACACCTGCAAGCTTTCTGGTAACCCGTTCTACTGCACTGCTGCATGCGGCACAAGACATACCTTCAATTGTATATAGTTCGGTAATCATATCAGTCCTCCTTCTTTCTATCTTCATTATAGAGCATTTCCAATCAAACAATATCATATACCCTACTGGGGTATATGATATAATAATTTTCATGAAAAGTCAATTCCTTAAATTATAAAGGTATGCTAAAATGGTAACAGAAAAGATATCAAAAAGGGGGGATTACAATAAAAGGAAGACACTTAGAGATACTAATCTATCTGCTGAAATATAAAAAAACAACCTATAAGAAGCTTGCAGAACAATTTGAAGTAAGCACAAAGACAATTGAACGAGATATTGACCGTTTGTCATCTATGGGAATCCCTGTGTATTGTATACAAGGAGTTGGAGGCGGGGTGAGAATAGATGAAAATTATAAATTTGGTACAAGTTTTTTCACTAATGAAGAGATCCGCCAAATCATTTTTGCTCTTAAGATTATGAATAGTCTTGGATCAACACCGAAAAATAATTCTATCATCGATAAATTGTGTCTGATTGCACCAGAGCTTAGTGCCATGTTTGAAAGTGATGCAGAGAATTATTTAAGCATTGATTTACTTACTGAAAAAATAGATATGGATTCCTGGATTTGCGAAACAATCGATTATTGTCTAGATGAAGAAGTTCTGGTAGTAATCAATGACTCATTAACAGTAGCACCTATTACATATGTATTAAAATCAAATGGACTCTATCTATTTTGTTTTTCAGATGATTATCAGATGATTCGGTTTCGTGATATTGAGAAAATGGACGTAACCACCACTAGTTTTGACCGAAATTTTATCTCCTATGAGGAATATAAAAAAATAAACAGATAAACATGACAAAGGGTGTCGTGTTTATCTGTTATTCTTTCTGTGGAGGTACGAACATGAATCATACAATTTATGAACAAGAGTCACTTAGTAAACTTATTTTTGCATTTGGTATTCCATCCATTCTTTCGTTAATGATTGAGATGCTAACTGGAGTTGTGGATACTGCATTTGCAGGAAATCTTCCAGGAATCGGTGGGAATGCATTGTCGGCAATGGCGTTGATTTCTCCCATTCTTGGAATTTTCATAGCGTTGCAGACTTTATTTGCCATGTCCACGGGTATTTTAATCGCAAAATATATGAAGCAGAAAGAAAAACAAAATAGCAGCTATGTAACAGGTGTTGTTATGAGTCTAGTTGTTGCAGTCATTACATCAGTACTATGTTATTTTATGATGACAAAGATGCTATCTGCATTGGGTGCTGATGGACAAATCATGGATTTAGCAGTCACATACTTACAAATTCAATTGATGAGTAATATTTTCAGCAGCTTGGGGTATACACTTACTTGTTGTGTTCGCGCCTTTGGATATCCAAGAGTTGAAGTTGCAATTATCAGTGCTTCGGTTGCTATTAATATTATGTTTAATTTTATATTTGCTTTTGTATTTGATTGGGGAATAGCAGGTCTAGCATGGGGGACCTTTGTCAGTGAAAGTGTTTGTGCCATATCTGCGGTTTTATTTCTGATAAAAAAGAAAAGATGGATTCCCAAAAGGATGCTTTCCGGTAAGGAATTTTCGTATCGGGCTTTCGAATTATTTAAAATTGGAATTGCTCAGACTATGATCCAAATGCTTGGTGGAATTACCGGAATAATTGTAAATACAAGGCTTTTGTCATTGGGCTCTATGACTCATCTTGCAGCCTGGAGTATTGTTCAGAGAATATATTCATTAGTGCTTATGCCAATCGTTGGATTAACACAAGGGGTTCAAAATATCATTGCTTACTTTAGCGGTAACAAAGAACAAGAAAAAATCCACAAAATATCTAAATTGACTATGACATATTGCAGCGCCTATGGAATTGTAGCACTTATTATAATGGTATTTTTTGGAGAAAAATTTCTAATTTTATTTGGCAGAAATATAGATGTGATAGAGATGGCGAAACAAATTCTATTGATAGCCTTTGTGGGCTTTCCATTTATTGGAGTGTTATATACGGATATGACACTTTTGCAAGTGACGGGACATGAAATATCCTCTGTATTAATTATTCTATCCAGACAGGTATTTTTCCTGCTTCCACTTATTTATATTGTTCCATTTATTGTGAGAGTGGGGGGATTTGGAATTTCACAGGCAATGGCACTATTCTTGTGTATGCCAATAGCGGATTTACTAGCCACGGGATTTGCACTTGTTATAAAGAAGAAAATTGTAAAAAAGATTTAACCACATCAAGTAAGTCACAAAGCGGATATTAAATATCCGCTTTGAACTCAAAGGCTTTCATTGCGATTTGCCTGATATCCATTAAAGCTTCCGCCATCATAGACCTGGCAATTGTTTTTTCCTAATTTTTTTGCGGCGTAGAGTGCAATATCAGCATGTTTATAGAGCTCCTCAAAGGTTATGCCATCTTTGGGGGAAATAGCTACACCTATGCTCCCAGAGAATCTATGTTCCTGTCCTTGTGCATCCTTGTAGACTTTGCGAAATGCATTGCAGACATCCCCACCTTTTTCTCGTACTATTTTTTCCGTTATGCCATGCTTCATATAAGCAATGTATTCATCACCGCCAATCCGACCTACAATGTCATCATTACGAAAGACACTTAATAATCGTTGCCCAAGTTCATAAAGAACGGAGTCACCGAAGGCATGTCCCAGATGATCATTAATGTCTTTGAAATTATCCACATCAATCATAAAAAGTGCGCCAGTAGAGTGGGTATGATTGAACAGGAGATGTTCATTAATTAATTTATCGGTAATGCCCTTGTTATAAAGTCCTGTTAATGAATCACGCTCAGCCTTATATTGTAATTCTAGTTGTCGACGTTTTTTGGTATCTATATTTTTAATATAAGTAAAGCCATGAATATCTGTGCTCTCAGCATCTCTTGCAAGATTTGTTACTGCACGGCACCAAATATATTCTCCGGAAGAAAGAATCTGTCGATACTCTGTTGTAATCTCGCTTTTACCCTGGTTCAATTCCTTCTTAATATTAGAAGGAGATACATATTTTGAAAAATCTTCAATATCCTCGGGATGAATATATTTGCGCGCCATAAAAGCAAGTGTATCGCTATATCCCAAAACCATGTTCCCCATTTCATCCTTCAAATCTTCAAAACCTTTGGTAATTAGGTTCTGATTTAAATTAAATTCATAGGTTAAAATAGCATCCTTTGTAATTAGACTACGATATTCTTGCTCCTTTGAAACCGTCAGCTCAAGGGCTGCATTCTTCTCTTTATAAGAAAGGAGTTTTCCAGTTTTCATTGCAAAAAGTAACATAATATACGTTCCAATCAGTATCACACAGGGTGAAGCAATCTGATTTTTTATGATTTCAATTGGAACCATAGATTCCTCGGAAATGTAGGAATTAAATAGCAGATAACTGATATTTATCACCATCCATATTAGTAGGAATAGTTGTTGATCCCGATGTTCATTTACCTTCCTTACCTGGTCAAGTGGTGCTGCTTTAAGAGCAAATCCAATGGCAATATTTAGAAATATAAATGTTGCAAGTACGGAGTAGGCATATAGGGTTGGGTTGTTAGATATTTCCTTAAGGGAAAGTCCACAACTTATAGAGATCATGCCATTGGTTATCAATCGCAGTGCTAAGATGTGAATGACACAAGCGGCAGTACAGAACAGATTCCGCAAAAAAGTATCCCTATAAAATATATGAAATTCCACAATCAGTAAAATGATTACAAGCAAGTATGGAATCATTGTTCCACCAATTAACCCAGATAACACGAAAACAAAAAGCACATTGAAAATTCCAACAGGAAGCCTGAGAAATTTAGAAAGCCGTGATTTATCAAGCAGATGGTCGACCAACTCGAATATCCAATACCAGTAGAGTGTTATGAATATAAAAAGTGCTATTACAGGAAGTATGGATGTGCTGTCCTTCATAAATGGCTTGTCCCTTTCTTTTTTTAGTATAATTTTCGACAAAACGTAAAATGTTATATATAAAATATTATACTATTAAAAGTCGGATTGCACAATAGGGCATAGGTACGTTAAGAAAATTTGACTTTTCTTAATTCTTGCTTCATGGACTTAATCATAGAAGCAATGAAACGGATTTCTTTTTCGCTGCAATCTTTTATTTCGTTGGAAATTTCATCACAAAATATATGTTTTGATTTTTCTAAATTATCACAGAGCAATGTATCAGCGGATACTTCAAGAGTATCTACGATTGCAATAAAAATTTTCATGCTTGCAATCGTATTGCCGGTTTCAATATGGCTGATATGTGTAGTACCTACACCTACATGTTCTGCAAGTCGCTCTTGTGAAAGTCCCTTTGCTAGACGTGCCGTTCGGATTCGTTTGCCAATATCTAAATAGTTTATCTCCATATGTTTAACCCTCCTAATTACATTTACTTATATTGTATGTACATTTAGACTAGGCTGTAATATCCTTAATGTGCAGTTAGACTAAATACACCAATATTAATATAAGATTAAATTAGGATTGAAGATATTATGAAATATGATATGAAGATAGTGGCATAATAATGTATCAGATAAAAGCTAAAAAAAATTGTGTATCATAACGGTAAATGTTATACTAGACGTATAGAGGATTGAGCTGCTAGAACTTATGAATTGCCAAAGGAGATATTTATGGAACGAATCATACTTGCATCCGCTTCGCCCAGAAGAAAAGAACTGCTGGAACAGATTGGTCTTGTGATTGAAATTATGCCAAGTCACAAAGAAGAACGAATTAGAAAACATACACCTGGCGATATTGTATTGGATTTATCGAAACAAAAGGCACAAGAAGTGGCACAAGAGGTTAAGGGAGATGCTGTAATTATCGGTGCTGATACGGTGGTGGTATTCGAAGATATTGTCATGGGAAAACCACACAGTGAACAGGAAGCATATCATATGCTCACCCAGATCTCCGGGCATACCCATACAGTATACACTGGGGTAACTGCAATTAGAAAACAAGGTGAAACGGTTAATATCCATTCCTTTTTTGAGGCCACGCATGTAACTATTTATCCAATGACAGAAGCTGAAATATGGGCATATGTGAGGACGGGAGATCCTATGGATAAAGCGGGGGCATATGGAATTCAGGGATTATTTGCAAAATATATACAAAGAATAGATGGAGAGTATAACAATGTGGTTGGACTTCCACTGGGAAGACTATACCAAGAGGTTCTTCGTAATAGTACGGCAGTGCCAGTTATGGTTGAATACTGCAATCTTCCTATGAGGGAAGTATTTAAAAATAGTAGTTTAAGAAATAAAATTGTACAAATTTTGCAATTAGAAAAAGATTTAAATATAGAGGCTTTTATAACATCTAAAAGGACATTTAATCAATTTGTTCTTTTAGATAGAAGGTCTGGAATGTCGACTGTTAGTTGTGAACAGATATTTTCAGAGATGGCGGCAGAAGATATAGAAAATCCATACCCTCTTGCCAAAGCTTATCCTTTTTTAAATGAAGAACGATGGAGTCTGTCCATGAAAGATATTAGTTATATGAAAGTTAACGCTTCTTATGGCAAGGAGTGGAGCATTCAGATTGATTATATAGAGTGCGTTTCTAATGCCTTAAATGGAAAAAGTACATTATATTTTTATCCGTTCCAAGATGAGACTTGTTCAAAGTTTCAAATAATAGATGGGAAAAAAGTATTGCAGATAAATCCTCGTGATGAGAAAGAAAAGCAGGAAATTTTAAAGAGTATATTATTAAAAGGTACAGTTAATCTGAATCAGGAAATTATATAATGAATCTATTAACAAGCAAATCAGAAAAGGAGAGAACATATGCAATATCAAATTAAAGGAGAAACATTACCAGTAATAATTTGTCAACTTGAATCGGGAGAAGCAATGATTACAGAAAGAGGTTCTATGTCATGGATGTCTCCAAATATGAAAATGGAAACGTCTACAAATGGAGGAATTGGCAAGGCATTTGGAAGAATGTTTTCAGGTGATTCTATGTTTCAGAATATTTACACGTCTCAAGGTGGAAAGGGATTAATCGCATTTGCTTCTAGTTTTCCAGGGTCAGTGAAAGCATTTGAGATTGCACCTGGTCAGGAGATGATTTTTCAGAAAAGTGCATTTTTAGCATCGGAAGTTGGAATTGACTTATCTATTCATTTTCACAAAAAAGTTGGATCGGGTTTATTTGGTGGGGAAGGTTTTATTCTTCAAAAAGTAAGTGGGAAAGGCATAGCATTTGCAGAGTTTGACGGACATGTAATTGAATATGACCTTGCAGCAGGCCAGCAAATGATCGTAGATACTGGTCATTTAGCAGCCATGTCTATTAGTTGTAGTATGGATATTCAAACAGTTCCGGGAGTAAAGAATATGGTGTTTGGTGGGGAAGGTCTATTTAATACAGTGATCACAGGACCTGGGCATATTTGGCTTCAAACAATGCCAATTAGTAACGTTGCAGGGGCACTGAAACCATATTTCCCATCGGGGAACTAGATTCTGTTCCACCCATAAGGAGGATATAATTTGAAAATTTTGGTTGTAGTTGATATGCAAAATGATTTTATTGATGGAGCACTGGGAAGTCAGGAGGCAGCAGAGATTTTACCTAGAGTCATTGAGAAAATTAAAGAGTTTGAAGGACATATTTTGTTTACGAGAGATACACATGGTGAAGACTATTTAGATACAGAAGAAGGAAAGAAGCTTCCAATTAAACATTGTATTCGAGATACCAAAGGATGGCAATTGAATCCAGCTATCCATGCATTGATCAAAGAGCCACCAATAGATAAAGAAACTTTTGGCAGTGTGGACCTGGGACAGGTACTAGATACATTTAGCAAAGAGAATATAGTGGATAGTATCACACTAATAGGGTTGTGTACAGATATTTGTATTATCTCAAATGCATTATTACTGAAGGCATTTTTGCCGAATGTGCCGATTATTGTGGATGCATCCTGTTGCGCAGGAATTACACCCGACACACACAGACAGGCGTTAGAAGCAATGAAAATATGTCAAATAGAAATTTTAAACCAATGAAATGATAGGTGGCGATACATAAGATGCGAGCAAATAGAAAACGATATATAATGGTTACTGCAGCTATTTCTATTATAATTGTGATACTCAGTGTGTTGTATTCCAAGTATATTACTGATTTATTGACAAGAGAATCACAGATGCACCTATCTGAAGTAGCTACACAGGGTGCGGCGTCAGTCAAAAGACAGATATCACGCGATTTTGATATTTTGAATGTATTGGCAGATGGTATTATTTCTAGTCCAGAAATTCCACTGGATCAAAAAATGATACGTATGAAAAAACAGGCTGATAAGTTTAATTTGTTTAGAATCGCTATTGTGGATCTTCAAGGTAATGCAAAGACAAGCGATGGGTATGAATTTTCTGTTTCAGACAGAGAGTTTTTTAAGCGAGCAGTAAAGGGGGAGCAGGCTCTTTCGGATCCTATTGTGGATAAAGTAGATAAGGTGACCAGTGGAATCGTTTATGCAGTACCAGTATACAATGAGGATAAAATTACAAATGTATTATTTTCAGGCTATAAACTGGATACCCTTGTGGATCGGATTGATATTTCTTTTTATCATAAAAAAGGTATGGCATTTATTGCGGATTCATCTGGAGATGTTCTTTTACATCCTATCAAGGAACGGCAGGGGCAAAATCTTTTAGAAGTTGCAAAAACTGGGAACCAAAAAAAAATTATAAAACATATGGAACAGGATCTACAAAATGGGAAAAATGGCGTTGTTAAATTCTCTATGAGTGGGAAAGAACGTTTTTTTGCATATGCACCTATTGAAGGAGCCAATGATTGGTTTTTGATTACTTCATTGCCTGCATCTGTGGTATTTGAACGATCAGAAAAAGTTATTTTCTTAACCATGCTTCTTTTAGTTGTTATTTCTTTTATTTTAATCGTTGTAGCTTGGTATATTGTTGTGACTAAAAAGAAATCAGATGAAAAAATCATAAAAATGGCATATTACGATTCATTAACCGGTGCAGCAAATTTGGAGCGTTTTAAGTTAGATAGTGCGAATCTTTTCGCAGAATTAGGACCACAGAAATATACATTGTTGAATTTTGATATTAAGCAATTCAGATATTTAAACAAAGAATTGGGATATGAGGCAGGTAATCAGCTTCTTATCCATATTACAAATTGTCTTAAAAATATAGTACAAAAGAAAGAAACTTTTGCTCGCGTAGGTGCAGATCAATTTTTGCTTTTATTTTTGAATAAGGCAAGCGATGAAGAAATGAAAAGTTATATTAACGATTTAAGAGACAACATTGTGGAATGGAATAGGATTTCTAAAGGATATTATTTAGCAAAACTGACTTTTGGAGTTTACTACGTGGGAGAACAAGATAGTGATGTTATGATACCTATTGAAAAGTCCAACATTGCAAGAAAGTCTATAAAAAATAGTTATGAATTAAATATTGCAGTATATACGAAAAAGATACAAGATCGCATTGAGTATGAAAAAGAACTTGAAAATTCAGTGTCACAAGCACTTGAAAATGATGAATTTAAGCTTTATATACAGCCTAAATATAATCTTTTAACAGAGGAAATTGTAGGTGGAGAGGCTTTAGTAAGATGGATAAAGCCAGATGGAACTAGAATTATGCCAGATGATTTTATTTCTTTATTTGAAAAAACCGGAGCAATCTATAGCATGGATATGTACATGCTTAAGCAGGTCTGCAGATTTATTCGATCACAGTTAAAT
Organism: Lachnospiraceae bacterium; assembly: GCA_036656615.1. Classification (GTDB taxonomy): domain Bacteria; phylum Bacillota; class Clostridia; order Lachnospirales; family Lachnospiraceae; genus CAUPWF01. The sequence goes on along the minus strand of JAVXHY010000017.1, from coordinate 509 downwards.
AGAAATATAGCTAGTGTCCCGATTTCAATTAACCAGTCTCGTTGCTATATGTATGATCAGACATATGTGGATACAATTTGTCGACAATTAAAAGATGAAGAAGTATCAACTAATATGATTGAATTGGAAATTACGGAAAATATTGTATATGGTGATCTTGATAAACTAATTAAAGTATTAGAAGCATTACATCAAAAGGGATTTTTTGTATCGCTTGATGATTTCGGTTCTGGTTATTCCTCTTTGAATGTATTGAAAGAATTAAGAGTAGATGCCATCAAATTAGACCGATTTATGTTGAGTGAAACATTAGATTCTAAACGGGAGGAAACAGTAGTAACTAATATCATCAAAATGGCAAGAGAATTGGAAATGTCAGTTGTTGCAGAAGGCGTTGAAACATTGGAACAGGCAAATTTTCTTAGAGAGGCTGGATGCGAAATTGCACAAGGATATTACTACTCAAAACCCGTTCCGGCAGAGGAGTTTGAATATATGTTACTTCATAA
>JAVXHY010000016.1:0-47536 GCA_036656615.1 Lachnospiraceae bacterium | reverse complement strand
GAAAAAGGAGCCGAAAAAGGAGCCGAAAAAGGAGCCAAAGCGAAAAAAGCACAAGAAATAGAGCAAAGGACAGAAAACATACTAAAAATAATTACAATAGAACCTGATATTATACAAACTGAAATAATGGACAGGTTAGGACTTTCAAGAAAACAAGTACAGGATGCAATAAAATTGCTTGAAAATCAGAATAAGATGGAAAGAGTGGGTTCTAATAGAAAGGGATATTGGAAAGTTCTTCCTTCGGAGAATCCTTGAAATAGCAATCAGCATTGCAGGGGAATTAATATGGAATAGAGGAATGAGGAAAATAAGTGACCAATAAATATGAACATAGAATATTATTCTTGGAAGGAAGAAGTGGTATTGGTAAATCTACGATGATTTTAGAAGCTGGGGCATCGAAGTCTCATCAGGGAGCAGGGTTATTTAGCCAACGAATGCACAATGCCAAAGGACATACAGTAGGATTTCGATTGATTCCTTATGGGGATGTTACTTGTAGCATTGGTGTGTATGAACAAGGCATGAAACAAATGTTTTTACAAGATATTGGAAATCAAAGAGTGTTAGATCTTTCTGTATTTGAATCTGCAAGGAAACTTATAGGGGATTATGGGCATGCCTCTTTTTTGGTATTGGATGAAATTGGTGGTGTGGAATTACAGTTGGCATCTTTTCGTGAATTATTATATGAGTTGTTAGATAGTGGAATCCCCTGTATTGGAGTATTAAAGGCAAAAGAAAATTATGAACATATGAACATGCATGTAAAGGATATGAACCAAAGCAAGGAATCATATGATAAGCTGCGAAAATGTCTAGTGGATCAATACAATAGTAGGATTTTATCTTTAACACAGGATAATTACGAAGAAGTAAAAAGAGAAGTACTTCAGTTCTTTGAACAAATCTGACTTTTAGATATCATTTGGCAGGAGGTAGAAGGTGAAAGAGAAAAAAATAAAACACCGTATTGTCTGTATGCTCATCATTGCATTGGTGGTACTTCTTATATCTATTTGTGTGGGGCGCTTTTGGATAAGCCCTGGGACTATGCTTCGGGTAGTGTTATCTAGAATGATTTCAGTGCAAGAAACCTGGAGTAGTCAAGTGGAAACTATTTTATTTCAGGTACGTTTTCCACGAATTATTTTAGGTATTTTAGTTGGTGCAGGTTTATCCTGTGCCGGAGCAACATATCAAGGTATTTTTCAAAATCCTTTGGTATCACCGGATATTTTGGGAGCCTCCTGGGGAGCTGGGTTTGGAGCAGCATTAGGTCTGTTTTGTTCTTTTGGATATATAGGAGTGTCTGTCAGTGCGTTTTCCTTTGGGATTCTTGCAGTCCTAATTGTATGTATGATAGGGAAATTAATGCATAATAATCATATGCTGGGATTTATATTAGGCGGAATTATGGTGGGCTCTATGTTTCAGGCAGGAGTGTCTTTTCTCAAATTAGTAGCAGATCCAATGAATACGCTTCCTGCTATTACTTATTGGCTGATGGGAAGCTTGGCATCGGCTAGACAATCCGACGTCCTATTTGCAGCTGTTCCTATTGTCATTGGAATCATACCGATGATCTTATATCGATGGAAATTGAATGTGCTTACTATGGGGACTGATGAGGCGAAAGCAATGGGTATTAATGTCAGACAATTGCAATTTATCCTGATAGGAGCAGCGACACTTGTAACTGCGGCGGCGGTATCGGTAACAGGTATGATTGGATGGGTGGGATTAGTTATTCCGCATGTTACTAGATTGTTGGTAGGCAGTGATTATCGAAAGGTTATTCCGGTATCCATGCTGCTTGGAAGTACCTATTTACTTTTAGTGGATGACGTTGCCAGAATGATTACAACAAGTGAGATTCCACTTGGTATATTGACTGCATTTGTAGGTGCACCATTCTTCTTGTATTTGATTCTCAAAGAAGGAAAGCAATTATGATGAAAGAACAAGATAACGAGAGCAGGTGAGAAAAGTGAGCTTACAGGTTAAAGATCTGAACTTTTCCTATAAGTGTTGGAAGGTATTGCAAGGGGTTGATTTTACTTTGGAATCTGGCCAATTAATTTGTGTGCTAGGGAAGAATGGAGCAGGGAAAAGCACATTATTTCGCTGTATATTGGGAATGTTAAAAGGATACACTGGAGAAATACGATTAAATAATACAAATATAAAGGACTATTCCATATCTGAAATTGCAAGAAATATTGCATATATACCACAGAAACATCAGGCAGTTTACGATTACACGGTTCTAGATATGGTTCTTATGGGTACTACGTCCGCAATTAGTAGATTTGGAGTTCCAGGTAAAGAGCAGAAACAAAGTGCCTTAGAAGCATTGGAAATGGTGGATATGCTGCATTATAAAGAACGTAATTTTAGTCATATTAGCGGAGGTGAGCAGCAGATGGTATTGATTGCCCGTGCCATAGCTCAAAAAGCGAAAATAATAATTATGGATGAACCATGTGCAAGTCTTGATTATGGAAACCAAGTGCGGATCATGCATATGTCAAAAGAATTAGTTAAAAAAGGATATTTGATTGTACAATCTACTCATAGTCCGGAGCAGGTCTTTCTGTATGCAGATCAAGTGATGGTTTTGCGCAATGGAAAGATTGCAGAATTTGGACAACCAAACGAAGTTCTGACAGAAGAAGTATTGGAACGAATATATGGGATAGGTGTGACAATATATGGATATGGAACTAGAGGAATGAAGGTATGTGTTCCAATGAAAAGGGAGGATTAGAATGAAAAAGAAAAGTGGGTTACTTATTCTACTGTGTCTATTTATCGTGGCACTTCTAGTAGGATGTACCAAAAAAGAAGAAAGCAAACAAACAGAACAGACAGAAGACAAGAAAACAACAGAAACCAGGATGTTTGCGGATTCCTGTGGTCGAGAAGTGGAGCTGCCAGGTGAGATTCAATCTGTAGCACCTACTGGTACACCAGCACAGTTAGTTCTTTTTACGGCCTGTCCAGATAAATTGACAGGAATAGCTACGGAATTCACGGAGGAAACAGAGAAATATTTAAACCCCAAATACGTAAACTTACCGGTATTTGGTCAATTTTATGGAAAAAATGCTAACCTAAATATGGAAGCATTGATTGCAGCTGCTCCGGATGTGATTGTCGACATTGGAGAAGCAAAGCCAACGATTAAAGAAGACATGGATCAGTTGCAGGAGCAGCTTGGAATACCAGTGGTTTTCATAGAAGCATCCATGAAAACTATGGATCAGACCTATGAAAAATTAGGTGATTTATTAAATGAAAAGGAAGATATGAAGAAACTGGAAAATTACTGCACAGAGGTTATACAAGATGCTGCAAAAATCAGTGCTTCTATTAAAGAAGAAGATAAACCGGGAGTATACATGGCACTTGGTGATCATGGATTACATACCAATGCAAAAGGATCTTTTCATGCAGAAAGCCTAGATTTATTAGGTGTTAAGAATGTGGCAGAAGTAGAGGTGAATTCTAAAGGTGCGGGAAGTGAAGTCTCCTTTGAACAAGTAGCTGCTTGGAATCCAGAAATAATTTTAACTTATACAGAAGCAGTTTATACTATGATTACTACGGATCCTATGTGGAAGGATATAGAAGCAGTGAAGGCTCACAAGGTATACAAAGTACCTACAGGACCATTTAATTATATAAGTGATCCACCATCTGTGAATCGGATGATAGGAATTCATTGGCTGGGTAACTTAATTTATCCGGATCAATACAAGTTTGAAATGAAAGAAATGGAAGACTTTTATCAAGACTTTTATCATATAAAACTGACAAAAGATCAAAGAACAGAAATATTATTACACGCTACTGTAAAATAAAGTGAATAAGAAAACAGAAAAATGAGGAGGAGCCAAATATGGAATGGCTGCAATCACTGGATGGAAATATATTGTTATTTATACAAGACTATATTCGGATAGATGGGATGAATGGAGTTTGGAAAATAATCACTTCTCTAGCAAATAGTGGATGGTTTTGGATTGCGTTGTCCACCGTTCTTTTGGTACCTAAGAAAACAAGAGCAGCTGGATTCCTAGCTTTGTTATCTCTTGGAATCGGTTTCTTAATTACGAATGTATGGTTGAAAAATATGGTGGCAAGACCAAGGCCTTATGCGGAAATAGATGCATTAACAATATTAATTCGTGCTCCTCATGATTTTTCGTTTCCATCGGGTCACACTTGCAGCTCCTTTGCAGCAGCAGGTGTATATTATAAAATGCTTCCAAAGAAATTTGGAGTCGCAGCCCTTGTATTAGCAGGTCTAATTGGGTTCTCAAGGCTATATCTAGGGGTGCATTATCCAACAGATGTGTTAGGTGGGTTGATGATTGGTCTTGCTAGCAGTTTTTTTATGTGTTGGATGTACAGAACATGCACAAAGCCCCAGAAGTTAGATACAACTGTCTAGACTTTGTGCATGATATAAGCTTTTAGGAACGAATTTCTAATAGCTTGTTTTTTAGTTCTTGTTCTAAGCGTTTGATTTCTATTTCTGCTTCCAGACGTTTTTGACGGCCGGTCTGCTGCACCTGCAGCACTTCATCTAAGGTAGAAATCAAGGATTCATTGGTAGTTCGTAAGGTTTCAATATCTACAATGCTGCGTTCGGATTCTTTGGCGGTTTCAACAGTTGCCGTCTTTAAAGTTGCTGCATTGCGTTTCAATAGGTCATTTGTCATATTGGTCACTTCTCTTTGTACTTGTGCGGCTTGGGTGGAGTGCGCAACACCAAGAGATAGAACCATCTGACTTTTCCAAAGCGGAATCGTGTTAACAATTGTGGATTGTATTTTTTCTACCATTAAGGTGTCATTCCCTTGTACCAATCGAATTTGAGGTGCGGTTTGGATAGAAATCATGCGTGTTAACTCCAAATCATGTATTTTCTTTTCAAAACGATTACATAAGGCATCTAAATCTCTGGCTGCCTGTGCATCTTCAGGCAAACCACTGGCGTGTGCTTTGTTTGTTAATTCAGCTAACTGTGTACTACGAACTTGATGCAGCTTCTTCTTTCCAGCTAAAACATACATAGAAAGTTCTTTAAAATAAGTAAGGTTGGATTCATACATTTTATCTAAAAGAGCAACATCCTTTAAAAGCTGAATCTGATGTCCTTCTAAAATCTTGCAAATCTTTGTAACGTTTACTTCTGCTTTATCATATTTTGTTTTTAGTGCATTGATTTTATTGGAGCTTTTCTTGAACATACCAAAGAATCCGGAATTCTCTTCTTCATCCATGGTCTTTAATTCAGTGATTACACCAGAGAGGAGGTCACCAATTTCCCCTAAATCTTTCGTCTTTACATTTTCCAAAGCACTTTCTGAAAAATCTGCCATTTTCTTTTGGGTTCCCGCACCATATTGTAATATAACATTAGAATTGGTTAAGTCAATTTGAGATACGAAATCATCAACCATTTTCATTTCTTCTGGGGTAAGAATGGTATCGTTCCATTCTAGTTCTGCGGTAACTTCGCTTTTTATGGGTTCCACAATAACTTCGTTATCCAAGCCTGGTTCTAAAGTCAGGGTAGGGGTTGGTATAAAGTCTTTTAATTCATCACTCATGTTCTTTATTCCTCTTTTCTAAAATCATTTGCGGTTAATCCTTCTTGGGCTAATATAGTCTGTAATACGGAAATGTCAGAAGAAACATCCCATGCGGTGTCCTTGAATAGATCATCTAATAGTTTCTCAAAAGCTAGATTCAAAGTATCTAAGGTCTCTTCAATCTCTTTTTTTGAGCTTACAATATTGAGTCCTTGTATCGGTTGCGCATCTAACTGTGCATAGGCAGTTAAAAGCTTTATGGTGGTAGGCAAATAATAGTCCATTAATTTTCTAAGTTCTGGAGCACTTTCTGGGTGTTGCTCTAATCGTTGAAAAATTCGTTGTATAATCATTTCCATATATGAAATCTTCTCGGAAATTTCAAAACCCGGAATTGCATCATTACAGGTTCTGATTTGCTTGATATAGTCTTCACCTTTTATAATGATTTCATGAACTTCGGATGGAAGATTCCCTTGTTGTTCTTGTTTGCGTTGTTCTTCAAGTTGTTGTACCTTTGCATTTTGGCAGGCTTGTTGATATTGCTGATAACTTTCGTTACTAACCATTAAACAAGTACCCTGCTGATCTAAATGTCCCTCCAAAAACCAATGGTGATCTATCATGGATTGTAGATCCTTACGGACATAGCTTTGTGATTTGTTAATGGATGCGGCTAGTTCAGAAATTTGGCAATAGGTCTTATTGTGAAGAATTTCTATATAGTTTTTAAATCGTTTTACACGTCTCAACATAGCCGTTCCTTTGATGGTCATGCATATACTTCCAATACATCCAATAAAAAAAGGTATCATAATGCCGATTGCTATGTGTAACCCCCAAGTAAACTTTCCGAAAACAAGGGAAATAATCAATAAAATCAACATGGATAAGCCCATACTTCCAGCTAGGATAGCACCAATAATCGAGAGTGCAAGTCCTCCAGCTCTAGTGGAGGAAGTCTTTCCAAAGAGTGCTGGTCTTATGGTAGAGGTCATAGCTTTGGATTCTGCTTTAATCCCTACATTTTTCATACTTTTTTCTACATTTTTTGCTGCATGACTGATGCTGTTGGAAATAGTTTCATTTAATTTATTAAAATTCTGTGAGTCAACGGCATGCTGTACGATACTGCGAATATTATCGCCCCAATTGTCCCAATCTTTATTCGTCATTTCAACCTCCTTATTGAAAACATAAGGTCTTTTTCCTGTATGGATGTTACATAGGATATGTTTTACAAGCTAAAGTATATAATATGCAGAAGAAAAATGCAATTCTTTCATAGATAAAAACATGAAAAGTACCCAGTACATGTGTACTGGGTATGAAGCTTATAATTACTTTGTTTCAAGTATAAAACTATACTTCTTTCTTCCATAATCCATGTATATTACAGTAAGCATAGACTGCAACAGCCTCATCGTCTTGGAGTATAAAGCTGGCAGAAGGAGAATCTCCTGGTTTTAATGCTTTTCGTTGACCGCCGTGAACAGTTTCTAAATAAATCCATTCAATGTAATGTTTGTCTTCCATTGGATGGGCAATAGAACCAATTTCAACGGATACATGATTCCCATCCATATGAATGACAGGAATATGTTTTTCAGTACTTGCTTCTACTGTGTTAGGGACTAGTTCTGTCATGGCTTGTCCACAACATTCCATAGGAACACCAGAATCATGAATAAGACCAATTAAGTTACCACATACTTCGCAAACATAAAATTTTTGTTTTTTCATTTTGTGACCTCCTTATTTACTTTGTTAATAGTGTTGCACCAAATTGTTTGCCAAAACAATAGGCTTCTTCCAATTCCTTGGCATTTGGCTTGAATTTTACTCGGTAGCCATCTAGTACGGTTAATTTCAGCTGTTTCAATCGTTCTATGATATTCGGAACACCTTCGCCACTCCAACCATAGCTTCCGAAAGCACTTGCTAATTTACCTTTTAAAGCGGTTGTGTGCAAGCTAAGTGTAAGCTCCCAGATTGGTTTTAATGCATCACCTACAATCGTAGGAGTACCGAGTAAAAAACCATCACAAAATTCCAATTCCTTTACAACAGATTCAAAATTACTTTCCTCCATATCATAAGTACGAACGGAAATGCCCTCATTTGCTTCCAGTCCTTTTTGAATGGTTGTGGCTAATGTCTTTGTGTAACCATAAGCACTTACATAAGGGATAATCACCGTACAGCCTGAATTGGGATTTTCAGATTTACACCATGTAGTATATAACTCTATGATTTCTGGAATATGACTATCTAATACGGGTCCGTGTCCGGTACAAATCATATCAATTTCTAAATCCTTGATACGTTCTAAAGCACGCTGCATATAGGGACTCTTAAAGGGAGCAAGAATATTGTCAAAATAAAATTTCACCGCACCCAAATAATCCGCTTCCCGAGTTACAGTACTCCGTAAAACCTCTGGGTGACTATAGTGTGCCCCGAAAGAATCACATGTGAAAAGAACGTGTTTTTCTTCCCAATAGGTGTACATGGTATCTGGCCAGTGTAAATTAGGTAAAGGCATAAAACGAAGAGTCATATCACCTAAAGATAGTGTGTCATGGTCTTTTACAATAATACTTTCAAATGGATGGTTTACAATATTTTTCAGAAAATTAATTGCTGCTGTAGTTCCGACTAAAGTAAGATTAGGGTTTAAAGCTAATAACTGTTCTACACTTCCCACATGATCTGGTTCTGTGTGATTTACTATAATATAATCAATAGAAGCAATATCCGTAATAGCCTCTACAGATTGCTTATAAGTATCATAAAAGTTAAGTTTTGCGGTTTCAAGTAATGCAGTTTTTTTGGAACCCTTTAACAGATAAGAATTATAGGATGTGCCAAACTCCGTTAACATAATAATATCAAATGCTTTTAAGTCTGGATCTTGAACACCTGTCCAATAAAAATTATCCTTTAGTTCTAAAATGTTCATAATATCTCTCCTTATTGTGTTAGTATGATATGTTTAAAGTGGTAATATTCATAAATGTACTGAAATCTAGTACTAGATTATTATATCACCAAATTTAAAAATAAGAAAGACGAACAATTGGATTAAAGTATTGACGCTTATTAGATTATTTGATATAATTTCAGTGTTGCAAGAATACAATTATATATGTGGCGCCATAGCCAAGTGGTAAGGCGCGGGTCTGCAACACCCTTATCACCAGTTCAAATCTGGTTGGCGCCTCTAGAAAAACACCTCAATTGCTCTAAGACAGAGTAATTGAGGTGTTTTTTTGGCTGAACTGTTACGATATGCAAAGCAATCACAATAGAAAGCTTGCATTATGAAACAATCATAAATGGAAGAGCTATTTCCTTTAAATCATTTAAATGTTCTGGAAGCCATTTGTCAAAGCTAGTTTTCTGAACTTGGATAGTTTCACCAAGCGCTGCGAGAAATAGTGGAATGTCACTTTCTAACATGACTCCTAGTTGTTCACCAAATTTCTCAAGTCCTTCCATAGAAGCACCGTTGATATGAAGGGTAAAAGCCGGACAAGGAGTCTTGTCAATCATTTTTACACCTCCGTGAAAACCAATTTGTCCAATCTGATGTGTACCACAAGAAGAAGGACAGCCAGATATGTGTATTTGTGGAAGAACCCCATCGGCAAAATGATATGTTTTTAGCTGGGTGACTAAAGTGTTTAGCAGTTTTTGAGAATCTCTTATCCCTATCTGACAGATAGACGCACCAATACAAGCTACAGAGGATTCAAATATAGTTTCTGCCCCATCATGGGTTATATCCAATACTTGCTGTGCTTCTTCACTGTTGCAGTTAATAATATATACTCCCTGGTCAGGGGTGAGCCGCAGTTCTACCTGTTTCATATCTTTGATGGTATGATAAAGTTGAGATAGAGTTTCCACGGGGGGAGTGCCGCCAATGGGGTGGTAAGAGACAGCATAGAGTCCGGGCTGTTTTTGCTCTATTATACGTCTATGTGCAAGTGCAGCATTTGTGCCTTTCTTGAACACATCTTCTATAAGAGGTGGTAGATCTAGAGCAATTCCTATCTCTGTTATTGCAGATAAAGACTTATGGAACGCTTCTATATATCCGTCCTCACCCAGTGTATCCTGCATATATCTAGTTCTGGATTTCCCACGGCTTTCATAATTACCATTAGCGATAAATGTATCAATCATTGCCTTAATATAATAAAGGATTTTAGATGGGGAAATATCTTTTTCTACGCAAATCCCCATTTTAGGGTTATTTCCAAGTCCACCGGCACTGTATACATCAAAGGTACCATTGGAAGTAGCCATAAATCCCAAGTCACGAAAGGTAACATGTGGTTCATTCAGAGGGGAGTTTGCAAATGCCACCTTTAACTTTCTTGGCAGTTTAATTTGGTCAATTAGACTCAATAAATAATCTTCTGCTGCTTGTGCGTAGTGCGAGACGTCAAAGTGTTCCCCTTTTTCGACTCCACTTAATGGGGACATCATAACATTTCGTGGATAATCTCCACCACCACCCCAGGTAACAATCCCATGTTCCAATGCTTCTAACATCAGTTTACTAACACTGCTTTGTTCCAAATTATGAAATTGAACAGCCTGACAGGTAGTAAAATGTACTTGATTAATATGTTCGGATTGAATGCTGTCTACAATGAATTTCAATTTATCCATGGTAATCCTGCCACCGGTCATGCGTAATCGAAGCATACTTTTTTCCTGTCCTCTTTGGGCATAACTTCCGTAGCGTCCGGAAAACCCCTTATATTCTTTCATGCTTATTTCTTTGTTGTAAAATTTCCCAGTCATTTCTTGAAAAACTTCTAAATCTCGTCGGAATCCGCTATATTCAATATTCATATATAAACCTTTCTATTCTAGTTCTTTGTATCAATGGATGAGAATTGTTGTAAAACGTATGAAACACTATACTTTTCTTGTAGGTGGAACCCTTCTCCAGGCTTGTTCAAAGACAACGGCAGCAGTATCTAGAAGTGTCGATTGTGCACTTAACTTTGCATGTCCGGTATTCAATGTAAAGAGCCATTTATCATTTGCACAAAAGCAATATTCGGAAGGAACTAAAGCATCCTCCTCTTCATTTAAAAAACATGCAAGCATATTGGGATGCCCAATAATCAAATCTTTTGTAGAAACAATTAAGGATTCATATTGCTCATGATTCATCATAATTGTTTGACCCATTAAGAAAGACAATAACTCACATTCAACTTCTGCTTTTTTTCGATTCTCTTCAATAACTCGATGAGAATAAAAGAAAATAATGCCGGATTTTCCAGTGGTTGGTATACTCGTGTTACTGGAATTCAATATGCACTCTTGAAATTTCAAACATTGTTTTTTCTTTTTTTCACTTATTTGAGCTGCTTTTAAGACTTCTAACAGTAGCTCCTTATTCAACAATATTTCAGGACTATGAAAATTACAATAAACCAGAGATGTCATATGAAAAGAAGGCTTATCTAGCAGAGCATTGGCACTGCATTCCAAAAACATTGGGTTGCAGCTCCCTTTGACAAATTCTACAATACCTTGATGCTGCATGACACTGTAGCTGTCCGTGAATACAGTAGAATGAGACTGTCCCTTTATCATAGAAAGTCCCATAACGGACATGGTATGTTCCAAACAAAAAAACGAAAACCAATAGATATCTTCATCAAAATATTTATGGTAATAAAGAGTTGTGTTTTTATGAAAGAGTACTTTACTGCAATTGAGAAATAAACGAACAAAATTCTCTTGATACAGAGAAAAATGCAAGATGATTTCAAATGTAAAGCCAGATTCTAAAAGTTCAAACAATCGATTAGACCATGAAATGGCATAAGCATCTGTTTCAACTAGCCATTCAAACTGTTCACAGTCAATCGTAATCAGCTTGCCTGGACGATCTTGCTCAGAAGCGACATTTAGTAATTTATCAATAGCTTTTCGACGGCCATTATTATCGCCGTAAATACTGATTTCAGCTGTATAAAGTGCATCACTTTCATTACGATAGGATTTGGGAATCTCTACGTAGGTATCATTTAAGAAGCGTACCATACAAAGCTTCACATCATCAATAGTTGCTTTGACAGCATCAGGATACACACTGTCAAAGAAATTCTGTAAAATACGATCGCCTAGATTAAAGTTAATGTCTAAAAGATAGGCAACAACTTCATCGTAGTAAGCAGACTTTGCAGTCAGCTGCCTGGAACCGCTTTTCCATTTGCTCACTAAGCTCACGTCTACATGTAGGTAGCGAGAGAGTTCTGTGGATGAAATCTGTAGTAGCCTTGTTAAGTAACCGAGATTGGAAAGCTTTTTCATTCTTACCTCCTTGTTAGGCTGTCAAATACGTGTCAAGTATCTGTCATGGTATGGTTGCGGACAATAGGGCAAAACCCCTTTTCAAATTTCATTGTATCGAATATAATACAAACATAAAAGAAATTTAGCTAAATTTCCTGCAACTGAAACTAAACATTATGCAACCACAATATGAAAATCAATCAAGCTTATTATATCACATTGGCAGCAGTAATGCCAACAAACATATCTGTGTTTGCTCATTCAAAAGGAGAATTGTTATGGAAAATAAGGATTTTAAATTTGTAGAAAATTATGGTTTTGATGAAGCTAATTTAAAGGGCGCGTTTGCAGAAGCTAGAAAAGTTTATAAAGAAAGAGGATTCATGAGAAAGATGGGATACGGTAAAGCTCCAGCCATTACAACAGTAGATATGGCAAAGGCTTGGATGAGTGAAGGCCACCCATTTACATGTGACCATGCAGTTGAAGTTTGTGCTGAAACATTAAAAGTATTAGACGCAGGAAGAAAAGCTGGAGTACCTATCTTCCATACAACAACAGGATATACAGATGCTAGACAATGGGATCTTCCAAGATGGGATGAAAAAATTCCAATGAACACACTTGACATTGATTCTGAATGGATGGATATTGATCCTAAGTTAAAGCCAAGAAAAGAAGAACCAGTTATACATAAAAAATATGCATCTAACTTCTTTGGAACTCACTTAGCAGCAACACTTAATTACCTTGGCGTAGATACATTGATCGTTATGGGCGCAACATCTTGTGCATGTGTAAGACATACTGTAATGGATTCTACTGGATACGGATTTAAGACAATTGTTCCAGAAGGAACTGTTGGCGATAGAGTTCCTGGAGTTATTGAATGGAATATGTTTGATATGGAAGCAAAATTCTGTGACGTTGCACCAGTAGCTGAAGTTGTAAAATACCTTGAAGGAATTGATTCAAGTGTTTATCGTACACCTGAAAGAAAATTAGACAAATAAAAGAGAAGTATTCTGGTGAAGGGGGGACATAGTATTTTGATGTCCCCTTTTTTCAAAAAAGGAGGACACCTATGAAGACTCTTATAAAAAATGGAAAAATAATTTCAGAAGTAAATGAATATAATGCAGATATATTAATTGAAGATGATACGATTACAAAAATAGGTTCTAATCTTGCTGATCAGGCAGATAATGTAATAGATGCGTCCGGTAAGCTTATTTTCCCGGGTGGCGTAGATGAGCATGTTCACTATGGTTCTTTTGGAAGTTTGCTGTTTGAAACGACAGATGCAGCAGCTGTAGGGGGAACTACAACGATTGTTGACTTTGCACCACAGGATAAAGACGTATCTCTTATTGATGCAATTAAACAACAAGCAGCTAGAGCAAATGGAAACGCATGTGTAGATTATGCATTCCATAGTATTATTATGGATCCAAAACCATCTGTATTTGAAGAAATTAAGAAACTTCCAGAGGTTGGAGTTGGAACATTGAAATTATTTATGGCTTATAAAGGAAGTAATTTCTATTGTGACGATACTGCTATTTTGACAGCAATGAAAGAAGCAAAGAAATACGGCATTACCATGATGGTACATGCAGAAAATCCAGATATGATTCAAGTATTACAGGATCAATATTTAGCAGAAGGCAAAACGGATCCAGTATATCATTATTATTCTAGACCACCGATTGCTGAAGAGGAAGCTACAAAACGTGCAATTTATCTTGCTCGTCTGGCAGAATGTCCATTATTTGTAGCACATGTTAGTGTCAAAAATGCAATGCTGGCTATTCGTGATGCATATCTTGAGCATCAGCCTGTTTTTGGAGAGACATGTACTCATTACTTAACACTTACAACAGATAAATTAGCGGAACCTGATTTTGAAGGCGCAAAATATGTCTGTGCACCACCACTTCGTCCACAAGAACATTTGGATGCATTGTGGGAAGCAATAGATAAAAACTGGCTTTTGGCAGTTGGCTCGGATCACTGTGCCATTAACGGTGGGTTTGAATCAAAGAAAAAAGGTCGGGGAAATTTCTCTAAGATACCAAACGGATGTCCAGGCGTACAGGACCGTCTGCGCATGCTTTGGACTTATGGAGTATGTAAAGGTAAAATCAGTCGTCAACGTTTTGTAGATATTTTTGCAGCAAAACCAGCAAAAATATTGGGATTATATCCACAAAAAGGCGCGATTGCAATTGGTTCGAATGCAGACCTTGTTATTTTTAATCCTAATTTTAAGGAAAAAATTACAAATGCAGATAGTTTACACGGAATAGACTATAGTCCATTTGAAGGATTTGAAGTAGAAGGAAAAATCGAGCAAGTATATTTACGCGGAAAATTAATTGCTCAGAATGGTAAATTTGTAGGAGAACGCGGAAAAGGTGTTTGGCAGAAATGCAAACCTTATGGTTATTGTTATCAATAAAAAAGAATGATAGTATCAAAAAAAGTAAGACTATGATAAGGCAGCAAGGGACGTTGTATTTAATACAAACAATATAAGGGTGCAAAAGCTTTATGAGGGGCTATTCACTATAAGTACGGAAAGAATCTTATGTTGATGTGTTGCTGTCTGTGAGACGAAGTGTACATGGGGGATGTACACTTTTGACACATCCTTTTTCAGGGTTTCCATAGTCTTGCTTTTATTATGAAAATAGGAGGCGTTTTATGAAACTTGAATTAGGAAAAATCAAAATAAAAGATCTTCAATTTTCAGATGTTACAGCTCTAAAAGATGGAGTAGTAACGGTCTGCAGAGAAGAATTAGAACGATTAGTATTAGAGGATGAGAGAATTATTAGTGTTAAATTTGATATAGCAAAGCCAGGAGAATCGGTGAGAATTACTCCAGTCAAAGACGTAATTGAACCAAGGGTTAAGGTAGATGGTCCAGGCTCTATTTTCCCAGGAATCATGGCAAAGGTGAAAGCTGTAGGAAGCGGAAGAACTCATGTACTAGAAGGTATGAATGTTGTAACGGTAGGAAAAATTGTAGGTTTTCAAGAGGGTGTTATAGATATGAGCGGTCCAGCAGCGGATTATTGCCCATTTTCTAAGACCTTGAATCTGTGTGTTGTGTTAGAACCAAAGGAAGGGTTAGAAACCCATCAATATGAACAAGCAGCAAGACTTGCAGGATTTAAAGTAGGTATATATGTTGCAGAAGTGGGAAAAGAAGCAACACCGGACGAAGTATTAAATTATGAAACAAAACCATTATTAGAACAGGCTGCACAATATCCAGAACTTCCTAAAATTGGATATATACATATGTTACAGTCTCAAGGTTTATTGCATGATACCTACTATTATGGGGTGGATGCAAAACAAATAGTTCCTACTTTTATGTATCCAACTGAAATTATGGATGGTGCGATTGTAAGTGGCAACTGTGTGGCTCCTTGTGACAAAGTGACAACATACCATCATTTGAACAATCCGGTTATCACAGATTTATATAAACGTCATGGCAAGGATCTTAACTTTATCGGTGTGATTCTTACTAATGAAAATGTATTTTTGGCAGATAAAGAACGTTGTTCTGATATGGTAGCAAAACTTGCTTCTTTCCTTGGATTAGACGGAGTCATTATTACAGAAGAAGGATATGGTAATCCGGATACTGACTTAATGATGAATTGTAAAAAAGTGGCACAGCAAGGTATTAAGGTTGCCCTGATTACAGATGAATTTCCAGGTAAGGATGGAAAGTCTCAATCTCTTGCAGATAGCGTACCAGAAGCTGATCTTCTTATTTCATGTGGTCAGGGAAATGCAATGTTACACTTCCCAGCAATGGATAAAGTCATCGGTATGATGGATTACATTGAATCTCAAATTGGTGGAAGCGATGGTTGTATGGCTTCAGACGGAAGCTTTGATGCGGAACTTCAGATTATTATTGCATCAACAATCGCAAACGGATTCAATCACTTAGCAGCGAGAGGATATTAGAAAGGAGGAGCGTCATGGGAAAAAAGAAAATTGTACATTATATCAACCAATTCTTTGGTGGAATTGGCGGTGAAGATAAAGCGGATTATAGACCAGAGATTAGAGAAGGCACGGTAGGACCTGGAATTGGTATTGCTTCTGGGCTTGGTGATGATTATGAAATTGTTGCAACTGTAATTTGTGGAGATAATTATTTTGGAGAAAATATAGAAGTGGCATTGGAAGAAATCCTAGCACTTGTAAAACCATATAAGCCAGACTTATTCCTTGCTGGACCGGCATTTAATGCAGGACGTTATGGAGTGGCTTGTGGAAATGTTGCCAAAGCCGTAGAGGCGAAATTAGGCATTCCAGTATTGACTGGAATGTATGTAGAAAATCCTGGAGCAGATATGTTCAAGAAAGATTTGGTTATCGTATCTACACCGGATTCAGCAGTAGGCATGCGAAAAGTTATTCCAGTGCTGGTAAATCTGATTAAAAAAATGGTTCAAGGTGAAGAAGTTCTAGGCCCGAAAGAAGAAGGCTATCTAGAACGAGGAATCCGCGTGAATTATTTCAATGAAGAACGTGGATCCATTAGAGCGATAGAACAATTGGTCAAGAAATGTACTGGTCAGGAATATCAGACAGAATATCCAATGCCATCATTTGATCGAGTAGATCCAATGCCACCAGTAGCAGATATTAGTAAAGCAAAGATTGCACTTGTTACATCTGGTGGTATTGTACCACAAGGAAATCCAGATCGTATTGAATCATCTAGCGCAAGCAAATATGGAATCTATGATATTACTGGCATGGATCGTATGACGTCGGAGAAATTTACAACCGTACATGGTGGATATGATAGACAATATGTATTGGAAAATCCAAATCTAGTTGTTCCGTTGGACGTGCTGCGTGAAATGGAAAAAGCTGGGGAAATCGGAGAATTAGCCAACTATTTCATCGCAACTACAGGAACCGGAACTTCAACCGGAAATGCCAAAGGATTTGGTGAAGAATTCAGCAAGAAATTAGTAGAAGACGGCATTCAGGCAGTTATTCTTACATCTACCTGAGGTACTTGTACACGTTGCGGTGCAACGATGGTAAAAGAAGTAGAAAGAGCTGGAATTCCAGTAGTTCATATGGCAACAGTCGTTCCAATTTCACTGACGATTGGAGCAAATCGAATTGTTCCAGCGGTAGGAATTCCTTATCCTCTTGGAAATCCATTGCTTGGGGAAGAAGAAAGTAAGAAAATTCGTGTAAAATTAGTGAAAAAAGCATTACATGCATTAGAAACAGCAGTGGATGGTCAGACTGTATTTGAATAAAAGCCAAAGGACATTGTGCAGTGCATTTCAAATGGCTCAATGTCCTTTTGGTATAAAAATTTCTTGACAAGGTCAGGATATCAGTGTAATATTCATGTAACATATAAATTATAAGTTATATGCATCTCATCAAAAAGGAGGAACTATTATGTCAACATTCAGACAAGATAATAATTACATGTGCATGACAAGCAGCGTTTTCTATATGTGCTGCTCTATGAATGGTGCAAAAAATCGAATGTAATATGTTCTGTCGGAATGTGTGAAGAATAGGAATCTTGAGATCAAATAATTTGAGATAAATGATTTTGCGCAGGCTCGTACAGAGGTTGCGCATTTCTGTGTGGATTTGTGAGTATATAATGTTTGGTAGCCCAGAACATGTGGAGGTCAAAATGGCGGAAGACAAAATTATCATTGAATTAAAAGAATTGAGTAAAGAATTTCATACGGGGAATGGTATTTTGAAGGCATTAGATAATATTAATTTTTCCATAAAACAGGGAGAGATTTTCGGAATTATTGGATTAAGTGGAGCTGGAAAAAGTACATTAATTCGTTGTATTAACTTTCTGGAGGAACCAACATCTGGGAAGGTAATCTTTGACAATCAA
The DNA here is from genome assembly GCA_036656615.1 of Lachnospiraceae bacterium. GTDB lineage: Bacteria > Bacillota > Clostridia > Lachnospirales > Lachnospiraceae > CAUPWF01. The sequence goes on along the minus strand of JAVXHY010000016.1, from coordinate 29,668 downwards.
AGCTTGGGCGATTTAAGTGAAGATAAATTGAGGGAAGCAAGACGTTCCATGGGGATGATTTTTCAGCAGTTTCAATTATTAGCTCAAAGAAATGTAATTCAAAATATTTGTTTTCCCCTGGAAATTGCAGGAGTTTCAAGGAAAGATGCAAAAAAGAGAGCGGAAGAGCTGTTAGAAATTGTTGATTTAAAGGATAAAGCAAAAGCATATCCGGCACAATTATCTGGAGGACAAAAGCAAAGAGTAGCAATTGCAAGAGCACTTGCTACAAATCCAAAAGTTCTTCTTTGTGATGAAGCAACAAGTGCACTTGATCCAAATACAACAAAATCCATTTTGACACTACTGAAAAAACTCAAGCAAACACTTGGAATTACCGTTGTAATTATTACTCATGAAATGGAAGTGATTTCATCCATCTGTGATAAAGTAGCAATCATTGATGATGGAAAAATTGCAGAGTCAGGTAAAGTGTCAGAGGTATTTTTGGCACCAAAATCAAAGATCGGCAGACAGCTTATTCTAGGGGATGCCATGGAAGATGTAACATTCAACACAAACCGATATTATAGAATTACATTTGACGGAAGGGTGGCATGTGAGCCTGTACTTTCGAAGATTATATTAGCAACAAAAGCACCCCTGAATATTGCTTATGCATCAACCAAAAGTATCAATGATATGGCGGTGGGCCAGATGGTATTGCAATTACCAAATGATGTGGAACAGGCGAAAGCCATCCTACTTTATATGGAAGCAGAGGGAATAAAGTATGAGGAGGTAGAACAACATGAATTTTGATGCTGCAACAGTACAGATGATAGGAGTGGGAATTTTAGAAACTTTATATATGACCTTTGTTTCATCTTTTCTAGCCTATGTAATTGGATTGCCACTAGGTGTAGTACTGGTTGTGACAAAGAGAGAGGGCATTCATCCAATCCCATGGTTAGAAAAGTTTTTGGGATTTGCGGTCAATATATTACGTTCTGTTCCGTTTATTATTATGCTGATTCTAGTGCTTCCACTGACCAAGGTAATTGTGGGGACAACGATAGGTGCTACAGCTGTTATTGTACCATTGGTTATTGCAGCGGCACCATATGTAGCAAGAGTAGTGGAATCATCCATTACAGAAGTAGATGCAGGAGTTATTGAAGCAGCAAAATCAATGGGAGCTTCAACTTGGCAAATTATTATGAAGGTACTGATTCCGGAAGCAAAACCATCTTTATTGGTGGGAGCAGCATTGTGTGTGACTACTATTCTTAGCTATTCAGCAATGTCAGGCTTTGTAGGAGGCGGTGGTCTAGGAGATATTGCAATCCGTTATGGATATTACCGCTATCAAGTAGGAATTATGATTGTAACGGTTGTGATTCTTGTAGCGATTGTACAAGTCATACAAGAGGCAGGACTTAAATTTTCAAAGAAAACAGATAAACGTATCAAATAAGAAATCAATAACATTCAACAAAATGGAGGGAAAAAACATGAAAAAATTAGTAGCGTTAGCATTAGGGATTGTATTAACAGTAAGTGCGATTACAGGATGTGGAGCAAAGAGTGCAGATTCAGAAGGTGAGAGTACCAAGGATGATGGGGATAAAACTATTATCGTTGGGGCAAGTCCATCTCCTCATGCAGAAATTTTAGCAGAAGCAGGGAAAGTATTGGAAGCAGATGGATATAAACTAAGTGTGAAGGAATATTCCGATTATGTTCAGCCAAACTTAGCACTAGATGGCGGAGATTTGGATGCCAATTATTTTCAACATTTACCATACTTGGATCAATTTAATGAAGAAAATAAAACGGATATTGTATCTGCCGCAGCAATTCACTATGAACCATTTGGGATTTATCCAGGACAGACAGCTTCTCTAGATGCATTAAAAGAAGGAGCGAAAATAGGTGTGCCAAATGATGCAACGAATGAAGCAAGAGCATTGTTATTATTAGAAGCACAGGGTCTGATTAAATTAAAAGATGGAGCAGACTTAAAAGCAACAAAGAATGATATTGTACAAAACGATAAAAAATTTGAAATTGTAGAAGTTGAAGCAGCACAGCTTCCACGCTCTATTCAGGATTTAGATATAGCTGTTATTAATGGTAATTATGCAATTGAGGCTGGTTTAAGTGTAGCAAAAGATGCATTAGTAACAGAAGATGCAAAATCAGTAGCGGCAACAACTTATGCAAATATTATTGCTGTTAAAAAAGGAAGCGAAGAAAGTGATAAAATCAAAGCACTTGTAAAAGCGTTACAAAGTGATGAGGTTAAGAAATTTATTGAAGATAAATATGATGGAGCTGTAGTTCCTGTATTTTAGTAAATATTTAAACAAAATTTGGAATAACAAAGGGGTAAACGTTAATAAAACGTTTACCCCTTTGTTATTCATCAAAGCGGATTCCAAATATACACTTTGACGGTGTAATTTATAAAAATAAGACCAGGGTTGCGAGAAAAGCATGGCAATGATACAATTAGAGTAGTATTTTTATCAATGAAGCAAAAGAGGTAAAAGGGATGCATAAACTAACACAATTAATTGAAAATGATATGAAACCGGCCCTTGGAGTAACGGAGCCGGGTGCGATTGCATTTGCAGTTTCTACGGCAAAAGAGTATGTAAAGGGAGAAATTGAATTTGTACAGGTGCTGCTAAATTCAGCAATGTATAAAAATGCGTTCACTTGTGGTATTCCAAATTCGGATCAGGCAGGAAATGTATTTGCAGCAGCTTTAGGGGCAGTAGCAGCAGAATCCAGCCTTGGACTTGAATCATTGGCACATGTGACCCCACAGGATAATACAGTAGCAGAACAACTTATCAAAGATGGAAAAGTAAAAGTAAAATTAGATCATATGGGTTTTGATATTGATATTAAGGCATTAGTGAAGAGCAAAACGGATACTTGTGAAGTACATATAATGGGAAGCCACACAAATATCAAACGTATTATTCACAATGAAAAGATAATAATGGAAAACCCGGATCAAGAGAAAACAACGCAGGAAAAGATAGAGATACACCGTTATACATTAGAAGAGTTGTTTTATTACGTAGATACAGTTGACGTGGATGAATTATCCTTTATAAAAAAGGCTTTTGTAATGAATATGGAGTTATTGGAAGCAGGATTGAAGTCGGAACGAACTACTTTTGTCCATCAATTGAAGAACGAAAACCACAATGAAATATTTAGTGATAATGTATTAAAAACAGCACAGCTGTTATGTAATGGAGCGATTGAAGCTAGAGTAATAGGCTTAGATAAGCCGGCAATGAGTATTACAGGAAGTGGTGCTCATGGCATTATTGCAACCCTGCCATTATATGCCTATTATAAAATAAAACAACCAGAAATAAAGGAAGAGCATTTGCTGCGGGCAACTGCATTGAGTTATCTGGTTACCATGTATATTAAAGAATTTTCGGGGAAGTTATCAGCTTTTTGTGGCTGTGGTATTGCGGCAGGAACTGGAATGGCATGTGGAATGGCTTATCTTCGTAAAGGTAACATAAAAGAACTTACCAGGGTTATTCAAAATATGGCAGCAGGTATTACTGGAATGATATGTGATGGTGGAAATCAAGGATGTGTAATGAAAGGAATTGTGGCTACTGATGCAGCATTTAGGTCAGTTGATATGGCCATGGCAGATATTTGTGTCAATCATATACATGGTATTTTAGGTAAAACACCGGAATTGACCATGAAATACATGGGGATGATTGCGTCTCCGGGAATGGCAGAAACAGAAAGAACCATTGTAGCTATTTTGGAAGAAAAAGGGAGTGAAAATGAGCAATCATAATAATAGAAAACGTCATATAAATGAAGAAAAAAGAAAACAGCATATGGAACAAAGAAAGAAGAAAAACAAGAGGACATCAAAAGGACGCTTTGGGTTGGTAAGTACCATTATATTGATATTGGCCATAGGAGTTTTTATTTATTCAGCAGTTCAGCTGTTTTCTATATTTTCAGAGTATCACCAAGGGAAAAAAGAATACGATCAAATTAAAACGTTGGCGATTAAGGAAAAAGATAAAGACAAAAAGACTTTTTCGGTAGATTTTAATGCATTGAAAGAAATCAATCCTGATATTGTTGCATGGATTCGCTTTGATGAACCGGCTGAAATCAGTTATCCAGTGGTACAGGGAAAAGATAATGCGGAATACCTACACCGTACATTCCAAGAAAATGATAATAAGCTTGGAACTTTATTTGTAGATGTAGGAAATGCAGCCGATTTCACAGGGAAAAATACATTTATTTATGGACATAATATGAAAAATGGAACTATGTTTGCAAAATTATTGGAGTATAAGCAAACAGACTTTTATAATCAGCATCCCTTCTTTTATATCTATACTCCGGATGGCAAAGCAACCAAGTATAAGGTGTGTTCGGCGGCAGTTATAAAGGATGATTCGGAACTTTATCGTATATCATATGATACTACGGAAGCATGGATGGAGTATCTTAATCTAATGAAGCAAACATCTTCCAATAAAGAAGGTATTGTATTTAATGAAAGTTCACAGCTTGTCAGTCTGTCTACCTGTACAAATGTGGCAGATAATGAACGCTTTTTAGTACAGGGGGTTAAAATAGGGAAGGAATAAACGTATGCATATAATTTATGAGGTAGGGGATATTGTAAAATTAAAGAAAAAGCATCCATGTGGCAGCGATGAATGGGAAATTTTGCGTGTGGGAGCAGACTTTCGGTTAAAATGTGTGGGATGTGGACATCAAATTATGATTTCTAGAAAAATGGTAGAGAAAAATACAAAAGACTTAAAAAAATAACAGAAAAGACTTGAAACATATAGTAAAATATGATAACATCATAAATTGTGATATATTATTATAAATTGAACGATATAGGTTCAATTAATTTTCCTTGTTCCTGAGCAAATCAGGGGCCAGAGACCATAAGGAGGTACAACAGACATGAACAAATATGAATTAGCTATTGTTGTCAATGCGAAAATTGAAGATGAAGTTAGAGCAGATGTAATGGAAAAAGTCAAAGCATTAGTAGAACGTTTCGGTGGAACTATAACGGACGTTGATGAATGGGGTAAGAAGAGATTAGCTTACGAAATTCAGAAAATGAAAGAAGGATATTACTATTTCGTACATTTTGAATCTGATTCTACAGTTCCAATTGAATTAGAAAGCAGACTTCGCATCATGGAAAATGTCATCAGATATTTATGCATTAGACAGGACGCATAGAGAAGAAAAGAGGAATTATATGAATAAAGTAATTTTAATAGGACGTTTGACAAGAGATCCGGAAGTTCGTTATTCTCAAGGGGAAAACTCGTTAGCAATTGCAAGATATACATTGGCTGTCGATCGTCGCTTTAAACGCGATGGAGAAGCAACCGCTGATTTTATTAACTGTGTTGTATTTGGAAAGTCTGCAGAATTTTCAGAAAAATATTTTCGCCAAGGTCTTAAGGTTGTAGTTTCCGGACGTATACAGACCGGAAGTTATACAAATAAAGAAGGCGTTAAGGTCTATACTACAGAAGTAGTAGTAGAAGAACAGGAATTCGCAGAGAGTAAAGCAGCAAGTGAAAGTAATGCAGGTCATTATCAAGCAAGTCCTAGTCCATCACCTAGCGCAGATGCAGGCGATGGTTTCATGAATATTCCAGATGGAATAGATGAGGAATTACCATTCAGCTAGTGTGTTATAATATAATATTAAAATAGGAGGTAATAACAATGGCTTACGATAAAGGAAATAGTAGATCTGATTCTCCAATGAAGAGAAGAGGACCAGGCGGCGGACGCAGAAGAAAAAAAGTATGTGTATTTTGTGGAAAAGACAATCATGATATCGATTATAAAGATGTAGTAAAGTTAAGAAAATATGTTTCTGAAAGAGGGAAAATTCTTCCTAGAAGAATCACAGGAAACTGTGCAAAGCATCAGAGAGCTCTTACAGTAGCAATTAAGAGAGCAAGACATATCGCATTAATGCCTTATGTATTAGATTAGAACTAATTTCATACATTATATTAAGCACCTGGGAATCTAGCAAGTAGATGACCGGGTGTTTTTTTGCGAATGGTATGGCTAAACAGGTACTTTTTTTGTAAAAGTTTGGTGGAATATTTTATAGACCTATGAAACGAAGAATGATATGATACAAATAAAAGGAGTGGATGAAAGTGAAAGAGAACTTAAAACAATTTGTAGAAACGATACCTTCAGTAAGAGATGCAGTTGAATTGAAAGAAACATTATGGATCAATGATAAAAAGCAACCCTATATAAAGGAAGATTGGACAGCTGTATCTGCTTTACAGATAGAAGATGCAAGGGCACGTTTGGAACGATTTGCACCGTTTATTGAAATGGTCTACCCCGAAACAAAGAATACCCATGGAATCATTGAATCAGAGCTGGTGGAAATTCCAAAAATGAAAGCTTATTTAAATGATGCTTTTCACTCTAATATAGAAGGGAAAATGCTTTTAAAGCTAGATAGTAACCTTCCGATTGCTGGTTCTATTAAGGCTCGAGGGGGCATATATGAGGTGCTGAAACATGCGGAAGATCTAGCCATGGAACAAGGTCTTTTAAAAGAAACGGATGACTATACAATTATGGCAGGTGAGGAATTCCAACAATTCTTCCACCAATATATGATTCAGGTTGGTTCCACGGGAAATTTAGGATTAAGCATTGGAATTATGAGTGCAAAACTTGGATTTCAAGTGGTTGTACATATGTCGGCAGATGCAAAACAATGGAAAAAGGACCTCCTTCGAAGCAAGGGAGTAACAGTAATTGAATATCAAACAGACTATTGTGCAGCAGTAGAAGCGGGAAGAAAGCAGTCGGATTCAGATCCAATGAGTTATTTTGTAGATGATGAGAATTCCGTAAACCTATTTCTTGGCTATGCAGTAGTAGGTAAACGTATTCAAAAACAATTAGAGGAAAAGCAAATCACAATAGATGCGTCACATCCACTGTTTGTATATCTTCCTTGTGGAATTGGTGGTGCACCAGGTGGCGTTGCTTATGGTTTGAAAATGATATATGGAGATGACGTGCATTGCTTTTTTACAGAGCCGACACAAGCGTGCTGTATGATGCTGGGGATGGCAACAGGTCTTCATGATGCTGTGTGTGTGCAGGATTTCGGAATTAGTGGGAAGACCGAAGCAGATGGGCTGGCTGTTTCGCGACCATCTGCATTTGTAGGAAGGGTGATTGCCGATAAATTGAGTGGAGTGTGTACCATGGACGACCAATATCTATGTGAACTGATGCGTCATCTGTTACGGACAGAACATCTTTTTATTGAACCATCAGCATGTGCTTCCTTTGCAATGCTGAAGAACCCTCAAGATATGAAACGGTATATCCGAGAACATAAGCTGGAGGCATACATGAAGGATGCGGTTCATATTCCTTGGGCAACTGGAGGTAAATTAGTTCCCGAGGAGATGATTCAAGAGTATCTACAGGCATAAGCATTAGAAGGGCTATTTAAAATGCCCATCTGCAAGTGCTTTAATGGAAGATGCATATTCGGAAGGCGTCATTTGTGCTATCTTCTTGAATTGTCTCGAAAAATAGTGAATAGAAGTATATCCAAGCTTTTCTGAAATTTGGGTGAAATTCATCTGATTTGTACGAATTAACTGCTTGGCAGTATTGATTTTTAACTGGGAAAAATATTCGATAATACCCAAATTACTTTTGTCGTGGAATATTTTCTGCAACTGAGAACGACCAATCAAATTGTCATGACAGATTTTCTCGATGGTAATATGAGAGCTGATATTTGTTTCTAAATAATTGACAACCCGGTTAAATATATCATCATCACTTTTGCTTTTAGGTGCTTTTGGAATTTTGGTGGATATCTTTTTGTGCATAATTACGGGATTAGCATAACGTCTTGAAATATGAATTAAAAATTGTGTCAGGTAGAGTTTGATTAGTTGCTCAGCAGCAAATGCATCGGGATGTTCCTTTAATGTGATTTTTTGCAAATAAGGATCGTCCAATCGACAGTCGAAGCAATTTCTTGCTTCAATAATTAAATTGGCAAGAAGATTTCGTTCCAATTCATCTACCCGCAGTATTTTGTGCCTAAAAAAATCCATAGAACGGCTGTCGCATTTAAAAGAAACAACAACTAGATTAGGTGCGATTTCACCGGTAGCTGTTACGTTGTGGAATTCATTTGGCTGATGGAAGACAATATTACCTTTTCTCAATATGGTAAGGGTATCATTTGTGGTGATTCCCACTTCCCCCTTGTCTACATAACAGAATTCCCAAAAATTATGAGATTCTCCTTCAAAGGAAAAATCACTCATATACTCAAAATAATGAATCGTATAAAGCTCATCAATTTGAAATACTTCTGTTAAATGTGTGCTTTCGTATCTCATAGGGACCTCTTTTCTTATAATTGTTTAAAGTTACTAGTATTATACATGAATTATAGCAAAAATCAAGTGATGAATAGCAGATAGTGCAAATTAACAGAAGAATAAGATAAAGATATTTGTGCATATTTGTATTATAATGGAGTTCATAGGAACGTAAAACTATACTAGGAGGTAGAGGATTATGAAAAGAAAAGTATTAAGCGTATTACTTTGTGTAGGGATGGTTGCTTCCCTCGCAGTAGGTTGCGGCAGTAAGGATGCCGGTGGAGATTCTTCAGATGGTGGGAAGAAACTTGTTTATTGGTCTATGTGGAGTGAAGAAGAGCCACAGGCCAAAGTAATCAAGGAAGCAATCGCAACATATGAAAAAGACTCAGATGTGAAAGTTGATGTTCAGTTTAAAGGACGTAACGGACAACGTGAAGGCTTACAACCAGCTTTAGATGCAAAACAAAACATTGACTTGTTTGACGAAGATGTAAACCGTGTAAACGGAAGCTGGGGCAAATACACTTTGAATTTGGAAGATGTAGCAAAGGATTATGAATCTACATATGGTAACGAGACATTATTTAATATCGCTCGTGCTGCATATGCAGTAAATGATGGCAAAGAAGAATTACATTCTATTCCATATCAACCATCTATTTTCGGATTCTTCTATAACAAAGCATTATTTGATAAAGCTGGAATTGCAGCAGCTCCTAAGACTTGGGAAGAATTTGATGCAGCTTGTGCTAAATTAAAAGAAGCAGGAATTACACCAATTACAGCTGATGATGCTTATATGACACCATTAATCGGTGTACATTTAGCAAGATATCTTGGACAAGACGGAGTAAAATCTCTTGTTATGGGAGAAAAAGTTGGTGAAGCAGAAGTGAAATGGGATGATCCTAGAGTATTGAAAGCAGCAGAAAGTTATGCTGATTTTGCTAAAAAAGGATATTTTTCTTCTAAAATTACAACAAATGCATTCCCAGCAGGACAAAATCAAGAATTCGCTCCTGGAGATGCAGCAATTGTTATTGATGGTTCATGGGTACCAAATGAAGTAAAAGAAGTTGCTCCTGCTGATTTTGATTGGGGATACTTCAATTATCCATCCGTACCAGATGGAATAGATGACAATACAGCTAACAACATTGCAAACCAAGTATTTGCAATTAACAAAAACAGCAAGATGTCCAAAGAAGCAATGGACTTAATCACATGTATTACAACAGGCGATATGGACAAGAAGATGATTGATGATGCCGTTTCTATTCCTACAGATAAAGCAAACAGTGATGCTTGGCCAAAACAATTAGCAGGTGCAAAAGAAGGATTTGATTCTACATGTATATACTATGATTGGGCAGCAGGTGTTGAGAACAATGCAGATCTTACACCAACATTGAAAGAAAATACAATCAAATTAGTAGGCGGACAAATTGACGCAGCAGGTTTCGTATCAGCTATGCAGAAAGCCGCAAATCAATAATTTCATAATCAAAACATAATTATGATATGGTGGCAGGCGATATTACGCTGCCACCATATTTTAAGTAATAAGCAATAGAGAGAAAAGGGGGTTGCCTAATGAAAAAAAATAAAGGAATGATTGTTGCTTTCCTCGCCCCGGCGGTTATTATCTTTCTTGTCGTATTTTTGTATCCAATTATCAGGACAGTTATGATGAGTTTATACAGAATCGACGGTGTAACAGATACTATGAGTTTGTGGCAATTTGTTGGATTGCAGAATTATACGAAATTATTTACAACAGCGATATTTAAGACATCCATGTATAATATCTTTAAGATTTGGTTTATCGGTGGTGCAATAGTAATGTTCTTCTCCTTGCTATTTGCTGTTATACTAACAAGTGGCATTCGATTTAAGAAGTTTTTCCGAGCAGTTATTTATTTGCCGAATATTATCAGTGCGGTTGCACTGGCAACAATGTGGCTGCAATATGTATACAGTCCTAAGTTCGGTCTTTTGAAATCTTTTTTTGAAACAATTGGTTTGAAGAGTCTTGCAAACACTCCATGGCTAGATACCAGTCACAAGTTCTGGGCATTACTTTTTGCATATTGTTTCGGTATGATTGGTTATCACATGCTAATTTGGATGAGTGGTATCGAACGGATTGGTCCGGAATTCTATGAGGCAGCTACCATTGATGGTGCAAATAAACCACAGCAGTTTCGCTATATGACACTTCCATTATTAAAAGGAGTATTTAAAACAAATATTACCATGTGGACGGTTAGTGCAGCGGCGTTCTTTGTTTGGTCACAATTGTTCTCTAACGTTACGGCAGACAAGTCTACCATTGTTCCGGTTCAATACATGTACGTCAACACCTTTGGAGCAGGAAATGCAATTGTGGATAAAAATGCAGGGTATGGAGCGGCAATTGGTATTATACTCTGCTTATGTGTAGTAATTGTATTTACGCTTTGTAATTTACTTATCAAAGATGATGATTTGGAATTCTAGGAAGGGGGAGAGATTATGGCAAAAGAAAGAGAAAAGAAACAAAGAGAGAAGTTGAATTGGAAAAAAGAATTGAAACTCGCTCCTGGATACATCATCATTATTTTGTGGGTGCTGTTTACATTCATGCTTCTTGGATGGATTCTAGCTGCAAGCTTTTCAACTACTGGAGATATTTTTGCGGGAAAGGCACTTCAATTTCCTACAGGACTTCATTTTGAAAATTATGTGAAAGCATGGCAATCATCTAATGTAGCAACGTTTTTTACTAATTCATTGATTTACTCATTAATTTCATGTACCTTGTTGATTGTTATATGTGCACCGGCGGCATATGTACTTTCTAGATTTAAATTTATTGGAAATAAAGTAGTTCAAACAAGCTTTGTATCTGCAATGGGAGTTCCAATTACGATGATTGTCCTTCCTTTGTTTTGTGTAGTAGCTAATATGGGACTTTTAAATAATATTTTTGCCAGTAAGGTTACGTTGGTATTTTTGTATATAGGAATCAATATTCCATATACGACTATTTTTCTTCTGACTTTTTTTAGTAATATCTCTAAAACATATGAAGAAGCGGCAGCAATTGACGGATGTCCTCCAATAAAGACATTTTGGAAGATTATGTTTCCGATGGCTCAAACAGGAATTGTTACAGTAACAATTTTCAATTTTATTAATATTTGGAATGAATATTTCTTATCATTGATTTTTGCAAATAGTGATAATTTACGACCGGTAGCAGTAGGACTTTATGGAATGTTACAGTCTATGCAGTATACAGGAAACTGGGCAGGAATGTTTGCGGCTGTTGTTATTGTATTTTTGCCTACATTTATATTGTATATATTCTTGTCGGAAAAAATCATCGGTGGTGTTACAGGTGGAATCAAAGGCTAGAGAAATAGTGCGTATGGATTTGAATGCACCGATACAATGATAGAGAAAAGATGTAAAATATTTGGAGGAATGAAGTAATGAAAAAACCAGTATTAGTTATTATGGCAGCAGGGATGGGAAGCCGTTACGGTGGCTTAAAACAAATCGATCCAGTAGATGACGAAGGACATATCATCATGGACTTTTCGTTATATGATGCAAAGAAGGCGGGATTTGAGAAGGCTATCTTTATCATTAAGGAAGAAAATTTAGATTCTTTTAAAGAAGCGGTAGGCAAGCGAATGGAAAAGATTATGGAGGTTGCGTATGTATTTCAGGACATTAACAACATTCCTAAGGACTATCAGATTCCGGAAGGCAGAGTAAAACCATGGGGAACAGCACATGCAGTGTTAAGCTGTATCAATGAGATCCATGGCCCCTTCGCTGTTATAAATGCAGATGACTACTATGGAGCCCATGCATTTCAAGTAATTTATGATTATTTATCTACGCATGAGGATGATCACAAATATCGTTATACAATGGTGGGTTATGCATTAGAGAATACATTGACTGAGAATGGTCATGTAGCAAGAGGCATATGTACCATGAATGAAGATGGTGAGTTGGTTGCAATCAATGAAAGAACACGGGTAGAAAAGAAAAGTGGCGGAGCTGCTTATACAGAAGATGAGGGTCAGACTTGGAATGCGATTCCAAAGAATACGATTGTATCTATGAATATGTGGGGGTTTACCGAGAGTATTTTGAAAGAATTAAAAGATGCATTTCCTACATTTTTAGATCAGGGATTGAAAACAAATCCGCAGAAATGTGAATATTTTCTGCCAATGGTCGTGAGTGATTTGTTAAGACAAGATAAAGCAACTGTGTCAGTTCTGACTTCACAGGATAAGTGGTATGGTGTTACTTATAAAGAAGATAAACCAGTTGTTATGGAAGCAATTAAAAATATGAAGGATAAGGGGCTTTACCCAAAGCATTTGTGGGAGGAAGCATAATGGAAAAGGCAGAAACCAGGATGAAAGATGAAGCAATTGCAAATTTTCAGTTTGAAGGGGTGATTATAGATGAGTGTCCGTATGGAAGCGGACATATTAATGATACCTTTTTATTAACTTTTGATATAGCCGGTATGGGACAAATCAAGGTTATATTACAACGGATGAATAAATCAATATTTACGAATCCCCAGGAGCTAATGGAAAATATTCTGGGTGTTACATCACATTTACGAAAAAGAATTATTGAAAATGGTGGAGATCCAGAGCGAGAAACATTAAATGTGATCCAAACAGTGGATAATAAACCATATTATATAGACTCAATTGGTGAATACTGGAGAGCATATAAGTTTATAACTGGTGCAACTAGTTATGATCAGGTGGAAAAACCAGAAGACTTTTATCAAAGTGCAGTTGCTTTTGGAAGATTTCAAAAGCTATTGGCAGATTATCCGGCAGATACCTTGCATGAGACAATTAAAGGATTTCATGATACGAAGGCAAGATTTCAAGTGTTTAAGGATACGGTTGCAAAAGATGCTTGTGGACGTGCAGCTTCGGCTCAAAAAGAAATTGATTTTGTATTATCTCGGGAACATATTGCAAATTTCTTTAGTGAATTGCTAGAAGCAAAAGAGATTCCACTTCGAGTGACCCATAATGATACCAAATTAAATAATATTATGATTGATGATAAAACAGGCAAGGGAGTATGTGTTATTGATCTAGATACCGTTATGCCTGGATTGGCTATGCATGATTTCGGTGATTCTATACGATTTGGAGCAAGTACAGCAGCAGAGGATGAGGTTGATCTTCGTAAAGTAGAATGCAGCATGGAGTTATTTGAATTGTACACAAAGGGATATATTGAAGGATGTGGAAAAAGTCTTACAGATAGAGAAATTGAACTATTGCCAATGGGAGCAAAGACTATGACATTTGAATGCGGAATGCGGTTCCTAACAGATTATTTACAGGGAGATTCTTATTTCAAAATTCATAGAGAGCATCATAATCTAGATAGATGTCGTACACAGCTTAAATTAGTAGAAGAAATAGAACAAAAATGGGATGGAATGCAAAATATCGTAAAAAAATATATGTAATAATGGTTGGTAAATGGGACGGAGTCTTTTAGGAAAAAGGTAAATAAGCCTTTTTAGAAAGAAAACCGTCCCTAATATATGAAATAATCATACAGGAGGATTAACATGAGAATATTAGTAACAGGTGGAGCCGGATATATTGGAAGTCATACATGTATTGAACTCTTAAAAGAAGGTTATGAAGTAGTTATTGTAGATAACTTATATAATTCCAGTAAAGAATCCATGAAGCGTGTAGAAGAAATTACAGGTAAAAAGGTTGTATTCTATGAAACGGATATTAGAAATAAGGAAGAGCTAGACGCTATTTTTTCTAAGGAAAAGCTAGATGCGGTGATTCATTTTGCGGGCTTAAAAGCAGTAGGAGAATCGGTGGAAAAACCGCTGCTGTATTATCAAAATAATATAGCCGGAACTTTGGCATTATGTGAAATAATGGCTAAGCACGAAGTGAAAAATATCATCTTTAGTTCTTCGGCAACCGTATATGGTAATCCTGCATTTATTCCGATTACTGAGGAATGCCCGAAAGGTCAGGTTACCAATCCATATGGTTGGACAAAGTGGATGTTGGAGCAGATATTAACAGATATTCAAAAAGCTGACTCAAAGTGGAATGTAGTATTATTGCGTTATTTCAATCCAATTGGTGCACATAAAAGCGGAAAAATAGGAGAAGATCCAAAGGGAATCCCCAATAATTTGATTCCATATATTGCGCAAGTAGCAGTTGGGAAACTGGAATGTTTAGGTGTGTTTGGAGATGATTATGACACTCCGGATGGAACGGGTGTACGTGATTATATTCATGTAGTGGATTTGGCACTGGGGCATGTAAAGGCAATCAAAAAATTACAGGACAAAGAAGGCGTTTCTATCTATAATCTAGGAACAGGTAATGGATACTCTGTATTAGATATGGTGCATGCATTTGAAAAAGCATGTGGTAAAAAAATACCCTATGCAATTAAACCACGAAGAGCTGGAGACATTGCAACGTGCTATGCCAACCCTGAAAAAGCGAAGAAAGAACTTGGATGGGAAGCACAAAGAGAGTTGGAAGAAATGTGTGAGGATTCATGGAGATGGCAGTCAAATAATCCAGATGGATACAGAGAATTATAAGGTGCATCAACAGGAATAAAGAATATACTTCCCCATTGTATTGAAAAGTGTTATAATGTGAAGTGCAACTTTATAGTGTTGAGGTAAAAAAAATGAAACAACGTATTCGTTTAAAAGGGCAATTGAGACTTTATATGCAATGGCCAGCAATCATGACAATCTTATTACTTGGTATGAATATTTGGATTTATATGATTAATTTACATGCAGGTTTGTTGATGACTATTTTTGTAATTATGTACGCAATTATTGTAGGGGTTCTTTATTTCTATAATCAGTCCGTTATTATGGCTGATTTAGTGGAATTTGCCACACAGTATGGAGTTATACAAAATACACTGCTAAAGAAACTTTCAGTTCCTTATGCGCTACTCATGGAGGATGGGAAGATTCTTTGGATGAATGATTGTTTTCATGCCATTGTAGCGGAAAATGAAAAACAGGAAACCTATGTGAATAAATATATTCCAGAACTCAATAGAGGCATTTATCCCAAAGAAGATGGAGTGGAAACACAGGTCAGTATAACTTATCAAAATCAGGATTATGAAGTGACTTTACGTAGAGTGTCTATTGAGGGATTTAGTGAGACAGAGCAGCTGTTGGAGTTACCGAATGATCAGGAATGTTTTATCGCGGTATATATGCGTGATGTGACCGATATTAACGAATATATTAGAGAAAATGAGAATCAGCGTCTGATTGCAGGTCTGATTTACATTGATAATTATGATGAAGTTATGGAGAGTGTGGAGGAGGTACGCCAGTCTCTCTTAGTTGCGTTGGTAGATCGTAAAATCAATCAGTATGTAGGTAATGTAGATGGTATTGTAAAGAAGATGGAAAAAGATAAATATTTCATTGTTATTAAAAAGAAATATTTTCAACAGATAGAGAAGGACAAGTTCTCTTTATTAGAAGAAGTCAAAAGTGTGAATATTGGAAATGAAATGTCAGTAACACTTAGTATTGGTTTGGGACTCAGTAAGGATACTTATGCCCAAAGTTATAATTTTGCGCGGATAGCAATTGATTTGGCCTTGGCAAGAGGTGGGGATCAGGCAGTGGTTAAAGATTGTCAGCGGATCACATATTTTGGCGGGAAACGAGAGCAAACATCTAAAAATACAAGAGTGAAAGCAAGAGTCAAAGCAGAAGCCCTGCGAGAATTCATTTCTTCAAAGGATAAAGTAATTGTTATGGGGCATAAGATTGCAGATGTAGATTCATTTGGAGCAGCAATTGGTATCTATAGGGCTGCAAAAGCATTGGAAAAAACAGCCCATATTGTAATTAATGAAATCACAACATCCGTGCGGCCATTATATGAATCATTTATTGATAATCCGGTATATGAAGACGATATGTTTTTGAATTCCAATGAGGCTTATAGCCGTTTGACAGAAAATAGTATGATTGTAGTAGTGGATACGAATAAACCGGATATGACAGAGTGCAAGGAATTATTAACTAGAGGCAGAACAATTGCTGTGCTTGATCATCACAGACAAAGTAGTGAAATTATTGAGAATGCAGTATTGTCATATATAGAACCTTATGCATCATCTTCTTGTGAAATGGTGGCAGAGATTTTGCAGTATATCGTGGATGACATCAAAATTAAAAATATAGAAGCAGATTGTATGTATGCAGGTATTATTATTGATACCAATAATTTCATGAATAGAACGGGTGTTAGAACCTTTGAAGCAGCAGCCTTTTTGAGACGATGTGGTACAGACATTACCCGGGTTAGAAAGATGTTTCGTGATGATATGGAGTCTTATCGCATTAAAGCAGATACGGTTCGTAATGCAGAGGTATATCGTAAGGAATATGCAATAGCAGAATGCCCTCATAAAGGGATAGAAAGTCCTACTATTATAGGTGCTCAGTCAGCCAATGAGTTATTGAATATTAGCGGTATTAAAGCATCTTTTGTATTAACTGAGTATAATGGTAAAATATACTTAAGTACACGTTCTATTGACGAAATGAACGTACAATTAGTTGCAGAGCATTTGGGCGGTGGCGGTCATATAAATACTGCAGGAGCACAATTTGCACATACAGATATGCAGGAAGCTATTGACACAATAAAACAAACTTTGGATGAAATGATAGAAAAGGGGGATATTTAATGAAAGTTATATTATTAGAGGATGTAAAAGCACTGGGAAAAAAAGGTGACATGGTAAATATAAATGATGGTTATGCAAGAAATTTCATTATTAAGAAAAATCTTGGAATTGAAGCTACCACGAAGAACCTAAATGATTTAAAACTAAAAAAAGCAAATGACGATCGATTGGCTAAGGAGGAGCTAGAGGCAGCTCAAGAATTAGCAGGAAAAATTGAGGAAGGTCAGATTGTATTGGCTATTAAAACTGGAGAAGGTGGGAGAGCCTTTGGTTCTATATCTACAAAAGAAATTGCAATTGAGGTAAAAGAGCAGATGGGTTACGATATTGATAAAAAGAAAATAATATTAAAAGATGTAATTAAGACACTAGGCACTCATACCGTACCAATTAAAATACATTCAAAAGTAGTAGCAGAACTAAAAGTGGTTGTAAAAGAAGCATAGGGGGAATTATATCATGGACGAAGCCCTCATTAAAAGAGTACTTCCACATAGTATTGAAGCAGAACAGTCAGTTATTGGTGCAATGTTGATGGATAAAGATGCCATTATGACAGCAGCGGAGGTTATTTCAGGTGAGGATTTTTATCAAATGGCCTATGGCATATTATTTGAATCCATGGTAGAACTTTTTAATGAAGGCAAACCAGTGGATTTAATTACTTTGCAAGACCGGTTAAAAGAAAAAGATGTACCACCGGAAATAAGTAGTTTGGAATTTGTGCGAGAACTTGTAACAAATGTTCCCACTTCTGCAAATGTAAAGTATTATGCGGAAATTGTAATGGAAAAATCTACGTTACGTCGTTTGATACGATTAAATGAAGAAATAGCGAACATTTGTTATTTGGGAAAAGAACCTTTAGAGGAGGTACTGGAAACAACAGAAAAAAAGGTATTCGAGTTGGTCCAAAGCCGAAATACAGGAGATTATGTGCCAATTAAGCAAGTAGTTCTGAATGCATTGGATAGGATTGAAAAAGCCTCTAAAAACAAAGGAAATGTAACAGGTATCCCTTCGGGTTTTATTGATTTGGATTATAAGATGTCAGGTCTTCAGCCATCAGATCTGATTTTAGTTGCCGCAAGACCCTCCATGGGTAAAACTGCATTTGTACTTAATATTGCGCAGCATGTGGCATTTAAAGCAAAGAAAACAACGGTTATATTTAGTTTGGAAATGTCCAAGGAGCAGTTGGTGAATCGTCTGTTTTCATTAGAATCACAAGTAGATGCACAGTCAATTAGAACTGGAAATCTAAAGGATTCGGACTGGGAAAAGTTGATTGAAGGCGCTGGAACGATTGGAAAATCCAATTTGATTATTGATGATACACCAGGTATTTCTATTTCAGAGCTTCGTTCTAAGTGCAGAAAATACAAATTAGAACATCATTTGGAATTAGTTATTATTGATTATTTGCAATTAATGTCAGGACGAATAGGTGGAAGAAGTGAATCCAGACAGCAGGAGATTTCTGAGATTTCAAGATCATTGAAAAGTCTGGCAAGGGAATTGGGCGTTCCGGTAATTGCTTTATCCCAGTTAAGCCGTGCAGTGGAACAAAGACAGGATCATAGGCCAATGCTTTCTGATTTGAGAGAGTCAGGTGCCATTGAACAAGATGCCGATGTTGTCATGTTTATTTACCGTGATGATTATTATAATAAAGATACCGAGTTAAAGAATATGGCTGAAATTATTATTGCCAAACAAAGAAATGGTCCAATTGGAACTATAAATTTGGTATGGCTGCCAAATTATACCAAGTTCGCAAATGTAACTAGGACAGACTAAAGAAAAATGAAAATCATGGAAGGGGAGGGTGTCATAGCCTTCCCCTTTTGGTGTTTGAAATTTTGAAAGTCCAAGTTTACGCTTCCATGGTGCCAAGAAACTGTTTGAGTCTTCTGGTGGGGGAGGACTTAGATACTTCCTTGCGCATCAGTTGCTGCTGACGAATTAACTTGTCTAATTTTTTATATCGTTCTTCTTCCAAATGTTCCTTAGATTGAAGTAGATTATCCATTTCTTTTTTTACATTTTCAGAAACAGATAAGCTTATTTCATTTCCAAGGCTTTGGTTATTCTCTGTTATGATCTCTTTTAAAACGGCGCCAATTAAAAAACGGACTTGTTCTAATTTATCGTTTGAAACAATTTCAGGTGAAGGGGAAATTTGAAGTTCCTTTTTTTCATGTAGTTGTTGTCTAGTTTTTTGCATTTCCGGAATGATGTTCTTTAGTTCCTTTAATAGAATTCCTTGTTCTTTTAGTTCTCTGATACAGCAAAACAGCTGTATATCTTCTTGCGTATAGTATCGATGTCCCATTTCGGTGCGTCCGATTGGCAGATTTAATTCTTCTTCCCAATAACGTAAAACATGGGTTTCAACTGTAACACGTTTGGCCGCTTCTGAAATCATATAACGAACTTCGCCCATACAATTTACCTCCTATATGTAAACAACATAGCTAGTAATCATGTTATAAAGATTACTATATAACAGGTATATCATATCATAAGTAGGATGTACCATCACTAGTATTCGTCCGCAAGTTTCGACCAAAATCATAAAATATAAAAAAAGAGAACATCCTGTTGGATATTCTCTTAGTATGCTTCTATTGCCTGTAAAATATTTGACTATTCAGCAGATATAGAACCGGTTGGACATTGTCCAGCGCAAGCACCACAATCTAAACATGCATCAGGGTCAATTTCATAATGTTCAGCACCTTGGCTAATTGCACCTACTGGACATTCAGATTCACAAGCTCCACAGCTTACGCAGTCATCACTAATTTTGTATGCCATTGTATAATTCCTCCTTTTAAATTTGATCATAATCTATCGTTCCTTTTTACATTCTAATACAAAAGTATAAAATATACAAGGTTATTTTATGCTTTGAATTTAGTACAAAGTGAAGTATACCGAGAAGGTAGTTCCAATACATTGAAATTTAAGAAAGTTTTCATTCTTTTTTATGAAAATTAGTGTATAGTAAATAAGTAGTAAAATTATTTATGATAGTGGAGAGAAGAAGATGATGAAGAAGAAAAAACTTATTGTAAGTATCCTGCTATGTGCGGTATTATTTCTTTGTGCCTGCAGCAAGGAAGTAAAAAATGAAGAAAAACCGGAAGGTTCGGGTGAACCGATAAAAGAAAAGGAATATCAGTCAAAACTAGATATATTAAATCCACAAGCTTATGGTCAGGTATCTGGGTTAAATCTACAGCCAAAGACTTATATATCCATTATAGGAAGAGGTGTGGAAACACCTTATTGGAAAGAAGTGAAAAAAGGTGTTGACCAGGCAGCAGCAGACATCAATACGATGCTTGGGTATAAGGGGGAAGATAAAGTAAAGGTAAACTATAGTGCACCAAGTAAGAATAATAATGTAGATGAGCAGATTAATATTCTAGATGAAGAGCTTGCTAGATACCCTTCGGCAGTAGGAATTGCAATTATTGATTCTAAGGCTTGTTCGGTACAGTTTGATTTGGCAGCAGAAAATGGAATTCCCATTGTAGCATTTGATTCTGGAAGTGATTACCAAGGGATTGTATGTATGCTAGGCACAAATAACCAAGAAATATCTCAAATGACTGCAACAAAATTATGCAGCAGTATTGGTGATGAAGGAGAAATCTTCCTAGTTGTCCATGATTCAAAATCAACCACAGGAATGGAAAGAGAAAAGGCAGCAGTGGAAGAAATTACTGTGAACCATCCACAAGTTACGATAGCAGAGACCATTCATTTGGATGACATGAAAGAAATGGCTAAAATCATAGCAGGGGAGAAAAATGCTAATCTTTCTGAGGGACAGGCATTTATTGATCCAGAGATGATGAAAGAAGAAGATATACTGCAGTATTACTTTGAGAAGCATCCAAATATCAAAGGAGCAATTGGAACCAATGAAGACGCAGTACATTCAATCATAATAGCGAAAAATAAGGCACTGAAGAATTCAGAGAACTTCTTAACAGTAGGAGTGGATGGGGGAGAACCACAGATGGAAGAATTGAAGTCCGGAGAA
Source organism: Lachnospiraceae bacterium (assembly GCA_036656615.1). Taxonomy (GTDB): domain Bacteria; phylum Bacillota; class Clostridia; order Lachnospirales; family Lachnospiraceae; genus CAUPWF01. Next base: position 8,386 of record JAVXHY010000016.1, on the reverse strand, counting down.
ATTAATGGACTCATCGTTCAAAATCCATTTGGCATGGGATATGCTACTGTAGTTGCAGCCGCGCGTTCCGTGTTGGAACAGGGGAATGAAGCAGTTGTTGATTCGGGATATATTTGGATTACAAAAGACAATTTAAAGGAACCTTCTATTAAGAAGATGTTATATTAAATCATTACAAATCAGGGCTTTGGCAAAGAAAAAATAAATTCTGTGCCGACGCCCTCCGTGCTTACCAGGTTGATATTTTCATTGTGTGCCTGAAGAATTTCTTTCACAATAGCCAGACCAAGTCCGGTGCCTTTTTTATCTTTGCCTCGAGAGGAATCACTTTTGTAGAAACGTTCCCACACTTTATTGAGATTTTCTTTTGGTATTCCAACGCCACGGTCTTTAACTGAAATAAAGATTTTGTCATAACGTTCTGTAGTTTCAACGGTAATGGTAGAGTCGATTGGGCTGAATTTGATGGCATTATCTAGCAAATTGTAAAGGACTTGCTGGATCTTGCGCCGGTCAGCATTGACTAGCAGTATCTTAGCAGCTAATAATAACTCAATAGAAATTCGTTTATCTGTACAGGTGCCTTCAAAAGAGGCAGCTGTATTTTTAATGACTTCATGAATATCAAAGGCTTCTCTAGACAACAGAATTTCTTTCATATCAAATTCATTCAGTGTAAGTAGGTCTTTGGTTAAATCTGTTAAGCGTTCTGTTTCAAATAAAATAATGTTTAAATACTTTTCTTGCATATCCATAGGAATAGTACCATCTGCAATGGCTTTTGTATAACCACTGATAGAAGTAAGTGGAGAACGAAAATCGTGAGAAACATTTGCAATAAATTTCTTTTGGTACTCCTCCATATCATTTAACTGGGTGGACATATAGTTAAGAGAAGCTGAAAGATAGCCCATTTCATCATGGGTGTACACAGATATTTCGTGATCCAAGTTGCCAGAAGCATATTGAGTGGCTGCTTCTGTAACCTTTCGAAGTGGCAAATAAATTAGAAAGTGAAAGGCCAACAAAATGGAAAAGGAAAGAAGATAAATAACAAAAAAAGTAATATAAACATCGGTCAATACTTGGTTTTTAGAGTCTTGCAGATCCTGATATGGTTTGTGTATTAATAAATATCCATTTGTAGAGAATCCCTGGGTGATGGGTGCCATAACCGTAATCATTTCAGTATCAAAATAATCGTGATAATTTCCCAACTGATATTGACTGCTGCCACTTTCGGCAGGGTTGAATTTATTGATTTTCTCTGGAGGAATAGGATCATCCTCAGAACTTGCGTATACCAGTAGTTCACCTGTAGCATCTACCAGCCAAACAGAGGCACCTAGATAGGTCTGCATACCCTTTAACTGAGTGTGGACATCAGCAGTAGATAAATGTTCTGAGAAATAACCAGGAAGATAATCGGTGGCAACCAAAGTAGCTTCCTTGTACATGGTACTTGAAGTTTTACTTTCAAAACGGCTCAGTATTAACTCAGAAGAAAGTGTTGCAATTACGAAAATACTTACGAATCCAAAAGCAATATATATAATGATGAATTTCAAGTACAAAGTACTGCGCATGTTATTTCACCTCAAATTTATATCCAATTCCCCAAACAGTTCCAATATTCCACTGGTCATGATCTTTGATTTTCTCCCGAAGTCTCTTGATATGTACATCCACGGTACGGGTGTCACCAATATATTCATACCCCCATATCTGATCTAATAATTGCTCGCGGGTAAAAACCTGATTTGGTGAAGCAGCAAGAAAATAAAGAAGTTCTAATTCTTTTGGAGGCATCTCCACTACTTGATCATCACAAACAACAGAATAGTTGGTTAAATTAATTGTAATATGATCATAGGTGACGCATTTATTCTTATCAGAAGCAGACTCATCTGCTTTACCTGGCTGGTAACGACGAAGTACAGCTTTTACCCGGGCAACTAATTCTTTGGAATCAAAGGGCTTCATAATATAATCATCTGCGCCTAATTCCAGCCCCAATACCTTATCAAAGACTTCGCCCTTGGCAGAAAGCATAATAAGGGGGGTGTTAGATTTGGCACGAATCTCCCGGCATACCTGATATCCATCTATGCCCGGAAGCATTAAATCAAGCAGTACTAAATTAGGCATATAGGAATCAAAGGCAGTTAAGGCCTCGTCGCCATCGTGGACAATCTTGGTATCAAAGCATTCCTTTACCAAATATAAAGAAATAAGTTCTGCTATATTTTCATCATCATCTACAATTAATATTTTCTGTTTTGCAATCATGGTATCCTCCTAAAAGGGTAATTTATTTAAACTCAACAATAGTTACACCGGCATCACCTTCACCAAAGGCACCTAAACGATAAGATTTTACATATTTTACTCGTTTCAAATAGTTATGAATACCTTCACGTAATGCACCGGTTCCCTTACCGTGTACAATGCGCACTGGGCTGATGTGAGATAAATATGCATCATCCAAATATTTATCCAATTGGGAAATTGCTTCATCGACCGTTTTCCCCAGCAAATTAATTTCCGGTCGGATGGTCATAGATTTACTCATTTTCATTTTTCCGGAGGAGGTTCGCTGAAGATTCTTTCCTGTCTCTGCAGGAGTATCTATAATCTCCAAATCCTTAATATTAACTAAAGATCGGAGAATTCCCATTTGTACATATAAGTCGCCTTTGGAATTGGGAAGAGTGCTAACCGTTCCTTTTAGGTTCATACTTAATACATTGACGGATTCCCCTAATCTGAATTCATTTGCACGGTGTTGTTTGACTGGTTTTTCCCTACCGATAGTTCCCGTGGTTTGGGTGTTCTTAATCTTAACACGCAAGTGTTCCCGTTCTTGTTCCAAATCAGAAAGGGAGATATGTTCATTTCCAAATTTGCGAAAATTCTTAATGGTTTCATCGGCAGTTTCTTTGGCTTCCCGCAAAATAATTCCTGCTTTTTCATTGGCATCTTTTAGAATACGTTCCTTTTGTTCTTCTAGATGCGCCTGTTTTGTTTGAAATTGTGATTTTAAATGTTCAATTTCACGCCGGTAAATAGCAATTTCTTCTTGCTCTTTCTCTAAAACGCGTCGATTGGCTTCCAAATCAGTTAATAAATCTTCAAAGGAAGCATCCTGCTCACTTAAATGTAATTTGGCATCTTCAATAATATAATCGGGAAGACCCAATTTGCTGGAAATGGCAAATGCGTTACTTTTCCCAGGTACTCCAATTAATAAATGATAGGTAGGCCGTAATGTTTCTACATCAAATTCACAACAGGCATTTTCTATTCCAGGCGTAGTCAGTGCAAATACTTTGAGTTCACTGTAATGAGTGGTTGCCATTGTGCGGATTTTGCGGCTGTGAAGATGGGACAGTATAGCAATTGCAAGTGCAGCACCTTCGGTAGGGTCTGTCCCTGCACCTAATTCATCAAATAATACAAGTGAGTGCTCATTTACATGTTCCAAAAAGGAAACAATATTAGTCATATGCGAGGAGAAGGTACTTAAACTTTGTTCGATGCTTTGTTCATCACCAATGTCGGCATAGACATCTTCAAAAATGGAAAGTTTCGAGCGATCCAGTGCGGGAATATGAAGACCTGACTGTCCCATTAATGTAAAAAGTCCTACTGTTTTCAAGGAAACAGTCTTCCCACCAGTATTCGGACCGGTTACAATGAGCAGGTCAAAATCCTTTCCCAAATTAACGGAAATAGGAACTACTGTTTTCTTATTTAATAATGGATGCCGGCCCTTTCGTATATCAATATAACCTTCGTTATTAAAAATTGGCTTGCTTGCATTCATTTGCAGAGCAAGGGAGCCCTTAGCAAATATAAAGTCCAGATCGGTCAATATGCGATAATTAGACCGTAGTTCTTGAATATATGCGGCAGCTTCTACACTTAAATTAGCCAAAATGACTTGAATCTCTTCTTGTTCTTTTCCATAGAGTTCCTTTAAGTCGTTATTTAACTTTACCACAGCCATGGGCTCTATAAAAACAGTCGAACCTGTAGAAGACTGATCGTGAATCAGGCCATGAACCTGCCCTCTGTATTCAGATTTTACGGGGATACAGTAACGGTCACCACGCATGGTAATAATGGCATCCTGTAGATAGGTTCTTAAAGAGCCGTTTACTAAGGTCGTTAATGTAGAGTGAACTTTGTCATTCATAAATCCAATACTTCGTCGGATATGCTTTAAGGTGCTGCTTGCATCATCGCTGATTTCATCCTCATCCAAAATACAGCGATGAATTTCAGAAGCCAGTACAGAAAGTGGTTCTAATTGTTCAAAATAAATATCCAAACAATCCATATCCTCTTCTGTTGTTTCATGTCGTCCGTAAGATTTGGCTCTATTGGCAGCTTCTAGTAGTTTACAAATCTTCAATAATTCGTTACAACCTAAAGCAGCGCCGATTTCCAAGCGCTTCAAAGAATCTTCTATCTGGTATGTTCCACTAAAGGAAAGTCTTCCTTTTTTTATTGTTCGGGTAAATGCAGCAGCGGTTTGTTCCTGGCTGGTATTGATTGCTTCTAAATTCGTAATGGGAAGCAGTTGTCTGCAAAGCTGTTTCCCGCTGGGGGAACTAGCCTGTTCCGTTAAGAGTTCAATTATTTTATTGTATTCTAGTTTCTTCATTGTTTTTTCATTCATTTTTTTCACCTAGATACATTTTAACCTATTATTCTTGCAATGAAAAGGGGAAATATTGTATACTATAAAAAGGATCATTAAGGAGAAGCAAAATGCCAATGGAAAACAAGGAAGAACCGAAGATTGATTCTACGGAAGAATCAGAAGAATTTTCATTTTTGCAGGAAACAATAAAGGCAGAACCAATAAATAAGAAGAAGATGGCTAATAAATTCATGCTGATTGCATTGATGGGATTGGTGTTTGGATTATTTGCCAGCTTGGGTTTTTGCGCGTTTAGACCTTGGGCAGAAAGTCAGTTTCAAAAAAAATCCAATGTAGTTCGAATTCCAGATGATGAAGATCAAAAAGAGTCGGGTATAGAGGGAGAACAGGTGCCGGAAGCAATTGCCCCCACCTTAGATGTAAATAGCTATAAGGAACTTTATTTTGGATTAACACAAATAGTGTCACAGGCAAATAGAAGTATGGTGTCTGTAAACGGAATCAAGGGTGGAGAAGGATGGATAGAAGATTCAGTTAAGAACGCAAACGGAGCAGCAGGATTGATTGTGGTAGATAATGGTCAGGAACTTTTAATCTTAACAGAAAGCAGCATATTAAAAGATGCTGAGAAATGGACAATTACATTTAATGATGGAAGCAAGTATGATGCCAGTTTAAAGAAAAAAGATGAAAATCTAGGTTTTGCTATGTTGGCAGTGAATCGAAGCTCCATAACAGAAGCTACCTGGAGTCAGATACAGACTGCGGTGCTAGGTAACTCAAATACGTCCTATCGGGGAAATCCAGTGATTGCCATTGGGAATCCATTTGGTTATAAAAATGGTCTGGGTTATGGAGTGATTAGTTCGAGTGAAAATAAAATTGCCTTTGTAGATGGAGAATATGATATACTATCTACTGACATACCGGCAACTGCAACAGGAACGGGAGCATTAATCAATCTAAATGGAGAGATTTTAGGTATCATTTCACAAGGTGCTTTTAAAGAGAACAATACAAATCTAATCAATGCATTTGCAATATCAGACTTAAAAAAGAATATCGAATTATTATCAAATGGAAGTGGGGTACCATATCTTGGCATAAAAGCGACCGAAGTGACACCGGAAGTAGCAGAAGCACAGAGATTGCCAAAGGGATTATACATCAAAGAAATTGTTGCAGATTCCCCGAGTATGGTAGCTGGAATTCAAAGTGGGGATATATTGACCTATGTAGAAGATAGTCCAATTACATCCATTGCATCCTACCATGATGCACTATTCAAGTACCGCGTGGGTAATGAAATAGAATTAAAAGGCATGCGTCTTGGTTCGGATGGTTATGTAGATATGAAATATACGGTAACTGTGGGAAGTCGGGAATAAAAGGTCAAACAGCAACGCAGTAGAAAATAGAAGTTGAATGATAGTGAAACAATAGAAATGGAGACAAATATGAAATTTATTAATACCATAGGTGAAGGTGAGACAATCAGAGAGATATTTTTATGCAAAGGAAAAAGAAGTGCAGAGACTAGAAATGGAAAAGCCTATGACAATTTAATTTTGCAGGATAAAACAGGTATATTGGATGGGAAGATATGGGATCCTAATTCACAGGGAATCTCAGATTATGATGAAAAAGATTTTGTGGAAGTATTTGGAGAAGTTATTAATTATCAAGGGAGCCTGCAATTAAATATTAAGCAGCTTCGCAAGGCACAGGAAGGCGAATATATAGAGGCAGATTATATGCCAACCAGCGATAAAAGCATAGATGGTATGTATGGCCAATTAATGGATTACGTTTCTCAGATTGACAATGTGTATTTACAACAGATTATTGCATACTATTTTGTGGAAAATCCAGAATTTATACAACGTTTCAAGGCACATTCCGCGGCCAAAACGGTTCATCATGGTTTTTCGGGAGGCTTATTGGAGCATACCTTGTCCGTTGTTCGTATGTGTGAGTATTTTGTAAATTCCTATGAAATATTTAATAAAGATCTGCTTTACACAGCGGCAATTTTTCATGATATTGGAAAGACGAAGGAATTATCTTCTTTTCCGGACAACGATTATACAGATGATGGCCAGCTCTTAGGACATATTGTCATTGGAGTGGAGATGGCAGGAGAAGCGATTCGCTCAGTTTCGGGATTCCCAGAGAAATTGGCAAGTGAGCTCAAGCATTGCATTATTGCCCATCACGGAGAATTAGCATATGGTTCTCCCAAAAAGCCTGCACTTGCAGAAGCACTTGCACTTAATTTTGCAGATTGCAGTGATTCAAAATTCCAGACTCTAACAGAATTATTCAAAGACAAGAATACGGAAGATTGGCTGGGGTACAACCGCTTATTTGAGTCCAATCTAAGAAAGGCCAGTACCCTGTAACTACGTTAGCAAGATTCATGGAGAATATAAATGAATAAGAACGATATAGCAACTGTAACAATTGAAGATATTGGAGTAAATGGAGAAGGTATAGGCAAGTTAGATGGCTATACCTTATTTATTAAGGATGCAGTGATTGGGGATATGGTAGAAGCTAAGGTAATGAAGGCTAAGAAACGGTATGGCTATGCCAGACTAATGAAAGTAGTGACACCGTCACCTTATCGTGTGGAGCCGAAATGTCCGGTTGCAAGGCAATGTGGAGGCTGTCAGCTACAATTCCTTGCTTATGATAAGCAACTGGAATTCAAGGCAAAAAGAGTACAGGATAACTTGGAGCGTATTGGAGGCTTTACCAATCTTCCCAACTTCCAAATCATTGGTATGGAAGAACCATATCATTATCGGAATAAAGCACAATTCCCAGTTGGAATGGATAGAAATGGAACAATCATTACCGGATTCTATGCCAGCGGAACCCATCAAATTATTCCAAATACTGACTGCGCCTTAGGTATTACTGAAAATGAAGCAGTGTTGAAATGTGTACTGTCATATATGAAAGCAAACAACATAAGCCCTTATGATGAGGAAAGTGGCAAGGGACTGATTCGTCATATTTTAATACGTTATGGGTTTCAAACAAAAGAAGTAATGGTATGTCTTGTAATCAACGGAACCAAAATCCCCAAAAGTGAGAAGCTGATTCGGGAATTATGTAATATAGAAGGTATGACCAGTATTACCTACAATATAAACCAGGGAAATACAAATGTTATTATGGGAAAAGAAGTTCATCTGCTTTGGGGACAAGATTATATTACAGATTACATTGGAACTGTGAAATATCAGATATCACCGCTTTCCTTTTATCAGGTAAATCCGGTACAGGCCGAAAAGCTTTATGGATTGGCGATGGAATATGCGAACCTGACTGGCAAAGAAACCGTATGGGATCTGTACTGCGGAATCGGAACAATTTCACTATTTCTTGCACAAAAAGCAAAGCATGTGTATGGCGTGGAAATCATAGAACAAGCGATTGAAGATGCCAGAGAGAATGCTTGTATCAATCAGATGGACAATGTGGAATTCTTTGTGGGTAAAGCAGAGGACATATTGCCCCGGGAATACCAATCACATCATGTATATGCAGATGTGATTGTAGTGGATCCCCCAAGAAAAGGATGCGAAGAGTCCTTGCTGGAGACCATGGTCCAGATGAAACCAGAACGAATTGTGTATGTGAGCTGTGACTCGGCAACCTTGGCTAGGGATTTGCGGTACCTGTGCGATAGAGGATACGGGATAGAGA
>JAVXHY010000015.1:0-52231 GCA_036656615.1 Lachnospiraceae bacterium | reverse complement strand
TGCATTTTTGATGTAAGGTGTTTTATTCTTTATAGTAGGAATTTTATTCTAGTTTTAAGCCACAATTTGAACAAAATTTTGCGCCATTTGTGGGGGTACCACAGTTTGGACAAAATTTAGGAGATGCAACACCGGTTACGGGAGTTGCAGCTTGGGATTGTGAAGGTGACTGTTGGTTACTTCCCATCTGATTCACCATTTGCTGCCCCAGGACCATTCCCATCTGCATACCAGCCATGCTGGATGCCATACCGCCATCGTGTCCGTTTGCCATAGAATCAGCCATACTCAATTGTTGATATTTATTCACATCTCCAATCATACTTTGAGAAGCAGCTTTTTCAGCCATTTTCTGTATGGCTTCTGGATAAGAAAAACTGGAAATTGTAAATCCGGTAATCCCAATTCCTATTTTTTGCATTTCCATATCCAAATCTTGGCACATGCCTTGAGAAATATCGAAAGAGTTTGCCTGCAGATTGAACATATCCTTACCTTCACGGACAATCCACTTCATTAAAAGTTGGTCAAGCATAGCAATCACTCGTTCTTTTACATCATCTATGCTAAACTGAGCCTTAATTCCTGCAATCTTTTCAATCAATACTACATGATCACTAATCTTGCAGTTAAAGGTACCAAACGTACGAATGGGCATTCCCCCAGGAAGTCCCTGAGCCGGAATTGTGATAGCATTTTTTGTACCCCATTTTATGGTAAGCTCTTTGGTATTAATAAATAGAACTTCCCCGCGCATCCCTGAGTTGAATCCAAATTTAAAGCCTTTTAATGTGGACAAAAAAGGAATAATCTCAGATTCGATATCAAAGCTTCCTTCGTCTTCAAAAATACCTTCAATCTTTCCATTAGACATAAAAATCGCATCTTGACCTGCACGGATAATTAGTTTGCTTCCTTTTTTAATTTCATTATTTGACCATTTCCAAAAGAGTAAATCATCACGAAATTCTTCCCACTCTACTACATTGGAAAACTGTTCACCAAATATTCCCATATTTGAACCTCCTAAAAGCTTCTGTTTTATTGTTCCTTTATGTCATTGATTATGTATTTTATTTTGCCAATTGTTTTTTTAATGCTTCTAGTTCGTCGTCTACGGTACTAGATGGTGAATTTTCATATTTGGCTTCCAATGCACTGGTATCTGCATGATCAGGTTGTTCCAGTTGGGCCATTGCATTTGCTTCATCTAACATTTGATTTGCTTTTTCTTCCATGCGGTCAAACGCAGATAAAGTACCCTTTGCTCCATTAATGCTGCCACCAACCTGATTGAGCTTAGATTGTGTTTTGGCCATGGTAATCTTTGCTTTTAATTCATTTTTTTTCGCAGTTACTTCTTGAATGTCTTTAGATAATTTCTCGTACATTTCACGCATTTTATTGGAACTATCCTGTGCCATGGTATAAGTCTGTTGTAAGGACTCTTTTTTTTGACTTAACTGATTCTTTTTCTCCAAAAATATACGAGCATCGGCATCGTTGCCAGCAAGAACTGCTTTCTGGGCATAAGATTGCATTTTTTCAAGTTCTGTCTCACATTCATCTAATTCACGTTTTGCTTTACTTTCTGCTGCCATAACGGAAGCTGTTTCAGCCTTGACTTTTCCATAATCACTTTCTAAGTCTCTAGCATATTGATCAAGCATTTTTTCGGGGTCTTCAGCCTTATCTAGTAATGCATTTATGTTTGCTGACATAATGTCTCCAAATCGTTGTAAAATATTTGCCATTTGAATATCCTCCCTTTCTATTTTGGTTTTTTGGTTTATACTGATAGTTCAGTTTATCAATTATTAAGAAAAAAATCAATGGTTACCAACAATGTATTTTTATAAAATGCTATGTTATAATTCTAGGAAAGAGAATGTGTAAAAAAACAAGGAAGGACCAATAAGTGAAGCATACAATTATAAGACGAAACATAGAAAGTACAAAAACACAATTAATGCAAAAAACAATTGTTATATGGTTTATGGCAATGATCTGTTGTGTATTATGGGGAAGCGCTTTTCCGTGTATTAAAATAGGTTATCAAATGTTCCATATTTCAAAGGATGCTATTGGGTCACAGATATTATTTGCGGGATATCGGTTTACCATAGCGGGAGTATTGTCAATTGTGATTGGCAGTATTCTTAATGGACATGTTTTAATTCCACAAAGAAAGTCTTATATGAAGATTGGAAAGCTAAGTCTCATGCAGACAGTAGCACAATATCTATTTTTTTACATTGGACTAGCCCATACAGAAGGAGTGAAAGCTTCTATTATTGGAGGAACCAATGTATTTATTGCAATCCTAATGGCAAGTCTGCTGTTTAAACAAGAAAAACTAACAATCAAGAAAGTTGTGGGCTGTACTTTTGGATTTTTGGGATTGGTTTTAATAAATATAACAGGAATAGGATTGCATATAAATATGCATTTTTTAGGTGAGGGTTTTATGCTGTTATCATCCATTTCCTTTGCATTTTCGTCTATATATTTAAAACAATATACTAAGACAGAGGATCCTGTTATTTTAAGTGGTTACCAGTTCGTTGTAGGCGGTCTGATTATGATTCTCATTGGATTTGTTACAGGTGGGCAGATACAGGGATTTACACTGGAATCAACGGCGATGCTTATATATTTGGCATTTATTTCAGCAGTAGCCTTCTCTTTGTGGGGGATTTTACTGAAGTATAATCCAGTATCCAAGGTAGCGGTTTTTAATTTTATGAATCCTATTTGTGGTGTGTTGTGGTCAGCAGCTCTTTTAGGGGAAAAAAATAATGCATTTGGAGCAAAAAGTCTTATTGCACTTGGTCTTGTGTGTACGGGAATCTACGTTGTAAATTACTCAAAGATGGATGTGCCAGATTGATTGTATTTTTTTTCTCAAAGTGTTATAATAGCAACCAAGTCTGATACTAATCAAATAGTAATAACAAATTCTGTACCAGAATACAACATAACAAGCCTAAGACGGCAAGGAGGATTTAATTCATGAAAATTACAGAAGGATACATGCCATTCAAAGAGTACAAAACATATTATCGTATTGTTGGTGAATGTATAGGAGACAAGAAACCAATCGTGTTACTACATGGCGGACCTGGATCTACTCATAATTATTTTGAAGTACTTGATAATGTTGCTGAGGATGGCAGGGCAGTTATTATGTATGACCAATTAGGATGTGGGAATTCATTTGTAGCAAATAGACCTGATTTATGGACAGCAGAAACTTGGGTCGAAGAATTAATTGCACTTCGCAAGCATTTGGGATTGGATGAGATTCATTTGCTTGGACAATCCTGGGGTGGTATGCAGTTACTGGAATATTTGTGCAATTATAAACCGGACGGAATTAAAAGTGCTGTGCTTTCAAGTACGCTTCCAGCATCTTGCATGTGGGAAAAAGAGCAGAGACGTCATCTCACATATTTCCCACAGGAAATGCAGGATGCAATTGCAAAGGCAGAGGCAGCAGGCAATTACGATGATCCAGATTATTTGGCAGGTGTAGATAAATTCATGGAACGTTATTGTGCAGGAATTCCAGATGAACATTCACCAGAATGTTTAAGAAGACCTAAAAAGTCTGGAACGGAAGCGTATATTACCGCATGGGGACAAAGCGAATTTGCACCAAGTGGAACATTAAAGAATTATGATGTAAGGGAACAGTTAAAAGATATTCAAGAGCCATGTTTAGTTATGAGTGGTCTACTTGATTTATGTACACCATGGATTGCCAAGTTCATGTATGACAGAATTCCAAATTCCAAATGGGAACTTTTTGAATTTAGTCGTCATATGTGTTTTGTAGAAGAACATGATAAATATGTAAAAATATTAAATGAATGGTTAAATGCACACGATTAGCGAAAAGCAGTCTGTAGTTGCAAAAATCAGCATAAGGCTTTTCCAAGCAATACACTTGCTATAATTCCGGAAATGGTTGCAGACAGTGCACCTAAAAGGGTCCACCGTGTCCTTATGACCTTGGCAGCAATAAAATATACACTCATGGTATAGAAGATGGTTTCTGTAGAACTCATCATGATGGAGGCAATATAACCCATAGGTGAGTCAGTGCCATATTCCTTATAAATATCAAGCAACATACTGGTAGCACCACTAGAAGAGAACATCTTAATAATAGCAAGAGGAACTAATTGTGGTGGGAACCCCATGTATAAGGTGACGGTGCCAAGGAGCTTTGCGAGAAATTCCAAAAATCCGGAAGCTCTTAATATCCCTACTGCTATCATTAGTCCTATTAAGGTGGGCATTATTTTGAGGATGGTAAGAAAGCCGTTTTTTGCACCAGTTATGAATTCGTCATATACATTTATTTTTGTAAGCATTCCATAGGAAATAATTCCGAAGATGACGAATGGAATTATTGTATTTGAAATGAATATAAGAAATTGCATTTAAAAGCCCCTATCGTTTTTCATAGTATATGAAAAGATAGGGGCAACTATTCTTTTTAGGGTATTTTCGATTAAAACTATCATATAGATAAAATCTAATAGGTGTATTTTACAATATAATTTCCTTCATCTTTTAGATAGTTTTTTACGTGGTGGGAGTCATTGCTGGCGGCTAGAGTGGGATCCATAAGTGACCAGGAGTGTCCATTGAATTCAATGACATGATTTACCCAGCCGATATCGTCAACATAGGTGCTAATCCATGCATGATAATTATCACTGGAATAACCGACTTCCAGTTTAGTTGGTATGCGCTGGGACCGTAGCATCGCAGTCATCAAGGCAGAATAATCAAAGCAGATTCCTTTTTTTGACTGTAAGGTTTGATCAATATTAGGAAGATAATCATAAGACACATGCTGAGCTAATCTAGTATCGTAAGAAATTGTATCAATTACATAATTATAGATATTAGTCACTACATCTAAATCAGAAATAGCACCTTTTGCCAGATAGCAGCTCTTTGTAATGGCAGCATTCTGTGGTGTAAAGTTCACATATTGATTTGGATATAAGAAAGGCTTAAATTTATCTGAGATATGGACTTCTAGAGTATGGGAGAGGATGGTGGCATATTGATCGTCTGCTACATTTTCAAATACGGTAAATTGATAAAGCCCATCGCCTTCGGTTAAAGGAAAAGTTTCTAACAAATCATGTCCACTTAGTAAGTAAGTATAAGTAGTTTTCTTTGGTGTTGCAATTTGAAGTTTGACTTTGGAATTATTTCCATTGTACTTTACCATGATGTAACCTTCCGAAGCGTTAGAGGCATCAAGGGTAGCTGCATCAGAAGTATATACGGTAACTCCAGTAGCACAAGGAACAAGCACCTGTGGGGTATTATCCCTGCAAGGTGCATTTTTTTGTTCTCTAATTTTGCTAGAACAGCCAGTGCAAAATATTAGCATTACAAAAAATATCAATATGCAGTTTCGCAGAAACCGATTCATAATAGAACCTCCATTGACATAAGAGTTAAAATGAGTATTATAATAAAAAGGATTTTGTGCAAAAAGTATTATTGTTTAAAGCAATAATACAATTATATCATAAATGTTGTGGTAATACTCGATTTATATCTTGATTTTATGTACGATATGATGTATTGTAGATGACAGAAGGTGGTCAAAGGTAGCTGATGGCATGGGGTGGCAACTATATTGAGAAGTCTTTCATAGGGCTCCTAAATCTGCATAAATAGTTGATTTAGGAGTCCTTATTTGTGGAAATATTCACAACAATAAAATTTCGTTTTATGATGCTTAATATATATAAAATGACTCTGTGTGACTGGTGTGTGACAAGTGGTTCGTATAATGTGTTTAAGAGCGTACTGTATCATGTATTTTATGAATCATTTTAAAGTTCGGAAACCACGTATAAAGGAGCAGAATAGTGAAAAAAAAAGGAGTCCTTATTATAACAGCTGCAGTCATAATGATTGCTACCGCCATAGGTGGAACTATAGCATATTTTCAAGCAGATACTTCCGTACAGAGTCAGATTACTACATCAGCTATTGGAGTATCCCTCATACAAACGGCAGATTCCAATAAGCAACCAGTTTCCATTATCCAAAAAGGAATTGCTTATTCCGGCATGCCAATGGATATCGTTGAAGAAGAAGTTAAAGCTGAAAATTCTAATCAAAAGCCGATATACCTTCGGGTAACGGTAAATAAATATTGGAAAGATAAAGATAATAAAAAGAATATGGATGCAGATCCAAAAGAAATCCGAATTGAGACAGATGAAAAAGCTAACTGGATTATTATGGATGGTGATACCTATGGTGAAGTACTTTACTATTATTATAAGAAGCCATTAAAAGGAGGGGAACAGACCACACCGATTATGGATCGATTTACAATTCTTAATGGTACACTTCAAAATAGTAATGCCTATACGGATTTAAAGAGTGTTGTGGAATTTGACGCAGATGCAATTCAGGTAGTAGCAGCTCAGAGTGCGATGTTGGCGGAATGGGGTATTATTGCCGATATGAAAGGTGATACCATTCAATCAATTAAAGAACAATAAAGGAGTGCAAAATGGGAAAAAAGATAATATTGTGTTTCATGGTATTCTCCATAGTGTTTGTTTCCGTGCTTCCAGCTGTGGCAAGTGATAAGATGATTACTTTTGAAGGAGAGGCAGATAAATTTATAGTGCCGGAAAATGGAAGATTTATGGATGGTTTTACAGACATGGAACCAGGACAAAGAAAGGAACAAGTAATTAAACTAATAAATAATGATTATGATGAGCTGAATTTTTATCTCAGTGGTGAAGTTCCTGACAATATAGCAGATAAAGGAAACCAGGAGGCAATTTATGATATAGATCTTTCTAAAGATGGAACAAAATTCTATCAAGGTATTATTGGGAGCAAGGATGATGTTGGAAAAACATTTCTTGGGCAGGATTTTCTTTTAGCTTCACTGAAAAAGGGTGAAAGTATAAATGTAAAAGTAGGTATTTCCTTGGATGGTGATTCAGCGGGAGTGGACTACCAGAATAAGCAAGGCTTAATCAAATTAAATATTCGTGTAGAAAAATTAAATAAAGATGCTATGGTAGCAAAAAAGGTTCATGGAGCAGGAAATCCGCTGCAAGTTATTAAAACGGGAGATAATTTTCCATTAGTCCTTCTCCTTTTGGCAGGGATAAGTCTAAGTACTGCAGGAACTATTTTAGTAAAGAAAAAAAGAGAATGGAGGAATAAGTAATGGGAACAACAAGTGGAACATGGAAAAAGACAATTGGCTGCTTATGTGCTGTCTGTGTCTTGGGTATGCTTCTCTTCCCTACGTTTACTGTACAGGCAGAAGAACGAAGTTATGATATAACATTCCGTTCAGGCTCCCATGGAACAGTGGATAATACAACAAGTGTGACACGGTTCATCCCTTATGGAACCACGCTTTTTATTGGTGATTATGACAATATGATCCATCAAGAAAATGGATATTTTTTTACTGGTTGGAGTCCGCAGATAGAATCTACTGTAACAGGTAAAGCTGTATATGTAGCACAATATAGGAAATTGATTCATGAAGTGGACTGCCGTATTAGTTATGTGGATAGTGATGGAATGGCACTAGCCACACAACAGGTAAAGATAGTTGAAAAGGGAGCACCGCTTATAGTTCACCCAATTAGTATTGCAGGATATGAAGCGAATGAAGCCGAGAAAAGTATTGTAGTCGAAAAGAAAGGTACGGAAATTGTTTTTACATATACTATGACAGGTGGAGCGGTTACTCCGCCGTCGACAAGTGAAGTAACACCAGGAACAGTGGTGCAGAATGAAACAGTGTCATCAAATACTAGGGGAATGGATAACAATATCGAAACCCAAGTGCCGGGAAATGTAAGTCAAGAAGAACAGGATAAACAGCTGACCAATGTGCCAGATAATCAGATCCCACGAGCAGGGAAGGAAAAAGAAAAATCTACACAGACTATTAAAGATGAGGCAGTGCCACAGGGATTGGAAAGGCTTGATTCCAAAGGGGAATGGGTGCCTATTACAGTTGGTATAATATCACTTCTTGCCCTAGCAGCAGTCGTTATACTTTTGATTAAACGAAGAAAACACACATAACACGTATCAAATATTCTTTTTAGGCCATGAAAGACCATAATTATTTGCAAGACTTAGGGGAATGGGGATTATGAAAACAAATAATGAAATAGAAATTGATAAAAGCGTATTAGAAGTCAGGCTACTTGGAGAATTTCAGCTAAAAAGTAAGGATGGAGTATTAAATGAGACTAATATACATTCGGAGAAAGTAACACAATTGCTAACATATTTTTTATGTCATAGAAATCATCCCATATCAGTTCAGAAAATTGGCGAAGTATTATGGCGTGATGAAAGTAGTGATAATCCAGCAGGAGCACTCAAGAATCTTATGTATCGACTACGAAGTATTATGAAAGCCAAATGTGGGAATAGTGAGCTTATCATTACAGGAAGCGGCTCGTATTCATGGAATCCGGAAATCAAGACACGGGTAGATGCAGAAGAATTCGAGAAATTATGTAAATTAGCACAAGGTATGGTTAATGAAGAGGATAAAATAAATTGTTATTTGCAGGCTTTGGGTTTATATAGTGGCACATTTTTACCAAAACAAGCAAGTGAAGTATGGATTGCACCATTGGCAATGTATTATCATTCTTTATATTTAAATGCTGTGGAATCGGTGTCATGTCTATTGGATGCAAGGGGCAGGTATTGTGAAATGTTCGATATTTGTAGTCAGGCTATTGATAAGGATGCGTTGGAAGAGCAAATTTATTATTATTTGATTAAAGCACTTATTGGACAAAACAAAATGAAACAGGCGATTCAACAATACCGCAATGCTACAACGTTACTATATGATCAGTTGGGTGTACAGCCATCAAAAGAACTTTGTGATTTATATAAGGAGCTACTTAAAAAGAACCATCAAAAGGAATTGAATTTAACTATTATTCAACAGGAGTTAGATGTTGATCATGAAGACAAAGGGGCGTTCTTGTGTGAATTTGGTATATTCAAGGAAGTATACCAGCTGGAATTAAGACGTGCACCGAGGCTTGGAGTATCCATGTATCTTTGCCTGATTACATTAGAAGTTTCTTCTTACGTAAATGAAGAAAGTGAGGCATATCTGCTAATAGTTAAGGAAGCAATGGAAGGATTAGAACATGTACTTATGTCTTACTTGCGTTCCGGAGATACTGTTGCCCGATATAGTGCGAATCAATTTGTCTTAATGCTTCCCACCTGTAATTATGAATCAGCAAAGAATGTTATGCGAAGGATTCAGGAAGGGTTTCATGTCTTGTATAAGAAAAAAAAGGCAAAGATGATCTATAGCCTAGATGAAATATTATTAAATCAAGCATAAGGGATGGCAGAGTATGGCAGAAGAAAGAAATATAAATAAAAAGCGAATAGGATTTCCGGTAAACAGCCTTAGAATTTGTGTGGATAATTGTGAAGGAACAAATGTGGATGGGAGAATTTGTAGTGTTGGACTTAAAGATATTCTTTATTTTCAAGATTATTCAGGACTTATTCTAGTGATAGATCAGGCTTTGGATATGATAGGTACACCACAGGTATATCAGAAAAAAAGAAGCTTTCAGATACATACGGAACCACATAATTCTTATCATGTACCAAAAAGATATAAAGATGAAATGGAAATTCATAAAGAACATGGGAACCAAAAGACAGTAGATGTAGTGATTATTTCAAGACAACATACTAGTATGCAGGGATATATTTACAATATAGAAGGGGAAAAAATCAATTGTTTTAGCAGCGACATTGAACTTATGAATCTGGTGTTGGATCCATACGTAGAAAAAAAATCGAAATCAAGTTAATTGGGAGTTTTTAACCTTATCAAGTAGCAAAGCGGGTATTTGGAATCCGTTTGGAATATTTAATAATTGTATGGTATAAAGAAGTTGAGAAAGAGATATTACGTTATGAGGTAATATCTCTTTTTTTGATTGTCATGTGACCGTTATGTGACTTGACATTGCTATAGTGATATTATATAACCGCGAGTAAGAAATCATATAATATAGATGAGCCAAACCGAAAGGAGTTTTATAATGAAATTAATGAAGAAATTCTCAAAGCACATAGCCGGTATTGTGTGTATGATAATGATTTTGACAAGTGTACAACTGCCAAGTTTAGGGTGTGAAGTAAAATCGGAAAACAACACTTCTATAAATAGTGCTCAGGAGGAAATAAAAGAACCGCCATCACAGACTACAGTACCAATACTGACATCGGCATATACGTCGACACCGTTAGATGAATCAGAGTATCATTATGAAGATGAATTTATAAAGGTTACGATACAAGCAGAAAATCCAATGGCAATTCCTGCAGGAGGTGCGCTAAAAGTACGTACAATCAAAGCAGAAGATGAAAATCTAATAAATAAATATAATTTAGTTTCAACTGTTCTGACGGAAATGGCTTCACAAAATCAGTTTGTAGTGGATGGATTTTTGGCATATGAAGTATATTTTGAGTTTGAGGGACAAGAAATTATGCCACAGGTAGGCATGATGAATATAACCATGAGTTTTAAACAGGAACTGGTACCGGAAGCATATAAGACGTCAGTGCAAACGGGGAAAGATATTAAACTTTATCAGTTGGAAACTATAGAGCAAAAAGTAAATGCAGTAGACAGACAACCAGAAGTTACACAATTGCAAACAACCGATGGCGGTGGAGTCAGTTTATTAGAATTCAAGACAGATAACTATGAGCCATTTGTTTTTACTTGGAAAGAAGATGTGCGAGTAGAAGAACCAAATGTGGAAGAGCCTAAAGATGAAAATAAGAAAACAGAAAATCCAAAAGTAGAAATTCCAAAGAAAGCAGAAGATCAAAAAAGAGAATTAAAGGAAGAAGGTTTGCATAGTAAAGGTGAAAATTTTACGGATGCAGGACCCTTGGTAAAATCGAATGATGGAAGAAATAAGTCTCTATTAAGACAGGCGGGAAGTATGAGCAGAAGAGGAAATACAGCTGTTCAACCAGAAAAAGGAGTGGATAATCCATATGTGGAAACATCCAAAACCGTCACCTCGAATGGAGATGGAACCTATGAATTAAAATTAGAAGCATATACAACAGGAAATATTGAACAAATAACTGTTCCGGTACCTGCGGACATTGTGTTAGTTCTTGATCAGTCAGGGAGTATGGAGGACCTGATTTCAACGGAAAAACATTACACAGAGGCTGGTTGGATTCCTGATGGAAAGGGAGGCTGGAAACCATATGTAGATACTTATCGGGGCGCAGAATTTTATGTAGAAGAAAATGGGATGTATGTACGTGTAGAGGAAAAATATGTTTGGGACGATTCGAAACGGGATTATTTGTTATATTGGGAAAGTGCAAGCAAAGAGAAGTATATACCGGAAATTAGTGAAATTACCACATTATATAGGGACAATACAAAACAAGTGAAGTTTTTTGTAGGGGAATCTCGTCCATCAGGTCCGAAGAAAATTGATGCATTACGTGAGGCGGTAAAAAATTTTGTTAAAAATGTGGAGACGGATGCAACGAAGAATCATGTCAATCATCGAATTGCCATTGCAGGGTTTTCAAGTAAAAAAAGTCAAGGGGTTTACTTTAATAATACAGAACTAATGACAGCAGATTCAGGTATTGACTATTCTTATTATGAATTAGAAATTGAGCAACAATATGGGAATTCGCTGCAAGATGTAAGTACGGATAAAGGGAAAAAAATTGTGGAAGCAGCCATTGGAAGATTAAGTGCAAAAGGATCTACAAGGGCAGATGAAGGACTGGATATGGCTAAAAAGGTATTAGATAATAATCCGAATCAGCCAAATGAAAAAAGAAGCAAGGTAGTTGTTATGTTTACGGATGGAGAGCCAACAAGTTCTTGGGGTTTTGAGCCAGCTGTAGCTAATCAGGCCATTGATAATGCAAAAAAAATAAAGGATTTAGATGCAACGGTGTATACCATCGGGGTGCTTGATGGAGCAGATAAAAATGATATGAATGGAAATGTAAATAAATATATGAATTTAGTCTCTTCCAATTATCCAAATGCAATATCAATGAATGAGTTTGGAAATCGAGAAAATAATGACAAGAATTATTATCTGACTGCAACGAATGCAGGGAGCTTGAATGAGATATTTATACAGATACAAGAGGAAATTAAAACTCCGAGTATTCAGTTAGATGAAAGCACAGTTATTACAGATTATATATCTGATTATTTTCAATCAGATAATAGTTTGAAAAGCTGCCAGGTATATACGAGTGAAAATATTGGGAAAAACCAGTGGGGACCGGAAGTGAAAGTTGGTATTTCTGATGGAATTACACTAGATATAAATAAGGAAAAAAAGACGGTTTCTGTCAGTGGATTTAATTATATGGATAATTTTGTATATACCACAAGTGATCCTTCGGAATATGGAGGGAAGAAGCTTGTTGTTAAGATTCAAGTGAAACCGAATGATGATTTTATTGGTGGGAATAATGTGCCAACGAACACATCACAAACGTCGATTATCAATAATTTACAAACCATTGAAAATTTTCCGGAACCAATCACTAATATAGCTTTACAATATGATACAAAGGTATACAATAAGAGCATTTATATTACGGAAACATGGAAAGATATACAGGAATTCTTTTTAAGGGGAGAGAAAATCAAGTATCAGATTGGTAAGAATGAATACCAGATAAATGGAATTAATAATGCATATGCTAATATTACGTATACAATAAAAGATGAAAAAGGTTCGGTTATTGGAACTTATACGATTCCAGCGGGTGCTGTGAGCGGAAGCTGGGTAAATGGGTTAGATTTAAATTCAAAAGCATTGAATGAAAATAAAAAATTTCGAATTGATATTGCCATTCAACCATCCCAAGAGTCTAAGGATCCACAAAAAGGCGTAAAAGATTTGATGAATTCCAAAGAGGTGAATCTATACGTCTTCACACCATCCATTGAGGTTTCAAATCAGACTATTTTTTTGGGGGAGTCAACGAAGTTGAATGATAGAGTTCAGCTAGTAGAATGGGAAAATAAATCAGGAAAAGGTATCGAAAAACCAATATCACAAGCACCGGATTTGGAATATATATATTATGATGATAGGTCGCATAAACTAGAGCCCCAAATAGCTCCATCTTTCAATGTATCTAATATTAAATTGGGAGTGAGTGCAAATAAGAGACCTATTGAAAATCAAACAAAAATTGAAAATATAAGCACTCCTGAGAAAAATGACAGACTGTTTCATATATATGTAGTAAAAGGGCAGCTGTTTATAACAAAAACCATTGATCAATCATATACGAATATTAAACAGATTAAGTCTAACCAGGCTTTTGTATTTAAAATTCAACAATATGAAATGGATGAAAAAGGAAATAAAACGGAGAAGCTGGTTCAGACATTTTATGAAACGATTCATTTTGATGCAAATAATGGGGAGACCAGTAAGACAAAAACAATTTCCAGATTAAAAAGGGGATATTATGTAGTCACAGAAGAAACAAACTGGTCTGTAAAATATAACCAAATAAAAAAAGAAGCAACAGAATTACAAATCGGAAAGATGACGAGAGCGGGGACCGGAACGACGCTGCCATGCTATATTGGCACGGACCCCCAATTTACAAAGCATGCAGAAACAGAAAAAGCAGAAAGCAAATTTAATAATCAGTTGAAAGCAAGTAATTGGCTTAGTGATACGACACATGCGGTGAATCGCTTTGAGTATAATATGGGTCCAATGTAATACAGGAGCATATATTGTGCTCGTAAAAATAAGGAGGATCATAGAATATTATGAAAAAAGCTTATAATATAGTGACAAGTGTACTGTTAATTCTGCTGATTACATTGGTCATTCTGCTATTTCTGCCAAAGCTGCTGGGTTATACTCCTATGGCGGTATTAAGTGGAAGTATGGAACCTACTTATCATGTTGGAAGTCTTATTTATGTAAATAAGACTTCACCAGGAAAAGTACAGGTAGGCGATCCGATTACATTTTATGTTAGTAAAGATATTGTAGTAACTCATCGTGTGACTTCGGTTGACAGGGAAGAACAGAGCTTTCATACAAAAGGAGATGCAAACAACACGGAAGATGGTGGAATGGTAACGTATGACAGGTTAATCGGGAAACCAGCATTTAGCATCCCGCTTTTAGGATATTTAGCAGTGTATACAGGAACTAGAACAGGAATCATCATTTTAATGACATTGATTGTAGTTGTGATTATTTTAACTTTTCTTCCAGACTGGCTGATGAAAGAAAAAGAAAGTGAAGGTGAAAAGCATCATGAAAGAACGCAGTAATAGAATAAAACAAATTGTGTTAGCAGTTAGTTTGGTGGTGGTTCTGTTCTGTGCCATTGGTGTAACCTATGCAATATTAAATACGAAGACGGAAATGGTCAAGAATGCATTTAATGGGAAAATGGTAAATATCGTGGTGACTGAAACAGTAAAAGAAAAGGATCTAGATGTTGACAATGCAACATTGAATTATGGCAACATATCCGAAGAACCGGTATCCAAGATTGTAAAAATAAAAAATCTGAATTCACCTGCTTATCCAACAACGGATACATACGTAAGAGTTAGAATGGTACCTGTTTTGCGATATGAAGGTTCACAAAATACTGGTGAGGCCGTGGCTCAACAAATTCAGGTTCAGTATACCTTTGGTCAGGAGGACACTAAATGGAGGGTCCAAACGAATGAAAATGGGGAATCTTATTATTATTATCCGAAGCTGGTAAAGGCAGGTGAACAGACAACACCATTAATTACAGCAATGAATTTGAAATCTGGTTCGTTGATGCCAAATGGCTCTTGCTTAGAATTGGAGGTTCTTGCAGATGGGATTCAGGCGAGGCCAAAAACAGCGATAGAAGATGCGTGGTCAATTTCTATAGAAGAAATATTAAAACTGCCCGAAGTACAATAACTATAGAAGGTATGTGACCGTGTTGTGACTTACAGCGTGCATAATATAGCTATACACTAAAGAAACCGATAAGTTCAGTAAAAATAAAGGAAGGAGGAAATAATGAAAAAAAAGAAAAAAATAGCAGTAATTCTCGCTATAGCAGCGGTGTCGGTGCTAGGGGCTTCTGTTACATTAGCGCTGTTAACTGATGTAACAGAAGCGAAGACTAATACATTTGCTTCTTCCCAGAAGATTGACATTTTGTTGAGAGAACCACAATGGGATGGATATCAGTTTAAAGATATACCAGGTGGCGATGGAACAAGTGCAAATCCAACGATAAAGGATGCAGCGTTAGAAAATCTAGGGGTGAATAGAGCAAAGGAATATTTGCCAGGAGAAATTATACAAAAAGATCCTCAAGTAAAGAATTCGTTGGATGGTGTATCTGTATATACTGCTTTAAAGGTAGAATATTATGGAATGGATACAATAAAACCAATAACTGCTGCAGTGTTTCAAGCAGATTATCTTCAGCCAAATGGTTTAGTCATTAATGACCAATGGGAAAGGATTGCAGATTCAACGCCTACATCAACCAGCGAGTATTATCTTTATAAAAACATATTAAAAAAAGGAGAGGACACGAGTAAAACACCTTTATTTTCAAAGGTTCCAATTAAGTTGGATATTCTAACAATCGATGGGAAATTACCTCGATTTGAAATAAAAGTAACAGCTTATGCAGTGCAATCTGAGCACTTAGGTAATACTCCGGAACAAAGTATGCAAGAAGCAAAAAAACAACTTTTAAAACTTGCTGGATATAAATAAAAAAATACAAATCAAATAAGATCGAAAAGGAGAACAAGAAAATTGGCAAATAAGAAAAGAATGGCAGTTACATTAGGAGCAATGGCACTTACCGCAGTAGTTGCAATCGGAGGAACGTTAGCATATTTGTCTTATGTAACAGATAAGAAGACAAATAGTTTTTCATCATCTCAAAATGTGAAAGCCGAAACAATAGAGGAAAAATGGGAAAAAGAAGGAAAGAATGAAGCAAAAAAATATCAGCCAGGATCTGTGATCACAAAGGATCCAGTAGTAAAAGCAATGGTCAATAGTGAGGATTTTTATGCAGGTATGCGTTTGAACTTTTTAGATGCTCAAAAAGCCCATATGCCATATGGCATTGAAAAAAACACTTCAGGTCAAGCAACGGGTTTTTGTGCTTATGCAACTCATGATACAATTGGTGAAAACTGGACTTTGATAGCACGTAATTTACAAGGGGATGAATTATATGGATATAAAACGGTCATTAATACTAAAAATCCACAAACAGTGCCAATCTTTAATCGAGTTATAGTGAATGCAGGAATTACCACAGTTACTAGTTCAACAGAGAAAACAATTTACACAAAAATAACAACAACAGAGGGGGGAGTAGTAACCGGTGTAACCTTGAATGAAGTAACTGGTGGAATGACAGAGGGCACAAACTATTTTGATGAAAATGGAAATGCAGTTGGGTATAACACATTGCCCACATTTGAAATTGAAGCACAAGGCTATGCAGTTCAAAGTGATAATACAACAATGGCAACAGCAACAGCAAATATTATTTCTTTGGCAAACTCTCATGCAAAAGCAGCAGTTGGTTCATCAGAATTCTTTACGGCAATTGAATAAAATATAATAAAAGTTAATAAAAGGAGTATGATCATGACGAAAAGAAAGAAAATTACAGCAGGGATTCTTGCAACAGCATTAATTGGAACACTTGTAATTGGAGGAACATTGGCGTACTTTAGTCAAAAGACAGAGGAAAAGACCAATACATTTACTATGGGTAATGGGATTACTGGTAAATTAACAGAACCACAATGGGATCAAAAGGGTAAAACGTTGGCGGAGAACTTTACACCAGGTCTTGAGATTCCGAAAGACCCACAGATTACCAATACTACTGCGGGAGATAAAGTGTCAGATGCTTGGGTTGCGGTAAAAATCAGTTATCCAAAAGATGTTAAAAATTTCGTGGATTTAGACAAATTTGCAGATGTAAATTGGAATACAATAGATTGGACCTTTGGTAAAACGGCAAATGGAATAACCGATTATACGGTAGCTTATTATAATGTTGTGTTACCAAAACAACAAACATCTGCACCTGTATTTTCTAAGGTTACCATTGATCCCTTGGCACTAACAGCAGATCAAATAAGAGATAAACAATATGATGCAAGTAAATATACAGGAAAAACAGTAACTGATTATACGATGAATAATTTTGATATTCATTTACAAGGTTACTTAGTACAAAAGACAGGATTTGCAAATGCTCAGGAAGCAATGGAAAAAGCATTCCCAGCTGAATTCAAACAATCATAAAAAAGGAGTAATTATGAATAAAAAGAAAAAAATAGCAATCACGATTACTTCGTTATCCTTATTATTTGTAGTTGCAATTGGAGCATCTCTTGCATACTTTACGGATAAGGATAACAAGGAGAATACGGTAACCATGGGAAATATTGATATTTCTTTAAAAGAAACCATGGAGGAAAATGGCAAAGAAGTACCATATAAAGATCCGGTCAATGTAAAACCTGGTCAGACGGTATCGAAGATTCCGAATATTAAAAATGAAAGTGGAATAAATGATTGCTATGTTCGTGCAATAATAACTATTACAAATCCAAAGGGAGCAGATCCTTTATTAACAATTGCGGATCTTAATATTGCAGCGGGATGGAATGTGGTTTCAATTAGTGCAAATAGCTGGTACTGTTATTGTAATTCTGTAATAGCACCAAATGCGATAGTGCAGCCTTTCACAAAGGTATTAATTCCAGAAAAATGGAGCAACATTGTTAGTAATACTGAATTGAAAATTGACATTGTTGCAGAAGCTATTCAAGCAGATAATTTTACCCCTGAAAAAGATGGAGCAAACAATATCACTGCATGGAAATTTTCGGATGGATCTTTCGTTACACCTGAGACGTATGTGAAGAAGTAATCACCATATAGAGAATCTGATTTGACTGTCATAGGGCTTAAACATTGAAAGATGATATGCCATTATGGCAGTCAAAATAATAAGAGAAAGGAAAGGTGCTGATTAATGGAAAATTTTAGAACAGAAGTAGCAGGACAAAGCTTTGTAATTGAAATAAAATGTGTCAAGAACCAAACTTGGCAGGGAATAGTTACTTGGGTAGAAAAACAAGAAAGAATTCCATTTCGAAGTGCTTTGGAATTAATTAAATTAATTGATTCGGCGGTTAGAACTCATAGAGGTGAAGAGTCATTGGGAGAATGGAAATGTTAGGAAAAAATATGAGTATACTGGGAACAGAAATTTTGGTTGTTATTAACCTAGTTTCTGTTCCTTTTGCATTTCTTTGACTAATGAGGGTGTTGAAAAGTCATAAAAACCATTAAATTAATAGAAAAAATTATAGTTTTTTGATTAACGTATCTGCATTAGATGCATAAGTAAGGGCGGTTGTTTTCGTAATTAATTTGGCCTGATACAAATTTAATAAACTGGAATCCATAGATATCATATCAGAGTTTGAAGAGGTATAAATCATGCCATCAATTTGATGTACTTTATTATCTCGAATCATGTTGCGAATAGCAGGAGTGACGTCCATAATCTCAAAAGCGGGAATTCGCTTTCCGGATATTGATGGAACTAGTTGTTGTGACACAACTGCCTGAAGACACATAGATAATTGTACGGCAATCTGACGTTGTTGATTTGGTGGAAAGATATCGATAATACGTTCTATGGTATTGGCGGCACCAATGGTGTGAAGAGTGGATATGATCAGGTGCCCGGTTTCCGCTGCAGTCATGGCAACAGTGGTAGTTTCATGGTCACGCATTTCACCTAGTAAAATAACATCGGGACTTTGGCGTAAGGCCGCACGAAGTGCGGTGACATAACTTTCTGTATCGATATTTATTTCCCTTTGGCTTACAATACTTTTCTTGTGTGTATGCAGAAATTCCAATGGATCCTCTAAAGTAATGATGTGCTTTTCTTTATTCTGATTAATATAATCTACAAGACAGGCGAGAGTGGTAGATTTTCCACTTCCGGCAGGGCCAGTAACTAAAATAAGTCCTTTGTTTTGATTCCCAAAAGCAATTATATTTTCTGGAATACCAAGGTCTTTAGGATCAGGAAGGAAAAAGGAAATAATCCGAATTATAGCGGCAAGGGAGCCTCTCTGACGATAAGTATTAACCCGAAAACGAGAGATTCCTTTTAAAGCAAAAGAAAAATCGTCATCTCCAGTTTGACGCAGAATATCTATAGAACGATGATTTGCTAAGTCATAGATTTGATTTATTATATCTTCCGTATCTTCAGGAAGTAATTTCACATTATCTTCTTTTTTTAAGAGCCCATTTATGCGACAAGACAGTGGGAGGCCGGCTATGAGAAATACATCAGAGGCTCCGCTTGAAGTTGCTTTTTTTAGTAAATTAATTATATTCATATTTTTCTCCTAAATATATTATTGATACTGCATTAATTGGATGTCAGTATCCGCTTTCCAATTAATTGTTGAAATTTCCTGCCAAGCAGTTATCTGATAGAAAGACTGATCGGGGTTTATCGGATAATTTATAAGAAGCTTTATAAAAAGCGCCTGTGTATCATTAATGGGCAAGGTATATTGTATGGTTGGTATGTCTGTATCAAAATCGTATGTCACATTAGATAGTGGGGTAAGAGAGGAAGCAACATCTGTGAAGTATTGATTCTGATCTGTACTGTAAGCAGAATACAGAATTTCGTCGATGGTACCTAGCAGTTCTTCCGCTGCATTATTTGTATCATAGTAATCAGCAGTTCTAGTGGCTATTTTTTCGGTATAGCTGTAATCCTTATTTGTATTAATAATAGACAGCATCCCAAAGGTAACTAATGCAATAATAATAAACACAACTAAAATCAGTGGAGTACCTATGTTGGTTATGGGGTATTTGTTTTTAGTCATTTGCAACCTCCCAATCATTAAATCGTATAAGGTAGATGGTGTTTTACCGTTAAGTGGTAAAGTGTAGCAGTAGAATCCCTCCGGTGAATTTCAATCATTCCAATGAACATCTGATGTCTGGATTTTATATGGATTTCAATTACGTAGAAAGCTTTGGGCATACTGCAAGTATTCCATGCAGTATCACAATAGAGAATCAACGAGTGCTGCTTTTGTTTTAATTGAGGAAACTGCTTCCAAAGTGCATCTATCGGGTCAGGACTATTTCGAATAATTTCAGCAATGCTGGACGCTTTCGTTACTGCCATATTTAATTCAGCCGTTTGATTACTTTGAAGATGTGCTTTTGCAAATAGTTGGATACAGACGGCACTTGCAAGAGAAAAAAACAAAATGGAAATAATCAGTTCTAATAGAAATAAGCTTGACCTTTTAGGTACTTCTTTCTTCATGGTTCCTTCCTTTCTTAATAAATATACGATTACGTTCTAGAACCAACTGTTAATTCGCAACGGTGCCCATTTTTATCAACGGTTGAAAAAGAAAATAAATGGGGGTTGAGCATTTCCATGGAAAAAGATTGAACCTCCATCACAATTTTCCCCTCATCTAACGTAATTTCCACCCCATCTTTTATAAATAATTCTCTTAAGGCACCAGAATACTCATAAATATAGGTAGTATAGTTATTCTGGTTATAAGTTTGTTTCATAATTAAGGCATCTGTGTTTTGAATTTCTCCAAGACTGATTCCACCATTGATATCGTTTTGTCGAATTTTCTGTGCAACATAAGAAAGAGAAGTTCTAGCCGAATAATTCTCCTCAGTCTGTTTGGAAATAGAGATATAAGCATTGGATGAAATTAAAACAACAACTACGGAAGAAGTGGAAAAAACAAAAAACAGTGCAATTGCAAACAATAAATCTACAATATGATTTTTTTTTGACAAAGTCCTCATTTTTCCGTTCCTTTCTCTGAAATACGGTAATACGTTTCGGAAGCATTAGTTACTGGGAGATTTCAACCTCATCAAGTAAGTAGCGAGCGGATTTTGAATATCCGCTTTGACTATAATTGTGAGATCGGGCATGATATCTTGACCAAGTGGTTTATAGTCAACAAAAAATTTGTCTTTATTATAGGAAATCCCATAGTTATCTTTTAAATAATCCAAGCTTTCGGGATAGGAACCCTCTACGCAGTAGCAGTGAATTATACTTTGCTGTAAAGATTTTTCTAAAGTAGCTTTTTGTTCTAAATATGTTTTTTGCGAAAAGGATGAAAAGGCAAAATAAAACAATCCAATTATTAACATAAATATAATAATAGAAATCCCAAAAGTAGAAATAGAAGGTTTTTGTTTTGTATATATGAATCGGCTCACATTTGTTCCTCCATCTGTTATAAATTGGACATTATTCCAACAAGTGGCAACATTATCGATAGCAGTATGATGCCAACAATAATAGAAAGAATTGCAACTAAAGTTGGTTCTAATATGGAGATTATATGGCTGATATTATTATCAATCTCGTCTTCATATTGAGAAGCGATTTTCTTCATTACATCATCTAAAGAACCAGTCTTGAATCCTACAGTTACCATGCGGGCATAGATACCTGAGAAGATACCGGATTTAGAGAGAGCAACAGAAAAATCAATCCCATTGCTTATTTGCTCCTTGCAGTTTAATATTCGTTTTTGGAAATCAGGATCATCAACTAATGTTCCTACAAGCTTTAAACTTTGGTCAGAATCCAAGCCACTGCTTAAAGTAAGAGCCATGCCACTTGCAAATCGACAAGAAGCAATTTTGCGAGATAATAGTTTGGTAAAAGTTAGCTTATGTGATATTTTTGTAAAGAACGTATGGCCAATAGCTGAATAGGAGCAAAATATAAAGAAAATAACAAAAGCTATTAATAGGAAAACCAATACTATGGAATAGCGGTTTAACAGTGAACTAATATTTAATATTACTTTTGATATACCAGTCATTTCATGCCCAAGCTGCTTAAATACCTGTGCAAAAATTGGGAGTACCTTGGTAATTAACACCAAAATTACTAGCATCATCATACAAATCATGATGAAAGGATAGGTGATGGCATTCTTAATAGCACTGGCAATTCCGGCTTCCCGATCATAGTGTTCACTCAAAGAGAAGAAGACCTCATCTAACTTCCCGGATTGTTCACCGATATCTATCATATTTACCATATAATCCGGAAAGACTTGAGAATGTTTTAATGATTGACATAGATTCCCAGTAGCATTCAAGGTATCAGCAATGGAGAGCAGGATGAGTTCCTCTTCTTCAGACTGCGCATCTTCGGTCATGATAGAAATCCCCTCCATTGAAGAAATCCCAGAATTTAGAATCATTGCCATCTGAATACAAAAGGAGGAAATCTCCGCATTGGATAAAGCTTTCGGATATGTACTTATAGCCATAGGAGCTCCTTTCTGTTTTGAATAAATTACCACTCTAATTATAACATATAAGTGAAAAATGCGTAACTAATTGGGGGAAATTTGTTCCCGGATAACATCAAATGGAGCAGGACCGATATCTAACACCGTTTCATGAAAACGTTTTTGGGAAAAATCATTTCCCCATCTTTTTATAGCCACTTTTTTTAATTCTAGAAATTCCAAATATCCAATATAATATTTTAAATAATTACTGGGATCTCCAACGATGTATTCGAATATTTTCTTTATAGTATTGGAATCAGTAACTCCATAATTATTAAAAAATTTTGTGGTTTCTAATAATGTCCAACCATTGGAATGAATGCCTATATCAGCCAGGGCATAAAGGCCAAGCATAACAGAAGCATTTTTCTGTAATAAGGTAGCATGGTTTTTAGGTAAAGGAGACAGGTAATAAGAACACATTTCGGCATAAGTGGCCCAACCTTCTAAGTATCCACCATAATTTAATATAGAACGAATTGGAGCGGGATTTTTGCTTGCAAAGTAAGTATTTTGATATAAGTGCCCAGGATAACCTTCATGTGCAAGGGTTGTATATAGTTCTAGAGAATCACCCATTTGGGATTGATTTATATAAATGACATTGGCAGATGTATGGTCAATTGCCGGAATCATATAGAATGCAGGACTTAAATATGGTTCCATATCCTTTGGTACATGTTTGATGTGAATATCCACATCGTAAAGAGAAGGAAAATTTGCAGAAAGGTTTTTTTGTAACTCGGTAAGAATTGCAGTGGGATCTGTTTTGGTTAGGTAGGAAGCTGTATCAGATGCAGTGATGTTCTTACCTTCTTTTGTAGAAAGAATCCGTTCAATGGATTGCAGATCACGTTCAATTTGTGCGTAGGACAAGGCCTGAAGCTGGTCTATGCTGCGGGAAGAACCAGTTTCTCTTTTTACTAAATAGGAGTAATAATCACTGCCTTTGGGAAGATAATAAAGGCCATTTTCATTTTTGCCGATTCCAAGCATGGAGGATAGAAAATCAATTAAATTTTGATAAGCGGGAATGACACTTGTTTCTATCAAATTCTGATTTAGGTTCGTGTAAACGGATTGCTGAGCAGGGGTGATATTGTCTAAGGAATGTACACGTTCCTCAAAAGTAGAGAGCAGGTAATTATTTGTTTTTAAAGAAATAAATGCATTACATTGTTTTATGATTTCATTTAGTGTAAAATCAGAAATAAAAAGTCCAGAATCTGCTTTTTTTTGTTCAAAAAGAATTAAGGAATCAAAGTACTTCGGAGTATCGGATAAAAGAGAAAGGTAGGTATCTACATCCTTTGTGGTATGAAATTGATATTCGGAGAGCAATACTGGAAGCTGAGCCTGTATCCCAGTAATGGGGCTAAGCGGTTCATCATATAAAAGATACGGTGCACCATTGATGGCAGTTGTTAAGTAGTCATCTAAGATTTCATAGGTTATTTGATTCTTTGAAGAAAGGGATGGGTAAGAAAAAGACTGGAGTGCTGCATGGCAATTTTCTAAACCAGCTAAAGCTAACGTTGTATTGGCGTTATAAGAACCAAAAGTAATGGGTGGATTTTTAATCCCATAGGCAGATGGATTCTGCAAAGTATAGTGAAGACTGATGGAATTAGAGGATACTTCTTGGATAAAAAGCTGGTTGGTAAAGGATGTAAAATCCTGATTAAGGGTTTTTGTATTTTGGGTATTGGAATTGGTACATCCGGATGACAGAATCATAAAAGTAAACAGAAGAACACAGCATCGTAACATAAAACGGAAGTGTTTGGATTTCATTGAGATACTCCAAATCATTTTTAACTAAGTTTATGCAAGATAGTCTATAGTTATGTGTTGGAAACCTTGACGGAGTGGGGATTCTAGTGGTATGATAGGGTACGAAATTATATAGAAACGATGAAACTTTCAGCTATAAGGAGGAACAAAATTGAATGATAAAAAATATTATATAACAACTGCAATTGCATATACATCAGGAAAGCCACATATAGGGAATTCTTATGAAATCGTACTTGCAGATGCAATTGCAAGATACAAGCGGAGTCAAGGATATGAGGTGTTCTTCCAAACAGGAACAGATGAGCATGGACAAAAAATAGAGTTAAAGGCTGAGGAAGCTGGAATTACACCACAGGAATATGTGGATGGTGTTGCGAAAACAATTAGAGATCTGTGGGATTTGATGAATACTTCTTATGATAATTTTGTGAGAACTACAGACCAATATCATGAAAAAAAAGTGCAACAGATCTTTAAAAAATTATATGACCAGGGAGACATTTATAAGGGATATTATGAAGGAATGTACTGCACACCTTGTGAAGCATTCTTTACGGAATCACAATTGGTGGATGGAAAATGCCCAGATTGTGGACGAGAAGTACAACCAGCAAAAGAAGAAGCTTACTTCTTTAAAATGAGTAAATATGCAGATCGTCTTATTGAGCATATTCATACTCATCCAGAATTTATTCAACCAGTTGCAAGAAGAAATGAAATGATGAATAACTTCCTGCTGCCGGGACTACAAGATCTTTGTGTATCTAGAACATCATTTAAGTGGGGGATACCGGTGGATTTCGACCCTAAACATGTAGTATATGTTTGGTTAGATGCACTAACGAACTATATTACAGGAATTGGTTATGATTGTAATGGAGAATCTACGGAACAATTTGCAAAAGAATGGCCTGCAGATCTGCATTTAATTGGGAAGGATATTATACGTTTTCATACAATTTATTGGCCAATTTTCTTAATGGCATTGGAACTTCCACTGCCTAAACAGATATTCGGACATCCTTGGTTATTACAAGGTGACGGAAAGATGAGCAAATCAAAGGGCAATGTCTTGTATGCAGATGAATTAGTGGATTTCTTCGGGGTTGATGCAGTACGTTATTTTGTACTTCATGAGATGCCTTTTGAAAATGACGGTGTCATTTCATGGGAGCTTATGGTAGAGCGCATGAATTCAGATTTGGCAAATACACTGGGTAATCTAGTCAATCGAACGGTTTCTATGACAAATAAATATTTTGGAGGTGTGGTTGCCAATAAAGATATTGGGGATGATGTGGATGCAGAACTTCGAAAAGTAACAGAGCATACACCAATTGTAGTGGAACAGAAGATGGAAGAATTGCGAGTTGCAGATGCAATTACAGAAATATTCAATTTATTTAAACGATGTAATAAATATATTGATGAAACATTACCTTGGGCTTTGGCAAAAGACGAAACAAAAAAAGACCGTTTGGAAACAGTGCTATGGAATCTTATAGACAGTATTTCCAAAGGTGCAAAGCAACTGGAACCTTTTATGCCGGAAACTGCATCCAAGATTTTAGCACAGTTAAATGGAGGACATGTTACGGATAAACCGGAAATTTTATTTGCAAGACTGGACTTGGAAGAGGTAATGAACAAGGTAGAAGTCTTGCATCCAAAAGAAGAAATGAATATGGAAAAAGAAATGGATGGGGAAGAAATCGTTATGGATATGGAAGCCAAAGACGAAATCACCTATGATGATTTTATGAAGATGCAATTTCAAGTGGGGGAAGTGGTATCTTGTGAAGAGGTGCCGAAATCTAAGAAACTATTGTGTTCACAGGTTAAGGTAGGCAGCCAGATAAAACAGATTGTATCTGGTATTAAGGCTCATTATTCAGCGAAAGAAATGGTTGGTAAAAAGGTCATGGTATTGGTTAATTTAAAGCCTGCAAAGTTGGCAGGTATCATGTCAGAAGGAATGTTGTTGTGCGCGGAAGACACAGAGGGAACATTTGCATTAATGGTGCCAGAAATAAATATGCCATCAGGGGCAGAGATTTGTTAAAAATGGAGGAAATGATATGAGTAAAATAAGAATTGGTATTGTAGGATATGGTAATGTTGGACGTGGTGTGGAACTTTCAATAGCAAGAAATGCAGATATGGAATTAACAGCAGTATTTACCCGTCGAAATCCAGAAGAAGTAGTAACGGTAACAAAAGGAGTGAAAATTATTCCTATAGCTCAACTTTTGGACATGAAAGCCGAGATAGACGTGATGATTCTTTGTGGGGGATCAGCAACTGATCTACCAGTAATGGGTCCGGAATTAGCAGCGAATTTTAACACTATCGATAGTTTTGATACTCATGCAAAGATTCCAAATTATTTTGCAGATATGGATCAAGCTGCTAAAAGTGGAAATCATGTAAGTATTATATCCGTAGGATGGGATCCGGGCTTGTTTTCTTTGAATCGTCTTTATGCAGAATCAATTCTTGTGCAAGGAAGTACTTATACATTTTGGGGAAAAGGTGTAAGCCAAGGCCATTCCGATGCAATTCGTCGAATTGAAGGCGTGAAAAAAGGAATTCAATATACGGTTCCAGTAGATGCGGTAGTAGAAGATGTAAGAAAGGGAAATGAACCAATCCTTACTGCTAGACAAAAGCATTTAAGAGAATGTTATGTGGTAGCAAAACCAGATGCGGATTTAGGGGTCATTGAGACAACGATTAAAGAAATGCCCAATTATTTTGATGAGTATGATACAACAGTAACGTTTATTACAGAAGAAGAATTTGAAACTAATCACACCAAAATGCCTCATGGGGGATTTGTAATACGAAGTGGAGAAACTGGAGTTCAAGGCAGTCGCCATGTAATTGAATATTCACTGAAGCTAGAGTCTAATCCAGAATTTACCGCATCGGTGTTAGTAGCTTATGCAAGAGCTGCTTATCGTTTGTCTGTGAAAGGTGATATAGGAGCAAAATCAGTATTTGATATTGCTCCTGGATTATTGTCAATGAAAACAGCGGAAGAATTAAGGGCAGGTATTTTATAAGATGATATTTGAAAGCCATGCTCATTATGATGATGAGCAATTTGATGAAGATAGAGATGAACTGCTTGGTTGTAGAAAGAAAGATGGAGTTGGTACCATTATTAATGTAGGTGCAAGCTTAAAAGGTTGTCAAGCTTCTGTCTTACTGGCAGAGCAATATAAGGGGGTGTATGCAGCAGTCGGGGTACATCCTGATGAGGTTGGAGATTTGAATGAAGAAAGCTTCTCCTGGTTAAAATCTTTATTTCAACAAAAAAAAGTAGTAGCTGTGGGTGAAATTGGATTGGACTACTACTGGGATAAGGAATCACGCTTCGTGCAAAAGGAGTGGTTCATACAGCAATTGAAGCTGGCCAGAGAATTGGATTTGCCTGTTATCATTCACAGTAGAGAGGCAGCTGCAGATACTTTGGAAATTATGAAGGAGCATGGATCGAATCTTCAGGGTGTTATTCATTGCTTCTCTTACTCTAAGGAGATAGCCCAGGAATATATCAATATGGGATTCTATATTGGGATTGGGGGTGTGTTAACCTTTAAAAATTCCAAGAAACTAAAGGAAATCGTAAAGGAAGTCTCACTGGATCGAATTTTGTTAGAAACAGACTGTCCTTATTTAGCCCCGGTTCCATATAGAGGGAAAAGAAATACTTCTGCAAATCTGCAATTTGTAGCTGAAGAAATTGCAAATATTAAAGAAGTAGAATATAATGAAGTTATCCGAAGGACCGAAATAAATGGGAATCAATTATTTCGTATATCAGATGTGAAGGAGCGAATACATGGATAAGCCCACATTAGGCAACCCTCAAAATACAATTGAAATATTGAAAAAGTATGGTTTTTCATTTCAAAAAAAATATGGACAAAATTTCTTGATTGATACAAATGTATTAGCTAAAATCATAGACTCTGCCCATATTACAAAAGAGGATTTCGTACTTGAAATTGGACCGGGAATTGGGACGATGACTCAATATTTGGCAGAGGCTGCAAGAGAAGTTGCAGCAGTGGAGATTGACAGTGCATTGATACCAATTCTACAGGATACACTTGGGGATTATAAAAATGTATCAATTATTCATGCGGATGTATTGAAAGTTGACATTGGACAACTTGCAAAAGATAAAAATGACGGACAACCAATTAAAGTGGTTGCAAATCTTCCTTATTACATTACAACACCTATTATTATGGGATTATTTGAAAGTCATGTTCCAATTGAAAGTATTACGGTGATGGTGCAAAAGGAAGTGGCAGACCGCATGCAGGTTGGTCCTGGGACTAAGGATTATGGTGCACTTTCTCTTGCTGTTCAATATTATGCCAAACCATGTATTGTTGCAAACGTGCCAGCAAATTGTTTTATGCCAAAACCGAAAGTTGGATCAGCAGTCATTCAATTGGAAAAGTACAAAAAGCCGCCAGTAAGTGTAGAAAATGAAAAACTAATGTTTCAAATTATTCGCGCTTCTTTTAATCAGCGAAGAAAGACACTGGCTAACGGATTACACAATCAAGCAGATTTGAAATTAACGAAGGAAGAAATAATCAGCGCAATTGAACAACTTGGAAAAGGGCCGGGAATTAGAGGTGAAGCATTGACACTTCAGGAATTTGCACAGCTGAGTAATATTTTAAATGGTTATTACTCGTAAACACATGTATTATGATGAAAGGAGAACTATATGACAGTACCTTCAACAAAAACGTTATTTGATATTACCCCTAAAATTGAGGAACTATCCCGTTTATGTGAAAAAAATAATGCGATAGACAAAGAGTTATATGCAAAATATGAGGTAAAAAGAGGACTAAGAGATATAAATGGAAAAGGTGTATTAGCTGGGCTGACCAATATTTCTGATGTGTGTGCAACGAAGATTGAAGATGGGAAAGAGGTCCCATGTTCGGGCCGTCTTTACTATCGTGGATATGATATTAAAGATTTGGTCAATGGTTTTTTGGAGGCGGGACATTTTGGCTGTGAAGAGACAGCTTATTTAATCTTGTTTGGTGAACTCCCATCAGTGACAGAGCTTAAGGCATTTCATGAAACATTAGTTGAGCGAAAAACTTTGCCACCAAATTTCGTGAGAGATGTGATTATGAAGGCACCAAGTAAAGATATGATGAATAGTTTAACACGTTCCATATTAACCCTTTATTCTTATGATGATAAGGCAGATGACACATCTATTCCAAATGTGTTACGTCAATGTTTGAATTTGATTAGTCAATTTCCAATGTTAATGGTTTATGGATATCTAGCTTACAATTACCGTCAGGGGCAGGATTTGTGGATTTATGCACCTCAGCCTGAGCTATCAACTGCTGAAAATATACTTATGATGTTAAGAGAAGATAGAAAATATACAAAGTTAGAGGCTAAGATATTGGATATGGCGCTGGTATTACATATGGATCATGGTGGTGGTAATAATTCTACTTTTACTACACATGTAGTAACTTCTTCGGGGACAGATACATATTCTACTATGGCTGCTGCAATGGCATCATTAAAAGGGCCAAAGCACGGTGGTGCTAATGTGAAGGTTGTGCAGATGTTCAAAGACATGAAGGAGAAGATTCACGACTGGGAAGATAAAGATGAAGTACGTCGGTATCTTGAGCAGTTATTAGACAAGCAGGCTTTTGATAAAAAGGGATTGATCTATGGGATGGGACATGCGATTTATTCCATATCGGATCCTAGAGCGGATTTGTTCAAAGGATTTGTAAGACGACTGGCTAAAGAAAAGGGCTGTGAAAAGGAATATAATCTTTATGAAATGGTAGAGTATATGGCACCAGAGATTATAGGAGAGAAACGTCATATTTATAAGGGCGTAAATGCAAATGTGGATTTTTACAGTGGGCTGGTATACAGTATGCTTGGACTGCATGAATCTCTTTATACCCCGATTTTTGCAGCGGCTCGTATTACTGGATGGAGTGCACACCGTTTAGAAGAATTGAGGAATGTAGACAAGATTATTAGACCGGCTTATAAACCGTTAACACCTTACAGAGACTATATTAAAATGGAAGACAGATAGAACATCGAGGTATGCATATGAAGAACAGTTTTTACTATTTATCCAAGGACAAAAGGACAGATATTCACGCAGTTGAATGGAGGCCGGAGGGAGAAGTGAAGGCTGTTCTTCAAATCTGTCATGGGATGGCGGAATATATTGATCGATATGATGAATTTGCAGATACATTAGCAGAACATGGTTACTTGGTTGTAGGTCATGATCATTTGGGTCATGGACAGTCAGTGCAAAGTGAAGAATATTATGGATTTTTTGAGGAAACAAAGGGCAATGAATTGGTAATTGGAGATATCCGAGAATTATATCTACGAACCAGAGAACAAAATCCACAGGTGCCATATTTTCTGTTAGGACATAGTATGGGATCGTTTTTAGTAAGGCAATATATCAAGACATATAATGATCAGCTAAGTGGTGTGATTATCATGGGAACAGGAAATCAGCCCGCCATGGCACTGTCAGCAGGAAAATTACTTTGCCGTATGATTGCAAAATTTAAAGGTTGGAAATATAGAAGTAAATTAGTAGATGATATGGCATTTGGAGGATACAATAAGAAATTCGAGCCGGCAAGAACTTCGAAGGATTGGTTATCAAGAGATACAGAAGTGGTAGATGCTTATATGAAAGACCCGTTATGTTCTTTTCGATTTACGGTGAATGCATATTATCATATGTTCTGTGGAATGCAGAAATTATTGAAAATGGAAAATATAGATAAAATCCCAAAAAAAACACCAATTTTATTTGTATCAGGGAAAGAAGATCCGGTTGGTAACTTTGGGAAGTCAGTAATAAAAATATATGAAACTTATAAAAATTGTGGAATAGAAGATGTGGAAATCAAATTGTATGAAGATGACAGACATGAAATTTTAAATGAAATAAATCGACAAGATGTGTATCAAGATTTGTTAAAATGGATGCAAATAAAGATAAAAAGTCAAACACCCTAGGTTTTCCTAGGGTGCCTTACTTTATGAGGGGGGGAGATAGTGAGTGTTAATCAACTATCTTAGATTAGTATAATCAATAATTGTGTCCAAAGTATGTGTAAAGTGTAAAAGAAATAGAAAAAATATTAACCATTCCTTAATTTCTTTCCAAAATTGGTTTGGAAACTATTAAAATTTCTTGTGGTTCTTGCGTTTCAAGACGATTGGCATTACAATATTACTAGCAGAAAAAAGAGGTTGTGTATGGAACAAATTAGAAAAATATTAAAAGAAACTTTAAATGCAGATTTTATTAGCGCAGTAATCAGTAATCCAAGAACATCAAATCATATTGTAAAAGTTAAAGTGCGTCCAATTATGAAAAAGGGTACACTTTTGTTTCAGTTAGAGTCTTATTCCAAGACACAGGTATTTCATAAAAATCTTAACTTAGATGAGATAGAACAGTCAATTGTTTCATGTTTAGAGAATTTCAGACAGATGCAGATGGACACGAGATACTTTCAATATACAATTCTTATTAGTAAGAAAGGGAAAATAACAATTCAAAAAAAACAACAGCAGAAACAAATAGAAGAATTGGATTTATCGCATAATCGAAGTAAAAAATACATATTGGAGGAAGGTGTTTATGTTCCTTTTTTAGAGGATTTGGGTGTAATGAATAAGGAAGGTAAGATTATCAAAAGCAGATTTGATAAATTTCGTCAGATGAATCGATTTTTGGAGTTTATTGAGGATATCCTGCCAAAGCTTCCTACGGATAGGGAACTTACTATTTTAGATTTTGGATGTGGGAAATCCTATCTGACTTTTGCAATGTATTATTATTTACATGAATTAAAAGGATATGACGTACGAATTATAGGTCTTGATTTGAAAACAGAAGTAATTGCCCATTGCAATCAATTACAACAGAAATATGGCTATGAAAAGCTTATTTTTTTAGAGGGAAATATAGAAGAATATAAGGGCGTAGATCAGGTGGATATGGTGGTGACGCTTCACGCTTGTGATACGGCTACTGATTTCGCGTTAGCAAAGGCGGTTGGGTGGAATGCAAGGGTTATTCTATCGGTTCCCTGTTGTCAGCATGAGTTAAATGGACAGATTTCAAATGAATTGCTTTCGCCTATTTTAAAATATGGATTAATAAAGGAACGAATTGCTGCATTGGTAACGGATGCACTTCGGGGAGAATATTTGGAGCGGGAAGGATATGATGTACAGATATTGGAATTTATAGATATGGAACATACACCGAAGAATATTCTGATTCGTGGAGTCAGAAAAGAGAAGCAAGTCGTTTTAGAAAAGCCGGAAATTAAAAGGTGTGAGAGTTTCTTGAACCTCACACCCACAATAGGAGAATTGTTAAAGTACAAAGGGGAATAATAAATGAGATTAAAATGGTTACGAGCTGTAATACTAACTGGTGTTTTTTTTCTTGCAATTGTGGTGTTTGCATATATAACAAATCGTGGAAATACAGATTTGACAGCTGATATGGGTGGAGCTACACTACCGGTTATTTCTTTTGGGATAGAAGGATATGAAGCAAATTCATTAGAAGGATATACGAATGAGATGGAGATTGCAGCTATGCGTGATACGATTACACCAGCAAACGCGCTTGGTGATATTACACTTCATATTCATTCATATGGCAATAAAATCACTTCATTAAGTTATGAGGTATTTTCTTTGGATGGAGAAACAAGCCTGCAAAAGGAAAAAATCAAATATCCGGAAAAAAGTATATCTTTTTTATTAGGAGGTGCATTGGTACCTGGAACAGAAGGTGTCATGAAAGTCACATTACACACGGATAAAGGAAAAGATATTTATTATTATACTAGGGTAATTAAATCAGATGAGTTATTTTTAAATCAGTGTATAA
Organism: Lachnospiraceae bacterium; assembly: GCA_036656615.1. Classification (GTDB taxonomy): domain Bacteria; phylum Bacillota; class Clostridia; order Lachnospirales; family Lachnospiraceae; genus CAUPWF01. The sequence goes on along the minus strand of JAVXHY010000015.1, from coordinate 18,911 downwards.
ATTTTGCAAATGATTTTCATACCAAAACATTTGATAAGGCACAAGCGGAAATACTTTCTGGAGCATTAGAACCAGATGTGGGTGGGGAAAATGACTCGTTTCAAGAAGTGACTATTCATTCAGATGTAGAACATGTTACCTGGGGAAAACTTCATCCAACAATAGGTAAAGAGATGCGGTGGAGTATTAAAGAAAGTAATGCATCATATACTTCGCTTCTGCTTAATTATCAGGTAACATGTCCAAAAGAAGGAAGTGAGCCTGAATTATATAATGTGAAAGAATTTTTCAGAGTAAGATATGAAGAAGGAACTACATATTTATTAGATTATAACAGAACCATGAATCAGGTTTTTAAAGGAACTACAGAATCTTTAAATGAAAAGGGAATTACCCTTGGAATTGCACCATTGGATTTGCCTTATATAACAAATAAGAATGGTACTATTGTATCTTTTGTCCAAGAAAGAGAACTTTGGAATTATGACCAGGACAATGATGCATTGTCTCTTGTTTTTAGTTTCATGGATGCAGAGGGGATAGATGCTAGAAATCAAAATGATACCCATGAGATTCATTTAATTACAATGGATGATAATGGGAGCACAACGTTCGTTGTATATGGTTATATGAATCGTGGAAAGCATGAAGGAGAGGTCGGAGCTGCAGTCTATTATTATGATATTAATAAAAATGCAGTAGAAGAAAAAGTATTTATTCCAAGCACCAAATCATTTGGAATTACCCAGGATGAATTGGGACGTTTGGTGTATTATAACCATCAGAAGGAAATTCTTTATATTATGACAGCTGGCACACTTCATAAAGTGGATATGAAAGAAGAAAAACAAGAGGAGATAGTAAAAGATTTGAAAACAGGTCAGTATGTTTCTTCTGACGATGGACATTTGGTAGCTTATCAGATGAATGGAGAACTACAGACAGCCACCAAGGTAAGTGTATTGAATCTAGCTACGGGAAAAAATCACGAGATAGAAGCAGGTAAGGATGAAAGTATTAAGCCTTTGGGATTTGTAAAGGGTGATTTTGTATATGGTGTTTCGCGAGTAGAAGATACAGGGACAACAGTAGCGGGACAAGCAGTTCTGCCAATGTATAAAGTTGAAATATGCGATGGGAATGGAAAAGTAGCAAAGTCTTATGGCATGGAACAAATTTATATTTTAGATGTATTTATAGAAGGAAATATGATTACCCTAAACCGTACTACAAAAAATGGAACAGTTTATACTGTTATACCACAGGATTATATTACTAATAATGAAGAAAAAGCAGAAAGCAATATAATGTTAGAAGTTTTGAACACAGATGTTAAAGAATCACAAATGCGGTTTACATTTTCAGAAGGTATTCAAGATGAGCATCCTAAAATATTGAAACCCAAGCAAGTATTGTTTGAAAATCCAACGACTATTTCTTTTGAAAATAAGGATACTTTGACAAAGTATTATGTCTATGGAACTGGTAAACTCATAGGAACCTATGACAAGGCAGGCTATGCAATACAAAAAGCAAATGAGTGCTCGGGAGTGGTAATTTCTTCGTCACAATCCTATGTATGGGAACGAGGTAATCGGGAGCTTACATATGAATTGGAAAATATGGAGCCTGTTCGGGCAGCGGAAGGAGAAGGAACTTTATCTGCATGTCTGAGACAAATTATTAAATTGGAAGGACAGGAAGTGGATGTAAATGCTGAACTGGTAGGTGGAAAATCACCATTGGATGTGCTGACAGAATACATACAGGGAACCGCAATGGATTTGACTGGATGCACCACAGAAGAAATGTTGTACCTTATTGGAAAAGGGACTCCAGTTATAGCAATGACAGATAGCGCCAATGCTGTACTGCTCACCGGATATGGAAAGATAAATGTCCAATTCATGAATCCGGCGACAGGTACAGTAGAGCTACAGCCAATGGATATAATGGATGAAATGGTGGCTGGAAGCGGTAATACTTTTATCGGTTATGTGAAGTAAAAATCAGATGTTTGTATTTGTTTAGCGCTAATAGTAGAATCATTCCAAGTATACCGCAGGAAATAATTTCCCCAATTCCAACGCTAATCATTAGTATGGGGATTGGAAGTAATATCCCATAACCATATCGAAGAATAAGAGGAATGATTAGAGTATTAGCAATAATTGGACCAATGGGAGCTAGATATTTCTGGTTTCTCAGATAGTAAGTGACACAAGCTCCTGCAAGAGTAGCAAAACTTCCAAAAATAATATCAGGAAGAATGGCACCACCTAAGATATTTCCGGTCAAACAGCCAATAAACAAGCCTGGAATGGCGGCGGGGGTGAAAAATGGAAGAATGGTAAGTGCTTCGGAAATACGAACTTGAACTTCGCCAAAGCTTAATGGTGCAAACACCATGGTTAGGACCACATAAATAGCCGCAATCATAGCTGCCTGTGTGAGAAAAATGACACGTTTGTTTTTCATATTAAATTCTCCTTTAGTTTTGTTTTACGTGTGGAAGGTTACGAACACACGAAGTATTTTGTCTAAAAGCCTTTAAATATAAGGCTTATAACAGTTGATACTATAGCATAATGATGAAGAAAATGCAAGGAGGCCATCAAATGCGGGAGATTACAAAAGAAGATTTAGAAATGCAATTAAATCAAACAATAAGAAAAGAACGCTTGGATTTAAAAGAAATCAAACTTCTGCATGTGGATTTATCAGGATGGAATCTACAAAATATTGATTTTACGGGGTCTGATTTTCAAGAAGTTATACTGGATGGTGCAGATATGACTGGGAGCAGCATATCTAAAGGATTTTTTAAAGATTGTTCCCTACGCAGAATAATATTGCAAAATGCAAATGTTCATGCAGCTGTTTTGCGATATTGTAATTTGTCAGGTGCAAATATTAAGGGTGCGGATATGAGTTTTGCTAATTTAGAGCATGCAAACCTGAAAAACATTATTTATGATGATGATACCAAGTATTTTAAATTACACTGTCCTGAAAAGGGCGCATTTATTGCATGGAAAAAATGTGTGGATTTTCGGATGGTGCAGCTTCTAATTCCGGCAGATGCACTGAGAACTTCGGCAACATTGCCTACATGTAGATGCAGCAAAGCAAAAGTCTTATCCATTCATAGTATAGATTATAAAGAATCTTATGAATGGGCCTGCTCATTTGTAGATGAGAATTTTATTTACAAGGTTGGAGAAATAGCGGAAGTGAAGGATTTTAACCAAGATAGGTGGATGGATTCCACCACGGGCATTCATTTTTTCATGACACGAGAAGAGGCGATTGCTTATTAACAGAAAATATTATATACTAAGGTACAGTATAGAATGAAAAAGGAGTTCAGACATATGAAATTGATAACAGTAAAAGAATTGTACAAAAATCCGGAATGCTATCTAGATAAAGACGTTACCGTTGGAGGTTGGATTAGAAGTATCCGAGATTCGAAAGCATTTGGTTTTATTGTACTAAATGATGGTTCGTTTTTTGAGACATTGCAGATTGTATACCATGACAGTATGGATAATTTTGCAAATATTTCCAAACAAAATGTAGGTGCAGCCCTTGTGGTAACTGGGACATTGGTAGCAACACCAAATGCAAAGCAGCCTTTTGAGATTCAGGCGAAAGAGATAGTGGTAGAGGGTGCTTCAGCGCCGGAATATCCACTTCAGAAAAAGAGACATACCTTTGAGTATTTGCGGACAATTGCTCATTTACGTCCACGTACTAATACATTTCAGGCAGTATTTAGAGTACGTTCACTGATTGCCTATGCCATTCATCAATATTTTCAAGATAGAGGATTTGTGTATGTACACACTCCTTTGATTACCGGAAGTGATTGTGAAGGTGCAGGGGAAATGTTTGGAGTTACTACATTGGATTTGGAAAATCTTCCCAAAAAAGAAGATGGAACCATAGACTATGCACAGGATTTCTTTCACAAACAGACAAGCCTTACCGTTAGCGGACAGTTAAATGGCGAAACTTATGCACAGGCGTTTAGAAATATTTATACCTTTGGACCTACTTTTCGTGCGGAAAACTCCAATACTACCCGTCATGCAGCGGAATTTTGGATGGTAGAACCAGAGATTGCTTTTGCAGATTTGGATGATAATATGATGTTGGCAGAGTCGATGCTAAAATATGTAATATCTTATGTTTTAGAGCAGGCACCAGAGGAGATGAATTTCTTTAACTCTTTTGTAGATAAAGGTTTGATCGAACGTTTGAAAAGTGTTGTGGAATCTGATTTTGCTCGTATCACATATACCAAGGCTATCGAAATATTAGAAGAACATAATGAAACGTTTGATTATAAAGTATCTTGGGGGACAGATTTACAGACAGAACATGAGCGTTATTTAACAGAGGTGGTGTATAAGCGTCCAGTATTTGTTACAGATTATCCAAAGGACATTAAAGCTTTTTATATGAAGATGAATGAAGATCAAAAGACAGTTGCTGCTATGGATTGCCTGGTTCCTGGAATTGGTGAGATTATAGGTGGAAGTCAAAGGGAAGATGACTATGATAAATTAGTAAAGCGCATGAAAGAAATGAAATTAAATCCAGAGGATTATGACTTTTATCTGGATTTAAGAAAATATGGCTCCACAAGACATGCTGGTTTTGGATTAGGGTTTGAACGATGTGTTATGTATTTAACAGGCATGTCTAATATAAGAGATGTAATTCCATTCCCAAGGACCGTTAACAATTGTGATTTATAAGGACGTAAAAAAGGAGTAAATACATGAATATAATGGTAGTAGATGATGAGAAGGAAATTGCAGATGTAGTGGAGCTTTATTTAAAAAGTGATGACTACAAAGTATATAAGTGCAATACGGGTAAGGAAGCTTTGGACTGTATTGAACATGTTAAGCTTGATTTGGCAATTTTAGATGTCATGCTTCCAGATGTGGATGGATTTACTATTTTGCAGAAAATTAGAGAACGATATACGTATCCGGTCCTAATGCTTACTGCAAAGACGGAATATATGGATAAAATAACGGGACTTACTATGGGAGCAGATGATTATATTCCAAAGCCTTTTAATCCGCTAGAACTAGTTGCTCGTGTGAAAGCGCAGCTTCGTCGTTATACTCAGTATAATGAGGGGGCAAAGGAAGCAGATGGTATTATTGATTTTGCGGGATTACAATTGAATCGAACGTCCCATGAGTGTGTATATAATGAACGTCAGCTTACATTAACACCAATTGAATTTGATATTCTTTGGCTTTTATGTGAGAATCGTGGGAAAGTAATCAGTTCAGAAACCTTGTTTGAAGAGGTTTGGGGTGAGCAATATTATAAGAATAGTAACAATACGGTAATGGTACACATTCGTCATTTGCGAGAGAAAATGAGTGGACCTACCGGAAAATCAGATTTTATCAAAACAGTGTGGGGAGTGGGCTACAAGGTTGAAGAATAATTATCGAAAATTAAAGCTAAGCATTTTATTACAGACGGTATTTATCTCTGCGTTAACCGTATTGGTTGGCGGATTTATATTGGAATATTTTGTGGATGGGGTATATAATGATGCTTTTGCTGACTTCTTCGTTAATGTAATGAAAAGTTTCCATATGCAGGAAAACACGGCAATTGATTTATATTGGCATTTGATTGGTCATAACAAAACATTTTTTATGTTATTGGGATTTCTGGGATTATTTGCAATATTTTTCTATGTTTCTATCTCGAAAATGACGAAGTTTTTACATCAGGTAGAGGATGGAATTGAAAATATTGTATCGGATTCTACGGAGCCGGTTTATTTAATTACGGAATTGCGCCCTATTGAGGATAGACTAAATGAAATCAAAATGACGATTAAACGCCAGGAATTTGAAGCTATGGAGAGTGAACGGAAAAAGAATGATTTTGTAGTTTTTTTGGCACACGATCTGAAAACTCCGTTGACTTCTATCGTGGCCTATCTTAGTATACTGGAAACCAGACCGGATATGTCAGACGAAGAGAGAGCTAAATATACGCATATTTCTTTGGAAAAGGCAATTCGTTTAGGAGAACTAATTAATGAATTCTTTGAAATCACTAGATTCAATTTACAAGATATTGTATTAGATTTGTCTGAACTAGATTTATCTATGATGTTGGAACAACTTGCTGATGAATTGTATGGAGTATTAAGAGAAAAGAATTTAACTTGTAGTGTACATATTGAGGAAACTCTAATGGTATATGGGGATGCAGATAAATTGGCAAGGGTATTTGACAATTTATTAAGAAATGCAATTGCCTATTGCTATGCCAATTCCGCAATTCATATAAAAGCGAAAGAGGTAAATGGATGTATTGAGGTTATTTTTATCAATGAGGGAAAACGGATCCCTCAAGAGCAGTTAATTAGTATATTTGAAAAGTTTTACCGAGTAGATGGAGCACGTTCTAGTATGACTGGTGGGGCTGGACTAGGACTTGCGATTTCTAAAGAAATTGTAGAGTTACATAAAGGTACTATTCGTGCAGAAAGTGATGATGATAACACACGGTTTATTGTAACGCTTCCAAAAGTCAAGATAACTGATAAAAAGTAGGGGATATTATGAAATTTATTCATATTGCAGATACTCATCTAGGTGCGAAGCCAGATGGTGGGCGTTCATATAATGATATAAGGGCAGAAGAGTTGTGGAGCAGCCTTTCCCATGTTTTAGAAGTGTGTGAAAAACAAAAAATAGAACTTCTTTTGATTGCCGGGGACATCTTTCACCGGCAGCCTCTTCGTAGAGAACTAAAAGAACTGAATTATTTGTTTTCAAAATTGTCCATGACAAGGGTTGTATTTATAGCGGGGAACCATGACTATATTAGACCAGATTCCTATTATTTAGATTTTCAATGGTGTTCGAATGTGTTTCCCTTATTAAGTGAAAAAATAGAGGCTATTGAATTCAAGGACTTGGAGTTATGTGTATATGGTCTTAGTTATCACAAAAGAGAAATTTTAGAACCTATTTATGATATTTGGGAGCCGGAAGGTCATAGGAGTAAGTTTAAAATACTATTAGCTCACGGTGGAGATGATAAACATATTCCTATAAAAAAAGATCAGTTGGTTTCAAAAAAATGGAATTATGTGGCATTGGGGCATTTACATAAACCACAAGTCTTAGCTGCAAATCATATTCTTTACTCAGGGGCATTGGAGCCTATTGATAAAAACGACACAGGTAATCATGGATACATATTAGGAGAGTTGACGGAAAAAGGTGTTCAGACACAATTTATTCCAAGTGCAAAAAGACAATACATTCATATGGAACTGGAAGTAGATGACCACATGACAAGTGGGGAAGTCAAAGAAAAATTAAAAGCATCTATTCAAGCCAAGGGAATTGAGAATTTGTATAAAGTTCATTTAACAGGATTTAGAGATCCAGATATTTATATGGATATTCACAAGATGGATACCTTTGGTAATATATTGGAAATTATTGATGAGACAAATCCAGCGTATGATTTTTCTAAATTATTATCACAAAATAAAGACAACTTATTAGGAAAATATATTTCAAGTCTAATTTCCAGTGAAACAGGAAGCATAGAATACCAGGCACTTTATGAAGGGGTACAAGCTATATTAGAGACAAAAAGGGGATAACATGCAGATTCAAGAGTTATATTTGAAGAATTTTGGAAAATTTTCAGAGAAGACTATTGTAATGAAAGAGGGAATCAATGTTCTTTATGGGGGAAATGAATTTGGCAAAACCACATTACATTCCTTTATAAAAGGGATGCTTTTTGGCATGGAGAAGGGGCGTGGAAGAGCATCTAAAAGTGGTGCTTTTCAGCTTTATGAACCTTGGGATAATCCTAATTATTATGCAGGTGTGCTGCGGTTTTCTTGTGGTGGAAAACAGTTCTGTTTGGAAAGAAGCTTTGATCGGTATACTCAGAAATCCAGTTTGATTTGTGAAGATGATGGAGAAATTTTATCTATAGAGCAGGGAGATCTAGAAATACTTTTGGGAGGACTAAATGCTTCTAACTATGATAATACCATAGCAATTGGACAGCTTCGTGTTGAAACAAATCAAAATTTGGCTCATGAATTAAAGGATTATGCAACTGATTTTTATAGAACAGGAAATAGTGAAATACAGCTTCATAGTGCTTTGGAGTTGTTGAAAAGCAAAAAAAAACAGACAGAACTTAGAATGCAATCACTGCTTGATGAAGCTAATGAGAAATGTGAAAAAGTTCAAAATGAATCAGATTATATATGGCGAGATATCCAAAAGATTACAGAGCAGCTTTCAGTTTTAAATCGGGAAAGACTTTTGCATCAGGAACGCTATCAGCAACTACAGCAACAAATAGAACAGGAAGAGAAAAATAATTCCTTAGAAGTTCCATCCAAAAAAGAATGGAAAAGATGGAGGGTGCATCCTATTTCTTATGTAATTATGTTGCTATTTGGTATTGCACCTTTTTTTGTATTACATCAACCCTGGAGCTATTTGTGGACATTGGTGATCGTGTTGGCCGAAGGATTGTTTGTTTGGAATAAACTAAAGGATGGAAAGAGACAGAAGGCTTGTAAAGCTGATAAAAATGGCAGTCAACGCATACAGTTAGAATCAATTGAAAAAGAAAAAAACAGGAAGGAAATAACAGAACTAAAGCAGCTGATCGAAAAAGGAAAATGGCAAAATGAACATATTCAGGAAGAATTAAAGGAAAAACAGATTATCTATAGCAACCTACAAGAAAATTTACAAGAGCTAGAATCACATCAACAAGAATACTTAGAGGAAGTAGATCATAAAAATGCGTTAGAATTTGCTATGGAGAGAATGATATTATTATCTAAACAAATTAATCAGGACTTTGGTGTAGTATTGGAACAAAAGACATCTGAGATTTTAGCAGCTGTAACAGGCGGAAAATATACAAAGATTCTTTTGAGTGATGATCTGAAAATGATTTTATATACAGGGACAAGAAGAATTGAGATGGAACAGATAAGCAGAGGAACGGTAGAACAGATTTATTTTGCTTTGAGAATGGCAGCTTCTGAAATGCTTGAGATGGATGATCTTCCAATTATTTTGGATGAGACATTCGCATATTATGATGAAAGACGATTAAAAAACACATTGATATGGTTGTCTCAAAAGAAAACACAAGTAATTATTTTTACTTGCCAAAAGCGGGAGATGGAGTTACTTGATCAATTAGGAATTCCTTTTTTGAGGCTGGAATGATAAAAAGAATCAGAACTTTTTAGTTCTGATTCTTTTTATCTGAAAAATAAATAATTAAATGGGTTCACCCATTTGGTATTTCTTGAGTACATGTTGGATTCTTTCATTTGGATCAAGTAAATAGCTAATGGAACCATCGTGATTTAAAGTGTCAATAATCAAAGCAATATATTTACTCATATCGCAATTAATATAGTATGGTTTACTTAGAAGTTCTGGAGTTTGATAAATTAAATTTGTAGTGAGGATTTTATGAATCAGACCATCCTCATAGGCTTTATCGAATTTTTCAAATCCATTGGTAAATAAACCAAAGGTAGCGGCGGCAAATATTCGGTTCGCTTTTCGACGTTTTAGCTCTTTTGCTACATCCAAAATACTATCACCGGATGAAATCATATCATCCAATATAATTACGTCTTTCCCCTCTACAGAAGATCCAAGAAATTCATGAGCTACAATTGGATTGCGCCCATTTATGATAGTAGCATAGTCTCGACGCTTGTAAAACATACCCATATCAAGACCAAGCACATTGGCAAGATAAATAGCACGACCGGTAGCTCCTTCATCAGGACTAATTGCCATCATGTGTTCCGTATCAATTTGAAGATCGGGTACATTTCGAAGCAATCCTTTGATAAATTGATAAGTTGGTGGCACTGTTTCAAATCCACATAGAGGAATTGCATTCTGCACACGTGGGTCATGAGCATCAAAAGTAATAATATTATCCACACCCATACGTACTAATTCTTGTAATGCAAGAGCACAATCCAATGATTCCCTAGAACCTCTTTTGTGCTGACGACTTTCATATAGGAATGGCATAATAACATTAATTCTGCGACTTTTTCCACCTACCGCTGCAATGATTCGTTTTAAATTTTGGAAATGATCGTCTGGAGACATATGATTGGTATGCCCAGAAAGGGAATAGGTAATACTATAGTTACATACATCTAAAAGTAAATAGAGGTCTTTTCCCCTGACAGATTCTTCAATGATTCCCTTTGCTTCTCCTGAACCAAAACGAGGCACTTTTGCATCAATAATAAAAGTATCTTTTTCATACCCAGTATACACAAGGTGATCCTTGTGTTCTAAGGCACTTTCTTTTCGCCATTTTACCAAATATTGATTTACCTTTTCACCTAATTGCTGACATCCAACAACAGGAATAACAGCTAGTGCACCTACTGGAATATTATTCAAAGTGCGGTCTTCTCGATGTATCATTATCGTTCCTCCATATTCATTAATTTCTTTTTTATTCGCACGTCATCACCTGTTAATCTTAACATGGTGTAATTACTGGTAATTCTTGAAAATGTTCGTTCTGAATAGATATCCACAAGTGATTCTAAAGAAAGATTTGTAGATATAATGGTAGATTTCTTTCGAAGCAAACGTTCGTTTACACATAAAAATAACTGGGAAGTAACAAATGAGTTTGTAAGTTCTGTTCCCAAGTCATCAATAATTAATAAATCACAATCAAATACATAATCATACATTGCTTCTGCGGCATCATCTTTTCCAAATGTATTTTTTGCAAATAAGTCAAACAATGCAAAAGAGGTAAAATAAATAACCGAATAGGAATGGTCCATTAAATACTTAGCGATACAGTTTGATAGAAATGTCTTGCCTACACCAGTATCTCCATAAAAAAATAAATTAGAAAAGTCGGTTTCAAAATCTTTCACAAAGCATTTACAAACCTGAAGTGCATTTTTCATAATCGTCAATGAAGAACGACCACTCTTAGGATCGATAAAGTTATTCGAGTAATAAGAGAGTGAAAATGTATCAAAGTTCTCTTTAAGTAAGATATCATTTAAATTGGATTGAGAATAAAGCAATTCAATCGTGTTTTTTTTAAAACAATGACATTTTTGGTTGCCAATGTATCCGGTATCCTGACAATCTGGACAGGAAAACGTAGGTTCTAAATAGTTTTCAGAAAATCCATAATCTGTCAATAGCAGTGATTTTCGTTTCCGTAATGCTTCCAGTTCAATCTTAAGAGAAGAGAGTGCATGTTTCTCATTATTGAGCAATTTTTTTGCCTGTCGGATAGATAGAAAGGATATACTATCTTCTAAAGGCTTCATTTCTGGAATTCGTTGATAGACTTCTTTATAATGCCGAGCTAAGACATCACGGCTATGTAGCTGTTTTTGTTCATAATTACGCATAATGGTATCATATTGCGAATTTTTAAGAGCCACGATGTTCCTCCTTTGTTATTTGGTATTAAGCAACTGTTCTTCAAGTGAATCTAAATCATAAGAGCGGCTTTGAAAATTATTGAACTTATTAGTTGTAACAGGTTTTGCTATAATTTTCTTCTTTTCAGCCTTATCTTTTGCATAAGCTAAATCTATTGTTTCAATATCAGCCATGTGATGTACATTTTTTTCAAGCCAGTTTGTAAGTATCGTGTCTGTATATTCAAAGCTTGGCTGGTGAATGGAGGCAACGGTACGGCTACAGGCTTCTGTTATGATATCCAGCGTAAACCCATATTCCTGTATCCATTTTTCGACATATTCTTTTTCTTTAGAGACAGGTCCGCGTCCGCTAATGCCAAATGCCTTTAAAACTGTATAACAATTCTTATTGTATAAAGTTGAATTCTGTTTTGCCTGATCAATCGTTGTTATATTTGCCTCAGACCAAGCTAATGCTACGGATTGTATATAGTGCATGCTTTTATGATTATTTTCTACGCAGTATTCAATTAAATATTCCACCAAATCAGCGGAAAATTCGAGGGTATCATAAAAATAACAAATCATATCCATATCTGTTTTTGAAAGAGTTTTACCAAGGTATTGTTCTGCAACAAAGAGTAGTTGTTTGAGCTCCTTGCGATTCTTAAAGGCCTTGATTTTCGTTGGCTCCATAAGATCGTTCTCTGACGGCTGGACGGCCTCATCTGAATGAGCAGGTAAAGCAGGAGTGGATGATGCATAGTCATCAGGAGACTGAGATGAGGTAAGGGGATTGATTTCCAACCCAATAATTTTCCTCTCATCATCATACTCTAAAGAAAGCAGATCGGTTTTTTCCCAATATTTCAATGCCCGAAGAATATCTTTTTCAGTATATTCCAAACAGTCGGCAATTTTAGGAATGGTTAATGAAGCATCCGGATTATTTATATGACGAAGCAAAAATAAATAGACTTTAACAAAGTCTCCGTTTGCTTTTACCATAAAAGTATCAATAAATGTATTTCCAATTAATGTGCTGTTTCCAAGCGAACGACTTCTTAATGTTAATGACTTCATATTTTCCACCTCTTACGTAGTTCTATTTACATGTACTGATATTATAGCACTATATGACGGGCAGGACAAAGCACTTTTTCGGCCTATTTCAAGGTTTTTTGTGGATAAAAAAATTGTGGATATTGTGGATAACTAGGAGTTGAGAAGAGATTCTCCAATGTTTACAACGTCTCCAGCTCCCATAGTTATCAACAAGTCTCCGTGGATACATTTTTCTAGGAGAAAATTTTCAATGGATTCAAAGCTTGGTAAATAATATGCATCACATCCAATTGATTTTAAAGAGTTGGCCAGTTCTAATGAAGAAATGCCTAAGGTATCAGTCTCTCTTGCTGCATAGATATCAGCTAAAATAATATGGTCCGTATGAGAAAGTGCACTAACAAATTCTTTGAAGAGAGCTTTCGTTCTTGTATAAGTATGAGGTTGGAATACACACCATATTTCCCTGTGAGGATAGTGCTCAGCAGCCTGTAGCGTAGCTCGAATTTCAGTTGGATGGTGTGCATAATCGTCAATAATTGTTATGCCATTTAGTTCACCTTTATATTCAAATCGACGATTTGTGCCGGTAAAAGATAACAACCCTTTTTTGATTGTGTCCATGGGAATATCAAGAAGCTTAGCAGTTGCGATTGCGGATAGTGCATTGGATACATTATGTCGTCCTGTAACCGCAAGCTGAATATGATCAACTAATCGAGCATCTTCCAACAAATCAAAAGATGCATTTCCACACGCATCAAATGCGATATGAGCAGCGCCATAATTCATAGAGTCATTTAAGCCATAAGTAATTATATGGCAGGATAAGCCGTCCACAATAGACTGATACTGTTCAATTTCTCCATTGATAATTAAAGTACCGTCGGTTGGAAGCAACTGAGCGAACTGATGAAATGAACTACGAATATCTTCGATATCTTTAAAGAAATCTAGGTGATCTGCTTCTATATTGAGAATGATACCAATTTTAGGAAAAAAATGTAAAAAACTGTTGGTATATTCACAAGCTTCTGTAATAAAAGTTTGGGAGTTACCCACTCTTATATTCCCGCCAATTGCCTTTAGAATTCCGCCGACAGAAATAGTAGGATCTTTCTTTCCCTCCAGCAATACATGGGCAATCATAGAAGTCGTAGTTGTTTTTCCATGGGTTCCAGATACGGCAATGGGGGTATCGTAATTGGACATTAATTGTCCTAATAATTCTGCTCGAGACAAAAGAGGTATTTTTCGACTGACAGCTTCAATTAATTCAATATTATCTCTTTGAATGGCAGCAGTATAAACTACTAAATTAATGCCTTCTATAATATTTGAAGCTTTTTGTCCATAAAAAATGGTTGCACCTTTATCTATTAAATGTTTGGTCAATGGTGATTCTTTTGAATCAGAGCCAGAGACTGTAAAGTTTTCATTTAATAATATTTCGGCTAAACCACTCATGCTAATGCCACCAATCCCAATAAAATGAATATGGATTGGTTCTTTAAAATTTATTTTATACATAAAAATACACTTCCTATTCTCAAGATTTTTACTTTTTGTAATAATTACTCTTTACTTTTTATATTATAACTATATATGGACAAAAAGCCAAGCCATTTATTTTTTTCCTAAATTTTGTTACATTTGAATAGGAAATATAATATTTAGGCTAAAAAACTGTAAAATATGTTCACGAAACAATTAATCTATGATATAATGCAAATAATAACTTGTAGAGGATGTACTCAATAAGTAAACTTTGCTGAGAAGGGGTGATGACATGATAAAAAAAGAAATGATCGCAATGCTTTTAGCAGGTGGACAAGGTAGTAGACTGGGGGTTTTGACCGCTAAAGTGGCTAAGCCGGCTGTAGCATTTGGAGGCAAGTATCGAATTATTGATTTTCCACTAAGTAATTGTATTAATTCGGGGATTGATACTGTTGGAGTATTAACGCAATATCAGCCTTTACGTTTGAATACACACATAGGGATAGGTATTCCTTGGGATTTGGATCGTAATATTGGAGGGGTTACCATTTTGCCCCCATACGAGAAGAGCAATAGTAGTGAATGGTATACAGGAACAGCAAATGCCATTTATCAGAATTTGGATTATATGGAAACATTTAATCCGGATTATGTATTGATTCTTTCAGGTGACCATATATATAAGATGGATTATGAAGTGATGTTGGATTTTCACAAAGAAAATAATGCAGATGTAACAATTGCAGCAATGCCAGTCCCTCTTGAGGAAGCAAGCCGTTTTGGAATTGTTATTACAGATGAAGAAAATCAGATTCAAGAATTTGAAGAAAAACCAGAAAATCCAAGAAGTAATTTGGCTTCTATGGGAATTTATATTTTCAGTTGGCCGGTATTAAAGGATGCATTGATTAAATTATCAGATGAGCCGGGATGTGATTTCGGAAAACATATTATCCCATATTGTCATGAAAAGAATCAAAGATTATTTGCTTATGAATATAATGGGTATTGGAAAGATGTTGGGACCTTGGCCTCTTATTGGGAAGCGAATATGGAGCTTATTGATATTATTCCGGAATTTAATTTATACGAGGAATTTTGGAAGATTTATACAAATAGTGATATTATTCCACCGCAATATATTTCAACTAATTCGGTGATTGAAAAAAGTATTATTGGAGATGGAGCAGAAATATATGGCGAAGTGCATAGCTCGGTTATAGGGGCGGGAGTCACCATTGGAAAAGGAACGGTTATTAGAGATTCCATTATTATGAAAGATGTGATGATTGGGGATTCATGTGTTATAGATAAAGCAATTATTGCAGAAGGTGTTGAAATAGGAAGCAATGTTACTTTTGGTATTGGTGGTGATATTCCAAACAAATTAAAACCAAGTGTTTACGCTTTTGGTTTGTCGACTGTGGGAGAGAATTCCGTAATACCATCGGGAGTACAGATTGGAAAAAATACTGCAATTAGTGGAGTGACAGTAAAGGATGACTATGTAGGTGGTATGCTTGCCAGTGGAGAGACTTTAGTGAAAGTAGGTGAGCAGTTATGAGAGCAGTAGGAATCGTATTAGCAGGTGGAAATAATAATAAGATGCGGGAATTGACTCATAAACGAGCAGTAGCAGCAATGCCTATTGCAGGAAGCTATAGAAGTATTGATTTTACACTTAGTAATATGTCTAATTCCCACGTTCAGAAGGTAGCAGTATTAACCCAATATAATGCAAGATCATTGAATGAGCATCTCAATTCATCGAAATGGTGGGATTTTGGAAGGAAGCATGGTGGATTGTATGTTTTTACACCGACAATAACAGTAGATAATGGATATTGGTATCGAGGAACTGCAGATGCCATGTATCAAAACTTAGATTTTTTAAAGAAATGTCATGAACCTTATGTGATTATTACCTCAGGTGATGCGGTATATAAGATTGATTATAATAAAGTACTGGAATATCATATTGCAAAAAAAGCAGATATAACAGTAGTATGTAAAGATTTGGGACCAGACGAAGATGCCAGTCGTTATGGTACAATCAAGATGAATGAAACCGCACGTATAGAAGAATTTGAAGAAAAACCAATGGTAGCAAAATCAAATACAATTTCCACTGGGATTTATGTCATTCGAAGAAGGCAGTTAATTGATTTAATTGAACATTGTGCAGAAGAAGAAAGACATGATTTTGTAACAGATATTTTAATTCGATACAAGAACATGAAGAAAATATACGGATATAAGATTCATACTTATTGGAGCAATATATCTACGGTGGACGCATATTACAAAACAAATATGGACTTTCTTAAGCCGGAGGTTAGAGAATATTTTTTCAAACAACATCCATATATTTACTCGAAAGTTAGTGATTTGCCACCTGCAAAATATAATTATGGTGCAGTAGTTAAGAATAGTTTAGTAGCCAGTGGCTGTATTATTAATGGAACAGTAGAGAATTCGATTCTATTTAAGAAAGTTTTTGTGGGAAATAATTGCGTAATTAAAAATTCAATTATATTGAACGATGTTTATTTGGGTGACAATACATATATAGAAAATTGTATTGTGGAAAGTCGGGATACAATTAGAGCAAATACACGACATATAGGCGAGGATGGAGTAAAAGTAGTAGTAGAAAAAAACGAAAGATATGCCTTGTGACAAACAATGATGAAAGACTGGAGAAAGGGGACTGTTGATATGCAAATCACAGATGTTCGCGTACGAAAGGTAGCAAAAGATGGAAAATTAAAAGCAGTAGTTTCAATTACATTTGATGAGGAATTTGTTGTCCATGATATTAAAGTGATTGAAGGAGAAAAGGGGTTGTTTATTGCAATGCCTAGTAAGAAGGCATTGGATGGAGAATACAGAGATATTGCTCATCCTATTAATTCTTCTACAAGGGAGCGTATTCAGAGTCTGATTCTAGAAAAGTATGAAGAAGCATTACGGGAAGAGGTTCCAACCACAGAATAAGTTGGTAAATTATAAAAATAGAGCAGCGTGCAAGTGCATGCCGCTCTATTTTTGGCGGGGACTACATGGGATATAGAATATACTAAACTGGAAATTCAAAGGAAAGTGCTTTTTTTGTTTTGGGATGAAAAAAAGATAATTTATAAGCGTACAGCTGCAGTTGCTTTCCGGTAGAATCAGAAATAAGGGAATTGTTATATTTGGTATCGCCCCATATCGGATAGCCTAAATGTGCTAGTTGTACTCGGATTTGATGATGTCTTCCAGTTTCCAAATGAATAGAAACCCAAGTGGTATTGGAATAGGTTCCTTGTTTTTGTTCTAAAATAGTATAGTGTAAAATCGCTTTTTTAGCCATAGGAGTATTATCTGTACAGACATATGAGGTATTGGTTTTGGCATTTTTTATCATATAATCTTCCAAAGTTCCGGAGGATTTGGGGGGATGCCCACAGACTAGGGCGAGATAATACTTCCCAAAACCACCAGTTTGTAATTGGTGATTTAATTCCTTTGCTGCAAATGGGGTTTTGGCAAAGACTAAAATTCCTTCTACCGGTTGATCTAACCGATGGATAACAGCTAAATAGGGCTCTCCCTTGGTTGGCGTTTCACAACGCAGATGAGTTTTAAGCAGACTCACCATATCCGGCTCCCCAATTTTATTTGTTTGGGTAGAGATCCCAGGTGGTTTCTTACATACAATAATATGGTTGTCTTCCTGTAAAATTTGAAGTTTCATAGAGGGCTCCTTTTAATTAAATGGGTAAATGGACTTGTACTTTCCAATCAAACATACCACATTTGCGTTGACTTTTCTACTTTTAACTTGTAAACTAAAACAATTAGTGAAAATATATTAGAAGGAACGAACGGAGGAAGAAATCGTGGTATATGTAATGTTGATTTTAGGATTTTTGCTTTTAATAAAGGGTGCAGATTTATTTGTAGAGGGTAGTTCCAGCGTTGCTAAAATTCTGCATGTGCCATCAATGATTATTGGATTGACAGTTGTGGCATTTGGAACTAGTATGCCAGAAGCAGCGGTAAGTATTACGGCATCTATAAAGGGCGCAAATGACCTTGCAATCAGCAATATTATTGGTTCAAATATTTTTAATTTATTAGTGGTACTTGGAAGTTGTGCAATCATACATAGTGTTCATGCCAAACATTCTGTTATAAAGCAAGAATTTCCATTTTCTATTATCATTACATTTGTCTTATTAATACTGCTGTCCAATTTTGCGTTTACTGATATCATATCTGGTACAGGAACGTATACGCTTGGACGAATGGGTGGAATTCTTTTACTCATCCTTTTTATTATATTTTTGGTATCTACGGTGAGGGATGCTTTGAAAGCGAGAAGTGAATATCAAAGTGAAGGTGAGGAGGACTATAAAGTCTTATCTACTCAAAAGAGTGCTGTGTTTATTTTAATAGGAATAGCAGGAATATGCTGGGGTGGTGATTTAGTTGTTGATTCTGCTACTGCAATTGCTAAATCTTTTGGTTTAAGTCAGACACTAATAGGATTAACAATTGTAGCACTTGGGACTTCACTTCCAGAACTGGTCACTTCTATTGTGGCATCTAGCAAGGGTGAGAATGATTTGGCCATTGGAAATGTAATAGGATCTAATATATTTAATATATTGATGATACTTGGTGTATCTTCGTTGATATCTCCCATTGAGGTAGATATAACTGCTATTTATGATACTGCTATTTTAGCGATTGTAAGTGTGATTGGTTATATTTGTACGGTAAAACAGAAAGGTGTTTCTAAAAAACAAGGATTTTTATTTATAGGAATGTACTTGATGTTTTTTGTATATATTCTCTT
>JAVXHY010000014.1:0-54015 GCA_036656615.1 Lachnospiraceae bacterium | reverse complement strand
TCAAAGAGATAAGCAGTTATCTGCGAACAAATATGTATATGGAAAAGCCCGAATGCTTGCATTTAAGGGCTTTTTTTTATGCATATTTGTTCATTGGAAGGCAAGAAATGACGGAGATGAAGCGAAGCGAAATCGAGGTTATTTCTTGCCTTCGCAGATAATGTCCGAAGTTCATAAAGATAAGCAATTATATATTTTATTGTATGGGAAACCCACAAACATGATATTTGTGTGTTCATATAAAAATCTGTAGGTAAGTAACACGTAACTGACAAAACGATAAGCATAAATTTTATAAAAAACAAGTCCTCCGAGAACGTAGGAATTTTCGGAGGATTCTTTCAAAAGAAAAAAGTACGTTTTAAAGAAAAAAACATTTTGAATTATATTAAATAAAAGAGGAATAACTGAATAAAATACATAGTATGCTATGGAATTATGAGATGCGTGACTCGTTCGGATTTTGCTGGATAAGTAAAAACAGATTTCATACGCTTTGCTATCAAGGTATGAAATCTGTTTTTTGTTCTCAGGTGTTTTGTTTATAAGGATTGATTACCACATATTTCACAGCCTAAACGGCATCCGGTAGGTGTACTTGCATTTCCTCCCATTGCAGTTTCACGAAGTTCAAAGGGTAAAGTTCTTCCAACATGATACATAGAATCAGCCATTTCATCAAAAGGAATTGGGTGAGTTACTCCACTAAGTGCGAGTTCTGCACAAGTAAGTGCATTTGCTACTCCAATGGCATTTCGACTTTGACAAGGTGCTTCTACTAGTCCAGCGATTGGGTCGCATACTAGTCCCAGTAGATTAGACATGGCAATACTTGCAGATTGGAGACACATATCTGGAGTTCCACCCATCATTTCTACAATGGCACTTGCAGCCATGGCAGAGGCGGCTCCAACTTCCGCCTGACAGCCGGCTTCTGCACCAGAAACGGAAGCGTTACGCATAAGCAGGTAGCCAAGGGCACTGGCGTTTAACAGACCAGAAAATAGTTGTTCTTTTGTTCGGTGATGGTCTTCCATCATGGATAATAAAATACCAGGAAGAATACCAGATGACCCTGCGGTAGGAGCTGCTACAATTAATCCCATTGAAGCATTGATTTCTAATACTGCCATAGAATATGCAATGGCTTTAGATAATGTAGATCCACATACACTAGCAGAGGTATTACGGTGAGCAGCAATTTTCTGTGCCTCCCCTCCAATCAATCCACCTATTGATTTTTGTGGTGAAATCAGCGGAGTATGGGCAGCGTCGTTCATAATTTCAAATATGGTCTCTAATTTTCCTGTGATTTCAGCTTCTGTACGATGTCCTATTTCTATTTCCCGAAGTTTCATGATTTCGGAAATAGGAAGTTGCCTATCCTTACAGCAATCTAATAATGTTTGTCCATTTAAAAAATCCATGATATCCTCCTAAATCTGAATCAGCATGAGTTCGTGAACATACTGATTTTTCTTGATTTCTTCTAATAATAAAGCTGGAATCGTTTCATCAGATTCCACAACTGTATAAGCAATGGCACCTTTGTCTTCACGAAACAGACGCATAAAAGCAATATTCACATTGTGATTACTTAGACATTGCGTAATATGAGCTACAACTCCTGGCTTATCCTTTTGTTTTACAATGAGAGTACTATATTCTCCTGTAAATTCCACATCAATTTGATTGATTCTAACGATACGGACTTTCCCGCCACCAATAGATTCGCCACGGACGAAAAGAGATTCACCGGTTTTTGTTTCTAATAAAATATCTGCTGTGTTAGGGTGATTTGTTTGTGTTTTATCATCAATAATATAGGAATAATCTATTCCTTGCTGTGTGGCAATCTGAAACGCATCACGAATCCTTACATCATCGGTTGCAAAACCCAGTGTGCCACCTAATAGGGCGCGATCTGTGCCATGTCCATGATAAGTTTTGGCAAAGGAGCCATATAAGGTAAAGGTTACCTTATCAATTGGTTTCTCGAACATTTTCCTTGCCAGCAAAGCCATAGATACTGCTCCGGCAGTGTGGGAACTGGAAGGACCTATCATGTTAGGACCAATGACATCAAATATACTAATAAAATCCATTATTCTTATCCTCCAAAAGTATTTTTTACAAAATATATCATAACTCATTTAAAACGATTTGTATAGCCTTGTTCTTCTAAGACGGACATATTAAAATAAGAATTATCGCAAATAAGAAATATATTACATGGTATTAATATAAATACATGAATAAATCTGCTGAAAACAGGTTGTAAAATAATAGGAATGCTTATATAATGAGAAAGTCAAATTAATTGTGCAAAAAAAATATTGAATTGTTCAAAGGATAAAAGGAGAATAACGATGGGAAAATATTTTGGAACAGATGGTTTCCGTGGAGAAGCTAATAAAGTCTTAACAGTAGAACATGCATATAAGGTTGGAAGATTTCTTGGATGGTATTATGGTCAAGAACATAAAGCAAAAATCGTGATAGGGAAGGATACTAGAAGAAGTAGTTATATGTTTGAATATTCATTGGTGGCAGGTCTTACAGCATCGGGTGCAGATGCATTTTTACTGCATGTAACAACAACGCCCAGTGTTTCCTATGTTACACGTACAGAGGATTTTGATTGTGGAATCATGATTTCTGCAAGCCACAATCCGTTTTATGACAATGGAATCAAGGTTATCAATGGTAGAGGACATAAGTTAGAAGCAGAAGTGGAAAATAAAATAGAAGCTTATATTGATGGTGAGATAGAAGAACTTCCATTTGCAACAAGAGAAGCGATTGGTTGTACCGCGGATTATGTTGCAGGAAGAAATCGATATACAGGACATTTAATAGCTCTTGCTACTCGTTCCTTTGAAGGGAAAAAAGTTGGTTTAGATTGTTCAAATGGAAGTGCTTTTACCATTGCAAAGAGCGTATATGATACACTAGGTGCCAAGACTTATGTGATTAATAATCAACCAAATGGACTTAATATTAACAGTAAATGTGGTTCTACTCATATTGAAATTTTACAGCAGTATGTAAAAGATCATCAGCTTGATATTGCGTTTGCTTATGATGGAGATGCGGATCGTTGTATTGCTGTAGATGAGAATGGAAAAGTAGTGGATGGAGATTTGATCCTATATGTATGTGGAAAATACTTAAAAGAACAAGGCCGTTTAAATAATGATACTATTGTTACAACGGTCATGTCGAATTTAGGTCTATATAAGGCTTGCGATAAGGCGGGAATAAAATATGAAAAAACAGCAGTTGGAGATAAATATGTATATGAAAATATGTTGAAAAATGATTTTTCATTGGGTGGTGAACAGTCAGGTCATATTATTTTCAGTAAATATGCAACAACAGGAGATGGTATTTTAACGTCGCTGCTTATAATGGAAACTATTTTAGAGAAGAAAACAACTTTGGGGACCTTGGTAGAGGAAGTGAGAATATATCCACAGCTGCTGACAAATGTTCGAGTATCTGATAAAAAAATAGCACGAGAAAATAAATCAGTTATAAAGGCAGTAGAGGAAGTGACACAAGCATTGGGAGATGATGGACGTATCTTAGTACGAGAAAGTGGAACAGAACCAGTAATTCGTGTAATGGTCGAAGCTACAACAGACGAATTATGCGCAAAGTATGTGGGTCAGGTAATTGACACCATGAAAGCAGAAGGACTTATTTGTGAATAATTAATGATAGGAAAAGGATTTCATAATGTGTAGATTTACACGCTGTGAAATCCTTTTCCTATAATTTCACTGGTATTGGAAATCAAAATAAAAGCATGTGGTTCCTCTGTTTTTATAAAATCTCTTAATTTTGTAGCTTCGGAACGTTTCATGGCAGTAAATATAATATAACGATCCTGACCAGAAAAAGCACCTTTCGCATTACAGGTAGTGGCACTGCGATGTAATTCATGAACAATAAAATAACAGATTGGGTCGGGATGAGAACAGACCACATTAAAATATTTACAAGTATTAAAGCTTTCTATGACATTATCAATCATTAAAGAACGAATAGCTAAACCTAAAAATGAATACAAACCAGTTTTAATATCAAATACAAAGCATCCGGCAATTGTAATGAGTAAGTCGGTGATTAGTAAGGCTCGTCCGATATTAAAGCTGGTAAACTTTTTTACTATCATAGCAATGATATCAGTTCCACCACTAGAAGCACCGATATTAAATAGAATGGCAGAACCAAAGGAAGGAAGTGCAATGGCAAAAGCCAATTCTAACATGGGCTGGTCTGTAAGCGAATGGGTCATGGGCATTAAACGTTCTAAACTGGATAAAGCTACAGAAAGCAGGATACTACAATATGCAGTTTTAATACCAAAACCTTTTCCAAAGACCAAGAAGCCAATTGCCAAAAGAACCATATTAGAAATAAAGGTAAAGTCACTGGCTGAAATAACACCTGCTTTTGCCACTAGTACAGCCAAACCAGTAACACCTCCAAAAGTAAAATTGTTGGAGAATTTAAAGAAATAAACTCCAATAGCCATAATTAAAATACTACTTGTTAGTAATAAGAAAGATTTAAATTGCTTCATCATTTTGATTTTCTCCATTGCATATTTTCAGCGAAAAGTTTCTCCTATGGGATTGTAACGCTACCTATATAAAAAGTCAACGCATGATTTAAGATAAATAGGCAATAATGAAAGGTAAGAAAGAAAAAGGAGAGAGAGCAAATGTACAAATATCTACCTATAACAGATCTATTTGCAAGAGAAATCTTAGATTCCAGAGGGAATCCTACAATAGAAGTGGAAGTTTTGGCGGGAGAGAATTATGTGGGGCGTGCATCAGTACCTTCCGGTGCATCTACAGGCAAATACGAAGCAATGGAAATACGAGATCAGGAAGAAAGATATCAAGGTATGGGAGTACAAAAGGCGGCGGAACATATCAATGCAAAAATTGCCCAGACAGTAATCGGTGTAAATGTATTTGAACAGACCAATATTGATCATTTGTTAATTGATGCAGATGGAACCAATAATAAAATCAATTTGGGAGCAAATGCCATGCTAGGAGTATCTATAGCAGTTGCGAAAACAGCGGCCAAGGCACTAGGTCTGCCACTTTATTCTTATCTGGGTGGAATCAATGCAAAACAAATGCCAGTGCCTATGATGAATATACTTAATGGAGGAGCACACGTAGATAATACATTAGACATTCAGGAATTTATGATTATGCCAATTGGAGCACCTTCCTTTCAGGAGGGACTTCGGATGTGTGCAGAAATATATCAGACCTTAAAAGCACTGCTGAAAAAACACAATCTAAGTACTGCGGTAGGAGATGAGGGCGGATTTGCTCCTGATCTTCCGAATGCAAAAGAGGCATTATCTTTTATTGCAGAAGCAACCACAAAAGCGGGATACGTATTGGGAAAAGAGATTGCAATAGCATTGGATGTGGCGGCTAGTGAATTGTATGAGAAAGGATTTAAAAAATACGTATTTCATGGGGAAGGAAAGATGCAGGGACATCAAGTGATACGTTCTACTGAGGAAATGATTGATTATTATGAAGAACTGGTATCCAATTACCCGATTGTATCTATTGAAGATCCATTGGATGAAGAGGATTGGGAAGGCTGGGAACTTTTAACTACACGAATGGGACAAGACATTCAGCTGGTAGGCGATGATTTGTTTGTGACCAATATAAAACGTTTGAAGATGGGAATTCAAAAAGGTGTGGCAAATGCCATTTTGATTAAAGCGAATCAAATAGGAACCTTAACAGAAGCAGTAGATGCTATAGAAATGGCGAAAGAAGCGGGATATCAAACAATTATATCACATCGTTCAGGTGAAACAGAGGATCCGTTTATTGCTGACATGGCAGTAGCCTTTCGTGCAGGACAAATCAAATGTGGAGCTCCTTGTAGAGGAGAAAGAACAGCAAAGTATAATCAATTGATACGGATTGAAGAAAGATTAGGAGACGTAGCAAAATATGAAAATCCATTTCAAATTTAACTTGATAAAAAATGATTCCTGTGTTAAAATTAACGTGGTTTAGAACGCAGGAGGTAATAAAATGGATATCTTAAAAATAGTAATAACAATTGTATATGTTATAGACTGTATCGCATTGGCGGCTATCGTGCTTCTCCAAGAAGGAAAGTCAGCAGGACTTGGTACAATCAGTGGTGCTGCAGATACGTATTGGGGTAAGAATAAAGGACGTTCCATGGAAGGTGCTTTAGTGAAATC
The DNA here is from genome assembly GCA_036656615.1 of Lachnospiraceae bacterium. GTDB lineage: Bacteria > Bacillota > Clostridia > Lachnospirales > Lachnospiraceae > CAUPWF01. Next base: position 47,744 of record JAVXHY010000014.1, on the reverse strand, counting down.
AACGAAATTTTTAGCTACTTTGTTCATTGTACTGGCAGCAGTATTGAATTTGAAAATATTTAACTAAGAAGATGAATGAAACATGTGGGACACTCTTAAGCTTAAGGGTGTCCTTTTCGGTTATAGGAAGGTGATAGGTAAGGTTCATGAAAGAAGCATTGGAAAAAAGAAAAAAAATAGTATATGAGTTTATATGTGACCAGCTTTATGTCCCTATGAAAATAAAAGAACTGGCTATTATATTACAGGTTCCAAAAGAACAGAAAAAAGAATTGAAGGTAGTATTGGATTCACTAGAAGAAGAGGGAAAAATAAGAGTAACACAAAAGGGAAAATATGTAAAAGGTGAGTCAAAACACATGGTTGGAACTTATCAATCTCATCCACGGGGATTTGGTTTTGTAATCATTGAAGGGGAAGAAATGGATATCTTTATCTCGGAAGACGATACCAATGGTGCTTTTCACGGTGATCAGGTAGAAGTTGTTCTGAAGAACTCTGGAGAAGGAGAACCTCGGGATGGGAGAAGAAAAGAAGGCAAAATTGTAAAAATACTTTCTCATGGCACCACACAATTAGTGGGATATTATAAACAAAATAAAAATTTTGGGTTTGTATTACCAGATAATCAAAGATTTCAAAAAGATATATTTGTACCATTAGAACGTTCAAAAGGAGCCGTTACTGGACATAAGGTAGTAGTAGAGATTACTTCTTATGGGAATGCGGATAAGAAGCCAGAGGGCAAAGTCATTGAAATTATTGGACATATCAATGATCCGGGAACAGATATTATGTCTATTGTAAAAGGCTATGATTTACCGGTAGAATTTGGTGTGAAGGTACTTAATCAGGCAGAGCGTGTAGCAAAGGATGTATGTTTGGCAGATATGGAAGGACGTATGGACATCAGAGACTGGGAAATGGTAACCATTGATGGGGAAGATGCTAAGGATTTGGATGATGCTATCTCTATTACCCAAGAAGGTGATTGCTATAAACTAGGTGTTCATATAGCAGATGTGACGAATTATGTTCAAGAAAATAGTGCATTGGATAGAGAGGCATATGAACGCGGGACAAGTGTATATTTAGTAGATCGGGTAATACCAATGCTGCCTCATACCTTATCAAATGGAATTTGCTCCCTAAATGCAGGAACAAATCGTCTGGCACTTAGCTGTATTATGACTATTGATCAAATGGGAACTGTTGTGGAACATCAAATTGTCGAAACCGTAATTTGTGTAGATGAACGAATGACCTATACCAGTGTAAAGAAAATTCTTACAGAACAAGACGACGAAGAAATAAAAAAATACAAGAAACTAGTTCCGATGTTTCAACGAATGAAGGAATTGTCGGATATTTTAAGAATCAAACGTGCTAAAAGGGGTTCCATTGATTTTGATTTTCCAGAAACCAAAATCGTCTTAGATGAAATGGGGAAGCCAATGGAACTCAAAGCCTATGATAGAAATGTAGCTACCAAAATTATTGAAGATTTTATGCTGCTTGCAAATGAAACAGTAGCAGAAGATTATTTCTGGCAGGAAATGCCATTTGTATATCGTATCCATGAAGCACCAGATGATGAAAAGATAAAAAAATTAAGTACTTTTATTCATAATTTTGGATATACCCTGCACTTGGGAAACAGTCCAATTCATCCCAAAGAGCTGCAGAAATTATTAAGTAAAGTAGAAGGGACTGCAGAGGAAGCATTAATTAGCAGGCTTACACTTCGTTCTATGAAGCAGGCAAAATACACACCGGAAAATATGGGGCATTTTGGTCTTGCTACTACGTATTATACACATTTCACATCTCCAATCAGAAGGTATCCGGATTTACAGATCCATCGAATTATCAAGGAGAATTTGCGAGGAAGAATGAACGAAAGACAAAGGGAACATTTTGAACATATTTTGCCTGAAGTTACCAAACATTCCAGTGAAATGGAGCGTCGAGCCGAAGAAGCAGAACGAGAAACGATCAAACTGAAAAAAGTACAATACATGGAAGCCCATGTTGGTGAACAATTCCAAGGCGTGATATCCAGCATTACAAAGTGGGGTATGTATATTGAGCTACTCAATACAATTGAGGGCCTGGTACATGTAACAAATATGAAAGACGATCATTATGATTATTTTGAAGATACTTATGAAATGATTGGAGAACATACAAGAAAAACGTATAAATTAGGACAGACGGTGTATGTAAGTGTTCTAGGAACAGATGAAATGCAGCGAACCATTGATTTTGAATTAGTAGAGAAAGGAATAGAGAAAGATGGCGAAAACAGCGGGGAAATTAATTGCCAATAATAAAAAAGCATATCATGATTATTTTATATTAGAAGAATATGAAGCAGGAATTTCACTGCATGGTACAGAAGTGAAGTCTCTTCGTATGGGTAAATGCAGTATCAAAGAAGCCTTCGTTCGTATTGAAAATGGAGAAATGTTTATCTATGGAATGCATATCAGTCCTTATGAAAAGGGAAATATATTTAATAAAGATCCTCTTCGGGTAAGAAAGCTTCTGCTTCACAAACATGAAACCAATAAAATGTTTGGAAAGATGAAGGAGCAGGGAATGTCTATTGTTCCATTGAAAGTATATTTTAAAGGAAGTCTTGTTAAAGTGCAGATTGGACTTGCAAAAGGTAAGAAATTATACGATAAGCGTGAAACAATTGCAAAAAAAGATCAGCAAAGAGAGGCACAAAGAGAATTTAAAATCAAAAATTTATAGTGGTATTTGATGTCCAGTAGCTTGCTACAAGGTCTTTGACTTGAACAAAATAGAATAAGATAATATAACAGTGAAAGGAAGAAGCATTATGGTGCCAACTTCAAAAGAAGCATTAACGAAATTAGTATCTCAGACTACAATTGAAATGTATGAGGAATTCACCCCTCAATTGATTCAATTAATTGATCAGACAAAGCATAATCAAGAACTAACTGAATCACAAAAACAAGATGAAATATCTCTTCATATGATTGGGTATATGAAAGCTTGTACCAATGAAATTATCATAGAAGTACTGGCTGAAATTCTCGGATTAGAATAAAGGGAGCAGTTTATAAAAGGTTTATAAAAGAGCGTGTCTGCGCTACTTGACAGATAGAGCATATGCTCATATAATGAAAGTGGTAACAAGTTAGTTGTTCGGGCTTGTACTGGTTTCGACGGGGATCTAGAAGTGAAAGAAGCCATCTGCGGGACGGGACCGCATATCAATCCGTAAAATTAAATTTAAACGCAGACGAAAATTTAGCGTACGCTGCCTAGTGGCAGCAGTCGACCTTAGGTTACTTACCGCTTAAGTCATCGGCTTCAAATAGGTGAGGCACTTCGTTTCCAAAGCTTTGAGGGAATGGAAGAACTTATGAAGCTACTGAAACTATCAGCCTGTCATTAGGCGGTTAGCAGAGGGAATGTCAAAATAATGACTATGATGGAAGAAACTTTGATGAAAGGGTTTTCGGACAGGGGTTCAATTCCCCTCAGGTCCATGCAAAAACACCGTGTATGCGGTGTTTTTTTTGCTTGTGTTTTGTTAAATATGCGTTGCTTTTAAGTGTTACTAAAGCCTGTGCTTACAGCGCTTTCTTGTAAATAAACAAATGTAACAAAAAAGCAGATAAAGGGAGTCGAACCCTCCTTTCCAGCTTGGGAAGCTAGTGTTCTACCGATAAACCATATCTGCATGGATGTATTATACCTCTTGTTTCTGATGAATTCAAGTAGCAATTAAAACAAGGCTTAAATAAAGGTGATTTTTCGTTCACAGAAGTGACATATTTATATGATAAAATACACAATATAATCTAGATTGGATGGGGAATAATATGGATAAACTGAAGATATTGGTTGTAGATGATGAGAGCAGAATGAGAAAACTGGTACGGGATTTTTTAGAGCGAGAAGGATTTTCTGTTTTAGAGGCCGAGGATGGTATGGCGGCAATCGATTTATTTTATGAAGACAAGGATATTGTTTTAGTAATTCTTGATATTATGATGCCCAAAATGGATGGCTGGCAGGTTTGTAGGGAAATAAGAAATACTTCTCATGTGCCGATTATTATGTTAACAGCTAGAAGTGATGAACGTGATGAACTGCAAGGGTTTGATTTAGGTGTAGATGAATATATTTCTAAACCATTTAGCCCTAAGATATTAGTTGCAAGGGTGGAAGCAATTTTGAGACGTACTCATGCAATGGCCAATGAAGCTCTAATGGAAGCTGGCGGAATTGTGATTGATAAAGCAGCACATCTTGTTAAAATAGAGGACACAATCATCGATTTAAGTTTTAAAGAATTCGAGTTATTAGTTTATTTTGTGGAAAATAGTGGACTTGCCCTATCTAGGGAGAAAATTTTGAACAATGTATGGAATTATGATTATTTTGGAGATGCCAGGACCATTGATACTCATGTAAAGAAGTTGCGCAGTAAACTAGGTGCTAAAGGAGACTGTATTAAGACGATATGGGGAATGGGATATAAATTCGAAGCACAATCAAATTGAGGTACAGGATGAAGCAATCAATAAAAAAACAAATAACCGTTGTATTTGTAGGGCTGGTTTTAGCCATATTAATTGTCTGTTTGTTAATGAATGGATTTTTTTTGGAGAAATTCTACATTATGAATAAAGAAAGAGCTCTAGAAAAAATGTATGATGCAGTAGAAGAGGCATTTCATGAAAATACCCTTGGAACAGTGAAGGTACAAGAGGAATTGACGGGAATTGTGGAAAAAGGGAATTTGTCTATTATTGTAATTGATGATCAAGGCCAGGATATCTTTTGGTCAGCTAGAGAAAAGTCACAGTTAAAAGGACGGTTGATTGGATATTTATTGGGTCAAAACCAAAGAGAAAATACAGTATTAAAGAAGACAAATCAGTATGAAATTCGAACGTCAGCAAAAAATGAAGGTAAAGCGGAATATATTGAAATGTGGGGGCAATTTCATAATGAATATAATTTTATTATGAGAAGTCCATTGGAAAGTATTCGGGAAAGCGTAGCTATATCCAATCAATTTCTGTTGTATGTAGGCTTGGCAGTGGTGGCATCTAGTGTTTTATTAGTTTGGTTTTTTTCAAAGAGAATAGCAGATCCAATTTTAGAATTAGCAATGTTGTCAAAGCGAATGGCAGATTTAGATTTTGAAGCAAAATATACGAGTGGTGGGAAAAATGAAATTGGTATTTTAGGTTCGAATTTTAATGCAATGTCGGAAACGCTGCAGTATACAATTTCAGAACTTAAAACAGCAAATAATGAATTGCTGAAGGATATTGAACAAAAAGAAAAAATCGAAACCATGAGAACGGAATTCCTAGGAAATGTATCCCATGAATTAAAAACACCTATTGCACTAATTCAGGGTTATGCAGAGGGCTTGAAAGAAGGGATAAAAGAGGATCAGGAGAGCAGGGATTTCTACTGTGATGTGATTATTGATGAAGCGGGGAAAATGAATCAAATGGTCAAGAATTTACTCACATTGAATCAGCTAGAGTTTGGTAATGAAGGACCAAAAGTAGAGCGGTTTGATGTTGCTGCGTTAATACATGGTGTCCTTCAAAGCTTTAACATTCTAATTGAGCAAAAGCAGGTGACTGTTAATTTCATACAGGAACAAGCCGTTTACGTATGGGCGGATGAATTTCAGGTAGAGCAGGTAGTGCAAAATTATATTAGCAATGCATTCAATCATGTAGAGCGTGAAAAAATTATTGAAATTAGAATCGAACATTTTGATTCGATTGCTCATATTAGTATATTTAATACTGGAAATCCAATTCCAAATGAAGATATTGATAAGATTTGGGATAAATTCTTTAAAGTTGATAAGGCACATACACGGGAATATGGTGGAAATGGAATTGGTCTATCCATTGTAAAAGTAATTATGGAATCCTTTCATCAGAAATATGGTGTGAATAATTATGAAAATGGAGTAGAGTTTTGGTTTGAATTAGATGCAAAGTAAAGATTGGAGATGGGAGACGGTCAGGTTTTTATACTTGTACCGTTTCTTTTTATGGAAAATTATGATAAAATAAAAACCAGTTAGTGGAAAGGAAATCAAATGAATGATAGCAATAATTGATTACGATGCAGGAAATATGAAGAGTGTTGAAAAAGCACTTCTTTTGTTGAAACAAGATGTGGTGATGACAAGAGATGAAGATACCATTTTACACGCGGACAAAGTCATTCTTCCAGGAGTTGGGGCCTTTGGTGATGCCATGAAGAATTTAAGAACCTATGGCTTGGATAAAATTATAAAGCAGGTAGTAGAGCAACGGATTCCTTTTTTAGGTATTTGTTTGGGAATGCAGCTATTATTCGAAAAGAGTGAGGAAGCACCGGGAATAAAGGGTCTTGGAATATTAGAAGGTGAAATTTTGCGTATTCCTGAGAAATCTGGATTGAAAATTCCACACATGGGTTGGAATTCTTTGACCTTACAAAATAAGGGCGTATTGTTTCAAGATCTAGGAGAACAGCCATATGTCTATTTTGTACATTCTTATTATCTGAAGGCCAAGGAAGATACTATTGTAAAAGCAACCACTAATTACAGTACTTGTATCCATGCAGCAGTTGAGCAGGATTGTATATTTGGATGCCAGTTCCATCCAGAAAAAAGCAGTGATACCGGATTGAAAATATTACAAAATTTTGTGAAAATAGGAGGATAAGCCATGTTTACAAAGCGAATTATACCTTGTTTGGATGTTCATAATGGGCGGGTAGTAAAAGGCGTTAATTTTGTGGATTTAAAAGATGCAGGAGATCCAGTAGAAATTGCCAAAGCTTATGATAAAGCAGGAGCGGATGAATTGGTTTTTTTAGATATTACGGCATCTTCCGATGATAGAGAGACAGTTGTTGAATTGGTGCGAAAAGTAGCAGCCGAGGTTTTTATTCCCTTTACAGTTGGCGGGGGAATCCGTACAGTAGAAGATTTTAGAACCTTGCTTCGAGAGGGGGCGGATAAGATATCTATTAATTCTTCGGCCATTCAGACTCCAAATCTGATACAGGATGCAGCTAATAAGTTTGGAAGCCAATGTGTAGTAGTAGCAATGGACGCCAAGAAACGGGCGGATGGCAGTGGCTGGAATATATATAAGAATGGTGGTCGTATTGATGTTGGATTGGATGCGGTTGCATGGGCACAACAGGTAGAAGCTCTTGGAGCAGGTGAAATCTTACTGACTAGTATGGACTGCGATGGTACAAAAACAGGTTATGATTTAGAACTGACGAAAACAATAGCCCAACAGGTTTCTATTCCAGTAATCGCTTCAGGTGGTGCCGGGACATTAGAACATTTTTATGAGGCATTGACAATTGGACAAGCGGATGCGGCTTTAGCTGCTTCTTTGTTTCATTATAAAGAATTAGAAATCAGAGATGTAAAGAAGTTCTTGAGAACAAAGGGAGTATCCATACGTATATAGAACCGATTAATAAGCCCAATGATACATTAGGAGTGATGAAAATGGCAGCAATAAGTAATGACTGGCTAGAAGTCTTACAACCAGAATTTAAGAAACCATATTATAAAGAATTACATCAGATAATTATAAAAGAATATAGAACACATCAAATCTTCCCACCTGCAGATGATATATTTAATGCATTTCATTTGACTCCATTTTCTGAAGTGAAGGTGGTAATACTTGGGCAAGATCCATATCATGGAGATCATCAGGCTCATGGACTATGTTTTTCAGTAAAACCGGAAGTAGAAATTCCACCATCTTTGATGAATATTTATAAAGAATTGCAGGATGATTGTGGCTGTACGATTCCCAATCATGGTTATCTGATTAAATGGGCAAAACAGGGAGTGCTTATGTTAAATACAGTACTAACTGTACGAGCTCATCAGGCCAATTCTCATCGTGGAATTGGTTGGGAAACCTTTACAGATGCTGCAATTTCAGCACTTAATCAGCAAGACAGACCTCAGGTGTTCATCTTATGGGGCAAACCGGCACAGAGGAAGAAGCCAATGCTAACAAATCCCAAACATCTTATTTTAGAAGCACCTCATCCAAGCCCACTTTCTTCATATCGTGGCTTTTTTGGCAGTAAACCATTTAGTAAGACGAACAAATATTTACAGGATTGTGGATGTTGTCCAATTGATTGGCAGATAGACTAACAGGAGGTTATAATAGATGGATAATATATATGATTTATTGATAATTGGAGCAGGACCAGGAGGTTATGTAGCGGCCAAAAAAGCGGTGAAGCTGGGAATGTCAGTTGCTATTATAGATAAGAACGAATTAGGTGGAACCTGTGTTAATACAGGATGTATTCCTACAAAAGCGTTGATACATGCATCCACTTTATATCGAAATATGCAGGAATGTGAACGATTTGGACTAAGCGCTGAAAAGGTTAGTTTTGACTTACAAAAAATATATGAATATAAAGATGCAGCTGCGGCAGCGATAAGAGAAGATTTGGAAGAGGAATTTGAAGAATTTCAGATTACAGTTATTCAAGGAATGGCAACGATACAAGTTGATAGGAAGGTCAAAGTCGTACAAAAAGATGGAACGGTTTTTTATTATGAAGGCAAGAATATTTTAATAGCTACTGGGGCAAAAGCAAATAAAATTGATCTCCCTGGAATGAAACTTCCGGGTGTAATGACAAGTGAAACACTGTTGTCCTCCAATAAGAATCAGTATAAACGATTATTGATCTTGGGTGGGGGAGTGATTGGAATTGAACTTGCAACGGTTTTCAATGCATTAGGAACAGAAGTAACTGTGATTGAACTAGCAGATCGATTACTGCCAACAATGGATGTGGAATTTTCAGATACTCTGGAGGAAATCCTCAAACATAGAGGAATTAAGATTTATAAAAATAGCTTGTTAGAACGAATTGTAGAGAAGGATGGCCTGTCTTGTCAGTTTGTATATCAAGGGAAGAATGAAGATATTACGGTAGATGGGGTGCTGGTTTCAGTGGGAAGAAGTGCTAATACAGAGGGGCTCTTTGATAAGGACCTACATATTAAAATGGAAAAAGGAAAGATTATCGTTAATGATTTCTTTATGACAAGTATTCCTGGAGTATATGCCATTGGTGATGTAATTGAGGGAGTTCAACTGGCACATGTGGCTTCGGCACAGGCTACTTATGTAGTAGAACGAATTCACGGATTGGAACCATCGGTTATTTTATCTATGGTACCTAGCTGCCTGTTTGTTTCTATATCTATTATTCCTAGTTGTTTATATACAGATCCCGAGATTGCATCCGTTGGACTAACAGAAGAGGAAGCTCATAAAAAAGGAGTAGGTGTGCGCTGCGGAAAATATAAAATGAATGCGAATGGGCAATCAATTATTTCGAAAGAAGAACAGGGATTTATTAAAGTTGTATTTGCTGCGGATAGTGATGTGTTACTGGGGGCACAGATGATGTGTCAGCGTGCTACGGACATGATAGGAGAATTGGCAACAGCCATTGCAAATGGACTAACAGCAAGTCAACTCATGTATGCAATGAGAGCTCATCCCACATTTAATGAGGCTATTTCTGGAGCGGTAGAAAACAGTAAGGCATTATTTACACAAAATCCTTGCAAAAAAGGATAAATTTTGTCATAATAGACAATATATACTCATGCGCAGGTGCTTAGACTTGCAAAAAATCTTAAATGGGGAATGGGGAAATGACAAAAGAGGTAAAGAAATATTTAATACAAATAGGTTTCGGAAGTTTACTATACATGATAACAGTGGTTGTTTCTTATCAAACAAAGCTGGCTGGAAATGCTAAATTTGCTCTTTTTTTTATGGCATACGCGGTCATTGGATTTAGCGTACTAGAAAAGATATGTCAAAACTTTTCCAGTGCTCGTTTTCTTGACGAGAATTTTTTGGTTGTGGCTGCTACTGTGGGAGCGTTTATTATAGGAAAAGAAGCAGAAGGAGTTGCTGTATTACTATTATTTCAGGTGGGTCAGATGTTTGAAGCGATTGCTATACATAAATCCCATACCTCCATAGCGGAAATGATGGATATTAAAACAGATATTGCTCATCGTAAAGTAAAAGGTGAAGAAATACAGGTAGATCCAAAGGAATTAAAGGTAGGTCATGTAATCGTAATAAAACCAGGGGAAAAAATTCCAGTAGATGGTATTGTCAGAACAGGAAAGAGTAATGTGGATATGAAAGCCTTAACAGGAGAATCTACTCCAAGAGTTGTGAAAGAGGGAGACAAACTTGTTAGTGGAAGCATCAATCTTACTGGGGTGATAGAGGCAAGAGTTGCAAGAACTTATGAAAATTCTATTGTATCTAGGATTTATACGCTTGTGGATCAGGCAATTATGCAAAAAGCAGAAACGGAAAACTATGTCACCAAATTTGCTAGAATATACACACCCATTATTATTTGTATAACCATTGCGTTGATGCTTGTTCCCATTGTATTATTACCACAGGCGTTGCAAGAAATCTGGACTTATCGCAGTCTGACTTTTTTAATTGTGGCCTGTCCAAGTGCAATTGTTGTTTCAATTCCACTTGCGTTTTATGGTGGAATTCGTGCGGCATCTAAGATGGGAGTTATGATAAAAGGCAGTAATTATTTGGAAATATTGGCAAAAACAGATACATTTATATTTGATAAAACAGGTACACTGACTAAGGGTGTATTTGAATTAAAAGAAATTTGTCCGATAGAAATGACGGAGATAGAATTACTAGAAATCACTGCTTTGGCAGAAAGCTATTCCAATCATCCAATTGGTATTTCAATTCGTGAGGCTTATGGCGAAGAAATAAATAAAAGACGAGTTAAAAATGTAAAAGAACTATTTGGATATGGAATGACTGCTACTGTAGATGGACAGAAAATCTATATTGGGAATGAAAAATTAATGAAACAAAGAAAAATCACATATGAGGAAGTAAATGATTTTGGTACCATTGTACATATTGTGATAGAGAATCAATATGCCGGATTTATGCGGATTTCAGATAGCTTGCGAGAGGATGCAAAGGCAACAATGGAAGTCCTGAAAGAGCATTATATGGCATCGATAGTGATGCTGACTGGGGATAATCAAAAAGAGGCTGACAATATAGCAGAAGAATTGGATTTAGACTATGTATATGCGAATTTGTTGCCGGAAGAGAAAGTGAACTATTTGGAAGATTTTCTAAGAAGCCAAAGAGATCAAGAAAAGTTAGCATATATAGGAGAGGGAATTAATGATGCTCCAGTACTTGCAAGAGCGGATGTCGGAATTGCCATGGGTGGACTAGGATCTGCAGCAGCCATTGAAGCAGCAGATATAGTTTTGATGGATGATGAATTGATTAAAATAATCAGTGCGATTAAGATTGCAAAAGAGACCCTTCGGGTAGTAAAAAGAAATACACATTATATTATTGCTATGAAAATGATAGTTGTGATGTTTGCTATTGTGGGGTATATTACTATGTGGGAAGCGGTTGTTGCTGATATTGGAGTTATGTTAGTATCCATATTGAGTTCTATGTGGGTGGCAGAATATCCCGAATAATATAATAGACTTGTCTAAAGAGATGTAAGCAGGTCATGTAAGAATCTGGGAGGAATATATGAGAAAAATAATGTTATTAATTGCAGTGCTTAGCTGTTGCTTTTTGGCTGGCTGCAGCAACCCGGCAAAAGAAGGGGTTGCATTATTAGACAAAGGAGAATACAAAGAGGCAATTAAAGTTTTTCAAAAGTCTATTAAAAAGGATAAAAATTTAGGTGAAGCTTATCGCGGACAGGGACTTGCTTATTGGGAATTGGAAAAATACGAAAAGGCAGAGTCTTGTTTTATAAAGGCAATTGATAATGGAGCAAAAAAGACAGGAACTATTTTTAATTTTATTGCTATTTGTAATATGAAACAGGGGAAAATGAAAGAAGCTTTAAATTATTTTAATTTAGGCTTGTCTATGAAAGGGAACAGTAAAAAATTAACCCAGGAAATGGAATATAATGAGGTTGTTGTTTGTGAAAATCTGAAGGATTGGGAATCTGCGAAAACAAAGATGGCAGCATATGCAGTAAAATATCCAGAGGATACAAAGGCTTTAAAAGAGGCAGAATTTCTTGAGACAAGATAGGAGTACTATGGCAAATGAATCAAAAATGATTGAGCTGGAGCAAACAAAAGAAAGAGTCCTTCTAATTGGAGTTAGAAACAGTGAGTATGATGATACAGAAAAATCGTTGGATGAATTAGAAGAGTTGGTTCTTACAGCAGGAGCTATTAGTGTTGGGAGAATCATACAAAATCGTGATAAAGTTCATCCTGGAACCTATGTGGGTAAAGGTAAAGTAGAAGAAATTAAAGATTTAATATGGGAAACACAAGCTACAGGTATTATTTGTGATGATGAGCTGACACCGGCGCAGCTTGGAAATTTACAGGATGCATTAGACACAAAGATTATGGATCGTACCTTGATTATTTTGGATATATTTGCAGCCAGAGCATCGACGAATGAAGGAAAGATTCAGGTGGAATTAGCACAATTAAAATATAGACAGTCAAGACTGGTAGGCTTGGGAAAATCCTTGTCCAGATTAGGTGGTGGGATTGGAACGAGAGGCCCTGGAGAAAAGAAATTAGAGATGGACCGCCGATTGATTAAAGACCGGATCGCTCAATTAAATAAAGAGCTTATAGATGTAAAGAAGCATAGAGAAGTAACCAGAGAGCAGCGAAGTAGAAATCATGTTCCAGTCGTGGCTATTGTAGGATATACCAATGCGGGAAAGTCTACATTGATGAACCAGCTGACTGGAGCGGATGTGTTAGAGGAAAATCGTTTATTTGCAACTTTAGATCCAACTACAAGAAGCTTTCAACTGCCAAGTAAACAGGAAGTATTATTTACGGATACGGTTGGCTTTATTAGAAAGCTGCCTCATCATTTGATTGAAGCATTTCGAAGTACCTTAGAAGAAGCTAAATTTGCAGACATCATTTTGCACGTGGTAGACGTGTCCAGCAATCAGGTAGATGAGCAGATGTATATTGTTTATGAGACACTCATGAAGTTGGATATTATTAATAAACCAATTATTACAGTATTTAACAAGCAGGATAAGCTTACAAAAGAACAAATTATAAAAGATTTAAAGGCGGATCGGACTGTGAAGTTATCTGCAAAATCTGGAGATGGTTTAGAAGAATTACAGCAAGTATTGGAAGATGTATTGCGAGGACAAAAGATATTTATTGATAGAATCTATACCTATGAAGAAGCCGGAAAGATTCAGCTGATTAGAAAATATGGGGAGTTATTGGTAGAAGATTACCAACCAGAGGGAATCGGAGTAAAAGCTTATGTTCCTTTAGAAATATACAAAAAAGTAGAGTAACAAATAGTCCCCAAGGTTCCTAACCCCATGTTATATGAGGTGTGTGCTTTGGGGCGATTTATGATAAAGATTTTTATAGGCACGATAAAAGGTAGAGTAATCTTTAAATCCACAATCGAAGCAGATTTGTGTCATGGGAATATCCTTTTGCATCATTTGGTTTGCAAGTGTAAGCCGTTTGTGAGTAATATAATTGCCAATGGTATAACCAGTTTCAGATTTAAATAATCTCATCATGTAATGTCGGCTAATATAGAATATCTTTGAGAGGTGTTCGATAGAAAGATCAGAAGTCAGATTTACATTAATGTAATTCATGATTTCTGTTATTTTATGGTTGCAGGAAGAAGTGTTAATATATTCCAGTTTTTGCTTTAATGCAGCCCGGTTTAATTGTATCATAAATTCCAAAAATAATACTTGGCGATAAAGTTCGTTTGCATAACCTGTATCAGAAAAGGAATGTTCCAAAGTGGTTGTAATTTGAAATAATCCACTCTTTTCTAGAGAATGTATGCGCAGTACGCTGGAATGTTCTTTATAAGCTTTCTCAAAACAGTAATTCAAATCATAGGAAGCCGTTTTATAAGCTTCCATAAAATTAGGGGAGATATAGACGATAATTCTTTCATAAGGAACAGAGTTATCAATGAGGGGCTTGTGGATTTCATTGTGATTGATTAAGACAATATCATAGGGTTCTAGATCATAGGCACGCCCTTCAATGATATATCTTACTTTTCCCTTTAAAAAGATTGTAATTTTATCAAAATCGTGGTAATGATATTCGAATTCATCCGATGATAAATCCATTAGGTGAAATATTTTGAATTCACTATTTAAATAGCCTCTTTTTCCCCATTTGTGCTGGGGTGTATCTAACTTTAAATTTTCATTTACCATGATAGATCACACTTCCTTCATTTAAAAATGTTATAAGTGTAGTATAGAGCATTATTTGCAATATAGAAAGCATTATTTATATATTAATTTAAAATAATGCTTGATATGATAAAGATATTGAATATTTTATAGAGAATAATGGAGGAGATAAGTATGAAGGTAATTTTAGAAAAGTATGATGGCTTGGGAAATGACTATTTTATATTTGATCCAAATAAGAATCAGTTGAAATTAACAAAAGAAAATACGAAATTAATTTGTAATAGAAATTTTGGAGCAGGTTCAGACGGAATATTGGTGGGTCCTATTTTCAAAGAGAATGGCCTGTTTGTACAAATTTTAAACCCAGATGGAAGTGAATCTGAAAGCAGTGGGAATGGAGTACGTATTTTTGCAAAGTATTTAAAAGATGCAGGTTATGTGCAGAAGAAGCATTTTAATATTCAGACGGTATTGGGATCTGTAGACGTTACTTATTTGAATGAAGAAGGAAACCGGATTAGAATTTCAATGGGGAAATTAAGCTTTTGGAGTGATGAGATTCCGGTTGTAGGAGAAAGAAGAGAAGTTATTAATGAAGATATGGTGTTTGGACGAACACTTTATCCAGTAACATGTGTATCAACAGGGAATCCTCATTGTGTAATTCCCATGAAAGAAATATCCAAACCATTGGTGTGCAAAATTGGTAACTATTCCGAATGTGCCAGATTTTTTCCGAATCGGATTAATACTCAGATTATGAAAGTGATTGATCGAGATCATATTGCAATCGAAATATTTGAACGTGGTGCAGGTTATACCATTGCTTCTGGAAGTGGTGCCTGTGCAGCAGCAGGTGTTGCTTATAAATTAGGAAAAACAAATAGTGGAGTGACTGTTTATATGCCAGGTGGAGAACTTCAGGTAGAGATTAATGAAGAGTGGCAGGCATATATGACGGGAGATGTTTCTTATATTGGAACCATTACATTAGGAAGTGAATTTGTAGAAAAATTACGTGCGATATAGAAGAAAAGCGATGACCTGGCGAATGTAGGTTGTCGCTTTTTTACGTGGCTGTAAGGAGAAGGAACTGCTTGTTTTACGATTTCTTACATGATACACTATAAACAAATTACATGAAAAATTCAAATTCAAATTCAGAAAGAAGGAAAATTAAGATGTCCTTACAATTTATTTTTGGTAATTCCGGTTCCGGAAAATCCCATTATTTATATGAACATATTATTAAAGAATCCATGAAATATCCTCATAAGAACTATATCATACTTGTTCCAGAACAATTTACCATGCAGACCCAGAAAGAGTTGGTCTTAAGACATCCCAACAAAGGAATTTTAAATGTGGATGTCTTAAGCTTTAACCGCTTGGCATATCGTGTATTTGAAGAAATTGGACAAAAACAAAAAACCGTACTAGATGATGTGGGGAAGAATTTTATTCTGAGAAAATTAGCCAAAGATCATGAATCTGAATTAAAGGTATTGAGTAAGAATTTAAAGAAATTGGGTTATATAAGTGAAGTGAAATCGGTATTGTCAGAATTTACGCAATATGATATTAGAGAAAAGGAATTGCAGCACATGATGGAATATGTAGGAGAAGCATCTGGACTATATTGGAAGCTGCAAGATCTTTCTGTTATCTACCATAATTTCAGAAGCTATTTGGAAGAATCCTATATTACTGCTGAGGAGCTTTTGGAAGTACTTAGTGAGGTAGTGAATACCTCAAAGATGTTGAAAAACAGCGTGATTGTGCTAGACGGATTCACAGGATTCACCCCGATTCAACATAAATTATTAAAAGAATTACTGGGAATCTGCGAAAAAGTATGGATTTCAATCACCATGGACGGTGAGGAAGACCCATATATATTAAAAAACAAACTTCAACTTTTTGCATTTAGCAAGGAGACGGTATGCAATTTATTGAACATAGCAAAGTCAGAAGGGGTGGAAATACAGGAACCTGTCTGCCTATTTCAAAAACCGGTTTACCGATTTCGAGATAATAAAGCTTTGGGATTCTTAGAATCAGAGCTGTTTCGATACTCAAAGAAGCAATATGTGGAAGAACAAAAGGCGATTACTATTCATATGGTAAAGAATCCGGTAGAGGAAACAGTATTTGCTGCAAGGCAGATCAGGAGCTTGGTTCGAAGTGGAGGATATCGCTATAGAGACATTGCACTAATTGTCAGTGATATGGACAGCTATGCAAAACACTTAGAGAATACGTTTCAAACGTTTAAAATTCCAGTTTTTATGGATTACAAGAGAAGTATTTTATTGAATTCCTTTGTGGAGTATATAAGAAGTCTTTTGTTTATGATTGAACAGAATTATACATATGAGAGTGTCTTTCGTTTTTTACGAACAGGACTGACTTTCTTTACAAATGAAGAAATAGATCGGGTGGAGAATTATGTAGTGGAATTTGGAATAAAAGGAATGAAAAAATGGCAGACACAATGGAATTACAGTTCCAAAGCTACAAAGGAAGAAGAATTAGAGCAGATCAATGATATACGGGCACGATTTGTAGAACATTTATGTTCAATAACTCAGGTGCTAAAGCAAAGAAAGAAGACGGTAAGAACGATTACGGTGGCATTGTATGACTTCTTGGTTAAAGAGGAAATGCAGCAAAAGATGAAGCAGCAGGAAGAATGGTTTCAAGCAGAAGGGGAACACTCTCTTGCCAAAGAGTATGCTCAAATTTATCGTATTGTGATTGATCTTTTTGATCAATTTGTAGAATTGCTGGGAGAAGAAGAAATTCCGTTGAAAGAATATTGTGATTTATTAGATGCTGGAATTGAAGAGGCTAAAGTGGGTATTATTCCACCGGGCATTGATCAGGTAGTAGTAGGAGATATAGAACGTACCAGGCTGAAAGGTGTAAAAGCTTTGTTTTTTCTTGGTATAAATGATGCATGGATTCCGGGAAATCAGAATAAATATGGATTGATTTCCGATAGAGACAGAGAGCAGTTTGAATTAGCTTCTCTGAGATTGGCACCAAGTGCAAAGGAGCAGATTTATATTCAGAAATTTTATTTATATTTGAATTTAACAAAACCGACCCAAAAGCTATATTTATCATATAGTAAGGTTTCAGCGGATGGGAAAAATATGAGACCTGCATATTTAATATCGGAGATTCTAAAGTTGTATCCACAAATGAAGATTTGTGACGAGGAACAAAAGTCCATGAAAGAAATTGAGCTAACAGAAGAAACGGCAATGAATTATTTGATTGAAGGTTTACGTGACAAAAGTCAGCCATTGGGAAATGAATGGATGGAATTATTTCTTTGGTATAGAAATAACCCAATCTGGGCGAAGCAAGTAATTGAAATTGTAAAAGCAAGTTTTTATAAAAAACCAACAGATAAGCTGTCGAAAGAAGTTGCAAGAAAACTTTATGAGAAGATGGAGAAAGCAAGTGTATCTAGAATGGAACAATTCTCGTCCTGTGCATTCGCTCATTTTATGACCTATGGACTGCATCTTCGGGAAAGAGAAGAATATGCTTTTGAAGCCATTGATATGGGAAATGTATTTCACAAGGCTTTGGAAGAGTATGCAAATAAAATAGAACAAGAGGGCTATCAATGGACGACGCTGCCAGAAGACTTAAAGCGACAATGGGTAGAAGAATGTGTGGAAACTAGCATTGAAGCTTATGGCAGCACGGTACTCCAAAGTTCTGCACGCAATGCATATATGATAACCAGAATCAAACGCTTGATGGGTCGTACCATATGGGCACTCACGATACAATTAGAAAAAGGGGATTTTACACCATCCGGTTATGAGGTCTCCTTTGGAAATGGAAAGATCGATCGAGTGGATACCTATGAAGAAGATGAGCAAGTATATGTAAAAGTAGTGGATTACAAGACCGGAAACAAAGCCTTTGATTTGGTTTCTCTTTATCATGGATTACAATTGCAGTTAGTTGTTTATTTAAGCGAAGCAATGAAGATGGAACAGGAAAAACAACCACAAAAAAAGGTGATACCAGCCGGAATTTTTTATTATCAGATAAAAGATCCAATTGTGGATAAGATATCAGATGAAACACTTCTTCAAGAAGCAATCTTAAAAGAATTAAAGCTGGATGGATTAGTAAATGAAAGTGAGACGGTAATACGTCATTTGGATAAGGATTTCCTTGCTAATTCTATGATTATTCCAGTGGGAAGAAATAAGAATGAAACCTTATCCCAGACATCTAAAACCCTTACCGACCAGCAGTTTGAGATCATGACAACCTTCACAAAAAAAACCATTCAAACAATCAGTTCCCAAATATTAGATGGTGAGGTGGAAGCTAATCCATATGAGCTGGGAGTAAAGACTGGTTGTGATTATTGTAAATATATGGATATATGTGGATTTGATATGAAAATAGAAGGGTATGAATATCGAAAGCTAAAGAAAATGAAAAAAGATGAGATTATAGAACGAATGAGGGAGGAGACATCATGGGAGTAAGTTGGACCAAGGAACAGCAACAAGTTATTTCACTGCGGAATAGAAATATTTTGGTATCTGCAGCAGCCGGATCGGGGAAAACAGCAGTTTTGGTAGAACGTATTATCCATAGACTTACAGAAGAAAATCCCATAGATGTGGATAACCTCCTCGTTGTAACATATACAGAAGCCGCAGCGGCAGAGATGAAGGAGAGAATTCGAGATGCTATTGAGAAGAAATTGGAACAACATCCGGAAAATGAACATTTGCAAAAACAGGCAACATTAGTGCATAATGCGTCAATTACAACCATTCATAGTTTTTGTCTTTCGGTCATAAAAGAACATTTCCATTCCATTGATTTAGACCCTAGTTTTCGTATAGCAGAAGAGGGAGAATTGAAGCTTCTAAAGCATGATGTGCTGCTGCAAGTAATAGAAGATGGTTATGAAGAAGGGACAGAAGATTTCCTGGCATTTGTAGAGTGCTTTGCCACAGGAAAAAATGATAAGAAAATTGAAGAGCTTATTTTACAGCTTTATGAATTTTCCAAAAGTAATCTAGATCCTGAAAAGTGGCTTGATAACTGCAGAAAGGTCTACCAAGTATCCAATGTGAAAGATATGGAACAATTGCCATTTTTACAGTTGGGCTTGTCTTACATAAGGGACGGAATCAAAGACGCAATCAACGATTTAGAGCTTGGAATGAATGTCTGTTATCAGGAAAATGGGCCAATTATGTATCTGTCTGCAATACAGTCGGATCTTTCATTATTAAAGAAAATGGAAGCGGCAGAAGATTATCAAGAATTATATATACAATTTCAAAATATAAACTGGGAACGGTTAGCTTCTAATCGCAGCAAAACTGTTTTGCCAGAGCTTGCAGATCTTGTAAAAAATTTACGCAGTCAAGCAAAAAATACAATAGATTCTATAAATGAATTGTATTTTTATCAGTCTCCGGAAGAATTAAGGAAAGATATGAAAAGTAGTCAAAATACAGTTGAAGTTCTGTGCAGATTAGTCATACAGTTTTCGGAAGCGTTTGCTGCCCAAAAAGCCAGGAAAAATATAATCGATTTTGGAGATATGGAACAGTTTGCCCTTCGTATTCTCACACGGAGGGACGATGGAGAGCTGGTACCATCACCAGTTGCCAAGGAATATCAGCGTAGATTTAAAGAAGTAATGATTGATGAGTATCAAGATAGCAACTTGATTCAAGAAGCTATCTTAACTAGTGTATCCCAAACAAGTCAAGGTGGACATAATATATTTATGGTAGGGGATGTGAAACAAAGTATCTATAGATTTCGATTATCAAGACCGGAGCTTTTCATGGAGAAATTCTACCATTATTCTACAGAAGACAGTTTAGAGCAAAGAATAGACTTACATAAAAATTTCCGAAGCAGGGGAGAAGTATTAGATAGTGTGAACTTTATTTTCAAACAGATTATGACGAAGAAAATGGGGGGAATTGAATATGATGACAAAGCAGCCTTGTATGTAGGTGCTGATTATGAAGCACGTCCTGGAAATGAAACGGAAGTTTTATTAGTAGATACCAAAAGCTCATTGGAAGAAGTGGAAACAGATGAAACAAGTCGTGAATTAGAAGCACGGGCAGTAGCAAGAAGAATTAAGGAATTAGTCCATTCTCATCAGGTACTGGATAAAAAGACCGGAACATACCGAGGAATCCGATATAGTGATATTGTAATCTTAACAAGAAGTTTAAAAGGATGGACGGATGTGTTTGCCAAAGTTTTAAATAAAGAAGGAATACCTACTTATACTGGAAGCAAGGAGGGCTACTTTGAATCCAGAGAAATCGCCTTGCTTTTGGACTATTTGAAAATACTAGACAATCCAAGACAGGACTTACCTTTGACCGCAGTATTAAGTTCTATGTTTGGAGGTCTTACTTCGGAAGAATTGGCTCACATCAAAAGCTCGTATCTTCATTTGAAATTTCATGAAGCAGTGATGGCTTATGCAACGGAAAAAAAGGAATCCCCAATTGGGGTTAAGCTTTGTGCATTTCTGGAACAGGCACAAGGCTTTCGACTGGCGGTGCCTTATACGGCTATTCATCAACTGCTATGGAGAATCATGGAACAAACAGGCTATGGATATTATGTGGCTGCATTGCCTGGTGGAGAACAAAGAAAAGCAAATGTAGATATGTTGGTAGAAAAGGCAATATCCTTTGAAACAACAAGTTATAAAGGATTATTTAATTTTGTGAGATATATAGAACAGCTGAAGAAATATGAAATAGATTATGGAGAGGCAAATATATCCAGTGAAAAGGACAATACTGTGCGTTTAATGAGTATTCATAAAAGCAAAGGATTAGAATTTCCGGTAGTGTTTGTTGCAGGAATGAGTAAACTCTTTAACAATAAGGAGGCACAGGGAAGTATTGTAATTCATCCGGACTTGGGGATTGGAATAGATGCAATCGACATAGAAAGGCGTACGAAGTCTCCAACTCTTATAAAGAAAATCATTCAAAAACAAGTGTCTTTAGAAAATAGAGGAGAAGAACTTCGTATATTATATGTGGCACTTACTAGAGCAAAGGAGAAGCTTATTACTATTGGAACGATTTCCAAATTTGAAAAAAAACTGCAAAGTATGAATGCTTTAAAATGGCAGAAGGAACGAGACCTTACTTATACTACCTTGACAAAATCAAACTGCTATTATGATTGGGTGTTGCCGGCCTTACTTCGTAATCGGAGTTTTGATGAAATTTGGGAAAAATATAATATGATGGTACCATTCTCAAATCCATTGTATAAAGAAAACATACCAATGGTTGTCCGTTACATTCAGATGGAAGACTTAGTGACGGGAGAATGGGCCGAGGAAGTTTCTGGAAAGATTACAGAAGAAATGTTACATCATATAGATTTAAACAAAACATATGATTGTGCATTAAAAAATCAGTTAGAAGAGCAATTGTCATTTTCCTATTCCTATGAAAATGAACAACATTTTAAAATGAAATTTACAGTATCCGAATTAAAAAAACGTGCATATCTAGGAGAAGAATCCGGAGAAATCATGAATAAAGAACCTGAGGTGATTCCATTACTACCTAAGTTCTTACTGCCAAAAGAAGAATTGAAAGGGGCATATCGAGGTACGATATATCATAAAATTCTGGAAAAAATAGATTTTGGAATTGACTATAATAAAGAACAGTTGTCAGAAGTAATGGAATCGTTTCTGAAGGAAGAAATTTTAACGAAAGAAATGATTTCATCAGTGGAAATAGAAGATATCTATTTGTTTTTAACATCGGATATAGGAAAACGGATGAAAAAAGCCAGTATAAAAAATCAATTTTATAAAGAACAGCCTTTTGTAATCGGAACATCGGCAGAGAATATATATAACCAAAAAAGTGATGAAATGTTGCTTGTACAAGGAATCATTGATGCCTATTTTGAAGAAGATGGAGAATGGGTCGTCCTAGATTATAAGACGGATTATGTGAAACATCCCCAGGAATTAAAACAGCGATATCAATCACAACTAGACTATTATGCAACCGCATTACAGCAGCTTACTGGAAAGAAAGTAAAAGAAAAACTAATCTATTCGTTTACATTGAAAGAAACTATTGAGTTATGAAAGAAACTATTAAGTTGAAAAAGAAACTAAAAGGAGAATAATTGATTTTATGTTTTACTTCATATGCTACATTATACTAATAAATAGTCTTACTTTTCTATTGTATGGAAACGATAAAAGGCGTGCTCAAAAAGGGAATTTTAGAATTTCAGAGGCAACATTAATGGGATTGGCCTTGGTAGGTGGCAGTGTTGGGGCGTTTTTGGGTATGCAGGTGTATAGGCACAAAACTAGACACGTTAAATTTGTAATAGGAATTCCCCTTATTTTTTTCATACAAGTTTTTATTGCAATAAAAATTCTTGACATATAATACTATATGAACTATAATATAGTGGAAACGATAATATAGATATCAAAACAATATTGATAAGTTTGTAATACTATACTTGGTAGTGAGGAGTGATGACATGGTATTTAATACAGGTGCAGCACTGTTAGATGCAATTGTTTTGGCAGTGGTATCTCGTGACGCACAAGGAACCTATGGATATAAGATTACCCAAGATGTAAGACTGGTAATTGAAGTATCGGAATCAACGCTATACCCTGTGCTTCGCAGATTGCAGAAGGATGAATGTTTAGAAGTATATGATCTACAGCATGATGGGCGAAATCGACGGTATTATAAGGTAACAGATAAAGGGACTGCACAGCTGAATTTGTATCGCGAGGAGTGGAAGAAGTATTCAGGAAAAATAAGTCAAATATTTGAGGGAGGTGTGACTGCATGAGTCGCGTAGATTTTATGAGCAAGTTAAATGCTTTATTACAGGATGTATCCGTGGAAGAAAGAAATGAAGCAATGCAGTATTACAATGACTATTTTGATGACGCGGGATTGGAGAACGAAATGCAAGTTATTGCTGAACTGGATAGTCCAGAGAAAGTGGCAGCCAAAATTAAAGCTGGACTTGGTGGGGAAGATGATAATAGAAGTGAATATAGTGAAATGGGATATACAGATACTAGATTCGAGAGCAAGGACCCCTTGGCACCACGTCATTCAGTAGAAGAGAAAGACGAACCACCACGAACGAACAATGTGATAAAGATACTTTTAATTGTTGCGATTGTTTTGGTGGGTGGACCAATTATTATTCCCGTTATGATTGGTGTTTTGGGTACTATTTTTGCTTTGATTTTTGGAGTGGCAGCTTTGTTTATCGGACTAATCATAACAGCAATTGCCATCTTTGTTTTTTGCTTGATATTATTTGGTTTGGGAATTGCAAAATTATTTGTTTCATTACCGGTTGGATGTTTGATGATGGGATGTGGAATGATACTCGGTGTACTTGGACTTTTATCAGCAATTGGAATGGTGAAGCTTACTCTTATTGTCTTTAAAGCTGTATTTAGAGGAATGGTATGGATATGCAGAAAACCATTTGGGAGAAAGGTGGTTTCATAATGAGAAAAGGATGGAAGACGTTTCTAATGGTATGCGGTATTGTTGCGGGAGTAGGAATGATTCTTTGTTGTGTTGCAGTTATCTTAGGTGCAAGTATTTATGATATGGATATACCGAATAATATTATAAATTATAAAGAAACGGTAATTATAAAAAGTAATATAAAAGAACATCATATGAAGGAAAATGAGTTTGCAAATATCGACAATTTAAAGTGTGAACTGAAAGCAGGAGAGTTCCAGATTATAGAATATGATGGCGAGAAGATCAAGGTAAAGAATCGGGGGAACAATGTTCGTGTATATGTAGAGGATGGAAAGACGCTGACCATTACATCGAAGCATAGGATTATAAGACATCATAAAAAAGAAAACCTTGATATTTATGTCCCTCGAGGAATGCAGTTCAAGGAGGTGGAGATTACCCTTGCAGCAGGCAGTCTGGATATAGAAAATATAAATGCAAGGTCATTGGGAATTGATGTTGCAGCAGGAAAAGCAACCATTCGCAATTGTAATACAGAACAGCTGGATGTAGAAACGGGAGCCGGTGAAGTAGATGTTCGTGGAAACATAGCTAGAGAAGCTGAGTTTGATACGGGAGTGGGAACGATTCTTTTTCAAACAACAGGAAAACAAGAAGATTTTAATTATCTACTGGAATGCGGTGTGGGAGAAATTCAGCTGGGAGAAAAGACTTACTCTGGATTTAGTGGAGAAACCAATATTAATAACCATAAAGCAAAAGAAATTAACATTGACTGTGGAGTGGGGAGTGTGCGTGTTTTGTTTCAGTCAGAACAATTATAATAAACTATGATAACAACAAGGATTAGGAGGAAAAGAGCATGGAACCAAAAAAATTATATAGGTCAAGAAGAAGCAGAATGTTATGTGGAGTCTGCGGAGGCATCGCGGAATATTTTAATATTGATCCGACTTTGATCCGCTTAGGGATGGTATTGTTCGCTTTTGCAGGAGGAACAGGTATCTTGGCATATTTTGTTGCAGCGGTTATTATTCCAGATGAACCGAAAGAATATTAGTATAAGATTTGAGAACTGGGCTATACTCCTAACAAATTAAGAAAGGGGTGTAGCCTAGTTATGTCTAAGAGAAAGCAAAAACCAATTGTTTTAAGTGAGCTGGAGTCAGAAGAAAAATTAAAATATGAAATTGCAGAGGAGCTAGGTCTGTTAGACCGTGTTTTAGAAGATGGCTGGAAATCTTTGTCATCAAAAGAAACAGGCAGAATTGGAGGATTAATTACAAAAAAGAAAAGAAACCTTGAAAAATCTTAGTTTCTTTGCTATAATCGTACAACTGGGGAAGAAATACAAGGTGATTTATATGAATAAGAAAATCAATGTCTTAGATGTACAAATTGACAATTATACCGCGAAGGAAGCAATGATACTTGCAATGGAATATTTGCAGACGGAGTGTCTGAATACGGTTGAGGTTGTTTCTGTTAATACACTGGTCAAGGCCGGTGAAAATATCAAGCTAAAAGACGCTATTGAAGACTTGGATATGATTGTTGCAGGGGACAAAGCTATTTTAGAAGCAGCGATGATAACAGATCATAAAAGCATACAGGAAATTGAGAATCAAATGTTTTTGAAGATGCTGATTCGCTATATGCATAAGAATCATAAGCGTATATTTGTACTTTCCGAAACGGAAGAACAGGCTTTCATATTTTGCGATTATATAGAACGGAATTACCAAGGTATTTTATTGATGGATCGCTTAGCATTTCCTGGGGGAATAGAATATGATGATATGATTTTGAATCGAATCAACGGGATAGAAGTAGAATGTGTAATATCAATTCTAGATTCCCCACTTCAAGAATCTTTCATTCAGCGCAATAAAGCATTGTTAAATACTAAAATGTGGCTGGGACTTGGGAAAAATTACAAATTACCAAGTGGAAAATCCAAAACAAATGACCGCATAAAGGAATTTATGACAAAACGAATATTTAAACACCAAATAGAAAAGCACAAGAAAGAAATCTTATAATATATTTTGTGTACTATGTATATAGACAAAATGTGAATGAAATGTGAAATATTTGAGGAAATGCATAAAAGAACTTGATTTCCTCTTTATTTTTTTGTCGTTTTGTATTAGTATATAGATTAGATGTGTGCGTTGATTTTCAAGATGAAATTAAGGTGTTGTGAATAATGCATAAGATACATGAAATGGAGGATACAAATATGATTTCAAATCAAATACTTCAAAATACAATTGAAGGTTTGAAGATGATTACCAGGATTGATTTGTGTGTCATGGATACAGATGGTAAAACTTTAGCTAGTACATTTACGGATGTAGAGGATTATGAAAATGCAGTTTTATCATTTGTGGAATCACCAGCAGACAGTCAAGCCGTACAAGGTTATCAGTTCTTTAAAATTTTCGATGAGCAACAGCTAGAATATGTATTATTAGCCAATCATGGAAGTGGCGATGTGCATATGATAGGTCAAATTGCTGCTTTTCAGATACAGAACCTTTTAGTTGCATATAAAGAACGTTTTGATAAGGACAATTTTGTTAAAAATTTGTTGCTTGATAATTTGTTACTGGTTGATATTTACAATCGTGCCAAAAAGTTACATATAGATACAGAGGTTAGACGTGTTATCTTTATTATTGAAACCATTCATGAGAAAGATGCAAATGTTTTGGAGAATATGCGTACCTTATTAGGTGGCAAAACAAAAGATTTTATCACAGCAGTAGATGAAAAGAATATTATTGTAGTGAAGGAATTAGGTGCTGGTGATGGATACCAGGAGATGGAGAAGTGTGCAAAAGAAATACTGGAATTACTAAAATCCGAAAATCAAGAGGGTGTACACATTGCCTATGGAACCATTGTTAATGACATCAAAGAGGTATCGAAATCCTATAAAGAAGCAAAATTAGCACTGGATGTCGGGAAAATATTTTTTAATGAAAAAGATATTATTGCATATAGTGCATTAGGGATTGGAAGATTAATTTATCAATTGCCAATTCCGCTTTGTAAAATGTTTATCCGTGAGATTTTTGAGGGAAAGTCGCCGGATGATTTTGATGAAGAGACATTATCTACTATTAATAAATTCTTTGAAAATAGTTTGAATGTTTCTGAAACATCAAGACAATTATATATTCATCGAAATACACTTGTATATCGTTTGGATAAATTGCAAAAGAGTACTGGATTAGATCTGAGGATTTTCGAGGATGCTATTACATTTAAAATAGCGCTCATGGTCGTGAAGTATATGAAGTACATGGAAAAATTGGAGTATTAATAATTAGGAGGAGCGTATGATAGAATTAAATGACATAACGAAAGAATACTCAAAGGGGAATGCTGCCTTGAATGGGGTAAGCGTTAAAATTGAACAAGGTGAATTTGTATTTGTAGTAGGCGACAGTGGTTCGGGAAAATCAACTCTTATTCGATTGATGATGAAAGAATTAGATCCGACAACAGGAACCATTATTGTAAATGGTCAGAACTTAAATAGAATGAGACATCGTCACGTTGCTAAGTATCGTAGGGGAATTGGTGTTGTATTTCAGGATTTCCGCCTATTAAGAGATCGAAATATTTATGACAATATTTCTTTTGCGTTACGTGTTACAGAGACACCATCGCGTATTATTAAACAAAAAGTACCAGCAGCCCTTTCGTTAGTGGGCTTGGCACAAAAATACAAATCATATCCAAAAGAACTATCTGGTGGGGAGCAGCAGAGAGTTGCAATAGCAAGAGCAATTGTAAATGAACCATCTATATTATTGGCAGATGAACCTACTGGTAACCTAGATCCAACAAATTCATGGGAGATTATGAAGTTATTGGAAGAGGCAAACCAAAGAGGAACAACCGTATTAGTTGTTACGCATAACCATGAAATTGTAAATGAAATGCAAAGACGTGTTATTACAATGAAACAAGGCGTGATTGTCAGTGATGAACGAAAAGGTGGGTATAGAGATGAGGATTAGTACAGCGGGATATACAATAAAACAAGGGGTAAAGAATATCGGTCGAAATAAGATGTTTTCATTGGCTTCGATTGCAACTATGTCAGCATGTATATTTTTATTTGGAGTATTCTTTTCCATTGTTGTTAATTTTAAATATATAGTAAAAAGTGCAGAAGAAGGTGTGGCGATTACCGTATTTTTTGAAGAAGATGCGACAAAAGCTCAGGTTGAAAAAATTGGAGATGAATTAAAAGCTAGAAAAGATGTATTGGAAGTAAATTTTGTTTCTGCGGATGCAGCATGGGATAAATTCAAAGATGAGTATTTTAAGGAATCAAAGGATTTGGCAGATGGATTTAAAAATGATAATCCATTAGGAAATTCGGACAATTATGAAGTATTCATGTCTAGTGTTGAGACGCAAAGGGATTTAGTTAAATTTACTGAAAACTTAG
Organism: Lachnospiraceae bacterium; assembly: GCA_036656615.1. Taxonomy (GTDB): domain Bacteria; phylum Bacillota; class Clostridia; order Lachnospirales; family Lachnospiraceae; genus CAUPWF01. The sequence goes on along the minus strand of JAVXHY010000014.1, from coordinate 19,379 downwards.
ACGGGGTGCGAAAGGTAAACAAATCAGATATTGTAGCCAAAACGTTATCCAGTGTTAATGTATTAGTGGGTTACATTTCTGTTGGTATTATTGCGGTACTGTTGGCAGTTTCTATATTCTTGATCAGTAATACAGTTACCATAGGTATTTCGGTGCGTAGAGAAGAGATTGCTATTATGAAATACATAGGAGCGAAGGATAGCTTTGTTCGAGCCCCCTTTGTAATCGAAGGATTGCTTATTGGTTTGGTTGGGGCAATTATTCCATTAGTAACTTTGTATTTCCTATATAATAAGGCGATTGTTTATATCATGACCCGTTTTAGTTTATTAAATAATATTTTGGATTTCTTACCGGTAGGAACAGTATATAAAACTTTACTTCCAGCAGGCTTAATGTTGGGAGTGGGAATTGGTTTTGTTGGTAGTTTCTTTACGATTAAAAAACATTTGAAAGTATAGGTGAGAAAATGAAAAAAACAAATAAAATCATTAGTTTTTTAATGATAATGATATTGTGCTTTGGAACAGTCATGCCAGTGTCAGCTGCATCAGTTGATGAAGCACAAAAAAAAGCACAGGATCTAGAAGCAGAGAAACAAGCGGCAGAAACACAAAAATCAGGATTAGCAGCACAATTAAATACAATTGTTTCCGATATGCAGACGGCAAAAGAGAAGTTGACTGTAAAAGAAACAGAGATTGAAACAGTTGAAAATGAACTGGTTCAATCCAAAATAGAAGAGCACAGCCAGTATGAGTCCATGAAAAAAAGAATTCGATATATGTATGAGAATGGAAATGTTGAATTTCTTGAAATATTGCTGGATTCACAGAGTATTACAGACTTTTTAAATAAAGCAGAATATGTAAAACAAATTTCATCTTATGATAGACAAATGCTAGTTCAATTTCAAAAATTAGTACAAACGGTTGCAACAAAAGAAACAGAGTTAAAAGAAGAATATAAACAATTAAAAACTTGTCAAGAGGAGCTTACTGCAAAACAAACGGAAGTTGAGACTTTAATGTCACAAAAAAGTACAGAGATTTCACAACTGCAAGGAGAGATTGGCGCAAATTCAGAAGTTTTGCAAAAGCTATTATCTGATGCACAAGCAGCAGAGCGCAAAAGACAAGAAGCAATTCAATATCCGATAAATTCTGGTGGAGGCTCTGGTGGAGATTATGCACCGGGAGCACCAAGTATTAGTGGAAATGGTCAATTCACGAATCCATGTCCAAGTGGTTCGGTGTCTAGTCCATTTGGACCACGAGACGGAGGATTTCATAAAGGTCTTGATTTAGCTGCTCCGGAAGGTTCGCCTATATATGCAGCGGATTCTGGTTATGTAGCAATTGCTGGTTATAGTAGTTCGGCAGGTAATTGGGTGGTTATTGATCACGGAAATGGAATTACAACGAAATATATGCATATGGTTAGTAGTCCATATGTAAGCTCCGGACAAAACGTATCTAGAGGACAAAATATTGGGGCAGTTGGAAATACCGGAAATTCTTTTGGCAATCACCTTCATTTCCAGGTAGAAGTGAATGGAACAGCAGTAAATCCGGCAAGTTACCTATAAGTAGCAGTAATTTCGAGAATGGGAAGCATATATGAAAAGACAGAATGATTTTTGGAAAGGGGCGCTCATTGGCGCCCTTGCTATGTTTATTTTTGTAATAGCAGTGGTAGCAGGTACTGGATTTGTTAGCGGAACATACAACTTTAATGGCGGGCTGTCTAAAAACAATGTAGTAGATCGTACATTTAAAAATAAAATTAATCTTATGCAGTCTTTAATTGATAAGGAATATTTGTACTCCGTTGATCAGAGTAAGGTAAAAGACGAGATGTATCAGGGATATATCAAAGGACTCAATGATCCTTATGCAGATTATTATACAACAAAAGAAATGAAACAGCTTTTAGAAAGTACTTCTGGAGAATATTTTGGGATTGGTGCTGTTATGTCTCAGAATCCAGAAGATAGGGTAATTTCTATTTCGGAAGTATTTGAGAACCAACCGGCAGCTGAAGCAGGATTGCAAAATAATGATGTAATAGTTAGTGTAGATGGTCAATCGGTTCAGAATATGGATCTTCAAAGTGTAGTATCTAAAATAAGAGGAAAAAAGAATACACAGGTGGATATTACTATCTTACGAGAGGGTGTAGAAGGTGAGCAAAAGGTGACCGCTACACGAAGGAAGATTCTAACACCTACGGTTGTCAGTGAACTGAAGCCAAATCAAATTGGATATATTCGTATAGTAGAATTTGATACGGTTACCTATAACCAGTTTGTAGAAGCTTTTACCACATTACAAAATCAGGGGATGCAAGGTTTGGTTGTGGATTTACGAAATAATCCGGGAGGTAATTTAGATACCGTATGCGATATGTTGGAACTTTTACTTCCCAAGGGTGTTATGGTATATACAGAGGATAAGAGTGGAAATAAGAAAGAGTATTCAGGCAATGGGAACACCCCATTTACTCAGCCACTTTGTGTATTGGTCAATAGCAATAGTGCCAGTGCATCCGAGATTTTTGCAGGAGCAATACAAGATTATGGGGTTGGTGAATTAGTGGGAACCACTACCTATGGCAAGGGAGTGGTACAACAGATCCACCGCATGGAAGATGGATCTGGCATGAAATTTACAGTATCACAATATTTTACACCGAAAGGTAGAAATATAAATAAAGTTGGAATCAAACCAGATACAGTTATTGAATATCAGGAAAACAAGCAGGATGAAAAGGCAGATAATCAGCTGGATAAAGCAATGGAGATCATAAATAGTCAAATTACCGCAAGTTAATAAATTTATAAAAGAAAGGACACCACATGAAAATATTAATAAAAAACGGTCATGTAATTGATCCATACAGTAAACGTGATGAAATTTGTGATGTACTAATTCAAGATGAGAAAGTTGTAAAAATAGAATCCAAGATAGAGGAATTAGCGGATCGGACCATAGATGCATCTAGATGCTATGTGATGCCTGGATTTATTGATTTACATGTTCATTTGCGTGATCCAGGACTGGAGTATAAAGAAACTTTAACAACAGGGGGGCAGGCCGCGGCCAGAGGTGGAGTAACAACACTTTGTGCCATGCCGAATACCAAACCGGTGATTGATACAGGTGATAAAGTAAGATCGGTTCATCAACGGGCAAAGGAAGAGTGTCTGGTGCATGTGATTCAATTAGGAGCAGTCACGATAGGGCAGCAAGGGAAACAATTATCCGATATAGAAGGAATGGCGAAAGCAGGCTGCAAAGCTATTAGTGAAGATGGAAAATCCGTAATGGATGCGGTGCTTTATCGAAATGCAATGAGGATAGCTAAAGAGAAGGATTTAAGAGTGTTTGCTCATTGTGAGGACATCAATCTAGTAGAAGGTGGTGTTATGCATGCAGATACAAAAGCCAAGTCTCTGGGTTTAAAAGGTATATCCAATTCAGTAGAGGATGTGATTGTGGCAAGAGATATTTTGCTTGCAAAAGAAACAGGAGTAAAGCTTCATCTGTGTCATTGCTCCACGAAGGACAGTGTGATCATGGTAGAGCAGGCAAAAAAAGAAGGACTGCCTGTAACAGGAGAAGTGTGTCCCCATCATTTTATACTAACAACGGATGATATCACAGAAGATGATGGACGATTTAAAATGAATCCCCCACTGCGTAACAAAGAGGATATGGAAGCATTGCGAATGGGGCTGAAGATGGATATTATGGATGCCATTGCTACTGACCATGCGCCCCATACAGAGCAAGAAAAGAATCAATCAATAAAGGATGCTGCCTTTGGTATTGTAGGTTTAGAAACTATGGCATCTCTTACTTATACAGAACTGGTGGATACGGGGATACTGACACCCATGCAGATGGCAGAGAAAATGAGTGGAAACCCTGCTAAAATATTAGGAATAGATAAGGGTTGTCTAGCACCTGGAAAAATAGCAGATGTAGTGATTTTTGATCCAAATATCACCTATACAATTGATAAAGCTACTTTTTTATCTAAGGGAAAGAACACTCCATTTCATGGAAAAAAAGTTAAGGGTGAGGTTCGTTTTACATTAGTAAGTGGAAATGTGGTATATGAAACAGATAAGCATTTGGAGGATAGAATATGATTGATCAACTGATAAGAAATATTAAAAAGACCAATGCACCTATTGTGGTGGGATTAGACCCAATGCTTTCTTATATTCCACAACAGGTACAGAAACAGGCATATAAAGAATTTGGAGAAACTCTAGAGGGTGCAGCAGAAGCAATTTGGCAGTTTAATAAGCAAATTGTAGACTCTACTTTTGATTTGATTCCGGCGGTAAAACCACAGATTGCAATGTATGAACAATTTGGAATTCCAGGACTTCAAGCATTTAAAAGAACGGTAGATTACTGTAAGACCAAAGGGCTGGTTGTAATTGGTGATATTAAACGAGGAGATATTGGATCTACATCTGCAGCTTATGCAGTGGGACACATTGGCCGTGTCCAAGTAGGCAGTCAGTCTTATATACCTTTTGGAGAAGATTTTGTAACTGTAAATCCTTACTTAGGTTCTGATGGCGTCAATCCTTTTCTGGATGTATGCAAAGAAGAAAAGAAGGGATTGTTTATATTGGTGAAAACATCTAATCCATCCAGCGGAGAAATTCAGGATCAATTAGTAAGTGGAAAACCACTTTATGAATTAGTTGGAGAGAAGGTTGCATCCTGGGGTATGGAGCTGATGGGTGAGGAAAATTATAGTTATATTGGCGCCGTAGTAGGAGCAACTTATCCACAAATCGGGAAAACACTTCGTAAAATCATGCCGAAATCCTATATCCTAGTACCTGGATATGGTGCTCAAGGCGGGCAAGGCAAAGATTTGGTTCATTTCTTTAACAAAGATGGGTTGGGAGCAATTATTAACTCATCTAGGGGAATCATTGCGGCCTATAAGCAGGAAGCTTACAATGCGTATGGACCGGAACATTATGGAGAGGCAGCTAGAGCGGCAGTGGAAGCCATGATTACTGATATTGATGGAGCACTTCAGCAGAACCTATAAAAGAACGAAAATCAGGAGAGAAAAAATGGCAGATCAATACCAAGAAAATGTTCAAGTTGTAAGTCAAAAACAGCTGGCCACCGGAATATTCAGTTTGTGGCTACAAACGAAACAAATTGCCCATGATGCGAAACCGGGACAATTTATTTCGATGTATACCAATGATAATAGTAAATTATTACCTAGACCAATTAGTATTTGTGAAACAGATAAAAAAAATGCACAGATACGAGTAGTGTATCGGGTGATGGGTGAACATACAGGAACGGAGCAGTTCTCGAAATTGCAGGAAGGAGATACCATTTCAATTTTAGGTCCACTTGGAAATGGCTTCCCTATCAAGGAAAAGAAAGCACTGTTAATAGGTGGTGGAATAGGAGTTCCGCCAATTTTAGAATTATCCAAACATCTTAATTGTGAGAAAACGATTGTAGCAGGATACCGTGATCAGTTGTTTTTGGAAGAAGAATTAAAAGAAAATGGGGTTCTTTATGTGGCAACAGAAGATGGCAGCGCTGGAACAAAAGGAACTGTTTTAGACGCCATAAAGGAACAGGGCTTACAGGGAGAAATTATTTATGCTTGTGGTCCAACACCTATGTTACATGCAGTTAAAATATATGCAAAAGAGCAGAATATAGAGTGTTATCTTTCGTTGGAAGAGCGTATGGCCTGTGGAATCGGCGCTTGTCTCGCATGCGTATGCAAGTCGAAAGAGATAGACCATCATTCTAATGTGAACAACAAACGTGTTTGCAAAGATGGGCCGGTATTCTTAGCTGAGGAGGTGGAAGTATGATAGATACCACAATCCGATTAGCAGGAGTAGAACTTAAGAATCCGGTTATGACCGCCTCAGGAACTTTTGGTTCGGGTACGGAATATAGTGAATTTGTAGATTTGAATCGATTGGGAGCTGTAGTAACTAAAGGGGTATCTAATGTTCCATGGGAAGGGAATCCAACACCAAGAGTTGCAGAAACATATGGTGGAATGATGAATGCCATTGGTCTGCAAAATCCAGGAATGGAACTTTTTTGTAAGAGAGATCTTCCATTTTTACAAAAGTACGATACAAGAATTATTGTAAATGTATGTGGCAAGACGACAGAGGATTATATTGAAGTAGTAGAGAGACTTTCAGATGAAAAGATAGATTTGTTGGAAATCAATATTTCTTGTCCGAATGTAAAAGAAGGGGGAATTGCTTTTGGTCAGAACCCTAAAGCAGTGGAACAAATTACAAGAGAAATAAAAAAATATGCAAAACAGCCAATTATAATGAAATTAAGTCCCAATGTAACCGATATTACAGAAATGGCAAAAGCTGCGCAAGCAGGAGGGGCAGATGTATTATCCTTAATTAACACACTGACTGGCATGAAGATTGATATCAATAAGCAGTCATTTGCACTTGCCAATAAAACAGGCGGAGTATCAGGACCTGCTATTAAGCCGATTGCACTGCGTATGGTATATCAAGTTGCCCAAGCGGTTACACTTCCTATCATAGGTATGGGGGGAATTGCTTTAGCGTCGGATGCAATAGAATTCATACTTGCAGGAGCTTCGGCTGTATCCATAGGAACGGCAAATTTCTATCATCCAACTACAACCATGGATGTGATAGAAGGAATAGAAGGATATATGGAGCAGAAAAAAGTCCATCAGATACAAGATATTATTGGTATAGTCAAATAAAGAAAGAGGGAATATAAAGATGGAGCAGTATAAAAAAGAATTTATTGAATTTATGGTGGATTGTGGAGTATTAAAATTTGGAAGTTTTGTTACAAAAAGTGGCAGAAAGACGCCTTTCTTTGTAAATACTGGGTTTTATAGAACGGGTGCTCAACTTCGAAAACTAGGTGAATACTATGCGAAAGCTATAGAGGGGACCTTTGGATTTGAGTTTGATGTATTGTTTGGGCCTGCATATAAAGGAATTCCACTAACCGTTGCTACAAGCATGGCAATCAGTGAAATATATAATCGAGATATCCGATATTGCTCCAACCGAAAAGAAGTTAAGGATCATGGCGATACGGGAATTCTATTAGGAAGTCCTATTGCAGATGGTGATCGAATTGTAATCATTGAAGATGTCACAACAGCAGGCACTTCCATTGGGGAAACGTTGCCAATTCTAAACGCACAGGGAAGGATTGAAACCTTGGGATTGGTGGTATCTGTTGACCGTATGGAACGGGGACAGGGAAACAAAAGTGCATTGGCAGAAATTAAAGAAAAATACGGAATGGAAACAACGGCAATTGTCACCATGGAAGATGTAGTTGAGCATTTACATAATAAAGAATATAAAGGAAAAATTATTATTGATGATGTATTAAAAGAGGCAATTGATGCATATTATGAACAGTATGGAGCAGAACAATAGGAGGAGTCAGATGGTTGAGCATGTTTATAAAACAATGAAACAAGTTGGTGCTGGGAATATCGTTCTTGGGATTATCATGATAGTTGCCGGAATCGTCACCGGTATTTTAACTATTATTGGAGGTGCACGTTTATTAAAGGGTAAGACGAGTCTCACATTTTAGGGATGAAAGGATATTATTTTGAAATACAAACATAGAAAACGTGTCCGCCTTCTAGGAAAAGTATTGTTTATTCTCTATATCGGTTTTTTATTATATTTCCTAATATTTTCAGATTGGTATGGGCGAACGGGAGAATTAAATAATTATCATTATAATTTGACACTTTTCAAAGAAATTAAGCGTTTTATTAATTATCGTGAGGCCTTAGGAGCGTTCGCTGTCTTTACTAATTTGGTCGGAAATGTATTAATATTTGTACCTTTTGGGTTTTTTCTTCCGATGGCAAGCAAATATAGAAGTTTTTTTGCAACTCTATTTTATAGTTTTGGATTGAGTCTCTGTGTTGAAATCTTCCAGTTGGTAACACGGGTAGGAAGTTTTGATGTGGATGATTTGTTGTTAAATACAATTGGAGGTATTATTGGATTTATATGTTTTACCATTTGTAATGCAATAAGGAGAAGTTGTGATGCTAAAAAACAAAGAAAGAAAAAAAGAAACGAAAGATAGAGGAAATCGTAAGTATGGACAGGCAAAATTAAAACATTCCAAAAAAGGTATGTCATCTTGCGTCTGCGCTTTGGGTATTGGAATGTTACTTGTATTGTTAATTTTTTCGGCATATGCAAAGAGAGGAAATTCGCCTATTTACACAGGTGCTTTAGGTATCGGTGGTTTTATCTTTTCCTGTGTAGGTGTTAATATAGGCATAAAAGGAATGAGAGAAAGAGAGAAAAATTATATCACTTGCCGAGTGGGTATTGGGATGAATGTATTTTATATTTTGTGCTTTTTCTTATTGTTTTTAAGGGGGTTGATGTAAATGAATGAATTTGAAGTGACAGTAGATGAAAGCCAACAAGTTATGGAACGATATGAATTATCACTGGAACGTATAAAAGCCATATTAAGTGAATATACAGTGGATCCCAAGTTTCAATCTTATTTTCAAACGGTTTCCAAGTTCATTTTGCAAATAAATGATGTGCTAGTGGAACATAGGAAAGATTCATGGAAAGAATTGTCGTTGGAAGAATTACAAAGGATAAACACAAGTCTATATCTAGATATACAGCCAGAATATTATGCCACAAGCTATGCAAATCCAAAGTACTCCGTAGAAATATTAGGTGAGGAATATGGGCAGCTGTTAAGCGCTCTCTATGCGGAACTGCGTGGTGAGATAGCGTATGTTTTTGAAGAAAGAATTTCCTATCTGACCATATGCAATGAATTATTTATAGAAATATATAATTGTTTTGAAGAAACACCCATGCCGGAATATAAAGTATTAAAGGATATCTTATATTGGTATGCAAGTGATTATTGCGATGTTTTTCTAGCTGACCGGATTCAGGAACAGCTAGATCCTAAATATGTATTTGCAGTAGAACTAATTGAGCATGTAAATATGTGGGATGAAACGTATCTATATCAGTTTGGAGAGTATATTACAGATAATGAAGTGTTAACAGCCAGGCATTTGAATGGGTTGGATGAAACAGTGATTCAGCAAATGGCAGATGTGTATACAGAGGGCTATCGTATGGGATTTATTAATGGTGGCAAGGATCTATCCAAGAAGTCAACGGTTAATATTCGATATACCCTTGGATTTGAACGGGTGATACAAGCTGCTATTAAGAATTTCCGTGTCATGGGTCTTCAGCCAATTATCTACCGTGCCGCAGTTAGTATCATCACAAAAAGAGAACAGCATAAAATCGGATACTATGGAGCTTCTGTCAATAAACAATACGAATATGATCATCGTGCAGATCAAGGCTTGTTCATGGATAAGAAATATATAGAACGTAAATTAGATGTAACCAAAAACACCTATGAAAAGAATAAAGAGTTGGCTGCAAAATTCGCTGGACCAGCAGTCATGGAAGTATTCGGGGAACATCCATTTGTACCAATCAGAATAAGTGAAGCCATTATGTTGGATGAAAAACAAGAGCAATTAACGGTACTTTACGATGGCAAATCAGGACAACTTATGAATCACTATATCAAAGGGGAAGAGAGAAGCTTTACGATTATTGCTTATCCTATTCCAGAGATTGGAATACATTACAAAGAAATCTTTGATGAAGTAATTCGCATTAATACATTAGATGCAAAAATATACGAACAAGTGCAGCAAAAACTCATTGATGCGTTAGATCAGGGAGTATATGTACATGTGAAGGGAATCGCGGATAATGGTACAGATTTAAAAATACAGCTTCACCGATTGAATGACCCAGAGAAAGAAACTATTTTTGAGAACTGTGTGGCAGATGTAAATATTCCAGTAGGGGAGGTGTTTACGACACCCATTCTAGAGAATACGAACGGGATACTGGCTGTAAAAAAGGTTTATCTTAATAATCTGCAATACCAAAATCTAAAGCTTACATTTTCAGATGGCAAAATTATAGATTATAGCTGTACGAATTTTCCGGATGCAGAAGAAAATAAAAAGTATATCAAAGAAAATATACTACACAATCATGACAGTCTTCCAATTGGAGAGTTTGCAATTGGTACGAATACTACTGCTTATGTTGCAGCAAAAAAATATAAGATAGAAGATAAAATGCCAATTTTAATTGCAGAGAAAATGGGACCCCATTTTGCTGTGGGAGATACCTGTTATAGCTGGAGTGAAGAAAACAAGGTATATAATCCCAATGGGAAGGAAATTGTGGCAAAAGACAATACCATATCTATTTTGCGAAAAGAGGATATTGGAAAAGCGTATTTTCAGTGCCATACAGATGTTACGATTCCTTATGAGGAATTAAAAGAAATCAAAGTGGTTACAAAAGATGAAAAAGAGATTATACTTCTAAAAAATGGAAGATTTGTATTACCAGGTACAGAAGTTTTAAATGAACCATTCGCAAATTGTTGACATCTGTGCAGATGGTTAGTACAATGACATATATAAAAGCAAGGTTACTGTTTAACCATACACATAAATGGTTGAAATTTATCAATGAGAAAGGTGGATATTATGCCAAAAGTAGGGATAGTGATGGGCAGCGATTCAGATATGAAAATCATGAGCAAGGCTGCAGATATGTTAGAAAAGTTAGAAGTAGACTATGAGATGACAATTATTTCAGCACACCGCGAACCGGATGTGTTTTATGAATATGCGAAATCAGCAGAAGAAAAGGATTTTAAAGTTATTATAGCTGGTGCGGGTATGGCAGCACATTTGCCAGGCATGTGCGCAGCAATTTTCCCAATGCCGGTGATTGGAATCCCAATGTCAGGAAAGAATTTGGAAGGTGTAGATGCGTTGTATTCCATTGTTCAGATGCCGCCAGGAATACCGGTGGCTACGGTAGCTATTGATGGTGGAGCTAACGCAGCAATCCTAGCTGCTAGGATTTTGGCTATATCAAATCCGGAATTGCTTCAACGGTTAAAGGCATATTCCAATGACATGAAGGAAACAGTAGAAGCAAAGGCAGCAAAGTTAGAAAAATTAGGACACAAAGATTATTTGAAGCAAATGTAAATGATACAGGAAAAGGGAAGGATGGCTGAGTGTAAACTACAGCAAAGTGGAGGAAAACAAAATGGATTATAAGAGCGCAGGCGTAGATATAGAGGCAGGTTATAAATCTGTAGAACTTATGAAAGAACATATTAAACGAACCATGAGACCGGAAGTGTTGACCAATATCGGTGGTTTTTCTGGCGCTTTTTCTATGGAAAAGTTTAAAAATATGGAAAAGCCAACCTTAGTATCAGGGACAGACGGCGTTGGAACAAAATTAAAAATCGCATTTATGATGGACAAGCATGATACCATAGGAATTGATTGTGTTGCTATGTGTGTCAATGATATTGCCTGTGCTGGAGGAGAACCATTATTCTTTTTGGATTACATAGCATGCGGGAAAAATGAGCCAGAGAAGATTGCTACAATTGTCGGCGGAGTGGCAGAAGGATGTAAACAGGCAGGTGCTGCTTTAATTGGTGGCGAAACTGCAGAAATGCCAGGGTTCTACCCAATCGAAGAGTATGATGTAGCGGGCTTTGCAGTAGGTGTTGTGGATGAAAAAGATTTAATTACTGGGAAAGAGCTAAAGGATGGAGATGTACTCATTGGTATTGCCTCTTCCGGAGTGCACAGTAATGGGTTTTCTTTAGTAAGAAAAGTATTTAACATGAAATTAGAAGCCCTAGAAAGATATTATGATTCCTTAGGCTGTTCCTTAGGAGAAGCATTGTTAGTTCCAACGAAAATATATGTAGATGCATTGAGAAGTGTAAAAGAAGCTGGTGTACGTATTAAGGGATGCAGTCATATTACTGGTGGTGGTTTCTATGAAAATATACCTCGTATGCTTTGTGATGGTGTACATGCAGTTCTAAAAAAAGACAGTTATCCAATCCATCCAATTTTTCAAATGCTGGCAGTAGATGGTGATATTTCTGAAGATGCTATGTATAATACATTTAACATGGGGCTGGGTATGATATTGGCAGTGGATAAAGATCAGGCTGATCAGGCAATTGAAGCCATTAATCAAGCCAAAGAAAATGCATTTGTTGTTGGATATATTGAATCAGGAGAAAAGGGAGTTACCGTATGCTAAATGTAGTTGTGTTGGTTTCGGGTGGAGGAACCAATCTACAGGCAATAATTAATGCTGTGGAGTCGGGGGCTATTACAAATACAAAAATTGTAGGTGTCCTAAGCAATAATAAAAATGCGTATGCTTTGGAACGTGCTAAGAAGTATCGTATTCCCAATTGTTGTATTTCTCCAAAGGAATATGAGAATAGAGAATTATTTAATATTGATTTGTTGAAGACTATAGATGATTGGAATCCAGACTTGATTATCTTAGCTGGATTTCTTGTTGTAATTCCTAATGCCATGATTCAAGCATATAGAAATCGTATTATAAATATTCACCCATCGTTAATACCGGCTTTTTGTGGAACTGGGTATTATGGTTTGAAGGTGCATGAAGCCGCACTAAAAAGAGGAGTGAAAATTGTTGGTGCAACGGTACATTTTGTAGATGAAGGAACCGATACAGGACCAATTATTATACAAAAGGCAGTTGATGTGCTTCCAATGGATACACCTGAAAGCTTACAACAGCGTGTAATGAAGGAAGCGGAATGGATCATATTACCGCAAGCCATTGATTATATAGCGAATGGAAGAATAACGGTGACAAATGGAAAAGTTCATATACAGATATCAGAATAAAGGAGACCGGCTATGAAGGTATTAATTGTTGGCGGTGGTGGAAGAGAACATGCAATTGCATGGAGTGTAGCCAAAAATAAAAAAATAGAACAAATATACTGTGCACCTGGAAACGCAGGGATTGCGGAGGTTGCAACATGTGTTCCGATTGGTGCCATGGAATTTGATAAATTAGTTTCTTTTGCCAAAGAGCAAAAAGTTGATTTGACGATTGTTGGCATGGATGATCCTTTGGTAGGCGGAATTGTGGATTTATTTGAACAGGAAGGCTTGCGTGTATTTGGACCGAATAAAGCAGCAGCAATTTTAGAGGGATCTAAAGCTTTTTCTAAAGATTTAATGAAAAAATATAATATACCTACAGCTGGATATGAAAGCTTTCAAACACCGGAAGCGGCATTTTCATATATAGAAAATGCACATTTTCCATTGGTGCTGAAGGCAGATGGTTTGGCTTTGGGCAAAGGTGTATTAATATGCAATACTTTGGAAGAAGGACGACAGGGTATCCAAACCATTATGCTGGATAAGCAATTTGGGGATGCTGGGAACACACTGGTAATTGAAGAATTTATGGTGGGCCGAGAGGTATCGGTACTTTCGTTTGTAGATGGAACAACGGTAAAAACCATGACTTCGGCTCAGGATCATAAGCGGGCAAAAGATGGAGATCAGGGTTTAAATACTGGAGGCATGGGAACCTTTTCACCTAGTCCATTTTATACAAAGGAAGTAGAGGCTTTTTGCAATCATTATGTATATCAGGCAACGGTGGATGCTATGCAAGCAGAGGGGCGTCCATTTAAGGGAATTATTTTCTTTGGATTAATGCTGACGAGTGAAGGACCAAAAGTACTGGAATATAATGCGAGATTTGGAGATCCAGAAGCACAGGTAGTATTGCCACGTATGAAAAATGATATTGTGGAGGTAATGGAAGCTTGTATTGATGGAACGCTCGATAAAATAGACTTGGAGTTTGAAGATAATGCAGCGGTGTGTGTGGTGTTAGCTTCCCAAGGTTATCCGGAACAATATGATAAGGGTATTCCGATTTACGGGTTTGAAAACTTTAAAGATAAAGAGGGATACTATTGCTTTCATGCAGGCACAAAGTTTGATGGAACAACAATTGTAACGAATGGAGGCCGTGTCTTAGGCATTACTGCAAAAGGTAAGGATCTGAAAGCTGCAAGGGAAAATGCATATGAGGCTACAGAATGGATTTCTTATGTGAACAAATACAAAAGAAATGATATTGGCAAAGCCATAGATGAGGCATAGTATTCAATTTGATGAGAATAAGCTATGACAAAGGAAAGGGCATTGTACCATAAATATAGATATTATGGTGTGATGTTCTTTTTGTTTTTTGGAAATGTATTGCGTTATCAGGAAGGAGAGGATATAATAACACTGTTATAGCAAATATAGAATACATATGACTTTGAAAGTTGAGTGTATTAAAATGAATCAAGTATAACGAAAAGGGTGAATAATATGCTTATACAAATTGATTTTAACAGTGAAGAAGCAATTTATATTCAGTTGCGCAATCAAATTATTATTGGTATTGCAACATCATCAATTCAAGAGGGTGAAACTTTGCCATCAGTTCGACAATTAGCAGAAAATATTGGTATTAATATGCATACAGTTAATAAAGCCTACAGCGTGTTAAAGCAAGAAGGATATATTCAGCTGGATAGGCGAAGGGGTGCTGTTATTGCATTGGATGTTAACAAAATCCAGGCACTGGAAGAGATGAAACAGCATCTACAGGTGGTATTAGCCAGAGGATGTTGTAAAGATATTACCCGAGAAGAAGTTCATAAATTGGTAGACGAGATATTTGAAGAGTATCGGTAGCAAGGAGGTATTATGCTTAATAATTACACCAAACAGGCAGAACAGGTTTTGGAAATTGCAAAAAAGGTTGCAAAGGAATTAGATCATCCCTATATTGGGACAGAGCATTTGCTGTTAGGAATGCGAAAAGTATTTACAGGTGTTGCAGGTCAGGTACTAACCATGAATGGTGCAGATGACACGAAGATCGTAAAAATTATGGATGAATTAGTATCACCTATTGGTGATAGCAAAACACTAGAGAAGTTAGGCACTAGTCCAAGATTAGAATACTTATTAGATAATAGTAAAAAAGAGGCGATGCGTTTTCATTCGGATGAAATTGGCACGGAGCATATGCTGTTGGCTATGATTCAGGATGTGGACTGTGTTGCAACGCGTATTTTGATTACTATGAATATTAATCTTTCCAAAGTATACGAAGATATTGTAGATGCACTTGGATTAGATCCGAAAGATTATCAATTAGAAGGTCAGGAAGAGAATAAAAAAACAAATATTTTAGAACAGTATAGTACAGACTTAACGCAGATGGCCGAAGAAGGGAAACTGGATGCTGTTGTTGGCAGAGAAGTAGAATTGAATCGCCTTATGCAGATATTAAGTCGACGAACAAAAAATAATCCATGTCTGATAGGAGACCCAGGAGTTGGAAAAACTGCAATTGTTGAGGGACTTGCCTTACGAATTGCAGAGGGTATTGTTCCGGAAAGCATGAAAGAAAAAAGAATTGTAACTTTAGATCTGGCTAGTGTAATTGCAGGATCGAAATACAGGGGAGAATTTGAAGAACGTATGAAGCATCTTATTGCAGAGGTAAAGGCTGCTGGTGATATTATATTATTTATGGATGAAGTTCATACGATGATAGGTGCAGGTGGTGCGGAAGGTGCAATTGATGCATCCAATATCTTAAAACCATCTCTTGCAAGAGGCGAACTACAGCTAGTAGGAGCAACAACCATAGCAGAATACAGAAAATATATAGAAAAAGATGCTGCGTTAGAAAGACGTTTTCAGCCTATTATGGTGGAAGAACCAACAGCGGAACATTGTCTGGCAATTATGCAGGGACTCAAAGAAAAATATGAAGTACATCATCATGTGATTATTGAAGAAGAAGCATTAGAAGCGGCAGTGAAACTATCGGTTCGATACGTAAATGACCGGAATCTGCCGGATAAAGCAATTGATGTTATAGATGAAGCATGTTCTAAAGTAAAATTAGCGGGATTTAAGGTGCCGGATAAGCTCAATGTGCTAGAGGTAAAAATAGAAGAATTAAAAGAAAAGATAGAAGAAACAATTAAATCGGGTGAGATAGAAGAAGCTTCAAAGCTCCACAAGGAACAATTAGAAGCTGAGAAAAAATTAAAAAACCTTAAAAAAAGATTTCATACAACCATGGAACGCAAGATTCTTTATGTGACGGAAGAAGATGTAGCTTCTGTTATTTCTGCTTGGACTAAAATACCAGTACAGAAATTAAAAGAATCGGAAGGTTATCGGTTGCAACGATTAGAGCAAACCCTTCATAAACGAGTGGTGGGACAGGATGAAGCGGTTACAGCTGTTGCAAAAGCAGTAAAACGTGGTCGGGTTGGATTAAAAGATCCCAAACGTCCAATTGGTTCCTTTCTATTTTTAGGTCCTACCGGAGTAGGGAAAACTGAATTATCAAAAGCATTAGCAGAAGCTTTGTTTGGAAATGAAGAAGCACTGATTCGTGTAGATATGTCTGAATATATGGAAAAACACAGCGTGTCCAAAATGATTGGATCTCCACCGGGATATGTGGGACATGAAGATGGTGGACAATTAAGTGAAAAAGTACGTCGTAATCCTTATGCAGTTATTTTGTTTGATGAAATCGAAAAAGCTCATCCGGATGTATTTAATATATTACTTCAAGTCTTAGATGATGGACATATTACAGATTCTCAAGGACGAAAAGTGGATTTTAGAAATACAGTTATTATTATGACATCCAATGCAGGAGCCAAAGCCATTGTGGATCCCAAAAAGCTAGGATTTACAGCCAAAGAAGATTCCGATGGAGATTATAAAAAAATGAAAACCGGTGTTATGGAAGAAGTGAAAATCTTGTTCCGTCCGGAGTTCTTGAATCGTATCGATGAGATTACCGTATTTCATTCATTAACAAATGAGCATTTAAAGATGATTGTAAGCCTGATGTGTACAGAATTGTCATTACGTGTAAAAGAACAATTGAATATTAAACTTACTATTCGTGATTCTGTAAAACAAGAAATTGTAAAAAAAGGAACAGATCGCAAATATGGCGCTCGACCACTTCGTAGAGCGATGCAAAATGAGCTGGAAGATAAATTAGCAGATGCAATCTTAAATGGAGAACTCACTTCGGGTACAGAGGTGGCTGCAGGTATTTATAAAGAAGATATTAAATTTTATACAAAGGGAATAAAGAACTAGAAAAAGTCGAGGATTTATTATATAATAAACTAATCATGAAATACCATTAGGAGGATAATGAAAATGACTGCAGTGAAAGAACTATTATGCATTGAGAGTGATCAAACGCTTAGCTTTGGAGACTATACCTTGAATTCGAAAACAAAGCTGGATAACTTCGAATTTTTGGGGGATATCTACAAGGTGAAAACGTTCGCGGAGATTACCAAATTAGAAAAGAATGGAATATTTGTGTATGAATCAGTGCCGGGAACAGCAGTAAAGAATTTCAAGGAGTCGGAAAATGGAGTAACATTTAAGGTGTCAGGACCAAAAGATGCACAATTCACTTTAGAATTAGAAGCTGATAGTAATTATTCAGTATACTTAGATGATAATAATGTAGGTGAGATGAAAACAAATTTGAGTGGGAAATTAAGTATTAGTGCAGAACTAAATGAAGATAGTTACATAGATGTAAAAGTTTTGAAATTACAATAAAAATCAACAGGCAGTAAAGGACAGTGGTGATAAAATGTACCACTGTCTTTTCTTCCAATAACAGTGAGCAGGAGAACGGAATGGTAAAATCAAAGAAAAGTGTTTTTTTCTGTCAAAACTGTGGACATGAAGCAAGCAAATGGCTGGGACAATGTCCAATGTGTAAAGAATGGAATACATTTGTAGAGGAAAAGGTTTCAGCAAAGCAAAATCCCACTATAAACAGAAAAGAAATAGAAATTTCAACTTTAGCCAATGTAGAAATGGATGGAGAAGATCGGATTTATTCGGAAATTAAGGAATTGGACAGGGTACTTGGAGGCGGAATTGTCAAAGGATCTCTTGTGTTAGTAGGAGGAGATCCGGGAATTGGAAAGTCTACACTATTATTGCAAGTGTGCCAAAAACTCAGCGCAAAAAAATATGAAGTTTTATATATCTCAGGAGAAGAATCCTTAAAACAGATTAAAATGAGAGCCAATAGAATGGGTGAATTTACAGAAAGTCTACTACTGCTCTGTGAAACGAATCTAGAAAGAATAAGAAATGTGATTGAACAAAGGAGACCAGCGGTAGTAGTTATAGATTCCATTCAGACTATGTATAATGAGGAAGTGAGTTCTGCTCCTGGAAGTGTGTCCCAAGTCCGTGAATCTACGAATGTGTTGATGCAATTAGCTAAAGGGCTGGAAATCGCTATATTCATTGTTGGACATGTAACGAAAGAGGGAACAGTGGCAGGACCAAGAGTTCTAGAACATATGGTGGATACGGTTCTTTATTTTGAAGGAGACAGGCATGCTTCTTACAGAATTCTGCGCAGTGTTAAGAACCGATTTGGATCTACAAATGAAATAGGTGTTTTTGAAATGAGAAATACCGGTCTCGTGGAAGTGGAAAATCCATCGGAATTTATGTTGAATGGAAAACCTGAGAATGCTTCAGGATCAGCAGTTGCATGTTCCATGGAAGGAACACGTCCTATTCTAATGGAAATACAGGCTCTTGTATGTCAAAGTAATTTTGGTATGCCTAGAAGAACTGCAGTAGGTACTGATTATAATCGTGTGAATCTATTGATGGCCGTGTTGGAAAAACGAATAGGTCTGCCATTATCCAACTATGATGCTTATGTAAATATTGCAGGTGGTATTAAAATGAATGAACCAGCAGTTGATCTGGGAATTATTATGGCTATTGTATCAAGTTACAATAACAAACCAATTGGTGATAGAACCATTGTATTTGGAGAAGTAGGATTAAGTGGTGAAGTACGTGCGGTAAATATGCCTGAACAAAGAGTGGCAGAAGCAAAAAAATTAGGGTTTCAAACATGTGTTGTGCCATCTGTATCGAAAGAGTTGTTAAAAAATATAAAAGGAATCGAAATTATTGGTGTTAAAAACATTAGTGAGGCAATTGGATTATTTGCGCGATAAAGGGCGCTTTATAGTTATTATATGGTTATGGATAGCTGCTTTAACTACTATAAAACGCTAAGTAATATCAAGTGAATAATAAAATATAGATAAATATGGGAAAAAGCATTGACAAGTTACGACAAAAATGATAATCTATTAAAGCTGCACGTAACAAAGAAAAGCAAGCAGCAAAAATGCATTTTCCCAATGCTAAAACAATTTTGAAAGAAAATAAAAAAGTTGTTGACAAGCAGTGAGGGAATGTGATACTATATAAAA
>JAVXHY010000013.1:0-55096 GCA_036656615.1 Lachnospiraceae bacterium | reverse complement strand
ACTGAAGCTGTATGTTCTTTCAGAGTTAGTTCTTTTAAAAATGGTAGGATAAATAAAATTGATATTATAAAGGTCAAAGCATCGGCAATTGGCTGGGTAAGCTGTACTCCGGTCAGCCCGATGATTCGCGGTAATAGTAAAATTAACGGAAGAAAGAAAAGTCCCTGTCTTGCAGAAGACAGAAGAGTGGCCTTACCGGAATGGCCTAATACCTGAAAGGTCATGTTGGTAATAGTTGAGAGCGGAAGGAGTGGCATTACCATACATTGAGCCCTCATAGCCAAGGTACCAATTGCAATTACATCTGCATCATTTCGACGAAATAAAGTGAGAATCTGTGGAGCGGCCAGATATCCAATAGAGGCTAGTACAACCATCATAATTGTACCGGCTTTCATGGAAAAAAGAATGGCTTCCTTGACACGCTTATAATTCCCAGCACCATAATTCTGACCAGCAACTGGTTGAAAACCCTGACCAAACCCTAGCATGGAAGAAAAGACAAGCATGAAAACACGACTGACAATAGACATGGCAGCAACGGCGGCATCTCCATACATAGCAGCATGAAGATTTAAAATAGCAGTAGCAATACTGGCAAGCCCTTGTCTGGAAAAAGAAGGGAATCCAGTTGCTATAATCTTTCGGTAAGTAAAAAAGTGATGAGAAATATATCGAAGGTGAAGATGGATCGCACTCTTTTTTCGTAAAAAACAGCTAAGTAAAATACTAAAGCTAATGCATTGACTAAGTAAAGTAGCAATTGCCGCTCCGGAGATACCAAGTTGAAATCCAAAAATAAAAATAGGATCTAATATAATATTGAGAATTCCTCCGGTAGCTATTCCAAACATAGCTAATGTTGCCTTACCTTCGGAACGTAAAATGTTATTTAAGACAAAGGATCCGCACATAATGGGAGCTCCAAATAAAATATAACGTGCATAATCTTGAGCATAGGGTAGAATTGTAGGGGTTGATCCTAAAATCCGCATAAAAGGATGTAAACATAACAGACCAAAAAACGTAACAAGAGAGCCAAAAAACAAAGCCGTGAAAAAGGCGGAAGAGCCAACCTCATCCGCCTGCGCATAGTCCTTTTTTCCTAACAGTCGAGAAATGTTACTGCCAGCACCCATTCCAATTGTAAAGCCTACTGCCTGAATAATTGCCATCAAAGAAAAAACAACACCTACTGCACCGGCAGCACTGGTACCTAACTGAGATACAAAGAAGGTATCAGCTATATTATAGATTGCCGTAATAAGCATACTAACTATGGTGGGAATAGCTAAAGAAACAATTAATTTTGGAACAGGTGTTTGAGTCATTTTTATAAATTGTGATTGTGACGTTTGGTTCATGTCCATGCTATCATCCCCTTGTCAATCTTACGTGTTCTCCATACCATAAAGCAAGACCATTTTTTTGCTTTTTGTCCAATTGATAGAAAGAGCATTTACATTGAGCTGTGTGTGTTTATCTTTACTGATAATTTTAAGGTTATCAGTTTCACCACGTTTGATTCGTTCTAATAGACAAGTATCACAAGGGCCAACTTGCCCACCCCGTAATGTTGTAAAGCAAAAGGCACCAGGTGCAGCATCAGGAAGAAGCTCTTGCATTTTGTTGTTCGTATATTCGAGCACATGGGTTTCCGGGTTGATGACGCAAATATAATCTGGAAGAATATCTAGGATTTTGAGCCGGGTATGCAGGTTCTCCAATAATTCCATTTCGGTAGTTTTTTTGAATAAAAATACACTTAGAACTTTCGCAAGGAAAGAAAGCTTTTCTATTTCTTCTGATGTCCATATTCTATATTTTCTGCACTCGTCAAAACCAATGAATCCACATATCTTTTCATCGTTTGTAATAGTGACCTGTAAATTAGATAAAATTCCTTGAGACTTTAGTATCTGTCTTAAATAAGGAGGAAGTTCGCGAACATCATTGCAATAAAGCAGCCCATTCTTATCAAAACTATCTAGTATAGATTCTGATCCAGATATAATGTTTAAATTTTGTAAGTTGTATATTTCAGGAGAAATACCATCATTGCACCATTCATAAATATTGCTGGTGGTTAGATTGTCAGCAGAATTTTCAAAGATAGAAACTCTACTAACATGATATTGTTGTCCAATTGCAGCAAGAGCCATGTTAATACTGATATCAAAATCTTTGGAAGTGTACATCAATTCAAAAATATGTGTAGCAATATCATGAGATATTTTAAGGTTTTGAAGTTCTTCATCATTTGTTCTTGTATATTCAATTGGATAATGGGTGGCATTTTTCTCTTGGTAAAGCACAAACTGATCTTTACCATTTTGTTTTGCCTGATAGAGAGCAGCATCTGCTTTCCGATAAAGGGCTTCAAAGGATTCATGGCTGGTATTAATTAAGATAACACCCATACTGCAAGAAATAGTATAATTACTTTGTTTGCCGGTATAAGTCTGTTGAAAAGCTTTGGAAACTTCGGTTACTTTTTTGAGGACATTATTTGTATCAGGGATATTCTTCATGAGAATCGCAAATTCATCTCCACCCATACGTCCTACAATATCATTACTACGGAACATGGTCTTAAGCTTTGTACAGGCCTCTATTAAAACAACATCACCGAATGCATGACCCAAAGTATCATTAATACCTTTGAAATTATCAATATCTAAAACAATTAAGGCATGGTGTCCAGTTGGGTCTTCTTCGAGAATCTTATTGGCCAGGGTTGCCATGGCAACTTTATTATACAATCCCGTCATGGGATCAGTTTGTACTTGATTCTCTAAAAGTTCTGCCTGTTTTTTTATACGATCTATATCAGACATAAATCCAATTAAATATGCTGGCACGCCGAATTCATCAGTGCTTAATACCAAATCAATTCGAGACCAAATATAGCTGTTATTAAATTGACGTACTCTAGCCTCAAAACTTAAGGACTTATCTATTTGTACTTTATTCATTGCTTTTTTAACGTAGCTGTAATCATCCGGATGGAAAAAGTAATGAATGATAGCATCTGAATATTCCTCATGAGGCAATGTGGAAAACTTTTCGGTGTCTTCCAATAATTTCTCGGCATTTATACCAAATATTCGAGGAGCATTTTCAAAATGTGTATATAACTGTTTTTTAAGATCCACTTCAAATAATGCCCCACTAGAAGCATTGATTGCTATTGAAAAACGATTTTCACTTAAACGTAATTCTTCCTCCTGTTGTTTGATAATCGTAATGTCTGAAAGAATGGTGTGATTATGCAGGCCATCTTCGTCTTCTACAAGATAACCATTATCCATAACCCAAAGGAAAGAATCATCTTTTTTATGGATCCGGTAAGGCATCCGGTAAGTATTCCCTTGTTTCAGCTGCTCTAAATATGTAGCAAACACAGTCTCACGATCTTCATCAAGAACTAGATCAAGATAACAACCATGATAAATTGTCTGAATATCTTCTAGTGTGTAACCGGTCATATCCGTAAATCCAGGGCTGACATAGGTCACAATCGTTTGTTTAGCTATTTTGGAATGAATGGCTACAATCATCCCACCATTAATATGAGAAATCAATGACTGATATTTTTGGTTTGCCGTTAAGATCGCATTATTATGACGTCGATTTCTCTGCATCAGCCATATGAGTAGAAGCACACCTACGATTGCCAAGCCCAATATAAGTTGGAATACAATTTGTGTAGTAATTTTTTCTTGGTGTAGCATGGTCTTATCAGAAGAAAGACTAAATGTATACCAATCATTTAATGTGGAGGGAGTAAAACTGACAAAACGTCTTTCACCATGATACGTAAATGAAAAACTACCACTTTCTCCATTTTTTATGGTATTTTGCAGTTCCTTCATAGAAAAATCAACAAACTTTACCTTTTTGAAAAAAGTAAAGAGATTCGCTTCGTTAGCTAACTTGTCTGTATGATTACTGGATAGTATAATTCTGCCATTAGGTGCTACCACAAAACCATAACCTTCACTGTAATAACTAAAATCCAACAATTGTTTTTCGGCAGTAGCTAAAGGATATACACCAATCAGAACTCCGGTAATGGTTATATCATTATGAATAGGCACAGCAATCACAATACAGGAATCACCATTAATCATGGAAGATAGTGGCTCGCTGATAATGGTTTCTCCTTGCATCGCTTTTTGAAAGTAGTCACGCTGTGAGATATTTGTTGATAAACCATTATTGGAATAGCTTAGACCGTCTTCGTTAGAAACAGCTATTTTGGAAAAATCCCCATCTTGTACAGCACGTTGTAAAACATGCTGGACATCTTCTTTTGTCTTGCCTTCCATTTCTGCTATGCCAGAGGTAAGTACTTTTAGAGCCATTATATTATAGGAAATACGGTCTAAAAAGGCTTTGTTATAATCTATAGATACGTTGGAGAGTGTCTGGTAGGTTGATCTTGTTAGTGCACGCTGTAATTGTAAGGAAAAGTTCCAGATAGTACCTATGAAAATGGACACAATTGTGAAGACACACAATCCTCTTACTATTAATTTTTTATATTTCATAGGCCCCCCCTTTTTAGTTACTTATAATTATAATCACTATATGACACTAGAAGAATAAAGTCAACGGCTATTGAACCACTAATGTATAAAGATAAGGCTTATAAAACGACTTGTTAAAAAATACACATGTATTCAATACGCGGACATTTGTAAATCTTAAAAGAATAAAAAAATCGTGAAATTGCATAAAACATAGCACTTGCAAGGAAATAGTTGTTGTGAATAATCATGATGTATGCATGACAAATACACCGAAAGAAAAAAAGTTTAAATTTTTTATCAAAAAAAGTGGAAATTTTAGCAGATTTATGAGATAATCTTTTAAAGAGATATCTTAACTAAATGAAACCACCAAAAAAGTCTATCAGACAAAGAAGGGAGAAGTAAAATAGTCATATCGAATATTTTACAAAATCAGATGAAGAATATTGTAAGTAAATGGAACAGTATTAGTTTAGTAAAGAGAATTATTATGGGGTTAATCGTAGGTGTTATATTGGGATTAACTGTACCAAAGCTAACTGCAATTTCATTATTAGGACAGCTTTTTGTAGGAGCATTAAAGGCAGTAGCACCAATGCTAGTTTTTTTCTTAGTAATAGGGGCACTGTCACAGCATAAAAAAGGAAAAAAGACGAACATGAAGACGGTTATCGTCTTATATCTTCTAGGTACATTTTTAGCAGGATGTGTAGCTGTTATAGCAAGCTTTATATTTCCAATTACATTGACATTAACAAAAGGTGTAACAGATATTGCTCCTCCTGGAGGAGTTGGAGAAGTTTTGAATACCTTGTTAATGAATGTAGTATCTAATCCAGTTGACGCACTTGCAAATGCAAATTACATTGGAATTCTAGCATGGGCAGTTATCCTTGGCTTTGCACTTAAAGTTGCAAATGATGGAACGAAGACAGCAATTACCAATATTTCAGATGCAGTTTCACAGGTAGTTAGATGGATTATTAATCTTGCACCATTTGGTGTTATGGGACTTGTATTTACAACAATTTCACAACAAGGTTTGGATGTTCTGTTAAGCTATGGCCGTTTGATTATGCTTTTAGTAGGAACGATGTTATTTGTTGCTTTAATTGTAAATCCGATTATTACTTTTATATGTATTCGCAAGAACCCATACCCATTGGTTTTGAAATGTTTAAAAGATAGTGGTATTACAGCATTCTTTACAAGAAGTTCAGCTGCAAATATTCCAGTTAATATGGGATTGTGTAAGGAATTAGGACTGGACAAAGACACTTATTCTGTATCCATTCCTCTTGGTGCAACCATTAATATGGGAGGTGCTGCAATTACAATTTCCATCTTAACACTTGCCGCTACTCATACACTTGGTATTCAGGTAGATATTCCAACTGCTATTATCCTTAGTGTTTTATCAGCAGTAAGTGCTTGTGGAGCTTCTGGTGTAGCTGGTGGATCATTATTATTAGTACCACTTGCCTGCAGCTTATTTGGAATTCCAAATGACATTGCTATGCAAGTCGTAGGTGTAGGATTTATTGTAGGTGTTATTCAGGATTCATGTGAAACAGCAATTAACTCTTCCACAGATGTACTTTATACTGCGATTGCAGAAATATCACAAAATCGTAAGAATAATAAGAACCAAATAAATGTAGAAAATGCAGAGAGTGCGTTATAATATTATGTTATAAGTATTTATAAAATTAATTTACTATCATCAATCAAAAAGCAGATCCACTGGGATCTGCTTTTTGATTGATGACCTATAATTATAAGATGTAAAGAAACTCATTTCAAATACTATGCAATTAGGATAACACTATAATTCTTCCGCAAATAATTCAAGTTTACTTTGAAGAACCATATCTAAACGTGTAACAGCATCAATTGTGTGTTGAACAGAGGTATTTACTGCTAACAGTTGATCTGGTGTGACACCTTCTAAAGCTACCACAGCCTGAATTTTCTCACCCTCCGCGTTCAGGATATGAGATAATCCAGTCTCCTGAAGTGCAACGGATTCAATTAAATCCGATATCGCTTGTGGTCTCGTTACTGTTCCTGGTACAATTACTGGCATTGACATAATAATATTTCCTTTCTGGTTTTTATGAATGGCTGATTGCCTTTCTGCAATTATTATATGCACCATCTTCACAAGATGTGCAGCAATTTTGATAAAATTCAAGTAAAGTATTTAATTTATCGTATAATGTATGTTCTAAATGAGTCACATGAACAATTGTTTTGTTGACTTCTTTGTTCACTTCTAATATTTCGCAAATGCAAGAAGTTGAAGCTAGGACTTTTTGAAGTTTTTCGCCTTCTGCGTTTAAAATATGGGCAATAGATGTTTCTACCAATGCAATGGATTCTAATACATCATTACAATACTTAGGACAAGGCTTACAAGGAAAATGGCAATCACATCTACAGTCTTTGCAAGGGTTACAGGAAGGATTGCATGAAACACAAGAACGTCTTCCTTTTGTCTGAGGAATAGAAGTCAGTGCACAGTCCTGGCATTGCAGGTTATTTAGATTGGATTCTAATTCCAAGACATCTGAAAGAGGGGCAGAGTCCTTTTCAAAAAGAGTATGGTTGCATGGATATAAATCTCCTAATATATTTTGTTCAAGTTTTGCCTCTAATAAATATTGCTGATTTCCGTGTTCCGTTGCAAGAATCTGAAAATAATAACAGTTATCCCGCTGTCCATGATAAATTACATGTTCAATTATAAAATCATTAGCAGGTGTCAGTTTCTCTTTAGCAGGAACAATTTCTTCTAAAATCGAGCCATCTTCTGTTACAATGCGTATTCTTTGAAGGTCTTTTAAGAAATAATAATATAGAAAACAAGGGGATAGACTTATGACACCGGCAATCACCTCGCCAGAGCAATTCCATATTTCTTTTGTATTTGGAGGACAGGACTTATTAGTACGAAAGATCTTATTCTTAGTGGAGACAAGAAGAGAGTCATCCCAGCAACAATAAGAAATTCCGGAAATCATGCCGGGAAACGGTGCAAGCTTTATTCGCCCAATCTCCTGAAAGGTATCAGATAATTTAAAAAGCTCATTTGTACTTTCCTTTGAGGCTGCCCAAAAACATTTTTCTTTAGAATCATAGCAGATAGTAGTATATATTCTGCGAGTAGGAATGCTCTCCATATTTTTAAAACAACTATCTGTTTTCACTATATTTTTTTTACCTTTTGGAATCAAATAATACTGGTATCCATCGAAGACCATTCCGTTATAACATACATGATCTTCCGATGGAAGCGGCATCATAAGGCAAATTTGAAACATATCCATACAACTCCTTACCTATTTGTTCGGAAGCGTATCATGATTGCATTGATATTGACAGACAACATGAATTTCATATTCCGTATTTCAACATATGCAATAACAAAAGATTGTATGCAGAATTTATCTTGTAATAATTGGTCGGTAGTTATACAATAACATTCATAAACATCAATTATTTTATAAATAAAAGAAATAAATGGGGAGGAAAAAAATGGCAATTGAAAAAGCAAAAGAGCATTTTAGAAAATGGGGAATGGAACAGCGCATACAGGAATTTAATGTTTCCAGTGCAACGGTAGATTTGGCGGCAGCAGCACTTCATTGTGAACCCCAGCGTATAGGAAAGACGTTATCATTTATGGTAAATCAAGTGCCAATTTTAATTATGACGGCAGGAGATGCCAAAATAGATAATGCGAAATTTAAAAATCAATTTCAAACAAAAGCCAAAATGTTAAAGTTAGAAGAGACACCAGAGCTTATTGGGCACGAAGTAGGTGGAATCTGTCCTTTCGGAATTAAAGAAGGAGTTAAGGTTTTTCTAGATGAATCCTTGAAACGGTTTGCAACGGTATTCCCAGCCTGTGGAAGCAGCAACAGTGCAATTGAATTAAGTATTTCAGAATTAGAAATGTGTTCGGGATATGAGCAATGGGTTGATGTCTGTAAGGGATGGGATGTAGAAGTATAGAATGAAGAGGTAGAGGGATGTTACAAGATATAGGAAATCATCAATTTCATAATGAGTTTGATGTTAAAGTACCAAAAGATAGTGATTATGTTCTATACTATCAAAATCAACAAGTAGCATTAGTCAGAAAGGGTGAAAATACACGCCATCCATCGATGCTTACTTATAAAATAATAAAAGACAAATATCCACAGGTGAACTATCATTTGACGTATTTATTTTCCATAGATACATTGAATTTTTTCCTAATAGAAGGGGATTTGAAAGTATCTAATGAAGATAGTGAAATAGAATTATATCCCCTTCAAATCTTCCGAACACTAGAGCCTTCTTTTATGGCGTTTGCTGGAATTACTGGGAGCCAGTTATCTCGGTGGTATGCTAATCACAAGTATTGTGGACGATGTCAAAACCAAATGGGAAGAAGCACAACAGAACGAGCGGTAGTTTGTGATCACTGTGGATTAATAGAATATCCCAAGATTTCTCCGGCCATTATTGTAGGCATAACAAATGGAAATAAGATTTTGCTCACAAGGTATGCAAATCGTCCTTTTAAAAAATATGCATTAATAGCTGGTTTTGTGGAAATCGGAGAAACATTAGAAGGAACGGTTCGTCGTGAGGTGATGGAAGAAGTAGGTGTAAAAGTTAAAAATATACGTTATTTTGGTAATCAGCCATGGGCATTTTCGGATTCCTTGTTAGTGGGTTTTTTTGCGGATTTGGATGGAGAAGATCAGATTACACTTGATACAGATGAATTGGCAGAGGCACAATGGGTAGAGCGAGCAGATATCCCAATAAATGAGGAAAATGAAATCAGCCTGACAGCGGCCATGATGAAGGCTTTTAAAATGAGTGCAAACTTGTGAGAAAAATGATATAATATTTCAAACATTTGTAAACGATAGTATGTATACTGGGTAGATAAAAAGGAGTAAAAATGAATAAGTTGAATTTAACATTATTAACAGACTTCTACGAATTAACTATGATGCAGGGATATTTTAACAGACCAGACAATGGAATTGTTGTGTTTGATATTTTCTTTCGAAGTAATCCATGTGGTTCGGGCTATTCCATTGCAGCAGGACTTGAACAAGTAATTGAATATATCAAAAATCTTAATTTCTCATATGAAGATGTAGATTATCTTCGGAGTTTAAAAGTATTTAGTGAAGAATTCTTGCATTATTTGGGAGGATTTCATTTTTCTGGAGATATTTATGCAATCACCGAAGGAACGGTTGTTTTTCCAAAAGAACCATTGTTAAAAGTTGTTGCACCTATTATGGAAGCACAGCTAGTGGAAACGGCTATGTTAAATATTGTAAATCATCAATCCCTTATTGCAACTAAGACATCAAGAGTGGTTTATGCCGCACAAGGAGATGGAATTATGGAATTTGGACTGCGTCGTGCACAGGGACCGGATGCAGGCTTGTATGGTGCAAGAGCAGCTATGATTGGTGGATGTATAGGAACTTCTAATGTGTTGGCAGGTCAGATGTTTCAAGTGCCGGTAAAAGGAACTCATGCGCATAGCTGGATCATGAGTTATCCGGATGAATATACCGCTTTTAAAGCCTATGCAGATTTGTATCCGAATGCTTGTTGTCTGCTGGTAGATACTTATGATACAATTAAATGTGGTGTGCCAAATGCAATCCGGGTCTTTAGCGAGATGAGGGCAAGTGGAATTCATTTAAATAATTATGGAATACGTTTGGATAGTGGTGATCTCGCATACTTATCCAAAAAAGCGCGTACCATGTTAGATGAAGCGGGATTTGAAGATGCTGTAATATCAGCGTCTAATGATTTAGATGAATATTTAATTCATGACTTAAAAATGCAAGGTGCAGCCATTACTTCCTGGGGTGTAGGGACAAACATGATTACCTCAAAGGATTGTCCCGCTTTTGGCGGTGTTTATAAGTTGTCTGCTATTCAGAATAAAGAGGGTGAATTCATTCCGAAGATAAAGTTGTCAGAAAATACCGAAAAAATCACTAATCCGGGAAATAAAACAGTATATCGGATTTACGATCATGCAACGGGAAAGCTATTAGCCGATTTGATTTGTTTTGTAGAAGAAACATTTGATATAACCCAGGATTTAGTGCTGTTTGATCCAGTTGAAACATGGAAGAAGACTCGTTTAAGGGGTGGAACCTATAAAATGAGGGAGCTTTTGGTTCCCATATTCATTAAAGGCGAATGTGTCTATCAGTCCCCATCAGTCATGGAGATAGCGGACTATTGTAAAAGAGAAAAGAATACCTTATGGGATGAGGTAAAGCGTTTGTTTAATCCCCATAGAGTCAGTGTGGATTTATCCACAAATTTATATCATACAAAGAAAAAGATACTGGAACAGATGCATGTAGAAGAATAGGAGAGGTTTTATGAAAATAATAGTTTTAGCAGGTGGGTTAAGTATGGAACGTGATGTTTCGCTTACTTCAGGGGTGAGTATATGTCAAACATTAAGAGAGAAAGGTCATGATGCCTTTTTACTGGATGTATTTTTGGGCTTGGATTGTGAGAAAGAGAATTTAGAACAGGTATTTAAACGACCAACTGCAGGATTAGAAATCGCAGGTGGAATCAAAACAAAAGAACCAGATTTGGCTGCAATTAAGGCGTCAAGATTGGATCAGTCAGAATGTTTATTAGGACCAAATGTAGTAGAGTTATGTAGAATGGCAGATATTGTTTTTATGGCATTTCATGGGGATATAGGTGAAAATGGAAAACTTCAGGCTACTTTTGATGTCCTGGGTATTCGCTATACAGGAGCAGGTTATCTTGGCAGTGCATTGGCGATGGATAAGGATTGTACAAAACAAATATTTAAAATGTCCAATATTCCAACACCGGATGGGGCAGTATTAAGGCCTGCTGATAAAGACCGTCCAATATCTGATTTTAATGTAGGACTTCCAGCCGTACTAAAGCCTTGTTCCGGAGGATCCAGCATTGGTGTGTATATTGTTCATACACCAGAGGAATATAAGAGGGCGGTAGAAGAATCCTTCCTGTTAGAGAATGAAATTATTTTAGAACCTTATATCAAAGGAAAAGAATATACCGTAGGCATTGTGGACGGAAAAGCCTTACCTATTGTTGAAATTATTCCCAAGGCCGGATTTTTTGATTATGCAAATAAATATCAGGATGATTGTACAGAAGAAATCTGTCCAGCGCATTTGGATCCCAATGTAACAAATCAGATGCAGGATATTGCAGTAAAAGCATTTCGGGCATTGAAATTACAGATCTATGGAAGGGCAGATTTTATTTTGAGCGAGCAGGGAGAACTGTACTGTTTAGAGGTTAATAGTCTTCCAGGTATGACACCGGCCAGTCTTTTGCCAAAAGAGGCAAAGGCAGAGGGGATGTCATATGGAGATTTATGTGAATTGATTATTCATAAATCATTAGAAAGATACGCATAAGGAGAAAAAGCATGGAACAGATGTCCTTAGATAAGATAGCGAGTGCTTGTGGTGGAACTTACTATGGAAATGATGCTAGCAGATCGTTAGAAGTAAGCAGTGTTTCTATTGATAGCCGTAAAATAGAGAAAAATGGATTGTTTATTCCTATTCGTGGTGCCAGAGTGGATGGGCATAAATATATTCCACAGGTCATGAAAGCTGGAGCTTTATGTACTCTATCAGAAAAATTATTAGAAGGTGTAGCATATTCCTATATTTTGGTTGATTCTTGTGAGCAGGCATTGAAAGAAATTGCAGCGTATTATCGCAGTACATTACATATAAAAGTAGTGGGAATTACAGGAAGTGTTGGGAAAACCAGTACAAGGGAGATGATTGCATCTGTACTGGAACAAAAGTATAAAGTATTGCAAACAGAGGGTAATTACAATAATGCAATAGGACTTCCTCTGACTATATTCAAAATAAAGAAAGAACATGAAATTGCAGTTTTAGAAATGGGAATCAGCGATTTTGGTGAAATGGAAGAATTGGCTAAAATTGCTAGACCGGATATCTGTGTCATCACGAATATTGGATATAGTCATATTGAATTCTTGAAAAGCAGAGAAGGAATTCTAAAGGCAAAGACAGAAATGTTCCAATATATGAATCCGGAAGCAACGATTATTTTGAATGGCGATGATGACATGCTTGCAACGGTAGGAAAAACAAAGGGAGTTGTGCCTAAGTTCTTTGGTATGAAGGAGGGATATAGCATTTATGCTTCTAGCATTCATAGTCTTGGATTAAAGGGAACGTCTTGTCTTATGCATTTTCCGGAAGAATCCATTGAGGTTACGGTATCAATACCGGGTATTCATATGATATATAATGCTCTTGCGGGAGCAACAGTTGGATTGGAACTTTCCCTTACCATAGATGAAATCAAGCAGGGAATAGAAGCCTTACAGTTGGTAGAAGGACGTGGAAATATACTGGAAATTGGCGGTCTTACAATTATTGATGATTGTTATAATGCCAATCCAGTATCCATGAAAGCATCTTTAGACACGCTATCTTGTTCCAAGGGAAGAAAAGTTGCTGTTTTGGGAGATATGGGTGAGCTGGGATTAGAGAAGAAAGAACTGCATTTTGAGATTGGAACATATGTTGTTGAAAAAGGAATTGATTGTCTATATTGTATAGGTGAGTTAGCAAAGGAATATGCGGCAGGTGCAGCAAGGGCTTCTGCAGCAAGGGAACAAAAATCATGTACCTGCATGTATTTTGAAACAAAAGAAGAATTTAAGATATGCATGCCTAAGCTTATAAGCAAAGGTGATACGGTGCTGGTGAAAGCTTCACATTTTATGGAGTTTCCAGTGATTGTAGATGCATTGAAGCAAACAGAAATATAACTAATATTATAAAAAGACCTAAGGTGAAAGTGTGGAATGATGAACCGTACTTTTGTCTTAGGTCTTTTATAATTCGACTTCTTTTAAACAAGGGTTTGATTCT
Source organism: Lachnospiraceae bacterium (assembly GCA_036656615.1). Lineage (GTDB taxonomy): Bacteria > Bacillota > Clostridia > Lachnospirales > Lachnospiraceae > CAUPWF01. Next base: position 41,574 of record JAVXHY010000013.1, on the reverse strand, counting down.
TATTGATTGTTTCCTGAATGATATTTTTACAATAATCCCCTAAGTGGCGCTTGGAATCTTTATCTAAATCTTGAGGATAAATAGGTTTGCCATATTCAATGATCACATGTGATTTTACTATTCGCGGCAAATGATTTTCAAAAATAGAAGCAGTATTATTGATAGAAATAGGTATAATTGCACAATTGCTTTTTTCTGCTATTTTAAGGGCACCGTCTTTAAAATCCAGCATACTTAATTCATCACCGGTATTTCGTGTGCCTTCTGGAAAGATGCAAATAGAAATGCCACGTTTGATATAGTCAATAGCTAAAAGAATGGTTTTCAAACCTTCTCTTGGATTATCTCGATTTAGAAAAAGGCAATATACAGCTCTCATCCAGGTGCTTAACAAGGGAATGTGCTCCATTTCCTTCTTGGCAATATAACCGGTGAGTCTTTTGCAGCGTGCATAAGTTAAGGCAACATCGAAAAAGCTTCGATGGTTGGCTACATAAAGTACTGCTTCATCAGGAATTAAGTCTTCCCCAATTACCGTTACGTGAACACCGGAAATCTTAATCATTACTTTGAAGGCCCATTGTACAATTCGAAGGCAATTATAGTCCCTCTTTGTAGGACTGAATTTTCCTGCTAGCCATTCAACAAAGAAAATGGGAATTGAGAATATTAAAAATAAACCTAGAAATATTGCGGACAATATAAATCTTAACATAACATATGGTAATCCTTTCTATATTCAATTTGTGAACACTGTATCACAACATAACAGTTCTCTTTTAGTTCACTATCATGTATTTTAGCATAAGAAGGTATGAAAAAACAAGGTAGATAATAAGATGTTAATGAGAACATAATAAGAAGGTCATTATGAAACCAGTAATTGGCTGCTTGGTTGGAATCTGTTTTACTATTGTAATCACTGGATGTTCCATAAAGGAGAGTAAAACAGAGAAACTAAGAGATTTGGAATTTACAGTGGTAGAGAAAGAGAGCCTGCCAGATGAATTGTTGGAACTTATAGAAGAAAAAAAAGAAAAACCAATGAAATTAACTTATGGAGACAAAAAGTATTGCTATATTGTAAAAGGATATGGAAGCCAGAAAACAAGCGGATATAGCATAGAAATTACTGATTTATATGAAACACAAAATGCAATTTATATACATACCAATCTCTTGGGTCCGGCAAGTAAAGAGAAAGTAGAGCGTATTGCAACATTTCCATATGTAGTAGCTAAAATAGAAAGTAACAAAAAAAATTTAATATTTGATTAGGGGGAAATATGGAGTTATTAAAAAAACAAATTCATTGTAATAAAATAGGAAAAAAAATATTTGACCAATTCTATATTGATGAAGACTATAATGTTCCAGATACCAAAAGCGATGTGATGCGTATTGTCCAGGGTAATGGATACATCAAAGTAGAAGATATGAAAAGCGTAGAAAATTATTTACGTGTCACGGGAAAGCTTTATTTTCAAATTCTATATGTAGCAGAGGAAGGAGAACCAAGGCTTGCAGCAATAGAAGGGCGTATTCCATTCGAAGAAATGATATATACGGAGGACAATAATTTGGACCATTTTTATATTTATCATTCAAGAGTTGAATTTCATGCTGCTTTGATTCATTCGAGGAAACTGGACATTAAAGCAATGATTGAATTAGAAATTGGTAGGGAGGAGCTGAAGGACGAAGAGATTACCATTGATGTAGAAGGAAAGACTGGCATATTTAAAAAAAAGAAAAATATGGAGTTATTACAGATGCACACTTGTAAAAAAGATACATATAGAATCAAAGAGGAAGCGGGGATCCCGGGGACGAAGGAAAATATTGGAAGCATCTTATTGACGGATATTTCCAGTCGTAAATTGGATACAAGATTAGGACAGGATGAATTATTTATCCGAGGAGAGATTCAGGTGTTTTGCCTGTATTTATCGGAAGAATCCAAAGAAGACTGGATTGAATTAAATGTGCCCTTTGAAGGACGTGTGGACTGTTATGGTGTAGATGAAAATATGTATCATCATGTGATAACCTCTTTGGAAGATTCCAGTATTGATATTAGGCCAGATGAGGATGGGGAAATGCGTATTCTTGGAATTGAAGGTACTTTAGAACTTCGCATCCAAATATATGAAGAAGAAATGCTAGAAGTTCTAGAGGATGCTTATTCTTTAGAGGAACAGTGTAAATTAGAAAAGAAAGAAGGTGTGTATGAAGAATTATTATTAAGAAATCAATCAAAATGTAAAATATCAGAACAACTATCCTTGCCGGAAGTCAAAGACGATATCTTACAAATCTGTCACAGCAACGGTTTAGTACAGGTAGAGCGTATGGATATGGTAGAAGAAGGGATTCAAATAGAAGGAATTCTACATATTTCTTTCCTGTATATTAAGTCTAATGATGAGGTACCATTTGCCACATGGAAGGGCATGATTCCGTTTTCTTATTTGGTAGAAGGGAGTCATAATGGAAAAGAAGTATCTTTTGATATTGATAGTTCACTAGAACAGTTATCTGTTTCTATGGCGGGAAGTGAAGAAGTAGAAATTAAGGCAATCTTGGCATTTAACAGCTTTCTAAGAACGCCAGTACTAGTTCCAATTATTACAAATGTAGAATTTGCACCATTGGTGATAGAGGAGATGAGCAAACGCCCGGGTATTATTGCGTATACGGTGAAAGAAGGGGATACGCTATGGGATCTTGCAAAAAACTATTCTACAACAGTAGAAGGAATGAAAGAAATGAATAGAATTTCAGAGGATAATTTAAAACAAGGTGATAAGATATTGATTTTTAAAGAAAACATGAGTATACTATAAGAATGATGTATACAAGATACAAAAGGGGTGCAATATGCAAAACATAGAGTTACAAGCCTTAGCTAAAATTAATCTTGGGCTGGATGTACTGGGAAAAAGAGAAAATGGATATCATGATGTACGTATGGTCATGCAGACCATCTATTTATATGATACAATTACCTTACAAAGAACAAAAGAAAAGGGAATTCATCTACAGACAAATTTGTTCTTTCTGCCGGTAAATGAAAATAATATTGCGTATAAAGCGGCAAAACTATTAATGGAAGAATTTCATATTGAAGAGGGTGTCTCGATTCGTTTGCAAAAGCACATTCCAGTAGCGGCGGGTCTGGCAGGTGGAAGTTCAAATGCAGCAGCAGTACTTTATGGAATGAATATGATATTCGAGCTGGGACTTTCATTAAAACAGCTTATGGCACGAGGAGTTGAGCTAGGGGCGGATGTACCCTACTGTCTGATGAGAGGAACGGTATTAGCAGAAGGAATCGGAGAAATTCTTACGCCTCTTTCTCCCATGCCAAAATGTCATGTATTGATTGCTAAACCGCCAATCAGTGTGTCTACCAAATTCGTATATGAACGTTTGGATAACTGTGAAATTAAGAATCATCCTAATATAGATGGCATTATAGAGGGATTAAGGCATTGCGATCTGAATCAGATCGCTGGTTCTATGGGGAATGTATTAGAGAAAGTGACCATTGGAGAATATCCGGTTATTGAAAAAATCAAAGATGCAATGAAAGAAGCAGGAGCATTCAATGCAATGATGAGTGGAAGTGGTCCAACCGTATTTGGTATTTTCCCGGATAGAAGAACTGCAAAAATAGCACAGCAGAAGATAAAGGAACAACAATTAGCAAAGCAAGTGTATCTGACAAATGTACACAATGCAAGGAGGAAATGAAATGGAAACGAATTTTGGAGTTAGTATGAATGAGTACCTACCACTTCGTGATGTTGTGTTTAATACACTTCGACAGGCTATTTTGCGTGGAGAGTTAAAACCGGGAGAACGATTAATGGAAATTCAGCTTGCTAATAAACTTGGTGTAAGCCGCACACCAATTAGAGAGGCAATCCGTAAATTGGAATTAGAAGGTCTTGTGCTTATGATTCCAAGAAAAGGTGCAGAAGTTGCAGAAATTACCGAGAAAAATCTAAGGGATGTGTTAGAGGTACGACGGGCATTGGAAGAATTAGCGGTTCGTATTGCCTGTGAGAAAATAACAGAAGAACAGATTAAACAGCTAAAAGAAACAGCAGAAAACCTTCAAAATACACTAGATAGTAAGGATGTAACTAAAATAGCAGAGGCTGATGTTAAATTCCACGATATTATTTATTTTGCTACAGATAATCAACGATTAATCCAATTATTAAATAATCTGGCAGAACAGATGTATCGTTATCGGGTAGAGTATTTAAAACGTGAGAATTTTTATGAAAATGTAGTGGCCGAGCATAAAGATTTAATTCAAACAATTGAAGCCAGACAGCAGGATATGGCAGCTCAAGTAATATGTCGTCATATTGATAACCAGGTAGAAGCGGTAATCCACACAATACGAGCAAAACAATTATAAAATAATTGAAATTGGTTGTATAAACTTATCATCCTATGTGTATACTCTTGATATCATAAGGAGGTACATAACATGATAAGTAAGAAAACAAGCAGGATTCTAGTTATCGCAATTGTGGCAGCAGGAGTCATTACCGGATGGGTTGGAAATCAAATGCAATTAAGGGCAAAAGCCCATTGGAGAGAAACACAGCAGCATATGGCGCAGGAAGTCCTTCGTTTCCATGTGCTGGCAAATAGTGACAGTAAACAAGACCAGGCATTGAAAATGCAAGTAAAAGAGGCAGTCCTGAGCTTTATGAGCAGTCAATTGACACAGCCAGCGAATTTAGAAGAAACGAGAAAATGGGCCATTGGTCATTGTGATGAAATTGAGAAAATAGGGCGCAAGATCATAAAGAAAGAAGGATATCAATATCCCATAAAAGCAGAAGTCAATACCTGCCATTTTCCTGACAAAACATATGGGGATGTTACGTTCCCGGCAGGAAATTATCAGGCACTTCGAATAGAAATAGGGGAAGCCAAGGGACAAAACTGGTGGTGTGTTTTATATCCAAATCTATGCTTTATTGATGCAACTAACGCGGTGGTACCGGAAGAAGGAAAAGAAGAATTAAAAACGGTGCTAAGCAGTGAAGAATATGAGCTGGTTACAGCAACTTCAGACTTTAAGATAAAATGGTTCTTTTTTGGAGAGAACTAAAGATACGTTGGAGGCAATGAATGACAGATTTTTTGGTGAAGTTTTTTATAAAAAATTGTGATGATGTTGAAAAGGTGTCTGTACGTACTGCTTATGGTGTATTAGCAAGTATGGTGGGCATCTTTTGTAATGTCTTTTTATTTGGAATTAAGATTACCATTGGATTGTTACTGCGAAGCATTTCTGTAACAGCCGATGCATTTAACAACTTATCCGATGCAGGTTCTGCGATTATTAGTTTAATCGGAGTGAAAATGGCAAGCAAACCTGCAGATGAAGACCATCCATTTGGACACGGAAGGATTGAGTATATTTCGGCATTAATTATTGCATTCCTAGTTGTACAAGTGGGATTTACTTTTTTTAAAGATGCAATAGTTAAGATTCGAGAGCCTGAGATCTTGCGCTTTCAGTTCATTTCAATTTTCATTTTAATTTTATCCATAGGAGTTAAACTATGGATGGGCCTATTTAATAGACGTTTGGGAAAACGAATCAATTCCAAAGTAATGATGGCTGTAGCAACAGATTCCCTTGGGGATGTTATTACCACAGCAGCTACTATTTTGTCCATTTTATTTTGGAAGATTACGGGTGTGAATATAGATGGTTTTGTAGGATTAGGAGTAGCGATAGTGGTTATATGGGCCGGAATCAGTATTGCTAAAGAAACATTGGAACCGTTGATTGGTGAATCAGTTGATCCGGAGATATATACTCAAGTAAAGGAATTCGTTGAAAAATATCATGGAATTGAAGGAAGTCATGATTTGATTGTACATAATTATGGACCGGGAAAGAGCATGGCATCCATTCATGCAGAGGTGCCAAATCATGTAGATATTGAAGTTTCTCATGAAATAATAGATAAAATCGAAAAAGATGCTTTAGAGTGTTTGGGTATCTTTCTAGTCATACATATGGATCCAATTGAAACCAAAAATGAAAAGGTACTTCGAATTAAAAAAAGGGTAGAACAAATCGTGTATGATTTGGATGACGCAGTCAGTATACATGATTTTCGATTGGTAGATGGGAGGAAGCAGGTAAATCTAATTTTTGATATGGTGGTTCCTTATGAATACAAACAAGAACAGCTGGATGCATTACATTTAAAGGTAATACAGGAAATAGGAAGACTGGACGCAAGGTATCAATGTGTAATTACAGTCGAAAAGAGTTTTGTGGCAGGAAGAAAGGAGGAAGCTTAGATGTATACCTTAGATGGAAGGATTCGATATAGTGAAGTAGATGAAAATGGAAGGATTGATATTCCGGGAATTATTAACTATTTTCAGGACTGCAGTACTTTTCATTCAGAAGATATTGGATTAGGATACAAAAAGTTAGAGAAAAAAAAGAAAGTATGGCTGCTTTCTTCTTGGCAAGTTATAGTAGAGAGGTATCCGGTACTTGGAGAAGCAATTACGGTCAGTACCTTTGCAACTGGATTCAAGGGTTTGTATGGGACACGGAATTTTGTAATGAAGGATTGCAATGATATAGCGGTGGCATATGCGAATTCTATATGGGTATTTATGGATGTGGATAAAGGACGCCCTGTAAAACCACAGACAGAAGATATTGAAAAGTATGGTGTAGAACCAGCATGGGACATGGAATATCAGGATCGAAAAATAAAGACGGTGGGAACTTTTTCCAAAGCAGGATGCTTTCCGGTCAGAACATATTATCTGGATACCAATCATCATGTGAATAATTGCTGGTATATCCATATTGCAATGGAGGCGTTAGAACACCCCATTTCAATCAGACAGGTCAGGGTAGAATACAAGAAAGCGGCGGTTTATGGAGAAATAATCTATGCAAGGTGTGCATATGAAAGTGAACGAACAGTTGTAGAGTTATGTAGCGAAGAGGAAGAATTATATGCAAGAGTGGAATTTATAGGAGAAAAATAAGATGGAATTAGGGAAAAAACAAATATTAATGGTAGTCAAAGAAGTAGATTTTGGAGTTTATTTGGGAAGTGAAGAAGAACGAGTGTTGCTTCCTAAAAAGCAGGTCCCAGAGGGCATTGAAATTGGAGATCCTATAGAGGTATTTCTGTATAAGGATTCGGAAGACCGATTAATTGCAACCACAAATACCCCCCAGTTGCAGATTGGCGACATCGCAGTTTTAGAGGTTGGAGATGTAGGACAGTTTGGGGCGTTTTTAAAGTGGGGATTGGAAAAAGATTTATTTCTGCCATTTAAAGAACAAACAGTGAAAGTACAGCCGGGTGATCAGTGTCTGGTCACTTTATATGTGGATAAAAGTAAACGTTTATGTGCTTCCATGAAAGTATATGAATACTTAAAAACAGATTCACCATACCAGAAAGATGATCAGGTGACCGGAATTGTATATGAAACCAGTGATGACTTTGGTGTCTTTGTGGCGGTAGATAATATGTATTCTGCTTTAATTCCCAAAAAAGAAGTTTATCGTGAATTAGAAATAGGAACCATTGTAACGGCAAGAGTCACCGAGGTGAAACCAGATGGAAAATTAGACTTAAGTGTAAGGGATAAAATACCGGCACAAATGGATAAGGATGCGCAACTAATCTTGGATGAATTAAATAAACGGGGAGGAACTCTTCCTTTCACAGATAAGGCGGACCCGGAAATCATTAAGTTTGAGTTAAATCTAAGTAAGAATGCATTTAAACGTGCAGTGGGAAGATTATTAAAAGAAGGAAAGATAGAAATTCAAGAAAAAATAATTGCAATCCGAAAAAAATAAGGTATAATTAGGATAGTTATTTGTGCATTTGGAACTGAATAGGACAGCAGATATATGGGACATCATTCCATATAAACGAGAGGAGATTACAAGATGAAAGTACAGAATATTTCAGACATTGAGAAGTTTTTCAAGGTGGTAGATAGCTGCAAGGGAAAAGTGGAATTAGTAACAGGTGAGGGCGATCGACTGAACCTAAAATCTAAATTATCTCAGTATGTGTCCATGGCAAATATTTTCTCCAATGGAGAAATTCCAGAATTAGAGATTATAGCATATGAAAAAGAAGATATTGATCGATTGGTTGCATTTATGATTAATGGTTAAGTCAAAAGAGGTAAGCAGAAGGGGAGTGTTGTAGAACGCTCCCCTTCTAGATAGTGGAGGTATCTATGAGTTTTGCGCATTTACATGTTCATACGGAGTATAGTTTATTAGATGGATCAAATAAGATTAAAGAATACGTAACCAGAGTAAAAGAGCTGGGTATGAACAGTGCTGCAATTACAGACCATGGAGTGATGTTTGGGGTGATTGATTTCTATCGTGCCGCGAAAGCGGTTGGTATTAATCCAATTCTAGGCTGCGAAGTGTATGTAGCACCAAATTCCAGATTTGATAGAGAAATTGTAGGTGGGGATGATCGCTATTTCCACTTAGTTTTGCTTGCAGAAAATAATAAAGGTTATGAAAATTTAATGAAAATTGTATCCAAGGGATTTATCGAAGGATATTATTATAAACCCAGAGTGGATTTGGAAGTATTAAGTGAATATCACGAAGGGATTATTGCGCTTAGTGCCTGTCTTGCAGGAGAAGTGCAAAAAAACCTTATGAGAGGAATGTTTGATGAAGCCAGAAAATCTGCTCAAAGATATGAGACGATTTTTGGAAAGGGGAATTTCTTCTTAGAGCTGCAAGATCATGGGATACCAGAGCAGGCCATGGTGAATCAACAGCTGGTTCGACTTTCTGGGGAAACGGGAATCGAATTAGTTGCTACCAATGATATTCACTATACATATGCAGAGGATGAAAAGCCCCATGATATTCTGCTTTGTATTCAAACAGGGAAAAAGCTGGCAGATGAAAATAGAATGCGTTATGAGGGCGGCCAGTTTTACGTAAAATCGGAAGAAGAGATGGCACAGTTATTTCCTTACGCATTACAAGCCTTAGAAAACACACAAAAAATCGCAGACCGTTGTAAAGTGGAGATTGAATTTGGTGTAACAAAGCTTCCCAAATATGATGTTCCAGATGGGAAGACTTCTTGGGAATACTTAAATGAATTATGTTTTCAGGGACTTCAAAAACGTTACGATACTCCTGGGGAAGAATTGATTCATCGTTTGACTTATGAATTAGATGTTATTCAAACGATGGGGTATGTGGATTATTTTCTCATTGTATGGGATTTTATAAAATATGCGAAAGATCATGAGATAGCAGTAGGACCAGGACGTGGATCAGCAGCAGGAAGCATTGTTTCCTATTGCTTGGAAATCACCAATATAGATCCCATTCGTTACCAATTGTTATTTGAGCGATTTTTAAATCCAGATCGTGTATCCATGCCGGATATTGATATTGATTTTTGTTATGAACGACGGCAGGAAGTTATTGATTATGTAGTGGAAAAATACGGAAGCGATCGGGTAGTGCAGATTGTAACCTTTGGTACATTAGCTGCCCGAGGTGTGATTCGAGATGTGGGAAGAGTGATGGATTTATCCTACGCACTGGTTGACAGTATTGCAAAGATGATCCCAACAGAGCTTAATATTACTATAGAAGCGGCATTGAAAAAGAATACAGAGCTTAGAACGATATATGAAGATAATCAAGAGGTCAGGTATTTGATTGACATGGCTAAGAGATTAGAAGGACTTCCCCGTCATACTTCTATGCATGCTGCCGGAGTGGTGATCAGCCAAAAATCAGTGGATGAATATGTCCCACTTTCCAGGGCTTCGGATGGTTCCATTACAACCCAGTTTACCATGAATACCTTAGAAGAACTGGGGCTTTTGAAAATGGATTTTCTAGGACTGCGAACACTGACAGTCATACAAAATGCCGTAAAACTGGCATCTAGAACGATGGGAAAGTCTATTGATATTGACCAGATTAATTACGATGATCAAGAGGTACTGGCATCCATTGGTACGGGGAAAACGGATGGAATCTTTCAACTGGAAAGTGCCGGTATGAAAAGCTTTATGAAGGAACTAAAGCCTCAGAGCCTAGAGGATATCATTGCAGGTATTTCTCTTTATCGTCCGGGACCCATGGACTTTATTCCTCAATATATCAAAGGGAAAAATGACAGTAATTCCATTACCTTTGACTGTCCCCAACTAGAATCCATCCTATCTCCTACATATGGCTGTATTGTATATCAGGAACAAGTCATGCAAATCGTAAGAGATCTAGCTGGCTATACCTTGGGGAGAAGTGATTTGCTGCGTCGTGCTATGTCTAAGAAGAAAGCCGATGTAATGGAAAAGGAGAGAAAGAACTTTGTCTATGGAAATCTAGACGAAGGGGTGCCGGGTTGTGTTGCCAATGGAATCAGTGAAGCAATTGCAAATAAAATCTATGATGAAATGACAGATTTTGCCAAATATGCATTTAATAAATCCCATGCAGCCGCATATGCAGTGGTATCTTACCAAACAGCTTATTTAAAATATTATTTTCCAACAGAATATATGGCAGCACTGATGACTTCTGTAATTGATAATTCTACGAAAGTTTCGGAGTATATCTATGCCTGCAGGCAAATGGGAATTCAAATATTACCTCCGGATATTAATTTAGGAGAAGGGAACTTTTCGGTAGATCATGGGAACATACGCTATGGACTTGCAGCTATTAAAAGCATTGGAAGGCCAGTGATTGAAGCCATTGTATCAGAACGGGAAACCAATGGATTATTTAGAGATTTCAAGGATTTTATTGAACGATTATCTGGGAAAGAGGTCAATAAAAGAACGATTGAAAGCTTTATTAAGGCAGGAGCTCTAGATAGCTTTGGTGGTACAAGAAAACAGTTTATGGTGGTTTATGTTCAACTGGTAGATCAGGTAAATCAGACCAAAAAATCTTCAATGGCAGGACAGATGACCTTATTTGATCTGGCAGATGAGGAACAAAAGAAGGAATTTGAAGTACAATTACCAGATGTAGGAGAGTATCCAAAAGAAATGTTCCTGTCATTTGAAAAAGAAGTGCTAGGGGTATATATTAGTGGACATCCCCTGGAAGAGTATGAAGAAAAGTGGCGAACATGTATTTCGGCTACTACATTGGATTTCCAATTAGATGAAACAACTGGTAAGACCAAGGTGAGAGACGGTGCCAAGGAAATTATTGGGGGTATGATTACAACAAAAACCATTAAGCATACTAGAAATAATAAAACCATGGCATTTATTACGGTGGAGGATCTTTTGGGAACGGTAGAGGTGGTGGTTTTCCCACGAGATTATGAAGCTAATAAATCCTGCTTAGAAGAGGACTGTAAGGTATTTGTAAGAGGTAGGGTGTCAGAAGAGGATGAGAAGGCAAGTAAACTGATCTGTGAAAAAATAACACCATTTGAACAAACCAAGAAAGAACTATGGATACAATTTGCAAATAAGCATGAATTTCTTACACAGGAATATATGCTATATGGTTATCTGCAGGATTCGGATGGGAATGATTCAGTAGTTATTTATTGTCAAGAGGAAAAGGCGGTTAAAAGGCTTCCGGCAAATCGAAATGTATTGATAGAGCCAGTTATCATCAGCAAATTGATGAATGTTTTTGGAGAAAAGCGGGTAAAAGTTGTGGAACAATCCATTGAAAAGTTATTTTAAATAGAGTACAATAATTGGTATGATGTTAAATGATTGCCAAATAAGGTAATGGGTATAGATGGAGGAAATGAAATGACAAAGACAGTGAATACAATTGGTGTTTTGACTAGTGGTGGTGATGCACCAGGTATGAATGCGGCAATTCGAGCAGTTGTACGAACCGCAATTGGGAAAGGGCTGAATGTTCGTGGAATCCGACGTGGGTATGTGGGATTGCTCAATGAAGAGATTATTGATATGACAGCACGAGATGTGTCAGATACGATTCAGCGAGGTGGCACTATTTTACAAACCGCGCGTTGTCAAGAAATGATGACTGAAGAGGGACAGCAAAACGCTGCAGCAATCTGTAAAAAGTATGGAATTCAAGGCTTAGTGGTAATCGGAGGCGATGGTTCCTTTGCAGGGGCGCAGAAACTGGCTTATCTAGGCATTAATACCATTGGAATCCCAGGAACCATTGATTTGGATATTGCCTGTACGGAATATACGATTGGATTTGATACCGCTGTTAATACTGCTATGCAGGCGATTGATAAAGTGAGGGATACATCCACTTCACATGAAAGATGTAGTATTATAGAAGTTATGGGAAGGGATGCAGGATATCTGGCACTTTGGTGTGGAATTGCAAATGGAGCAGAACAGATCCTGATGCCGGAAGAGCATGATTATGATGAATCCATGATTATTCGAAATATTATAGAAAATAGAAAGCGTGGCAAGAAGCATTATATTATCATCAATGCAGAAGGTGTCGGTGATTCTTTGAATATGGCAAAGCGTATTGAAGAAGCTACAGGAATGGAAGCAAGAGCAACTATACTGGGGCATATGCAGCGTGGAGGAAGTCCTACCTGTAAAGATCGGGTATACGCGTCTCTTATGGGAGCAAAAGCGGTTGAACTTATTTGTGAAGGAAAGTCCAATCGAGTAGTGGGATATAAACATGGTGAATATATTGATTTTGATATCAACGAAGCATTGAAAATGAGGAAGGGAATTCCGGACTATCAATATGATATAGCAAAAGCGCTGTCTATATAGTTTAACCTCATCAAGGAAGTAGCGAATCGGATTCCGAATATCCGTTTTCATTTTGCATTAGAAATTACAAAAGGAGAAATAGCTTTGAAGATTGATGAAAAAAATAACTTTCCTATTGGTGTATTCGATTCAGGTGTAGGTGGTTTGACGGTCGTACGTGAAATCATGAGACAGCTTCCAAGTGAGAATTTAATCTATTTTGGGGATACAGCCAGGGTGCCTTACGGAAGTAAATCAAAGGATACAATTATCAGATATGCAAGGCAGATTATTAGATTTTTGAGAACCAAACAAGTCAAAGCCATAGTAATTGCATGTAATACAGTAAGTGCACTTGCATTAGAGGTTGTACGTGAAGAAGTAGATATCCCAATTATTGGAGTTGTTGTACCTGGCGCAAGAGCGGCTATTGCAGGCACCATAACAAAAAAAATAGGTGTTATTGCTACAGAGGCTACCATTCGCAGTCAGATATATACAAGAATTATTCAGAAAGAAGATCCGGATATTACGGTGATAGACAAGGCATGTCCATTATTTGTACCCTTAGTAGAGGAAGGATTTGCAAAGCATCATGTAACAGGAGAAATCATTGATTATTATTTATCTTCACTAAAGGAAAGCGAGATTGATTCTTTAATATTGGGATGTACCCATTATCCATTATTACGATCTAGAATTAGAGAATATATGGGTGAAAAGATACAGTTGATCAATCCGGCATATGAAACAGCTATGGATTTGAAACAATTATTAGAAGACCATAGAATTACAAATAATGATAGTAACAGAAATCATGCAGCATATTCGTTTTATGTAAGTGATGTAGCAGATAAATTCCAGGAATTTGCCAATTCCATCTTGCCATATAACATTGAGACAATCCAGGAAATCAATATAGAAGAGTATTAAGGGGATAAATATGACGAAAGATGTATTAGTAAGTATATCAGGGCTTCAGATGGAGACTCTTGAGGAGGGTGTGGAACATGAACCAATTGAAATCATTACTCCTGCTAGCTATTTCTGCAAAAATGGAAAGCATTATATTCTTTATGACGAAGTTGCAGAAGGCATGTCAGGCGTTACGAGAAATAAAATAAAAATTTCGAGCCAGGACAAGGTTGAGGTTGTGAAAACAGGTGTAGTCAGTATGCATATGATCTTTGAAAAGCATAAGAGAAATCTCACCTATTATCATACACCTTATGGACAGATACCGGTAGGGATACATACCAGCAATATGGAGATACAGGTAAAAGAAGACAGTATTAGTGTCAAAGTGGACTATGAACTGGATATTAATCATGAAACCTGGGCTAATTGTGAGATCCGGATGAATATTAAATCTAAGAATACAGAAGACTTTGCGTTGATGTAATGATAGAAAGAATGATAAAGGCAGAAGGAAATAGATATCATCTAGTTTCTTTCTGCCTTTATCATTCTTATTTGTTATACGTTCCTATTTTTTACCACTAAGACGTGCAAAGAAGCCTTTCTTCTTAGTTGGAGTATCAAGGGGACCTCGAAGTCCTTTTACCTCTGTAATATAAATACCACTTACAACGGCTTTGACCTCTTTTTTAATTGGAATGATAGGAAAAACTTTATCATCACACATGAGTGTCATGATTTTAGGTCCTATCTTGGCTTTTACAACTGGTACCTTAGATCTTCGAAGATACTTTGGCGTATTCTCAACTACAATAGAAGGAAAACCAGCATCTTTTAGTCTCATTCTGCCTTTATCAATAATTAACATAGAAACGGATTGTGCTACTGCATCCAATTGCTGTTTTTGTTCTGCTTGTCTTTTCTCTGCCTTTTTACCAAGGAAATATAAAACAACAAAAGCTATAATTAAAACAATTAATACAACGAGCAAGATTTTAACTGCTAAACTCACGGTGAACCTCCTGAAAATATATAGTTTTATGTAAAAATCTTATTTCATACGTACCATATTGTATCATTGTTTGTTGTGAAGTGCAAGAGATTTGCAATTTTAGTCTTACATTTCTTTGGAGAAATGAGTATAATGAAAAGGATATGAAATCGGTATACTCAAAAAGGTGGTGAAAAGATGGATATAGTTTTTAATTGGATACATACAGGTATAGGCTGGACAATGGATAATTTATTGTTTTTAAATATCTTTTTATCAGTTTTAATTATTTTCTTTCAAAGAAGAGAGCCACAGACAGTGTGGACATGGCTCTTGGTGTTGTATTTTATTCCGGTTCTGGGGTTCGTGTTATATCTGATTATTGGTCAGGATTTTCACAAAAGTCATATGTTTAAGATGAAGGAAATCGAAGGAGAAGTAAAATATGCCATCAGACGACAGGAAGAGACCATATACCGTAATAAACTACGGTTGGCAAATCCGGAACTTGAACGATTTCAGAATCTGATTCTTTATAATTTGGAGGAAGCACAATCGGTATTAACGGATAACAATGATGTCCGAATTTATACGGATGGAAGAGAAAAATTTCAGGCTTTAATCACGGAAATGGAGCATGCAACAAGGTATATACATTTGCAGTATTATATTATACGTAATGATGAGTTGTGGGCAGAGATTGAAGAAGTGTTGATAGAAAAAGTATCTAGAGGTGTAGAGGTTAGAGTGCTTTTTGATAGTATGGGCTGTAGATCAATGAAGAACCGTGACTGGAAAAGATTAGAAGATGCAGGGATTCAAGTGGCAGAATTCTTCCCGGCATTGCTTGGGAACTTGCAGCTGCGGGTTAATTACCGAAATCATAGAAAAATCGTAGTCATTGATGGACGGGTTGGTTTTATTGGTGGCTTTAATATTGGACGTGAATATTTGGGATTTGATAAGAAGTTTGGATATTGGCGGGATACACATTTGTGTATAGAAGGGGCAGCAGTTACCTCTTTGGCAGTTCGTTTTGTGCTAGATTGGAATTATGCTGCAAAAGAAAATCTATTTATAGAAGACCGATTATTTGAAATTCCAACATATCGTAGAAATGGGAGAGATCCCATACAGATTGTTTCAAGTGGTCCGGATTCACGTAATAAGGAAATTAGAGATAATTATCTGCGACTGATTCATAAGGCAAGACATCATATCTATATACAGACGCCCTATTTTATTCCAGATGATAATATATTTGAAGCATTACGTATTGCGGTCCAGTCAGGAGTAGAAGTCCGAATTATGGTTCCATGTAAGCCGGATCATCCATTTGTATATTGGGCGACCTATTCCTATTTGGGTGATATGATTGCAGCAGGAGCAAAGTGCTATGTGTATGACAATGGATTTCTACATGCAAAAGTATTAACGGTAGATGGACTGGTAAGCTGCTGTGGAACAGCAAATATGGATAATCGGAGCTTTCAACTGAATTTCGAAGTAAATGCTACTATTTATAGTGAACGGACAACAAGAAGATTGGAAAGAGCATTTGAAAATGACATGACACAATGTACTTTAGTAAATCGAAAAATATATGATGGCAGAGGTTTGGCAATTCGAATAAAGGAACAATTTTCCAGATTATTATCCCCATTGTTATAGTAGAAAGAAAGAGTGAAATAAATGTGAATTCCATTAAAACCCTTTTCAAGGATGACAATATATGATATAACGAAGAAGTGTTTATTTATACAAATAAAATATAAGGGGTATAGAGATGAAAAAGAAAATGATTGCACTGCTAGTTGGCGTGGGTTCAATTATAATATTAGCAGGATGTGAAATGAGCAAAGCTTCAAATGATTATATTGCCATCAGTCAATTTAAAGGTGTGAAAGTCGAAAAGATAAAGCCACAAAAAATAACAGACAAAGATGTTGATGCAGCTATTCAAAGTACATTGGAAGCAAATAAAATCACGAAGGAAGTAAAGGATCGTCCTGTGGCAGATAAAGATGTGGCAACCATCGATTATGCAGGGAAAATGGATGGTGTAGAATTTGAAGGAGGTACTGCAACTGATTATCCAATCACTATTGGTTCAGGTACGTTTATTGAAGGATTTGAAGCAGCATTAGTTGGACACAACATAGGGGAAACTTTTGATATCCCTCTTACATTCCCAGATCCATATTCACAAAATCCAAGTTTGTCAGGAAAATCTGTTGTATTTACAACCACTATTAAATCCATAGCAACAGAAAGCCTTCCGAAGTTAGATAAGGCATTTGTAAAAAGTGTGACACAAAAGGATTCTAAAACAGTAAAAGAATATAAAAGTGAAGTGAATGAAGCATTAATAGATAATGAAGAAGCAAGTAGAGCATCCCAGTTAGAAGAGGTTTCATGGGATAAGGTTCTTAAAAATACAGAAGTGAAAAAATATCCAAAAGGTAAAGTAGAAGAAGCACAGGAACAAATTAAAACTCAATATACTCAGATGGCAAAGAATTACCAATTAGAATTTCCTGAATTTTTAAAACAATTCTTTGGTGGTATGACAGAAGAACAGTTTACAGAGGAATCTAAAAAGGTTGCGGAAGGAGCTGTAAAAGAGCAGTTGGCGGTTGATTTAATTGCGGATGTACAGAAGCTAACTCCATCCAAGAAGGAATACCAAGATGGATATAAGAAATTGGCAGAGGATTACGGATTTAAAGATGTAAAGGCATTAAAAGAAGCTGCTCCCGAGAAAGAACTTAAGAAAATGATTACAGATAAAAAGGTAAAGAACTGGGTGGCTTCCAATTGCAGACAGATAGAACCAAAGGCAGATGATAAGAAGACAGAAGATAAAAAAGCAGAATAATAAGAAAGAAATCACAGAAAGAGAGTGCCAATTGGTACTCTCTTTCTGTTTAAAAAAAACATATATAGAAGTTGACTTTCTGAACATTCAGTTGTATTATTGTACTATATTCCTAATACAGATGAAGAAAGTAAGGAAGCAGCTAAGCAGATTGCAAATATCTGCTTTGACGAGGAGTAAATGGAGGAAATAAAGAGTGAATGCATTAATTCAAGTCAAAAACATGTCGAAAGTATATAATCCGGGAGAAAATGAAGTACGTGCTCTTGATGGAGTAAGCTTAACCATTATGCCGGGAGAGATGGTGGCGATTATTGGACATTCAGGTTCGGGGAAATCTACACTTATGAATATGCTGGGGTGTTTAGATACTCCAACAGGGGGGAGCTATTATTTACATAATAAGAATGTATCTTCCTTAAGTGATAATGAATTATCGGATATAAGGAATCAGGAAATTGGATTTATATTCCAAGGGTTTAACTTGATTTCTAATTTAGATGCAGCAGGGAATGTGGAACTTCCGCTTATATATAGGGGAGTGGATAAAAAGACAAGAAGAAAACTAGCGCTTCAAGCATTGCAGATGGTTGGATTGGAGGAGCGTGTGAAGCACAGACCATCAGAAATGTCTGGTGGGCAGCAGCAACGGGTCGCTATAGCCAGAGCAATTGCTGCAAGACCGCCATTGGTGCTGGCAGATGAACCCACAGGAAATTTGGACTCCAAGTCGACACAGGAAATATTAGAAATACTTAAATCCCTTAATCGAGAAGGCAGAACCGTTATTATTATTACCCATGATAATGAAATTGCAGAACAAGCCAAGCGAATTATCAGAATAAAAGATGGAAAGATAGAATCAGATCAATATCAAGATCAGGAACAGCAGGAAGGGGATCAGGACCATGTTTGCAAAAAAGCAGAATAAAGAACATCAGGAAGTGAATAGTAATGACAATCAGATAGAGGTAGGGGAAGAGAGCAAGTTAGAAGAAGCAAATCAGGAGGATGAAACCACAGAGTGGAACGATGGTGAGACCGTGCCTAAGAAAAAGAAAAAATTGCCGGGTTGGTTTATTATTGTTATTTTAGTAGGACTTTTTGCAATTGGAGCAGTAGGAACCGCTTTGTTTAAACCCAAAGCTTCTTCGGCAGCAGCCAATTTAACTGTAATTAAAGTTGGAACCAGTGATGTAACGGAAATCTTGAATACTTCAGGAGTGATTGAAAGCGAACATAAAAAAGTGATCTATTCACCAGTGAATGCTAAAGTATTATCATCTTTTGCTAAGGTTGGGACTGCAGTTAAAAAGGGAGATAAATTAATTATTTTTGATACCAAAGATTTAGAAAAAAATAATCAGCAGCAACAGTTAACCGCTCTTGCTGGAGATTATAGTAATCAAGATACCATTAATAAAAGTAATGAAGCAGCACAAAAAGCTTCTCAGGCATCTGCAGATGCAGCGAATGCTCAGGCAGAGTTAGATGCAAAACAGGCAGAAATGAATCAATTAGCTCAACAGGTGGCTGCAGAAGGTGGCAGTGGGGTGAATCGGGCAGCATTGCAAGGTCAGATAAATGAGAATGAGAATAAACAAATACAGGCTAAAGCAGCCAGAGATAATGCACAGAGTATTGTGGAAAGAATTAATACAGAATATCAGGTAAAGAATCAGGAAAGTAATCAAGCAAAGGCAGCATTGCCACAAGCTGAGGCGGATCTATTGAAATTGACCCCAGGTACACCTGAATATAATGCAAAAAAAGGAGAAATAGATGGTTACAAGGCTAGTATTTCATATTTTGCAAAGTTAGATCAAGACTTACAGGCAGCTGCAAAAAATGTGCAGGATTCTAATAATAGTCTCAGTGGATTAGAACAGGCGCACAGAGACTTAGTGGCGAAGTTAAATGCAATTCCTGTGGCTACACCTGCTCAAAAGCAATTAGAAGCAGTTTCACAACGAGTAGCGGCATTGCAGGCAGCAGTGGCAGAGAATCAAGCAAAAGCAGAGGGATTAAAATCAGGAATTATGTCTTCGGCACAGCGAAGTGCACTGGCAGCAAATTCCAATCTCTCACAACTTGCAAACCTATCAACTGAAGAATTGGTTCAGATGGGTAAGGATGGTATATCAGCAGAATTTGATGGAGTCATAGCAACAGCTCCAGTCTTAGAGGGGGCAATGGCCTCACAAGGAACAGAATTATTTACAATTGTGAGTAACTCAGAGGTGGGAGTTAAGATTGAAGTGTCTGCAAACGATTATGAGAAATTAAAGGTGGGACAAAAAGCAAGTATACGTTTAGCCGGTAAAACATATGCAGGAAAAGTGAAGAGTGTAGATAAGATTGCAACTACGAATGCAAAGGGTAATTCGGTTATCTGTGCTTATATACATATTTCCAATCCAGATCAAGATATCTGTATTGGAGTCAATGCAAAAGTGACTATGACGGTAGAAGAAGTGAAAAATGTAGTGGCTATACCAAGTGAAATTATTAATACAGCTACCCAAGGTGAATTTGTCTATGGGGTAAAACATGGAGTCGTGCAAAAAATCCCAATCAAACTGGGTGTCACTTCTGATAATATGGTAGAAGTGACTAGTGGTCTGAAAAAAGGTGACCAGATTGTGTCGGATGTGGGTGTGGATATAAAAGAAGGTATGAAGGCAAACGTTACAATGGATAAAAAATCAGGTACAGGTAAGGCTTCCAAGTAGCAAACCATAGGA
This sequence comes from Lachnospiraceae bacterium, assembly GCA_036656615.1. Taxonomy (GTDB): domain Bacteria; phylum Bacillota; class Clostridia; order Lachnospirales; family Lachnospiraceae; genus CAUPWF01. Next base: position 21,260 of record JAVXHY010000013.1, on the reverse strand, counting down.
GCAAAATAAGAAAAGTGACATAATATTTAGAAAAGAGGAATTGCTTTATGGGACAATTTGGTGAATATGTGAAGATGGCCATTGATAATATTCTGGGAAACAAAGGACGTTCTATCTTAACCATGCTGGGTATTATTATTGGGATTTCCTCTGTTATTACCGTTGTTTCGGTAGGAACTGGAGTGAAAAATGATGTAAAGGAAACGACCAGCGGAACTTCCCAGTCGCTTTCTATTAGTGCCATGAAAGATGAAAAGCCACAGGAAATTATCACTGCAGAAGATATGAAGGCGGTAAAAGACAATTTGGGCAAACGTGTCAAAGGGATTACTGTTTCTAGTGGTACCTATGGAAGTGCTTCCACTGGAAAGGGTGAATTTGAGGCGAGTGTGAATTTAACAACTCCGGATGAAGAATATAATCCCTATAGTAAAGAACTGATCCGAGGTCAATATTTTACCATGGAAGATGTGAATAGTGCTTCGATGGTATGTGTTCTAGATCGTTATAGTGCACTTACCATGTTTGGTACAACGGACGTTATTGGAATGGAATTTGAACTTACCGTTGATAATTCGATTCAAATGGTCAGAGTAGATGGAGTAACGGATGTGGCAGATGAAGATATTGCAGCGCAAAATCAGGCAAACGAGATGATGGGAATGAAACCCACGATTACGTTGACCATGCCTTATACCGTATCAGAAGCATTCGGGCAGCCATTGGATTATTTTTCTTCTATTAATGTATTTCCAGCAAGGTCAGATGATGGAAAGGCAGTTACTAAGATCGCCAGTAGAATTCTTTCAGCCAGACATTTAAATGATGGGGACAATTTATTCCAAGAACAAAAGCCATTGGATTTCAGTAAAATGATGGGAACTATGCTGGATACCGTAACTGCTTTTGTAGCATTGGTGGCAAGTATTTCGCTTTTGGTTGGTGGAATTGGAGTCATGAATATTATGTTAGTATCTGTGACCGAGCGAACAAGAGAAATCGGTATTCGTAAGGCATTAGGAGCAAGAACTTCTTCTATCATCTCACAGTTTCTGTGCGAGTCGGCGATTATTTCCGGCATGGGTGGAATCATAGGAATTATACTGGGCTATGTATTTACAATTATTATTTCCAACATGAACTTTGATTTGAAACCACAGATTACTTGGCAGGTTGTAGTAATCGCAACGTTGTTTTCCTGTGGAGTGGGTATTATATTTGGCATATATCCGGCAAAAAAAGCAGCGAACATGAGCCCCATAGATGCATTACGACAAATGTAGTAAAAAAGGCGATTCATCTAGCCATAAAAGGATGAAAAAATAAAATCTAGGAGGAATGAGAGATGTTTAAATCAACAAAGTTATTAAAGGTAGTATCTATTATTATGATTGTATTTGGAGCAATTGGAGGAATCACTTCATTATTTACACGGGGGATGATAAAATCGCTTGGGAATATGCCAGGAATGGATACAGAAGCATTGCTGGCACAGCTGACACCAATGTCAATTGTACTTGCAGTTGTATTTTCTATTGTAATGGTGATATGCGGTGTCTTAGGTGTTATGGGGAAAGGATATAAAATAGCACTGGGAGGAATTATCATTATTTTATTATATCAGCTGTATTCTGCAGTTACTTCGGTTATGTCAATTGGTTTTAGTTTTGCAACAGTTACCGGATTTATATTACCAATCTTATATTTGTGGGGGCTGTATCAGTCGAAAGAATAATTTCAAATTACGAATAGCATGATTGGTATGGAAAAGCCAAATCCTGCATACATTGTAAAAACAGTGAATGCAGGAGAGCTTTTATGAAAGATTATATTGAAGAAAGAGCAGTGGAAATTGCCTATTATATTATTGAACATCAAGCAACAGTAAGACAGGCAGCAAAACAATTTGGGGTAAGCAAGTCTACAATTCATAAAGATATTACGGATCGATTGATTCAAATTAATCCGAATTTAGCCGTTCAGGCAAGAATCATTTTAGACAGGAATAAGTCGGAACGTCATATTCGTGGAGGACTAGCTACTAGAGAGAAATATTTAAAGCAAGTACATTAATATGTGGACTTGTAAGTTCATTTCTTTAGCCGTATAATGTTTGGGTGAGGAGATGACATCATGGAACATCAGGAAAAGAAATATTTATTTGACAACAAAGCATTGGCTGCATTAATGATTCCACTTATTATTGAGCAGGCTCTTGCAGTGTTGGTGGGAATGGCAGATTCAATTATGGTTGCCAGTGTAGGAGAATCAGCAGTATCAGGGGTATCCCTTGTGGATAACATCATGGTATTGCTGATTAATATTTTTGCGGCACTGGCGACAGGTGGCGCGGTGGTTGTTGGACAGTATCTGGGGCAGCAGAGAAGAGAAAAAGCATGTAAAGCATCCAGCCAATTGGTGTGGTTTATTACCATTGTAGCCGTTGTGATTACCATGATCGTATATATAGGGAAAGACTTTATTTTACATGGAGTATTCGGGAAAATCGACAGTGATGTGATGGGATATGCGAAGACCTATCTGCTCATTGTAACCGCATCCATTCCTTTTATTGCGCTATACAATGGAGGTGCTGCAATTTTCAGGGCAATGGGGAATTCTAAAATATCGATGCAGATATCCATTATAATGAACATCATTAATGTAGTGGGGAATGCAATTTTGATTTATGGTTTCCACTGGGGAACAGAGGGAGTAGCGATTCCTACACTTGTCTCGCGAATTGTTGCAGCCTTGCTTATTACTATATTTCTCTGTGATCAAAGCAGGACACTGCATATCGAAAAGTCTTTTCGTTATCATTTCGATTGGGGAATGGTGAAAAAGATTCTCTATATAGGAGTCCCAAATGGAATGGAAAATAGTATGTTCCAATTAGGAAAAATTCTAGTATTAAGTCTGATTTCTTCTTTTGGAACTTATGCAATTGCAGCCAATGCAGTATCTAATGCGGTGGCACTTTTTCAAATTTTGCCAGGGATGGCACTTTCTCTTGCAGTGACTACTGTGATTGCAAGATGTATTGGAGCAGGGGATTATGAGCAAGTACATTATTATACGAAGAAGCTGAACATCATCACTTATATATGTATGTGGGTGAGTAATGGGGTTATTATGCTTGCAATTCCATTTATTCTAAGAATCTATCATTTATCAGAACGAACAGCTGGAATAACAAGGCAGATTTTAATTTTTCATGCAATTGCATCTATGATTATTTGGCCATTGGCATTTATGCTGCCAGGTACCCTTCGGGCAGCAGGAGATGTGAAATTTACTATGTGTGCATCTATTCTCTCTATGTGGATATTTCGAATTGGATTTAGCTATATTTTAGGTAAATATTTAGGATGGGGAGTATTTGGAGTTTGGGTAGCAATGGTAATTGACTGGTGCTTTCGAACTATTTGCTTCATCATTCGATATGCAAGTGGAAAATGGAAGGACAAGTGTACGGTCTGAAAAGAGAAATTCTTGGCAGCAGTTAGTGGATATGATATACTGAAAATGCAAGTTAATGATGATAAAATGGAGGAAAAATAATGAAACAAGACATGATAGTTATCTTGGATTTGGGAAGTACTGAAAATACAGTTTTGGCAAGAGAAATTAGAACGTTAGGTGTATATAGTGAAATATATCCTCATGATATTACCGTGAAGGAATTACAGGCACTTACGAATATGAAGGGCATTATAATTAATGGTGGACCAAATCATGTAGTAGATGGGGTGCGCATTGATGTGAATCGGGAGATTTATCAGTTGGGGTGCCCGGTTATGGCAGTAGAACATGAACTAGCTTTATGCGAGTTAAAGTTGGATAAATGGTCAGATGCCAATCAGATGAAAGAGATGCTAAACGAATTTGTATTTCACATTTGTAAAGCAGAAGCTAATTGGAATATGGAGAATTTCGTATCCGATCAGATCGAGATTGTAAAACGCCAGGTGGGTGACCGTAAAGTATTACTTGCTCTTTCAGGTGGAGTGGACAGTTCTGTAGTAGCGGCTTTACTTATCAAAGCTATTGGGAAACAGTTGGTGTGTGTCCATGTAAATCATGGATTGATGCGGAAAGGTGAGTCTGAAAGTGTTGTAGAAATATTTAAAAATCAACTAAATGCTAACTTAATCTATGTAGATGCTGCAGACCGGTTCCTAGGAAAATTAGAGGGCATTGCAGATCCAGAACAAAAGAGGAAAATCATAGGAGCAGAATTCATCCGTGTATTTGAAGAAGAAGCTCATAAATTAGAAGGGATTGACTTCCTTGCACAGGGAACGATTTATCCGGACATTGTTGAAAGTGGAACCAAAACAGCGAAAATGGTAAAGTCTCACCACAATGTGGGTGGTCTGCCAGAAGATTTAGATTTCCAATTGGTAGAACCATTACGTCAGTTATTTAAAGACGAAGTGCGTGCCTGTGGTCTAGTCTTAGGTTTGCCCAATGATATGGTTTATAGACAGCCGTTCCCAGGTCCAGGGCTTGGAGTAAGGTGCCTGGGAGCAATTACAAAAGAGCGTTTGGAAGCGGTTCGAGAAGCGGATGCAATATTACGGGAAGAATTCCACATTGCAGGATTAGATAAGACCGTATGGCAGTACTTTACGGTAGTACCTGATTTCAAATCGGTGGGAGTAAGGGATAATGCAAGATGCTTTGAATATCCAGTAATTCTGCGGGCTGTTAACACCATAGATGCCATGGAAGCAAGTATAGAACAAATCGAGTGGCCAATCCTTCTAAAGATTACCGATCGTATATTAAAGGAAGTTAAACATGTCAATCGTGTATGCTATGACTTGAGTCCAAAACCAACGGCTACGATAGAGTGGGAATAGATTTTGTATGGATTAAAATGATAAAATCAGTTGGTTTCTATGGACTGTGTCAAATTGTAGTCACACCATAGAATAGCCGGTTCAAAAAGATAGAAAAGGCACTTAAGATTCCTTTCGATTCCCTGGAGACTTCGTTATCATTGGTTAGGCCGATTACCTGGGTAACTACAAGGTTTTATACAAAAAATAAGTTAGTAGATTTCACACTACCTACAGAAATAGGAAGGAAGTTGATATGAATAAAGTAATTACCTCGAAAGAAGCGATTTTGGCGATTAGCTGTAAAATGGCTGCGAAAGATGGAATACAAGCATTGAATATGCGTTCGGTTGCAAGTGCTTGTGGTGTTGCAGTTGGCTCTATTTATAATTATTTTCCTTCCAAAGCAGACCTGATTGCAAGTACGATAGAGATGGTATGGAGAGATATTTTTCAGATGGATGAAGGTTATAAGGATATATATAGTTTTACAGATTGTGTGCTTTGGATTTTTGATAGTGTGTGTGAAAGTGCTGCGCAATTCCCAGATTTTTTTACAATGCATGCAATGGGTATATCGACTTCTGATAAAGAAACAGGACGACGTACCATGGATCGCTATTTAGAGCATATAAAACAAGGAATGCTCATAGCATTGCAAAGAGATAAAGAAGTACGTAGAGATGCTTTTGATGAAGCCTTTCAAATGGAAGCATTTGTAGAGTTTGTATTTGGAAATCTGTGGACTTTATTTATACAGAAGCAGCAATCCTGTGATATATTATTAGAAATTATTCGCAGAAGTATTTATGCTCAATCCCATGATGAACCAAGGTGAAGCTAGTTTAAAGTGGAACCAGTATAGGATGCACCAAAAGGTGGATTTTGTGATATGTAAAGACAGAAATATATTGCTAATAATTAAAAAAATGAGTATGATAGATACAATCATCAATGAAAAAATAAAGAGGAGTATATCATAATGAAAAAACGTATTTTATCAACTTTGCTTACAGTCACCCTCATGCTTTCAGGATGTGCATCTGTTGTACAGTCTCATTCTGCTGATCTTATGAGTGATATAAAAAAAAGTAATAAAAAACCAATTGCAATCCATAGACCAAAGGATCAAGAAACAATAAAAAAGGAAGAAATAACAGACTTTTCTTTGCATTTATTTCAACAAAGTTTTGAGGACAAGAATCTATTGCTCTCTCCGCTTTCCATAGTATCCGCTTTGGGAATGACAGCAAATGGAGCAGAAGGAAATACACGTTTACAAATGGAACAAGTACTGCATACGGATGTTAGGGGATTAAATGATTATTTAAATGCTTATAGAAGCTATTTGCCTAATACGGAGAAATGTAAGGTAAGTCTTGCAAATTCAATATGGTTTAAAGATGAGGAAAGTTTAACTATAAATAAAGAATTTTTACAAACAAATAAAGATTATTATAATGCAAGTATATATAAAACGCCCTTTGATGATAGTACAAAGGATGATGTAAATAAATGGGTTTCAGATCAAACAGATGGAATGATTGATACACTACTAGAAGAGGCACCATCAAAAGACACCATCATGTATCTAATCAATGCATTATCCTTTGATGGGGAATGGGAAGAGATTTATAACGAAAAGGAAATTGGAGATGGGGAATTCAATTTGCAAGATCATACGACTCAAAAGGTGAAATTCATGAGTCATCAGGAATATACCTATCTTGAAACCAAGAATGCTACTGGATTTATGAAGGACTATAAGGATGGGAAATATGCGTTTGTGGCTCTTTTGCCTAATCAATCAGAGAATATGTCTGATTTTATAGGAACACTAGATGGGACTAGTTTAATGGATTTACTTGCAAATCCAAAAGAGGAAACTGTATATACCCAGATACCCAAATTTTCCGTAGAATATGAGATATTACTAAAAAATCCACTTCAAAAATTAGGAATGACAGATGCTTTCCATGATGAAAAAGCAGATTTTTCCAAAATGGGAGAATCTACCAAGGGAAATATATTTATCAGCCAGGTGATTCATAAAACTAAAATAGATTTAGATGAAAAAGGCACAAAGGCAGGAGCTGTCACTTCCGTTGAGATGTTCACGAAAAGTTCTTTGATAGAGAAGCCGAAAGAAGTGATTTTGGATCGTCCTTTTTTCTACATGATTGTTGACAAAGAGCAAAACCTGCCTCTTTTTATGGGGGTACTGATGAATGTCATATAATCCATGGGTTGGAAAGGAGAATTTATTAGAATGAAGAGATATCAAATTATATTATTTGATTTAGATGGTACATTAACGGCTTCAGCAAGAGGAATAACGAATTCGGTGGCATATGCGCTTGATAAATTTGGTGTGAAAGTTTCTGATAAAACAACACTTCATAAATTTATTGGCCCACCTCTTATGGAATCTTTCGAGGAATTCTATCATTTTACGCGGGAAGATGCTAAAATGGCGGTGAAGTATTATCGGGAGTATTATCAAGACAAAGGGATTTTTGAAAATGAAGTTTATAACGGGATTGAAGAGCTGCTGCAGAATTTACAGACCAAGGAAAAGAAGCTGGTTGTCGCTACTTCAAAACCAGAAGTTTTTGCAAGGAAAATTTTGGATTACTTTGGTCTTACAAAATATTTCACCTATATAGGCGGAGCTAATTTAGATGGGACAAGGACAGAAAAATGGGAAGTTATTCAACATGTTCTTGATACTTGTAAGATTGAAGATCAATCAACTGTAATTATGGTTGGTGACAGAGAGCATGACGTTTTTGGAGCTCAAAGAGTGGGAATTGATTCCATAGGAGTATTGTTTGGATATGGAAATCGTAAGGAATTAGAGTCGGCCAAAGCAACATATATTGCAGAACAGGTGGGAGATATTGGACGCATATTAATTGGTTTATAAAATCATATCATGATAGTTATGAGAAAAAAGAGTCTTTTAAATATAGAGACTCTTTTTTCTATGCGTATGCAGCGTAAAGCACCGAAGGTGCGTTTTGCGAATGGCATGGCTGAACTGTTACATGTGTAGAAAGAAATGAGTCTACATAGTTGACAAATAATTTATGTGTGGTATTATATATATAATTTATATATATAAATATTATATATATAAAAACGATACATATAAAGGAGGAGAGATTATGTATTATCCCATTTCAGCTATGCTAATAGAATGTTTGATTCTTTCGGTAGTCGACACACAGGATTCTTATGGTTATGAAATTAGTCAGACAGTGAAGCTGGTAGCTAGTATTAAAGAATCTACTTTATATCCGATTTTGAGTAAATTACAAAAAGGCGGATATCTTACAACTTATGATCAAGAGTTTCAGGGGCGAAAAAGAAAATATTATTCCATGACCACAGAAGGAAAGGAACAGTTAAAGTTTTTAAAAGAGGAATGGATTTCTTATCGAGATACGATTGATGAGATTATAGAGAGGAGATTAAAAGGATGAGTAAAACGGAGTATTTAAATCAGTTGAAAAAATATTTAAAAAGATTACCAAAAAAAGATTATGACAATGCAATGGATTATTTTATCGAATATTTTGATGAAGTTGGTGTAGAGGGAGAACAAGGTGCAATGCTGGAATTAGGATCACCAAAGGCGGCAGCTGCGGAACTGCTTGGCAATCTCCTATGTGATAAAGTTGATGCGGGTAATGAAATGAAGAAGCAATTCCCAATGGGTAGAACTATTTTGATTGCGTGTCTGGCCATTCTTGCTGCTCCTATTGGTCTTCCGTTGGCATTTACAGCATTGTTGTTGATTTTTTCAGGAGTATTGATCATTGCAATAGCAATATTATGTATGTTTATTTTTAGTATAGCTTTTATTATTATAGCAGGGAAACTATTGCTGCGGGGAATTGTAGCAATTCCATTTTCATTACCGGGAGCCTTGATTTTAATTGGAGCTGGAATTCTAGGTATTGGATGTAGTATTCTTCTTGCTATATTTGTAATTTATCTATGTGAGTTAATGGGGAAAGGTATCAAGAAATTCGCACAAAGAGTGATAAAAAAAAGAGAAAGGACAAGGTAAAGGGATGAAAAAAATAAAAAAAGTAGTGGTCATCATAGGAGCAGCTTTATGTGTAATCGGAATTGTTTTATTTGGCATAGGTAATATGTTGGGTGGAAGAGCATATGTGAAAGCCGCAAATTTAAATGTCATAGATGGGGCAGCCATGTTGGAGAGTAAGGATCATGACCTTATTTTAGATAAAACAAAATTGGACTCCATTCATGCAGTTGACATAACTTTGAATAGTATTGACTTGATTGTGCGACCTTCTGAGGATCATAATTATTATTTTTCATACACGTTGTATGATGGATATGATAAAAATCCGCTGCAGTATAAAGTGAAAGATGGGATTTTTACTTTGAATGAGAATGAAAGGGATAGTTCTTCTTATAACGTTCATGTAGATATAGGGCTCTTTAGCGGGCTGATGGGAAATAAAGAGGTTTGGGATACTACGAATGTGGTGACTTTATATGTGCCAACGGATCAATTACTGGAAATGGGAAGGATTGAACTTAGAGATGGAGATGCAAATGTAACAGGATTGGCATGTACAACGGCAAATATCAAGTTACTTTCAGGAAATTTAGAATTACAAGATTGTGTTCTAGGTGATGGAAGTATAGAACTTAGAGATGGGGATATAAATGCAGCAGAATTACTGATTCAAGGAAATTTAAGTGTAAAAATGAAAAGTGGTAATACAACATTGCAAATGAATCAGAAGTGCATAGATAATCTTAATATGGTATTAGATACCAAGGATGGGGAGATATATGCGGATCCAATTTTCGCAGGAAAAGCAAAAAAAACAGAGGACTGTATTACCCACTTTGAAAGAACTAAAAATGAACAGGGAGCAAGGATGTCGGTTCGTACTTATGATGGAGATATTTCTATCAAATAGTAGAATCGGATTCCACAAATTTACTAAGAGGATAATAAAATGAGCATGAATATAGAGATAAAAGAAGCATCCTTGTATGATGTTCCTCAAGTGATAGCTTTGATACAAAAACGGATAGTATGGATGGATAAGGAGAATCTGGATCAGTGGAATAAAGTGGGTTATCTGGAACAATATTCTGCTGCCTACTTCAACCAACTTTCAAAAGAGCATCAATTATTTTTGGCTGAGCAAAATCATGCAGTTGTTGGAGCAATGGCATTGTTGCGACATGACACAAGATGGTCGGATGATGTGAAAGCAGTCTATATACATCATTTGGTTTCAGATCCGGGGATTCGAGGTGTTGGAAAGTCTTTGATTGGTTTTGCAGAAGTATATGCGAAAGAGAATCAGTTAGATGCCGTTCGACTGGATTCACAAAAAGGAAACCATGTATTAGACAAGTATTATGATTCCCTTGGATATCCTATAGTTGGACTATGTGTAGAAGCGTTGTATACAGGATATAAACGAGAAAAATCAATGAGAATCAGTGGAGAAGTAATAAAATGAGCGGGTAGTTATTGACAACTGTATATATTCAGTATATACTGTATATATGACATATAAACAGTGTGCTGCTGGAGGAATTATGAATATCATTATAAGTAATGCGAATAATCAGCCAATTTATGAGCAGATCTATATGCAACTCAAATCTGCTATTATTTCAGGAAATCTAAAAGAGGGCGATTTATTGCCCTCTATTCGTAATTTGGCAAAGGATTTGCGTATCAGTGTTATTACAACAAAGAGAGCTTATGATGAGCTTGAAAAAGATGGGTACATATATTCTGTAGCCGGGAAAGGTTCTTATATTGCAGAGAAAAATACGGAAATCCTAAGAGAAGCACATCTAAAAGAGATAGAGGAGCATATGCGTAAGATATTACAAATTGCACCTGCTTGTAAATTAAAATTAGAGGATGTTATAGAAATGTTCAAGATTATTTCGGAGGAGGAATAAAAAGTGAATGCAATTGAAATTAACAATCTGACGAAATCCTATGGAGATTTTACACTTGAAAATATTAGTTTCTCTTTGCCAATGGGCTCTATAATGGGTTTGATCGGAGAAAATGGTGCCGGTAAAAGTACGACCATTAAATTAATTATGAATTCTATTTCAGCAGATCATGGTACAGTTTCAGTGCTGAACACGTCTAATCAATCAAAAGAATTTTCAGTGCTGAAACAAGATATAGGGGTAGTACTGGATGAGGCTTATTTCCCAGAGGTTTTGAATGCCCAAAATATCAATAAAATCATGAAAGAGACCTATATTAATTGGAGTGAAGAGATTTATTTCGGATATTTAGAGAGATTTCATCTCCCTCTTGATAAAAAATTGAAAGACTATTCCCGTGGAATGAAGATGAAGCTTTCTATAGCAGTAGCACTATCACACAAACCTAGATTACTTATCTTAGATGAAGCTACCAGTGGACTGGATCCTATGATACGTGATGAAATTCTTGATATTTTTAATGATTTTACGAGAGATGAAACGCATTCGGTGCTGCTTTCCTCTCATATTATCAGTGACCTGGAAAAAATATGTGATTATATTGTTTTTATACATAAAGGCCGTCTTGTCATGTGTGAAGAAAAAGATGTTATTCTTAATCAGTATGCAATTATAAAAATAACTCAGGATGATTTTGAATGTTTGCCGGCAAATGCAATTGTAAGTAAAAAGAAAACTAGCTTTGGGTATGAGGTATTGATCATAAAAAAGGAACTCCATGATTCATTTAACGTGGAGAAAACAACGCTGGAGGATATTATTTTATTTATGACGAAGGAGGACAATCGGTGAAGGGTTTATTGTTGAAAGATTTTCTTGTGATTACAAAGCAGCTTAAAATTTTCTTGCTTGTAATTCCTATCATGGCGCTAATAGGTGGAACCTCTATGTCTGCATTAGCTATATTATTGGGTGCAGTTCTTCCAATGACCGCGATTGCCTATGATGAGCGTTCCAAATGGATTGAGCTGGCTGTTATGATGCCATACTCGAAAAAGGAGTTGGTTATTAACAAGTATTTACTGGGCTATTCCTGTATGTTTGGAGCCGCAGTTTTGGTGGTTTTAGGTCAATTTATTGTAAAAACTATAACGAAAGAATATATGGGTGAAAGTATTCAGATGCTAATATTTGCAATCATTGGTGGCCTTATTTTTATTGCGGTCAATACCCCTATTCTATTTAAATATGGATCTGAAAAAGGACGATTTGTTTTTATCATTGCTATGGCACTTATAGGTGCCAGTGGATCTATATTAAAGGGAATCGGTGCAGATGCTTTAGGGAAGATTCCAAATATATCACCCATATTTTTCTTAGGGCTAGCCGTTGTTATGAACATGATTTCTATTGTGATTTCTATAGGAATCAAATTAAAAGATGAATAGAGATAGATTTGATACAGGAAGCAATGAAGAAATGGAGGAAGCAAATGAAGAAAATAGATGTCACAGCTTTAGGGGAGTTATTAATTGATTTTACGGAAACGGGTTTCAGCAATCAAGGAAATCAGCTGTTTGAAGCCAACCCAGGAGGTGCACCTTGTAATGTTCTTGCCATGTTAAGAAACCTTGGGAATTCAGGGGCTTTTATAGGAAAAGTGGGAAAAGACTCCTTAGGGGATGAATTAAAGAAAAAAGTGACTGATTTGGGAATTGATACAACAAATCTAAGACAAGATGAAACGGTACACACGACTCTGGCTTTTGTACATACGAAGCAGAATGGAGATCGTGATTTTTCATTCTATAGAAATCCAGGAGCAGATATGATGTTGAAATCCGAGGAAGTTCATGAAGAACTGATTACGGATTCTACGATATTTCATTTTGGGACATTGTCTATGACACACGAAGGTGTACGTAATGCTACATTAAAGGCCTTGAATATAGCCAAAAGAAATCAGTGTGTGATTTCCTTTGACCCAAATATCAGAGAGCCGCTATGGAATCATTTGGATGATGCAAGAAAACAAGTAGAAACAGGTCTTTCCTACTGTAATATACTGAAAATATCGGATAATGAAATACAGTGGTTTACAGGGGAAACAGATTATACAGCGGGTGTAAGAAAAATTCGTGAGAAATATGATATCGATCTGATTTTAGTTACTATGGGAATTGACGGAAGCAGGGCTTATTATCAAGATTCCATGGTTCAAGTTCAAGGATTTCCACAAAAAGGGACGATTGAAACAACGGGAGCCGGAGATACGTTTTGTGGGACTATTTTACATTTTATCTTAAAATATGGTTTGAATAAACTAGATAAATCACAATTACAAGAGATGCTGACTGTTGCAAATGCAGCCGCAGCGATTATAACAACACGAAAAGGTGCGTTGTGTGTCATGCCTACTAAAGAGGAAATCAATCAGCTTCTAGGAGTGCAATAGAATTTGGAACTGCTATGTATTTTACAAGAAAGGCAGGCATTGGAAGTCGTGAAATTATTGGAAATTAAAGTTAAATGATAATTATGTAACAGGATTGACAAAAATATAACAATAGTATATAATAAGGTGAAGTCAAAAAATCTACGTGAAAACAGGAGGGTTTAACATGAGATTTACATTGCCTAGAGATGTATATTATGGTAAAGATGCACTGGAAAATCTGAAGGATCTGACAGGTAAAAAAGCGATGCTGGTACTTGGTGGAGGTTCTATGAAACGATTTGGTTTTGTGGACAAAGTTACAGAGTATCTAAGCGAAGCGGGGATTGAAATTCAAATATTTGATGGGGTAGAGCCGGACCCATCGGTTGAAACGGTTATGAAGGGAGCAGCTGCAATGCGGGAATTTGAGCCGGATTGGATCGTGGCCATGGGTGGTGGATCTCCTATTGACGCAGCGAAAGCGATGTGGGCTTTTTATGAATATCCGGAAACAACCTTTGAGGACTTAATTATTCCATTTAATTTTCCCCAATTAAGGAAGAAAGCACATTTTCTTGCAATTCCTTCTACTTCAGGAACAGCCACAGAAGTAACTGCTTTCTCTGTTATTACAGATTATGCAAAAGGGATTAAATATCCCCTTGCAGATTTTAACATTACTCCTGATGTTGCGATTGTAGATCCGGCACTTGCAGAAACTATGCCAAAGCATTTGACTGCTTATACAGGAATGGATGCATTGACACATGCTATTGAAGCATATGTATCCACCCTTCATTCTGTATTTACCGATGCACTTGCAATGAAGGCAATTGAGATTGTAAATAAGGAACTTTTGACCTCTTATCAAGGTGACATGGTAAGTAGAGAGAAAATGCACTATGGACAATGTTTGGCTGGAATGGCATTTTCTAATGCATTGTTAGGGATTGTTCATTCAATGGCACATAAAACAGGTGCTGCATTTAGTACAGGACATATTACTCATGGTCTTGCAAATGCAATGTATCTGCCATATGTAATCCAATATAATGCAAAAGATGAAACAGCTGCCAAACGTTATGCAGAGATTGCAAACAGTATTGGTATTACAGGTAGTCAGGATGCTTGTATAAAAGGGCTGTGTGATAAGATTGTAAGTATGAATGATGCAATGGAAATACCAAATACATTAAAAGAATTTGGTATTGTAGAAACGGAATTCAAGGAAAAGATTGCTATGATTTCAGAAAATGCAATTGGAGATGCCTGCACAGGATCTAATCCAAGAAGTATAGATGCAGCTGCAATGGAAAAATTATTTACCTGTATATATTATGGGGAAAAAGTAGATTTTTAAAAAATATGCCCTTGCCATACATACCTAATCAGGATTGTGTGGCAGGGGTCTTTGATTTGTGCGTATTTGCTGACCTTATTCACACATCCCGGTGACCGTAACAAAAGCAATCTTTCGGTTACGCTCATCTGTAATAGTGATGGTGTAGGTACTGAGTCGCCGTCCATCTTTTTCACATTCAGCTATGGCGGTCAAAAGACCTTCTTTAGCGGAACTCAAATAGGTAATCTGGCTGGTAATTGAAACCGTTGAAGGATGGTCGAAATTAGAAGCAACTGCAAAAGTAAAATCTGCCAAGGTGAAGAGGGCTCCACCCATGACTGTTTTATTTGCATTTAAATGTTTTTCTTCTATCTGCAGGGTACATTTTGCATAATGCTTCTTAGCATCCACAATTACAATACCTGTAGTCTTTGTTGCATAAATATCATTTTGAAAAATTTCTCTTGCCTGTTCCACGGTTGTAATTAATTGTTCCATCCTAATTTCTCCTTATTTTCTTTGTTTTTTATGAAAGGAATACTTACTGGGGATATAATTCTGGTATAATTTCTAAATAAACCTCTTCATATTGTTGATTTAGAAGCTCCATGATAGCTTCGTGGATATCTTTTAATTCTGTACGATACCAAATCTCATGGTCATTTTCTAAGGTAATGGACACCCAGGTCTTGCGTCCTGTCTGTACAAGGTCTAAGAATGTAATGCACTGTCCATATCTGCTGCATACGGGTTCAATTAATTCTTTTAATTCTTCTATGACTGCTTCACTTGGTGCAAAGAGCAGTAATTCCCGCATGGAATGAAAAACCATTTTAATTGGCTCCGGAAGCATTGTAATCGCTAGAATAATCGCAACAATTTGATCAAAATAGGGGGTAATCCATATCCACTTTGTATGTTGTAAAAATAAAGGGATAATAAAAGCCAGTGCTACGCCCATTCCACATATAGCATCTATTTTCCAGCCGTAGATTTCTGCTGTAATCATAGGGGAATTTAAAGCTTTTCCATAATATTTTAACACCAATAACACACCGATACTCAAAATAGTTAATAATAGTTCAAATATCAGTACAAGATTTGCATTAATAAGATTGCCGCCATTTAACATGACTTGTATGTTACTTCCAATTAGACTCAAAGTAACTGCAACTAGCATAAAGCCTTTTACAATAATAAATAAGCTTTCACATTGGGCATAGCCAAAGGGTGTTCGCTCGGTTACTGGTTTGTATAATAAAGGGGTTAACAATAGAGATGCTGCTATAACGATTAATTCTGATCCGTCAAAGGCTGCATCCATTAGTATGGATTGGGATTTACTATAAATTGCCATAAGAAATTCTACAATAACAAAAAATATGCCAGCAAATAATGATATTTTCAGTATTAATTTCTCTGTACTTTCGTTTGTATTCACATTGTTCGCCTCCCATTGTATTCATTCATTTTTTTTTATGACCTCCTGTTTTCAGTGTTCGTAAGTATATTTTTTGTTCGGTTGTAATTCGGTAACTTTCTACTGCTTTTTGTATGGTTTTATTGTGTGTAAAGGGTTCAAGGCAGTTCTGCTCAATGTAAGGTAATGTAGGAACGTATTGTTTGGCAAGTGCTGTGGCAAAGTACCAGGCAATCATCATGTTCACATAATATTCTTGTGATTTTACTTTGGAAACCAGTTCTAGGTATTCTACTTGAAATAAATCGTCTAAATAAAAACGCATAAGCATTTCAATGCCAAAACGAATGGTATAGAGATGATCTGAGTTTATCCAATTTCTAATTTTTATAAGCAGTTCAGGAAGATGTTTTTTGAAAATCTTGGGGTTTATTAAATCACAGGTAGCCCAATTATCTACATAAGGTAAAAACATTTCTAACGCTTCCATTGTTATATCATAATCCTTCAGATTTTCAATCAAAAATCCATGTAAATTATTTTCTTCATAATACTTATGGGGTAACATGCTCATAAATTCTTTTGATTGTGGATGTTTCCCAAATTCTTTTGCAAACTTGCGAAGAACAGGAGTGCGCACACCAATGATTGTATCAGGATTTATTGTGGGTATAAGTTTTGCATGAAAATCACGATATCCTATATCCTGCAGTTCAAAAAGTTTTCCACATACGTTGTATTTCATCATTGATTTCGACCCCTTTTTCATTAATAATACTTTAATAAAACGAAAATGGCAAGAATAGTGTTAGGAAGCAATGAGAAAATATGTTAATATAGAAAGAAATCTATATAAATCATTTTCTTATGGAGGAAAAACATATGATTTTATGCAGTGATAACTTAATTACAGGTGATGGTATTACATTGGTTAAAGATGGGGCTATTTGTGTAAGCCAAGATGGGAAGATCCGTGCAGTAGGAACCAAAGCAGACATCATAAAACAGTATCCAAACGAACAAATAACAGACTATGGAAATGCCACGATTTTACCTGGTTTATTTGATATGCATGTACATTTAGGTTATTACTATAGCCAGCCAGACTTGTACAACTATGATGATTATTTAGTATCTTATTATGCACTCAAACAAGCGGAGTTGGCTCTTAGCTTAGGAATTACAACTGTTCGTGACCTTTCCTCTCCACATAATCTCTGTAAGCAGCTACGTACTGCAGGAGAAAAAGGCTATGCTACTATTCCACGAATTTTTCATTCGGATACCGGAATGTGTATGACAGGTGGACATGGGCATGATGATGGCATCCCTCAAGTAGATTCTCCATGGGGTGTTCGAAAAGAGGTGCGTGCACAGATTAGGGATGGGGCAGATTGGATTAAAATATTAACCAGTAATAGAACTAGTATTCCAGAATATACGCAGGAAGAACTGAATGCTGCCGTAGATGAAACACATCGTGTGGGGAAAAAATGTGCAGTTCATGCGGGATTACAACCGGCACTGCAAATGTGTATTGATGCAGGTTTTGATACCATTGAACATGGAACACTTCTTACGTTAGAGCAAGTGGAGCAAATGGCAAGACAAGGTCAAGTGTGGGTTCCGACGATGACTGCTTATACGGTATTATATGAATTCTGTCTAGAAAAAATAAAAGAAGGTGCAGATACCTCAAATCGAATTGCTCAAAAAGCAATGACTGATATGGCATTCTTTGAACCGGCTTACCATGCTTATAAAGATAATTTTAAAACATTTTATGATACCGGAGTGACCATTGTGGCAGGCAGTGATATGGTATTATACGGAGCACCTCCACTTCCGATTAACAGAGAACTATCTCTTATGGTAGATTATGGGATTACGCCAATTCAGGCCATTCAGACTGCAACAGGTAATTCCGCAAAAGTGCTTGGCATTGAAGAGGTAACTGGACAGTTGAAAGAAGGGTTGGAAGCAGACTTGTTAATTGTAGACGGAAATGCAGCAGATGATATTACTGCCTTAAATCAATTGAAAGAAGTTTATATGAAGGGTAAGGTTGTATACCAAGGTTCAAATATTTGAGATTAGGAGTGAAAAGAGGAAAGAAATGTTAGAATTTTTAATAGTTGGGATCGGTGGATCTGTAGGTTCTTGTTTACGATTTGCACTTACAAAATCCATGCATCATTTTGCAGTTTCGCTGCCGCTTGGTACTTTAATATCTAATATAATTGCAGGTATTTTTATTGGCTTTTTTATTGGGTTAGAAGAATCAGTCTTTTCATTATCACCACGGGCAAAACTTTTCCTTACCACAGGATTGTGTGGAGGCCTTAGTACCTTCTCCACATTTAGTTTGGAAACGGTAGTTTTCTTTAGTGAAGGAAAATATGTAGTGGCAGTACTCAATATTATATTAAATCTAGGTATCAGCATCCTGGGTGTGATTGTTGGGATGACCATTGCTAAGCTATTGTTTAAAAAAGGAATCTGATTTGAAAAAGCAGATAGAAGCGGATAGCTGCGGATCGCTGCAGATAGAAAGAGAGAAAATTATGGATAATCAAGAACAAACACACAAACGTCGGGTACGCTACCAGGGAACTCATCCCAAAACATTTAAGGAAAAATATAAGGAACTCCAACCGGAAAAATATGCAGATACAGTAGAAAAGGTGATGCAAAAAGGCAGCACGCCTGCCGGTATGCATATTTCCATATGTGTGAAGGAAATACTTGAATTTTTACAAATTAAGCCAGGACAAATCGGCTTGGATGTAACCCTTGGATATGGTGGACATACACGAGAAATGTTGAAGTGTCTACAATCCAAGGGACATATGTACGCATTGGATGTAGATCCTATTGAAATCGTAAAAACTAGAGAACGCCTGGAAAGCTTAGGATATGGATCAGATATACTGACTATCCGTCAGTTGAATTTTGCCAATGTGGATCAGTTGGCAAAGGAGGTAGGACCATTTGATTTTATTTTGGCAGACTTGGGTGTATCATCCATGCAAATAGATAATCCAGAGCGTGGATTCTCCTATAAGAAAGAAGGGCCACTTGATTTGCGTCTAAATCCAGAAAAAGGCATATCAGCAGCAAAACGTTTAAAAACAGTTACTCAAGAAGAACTGCAAGGAATGTTAATGGAAAATGCAGATGAACCTTATGCAGAGGAAATATCCCAAGGAATCGTATCGAGAATCAAAAAAGGAATTGATATTTCTACAACCACAAAACTTCAACAAGTAATAGAAGAGGTGCTTACATTTATTCCTGCTGACAAGCGCAACGAGGCAATGAAAAAATCTTGCCAAAGAACCTTTCAGGCTTTAAGAATTGATGTAAATAGTGAATTTGAAGTATTATACCAATTTTTGGAAAAACTTCCGAATGTGATGGCCAAAGATGGTCGAGTAGCCATCTTAACATTTCATTCAGGGGAAGATAGACTTGTAAAAAAATCCTTTAAACAATTGCTGAAAGATGGTGTATATAAAGAAATTTCAACAGAAGTTATCAGACCCTCAGCAGAAGAATGTAACATGAATCCACGAGCGCGCTCCACAAAAATGAGATGGGCAATTAGGGCCTAAAAAATTCTTGTAAACTTTTAAAAAATAGAATATAATAAAATGTAAAAAATTTTAGGAGAAACATACCAGGAGGTATATTTGTGAAGAGAGAGACCGTAATAGTGCTGGATTTTGGAGGGCAATACAATCAGTTGATTGCAAGACGTGTACGTGAATGTAATGTATACTGTGAGATATATTCATATAAAAAAGATTTGGAAGAAATCAAAGCAATGCATCCATTGGGAATTATTTTAACGGGAGGACCCAATAGTGTATATGAAGCAGATTCACCCACCTATACAAAGGAATTGTTTGAATTAGGAATTCCGGTACTTGGAATTTGTTACGGTGCTCAGCTGATGATGCATCTTTTGGGAGGGCATGTATGCAAAGCGCCTGTGCGGGAATATGGAAAAATAGAAGTGTCAGTTCACACTTCTTCAAAACTATTTCACAAGGTATCAGAAAAAACCATTTGTTGGATGAGCCACAATGACTATATAGAAACAGCAGCTCCAGGCTTTGCTATTAGTGCACACACTCCAGACTGCCCTGTGGCAGCAATTGAACATGAAGAAAAGAAATTATATGCCTTGCAATTTCACCCAGAAGTACTTCATACACAAGAGGGAACGAAAATGCTTTCCAATTTCGTATACAATGTGTGCGGATGTGCAGGGGACTGGAAAATGGATGCCTTTGTAGAAAATTCCATTCAGGCAATTCGCGAAAAAGTTGGAAAAGGAAAAGTATTGTGTGCATTATCTGGTGGCGTGGATTCCTCTGTGGCAGCAGTCATGTTATCCAAAGCAGTGGGAGATCAATTGACCTGTGTATTTGTTGATCATGGATTGCTTCGTAAAAATGAAGGTGATGAAGTAGAAGCCGCTTTTGGTCCTACCGGAAATTACGATTTGAATTTTATTCGTGTCAATGCCCAAGAGCGCTTTTATAAAAAACTAGAAGGCTTCGAAGAACCGGAGCAAAAACGTAAAATTATTGGAGAAGAGTTTATTCGTGTATTTGAAGAAGAAGCTAAAAAAATCGGAACCGTGGACTTCCTTGTACAGGGAACCATTTACCCAGATGTTGTAGAAAGCGGCTTGGGCGGAGAATCCGCAGTCATTAAGTCTCATCATAATGTAGGCGGTCTTCCAGATTATGTAGATTTCAAGGAAATCATAGAACCCCTTCGTGACTTGTTCAAAGATGAAGTACGAAAAGCTGGTTTGGAACTAGGAATTCCAGATTACTTGGTGTTCCGGCAACCATTTCCGGGTCCAGGTCTAGGTGTACGTATTATTGGTGAAATCACTCCGGAGAAAGTTAAAATCGTGCAAGATGCAGATGCAATCTATAGAGAAGAAATAGCTAATGCCGGCATAGACAAGGGAATTGGGCAATACTTTGCAGCACTAACAAATATGCGCGCAGTTGGATGTATGGGAGATGAACGAACTTATGACTATGCTGTTGCCCTTCGGGCGGTCAATACCATTGATTTCATGACGGCGGAATCGGCAGAAATTCCGTGGGAAATCCTGCATAAAGTGACCAGCAGAATCGTGAATGAGGTGAGCCATGTAAATCGGGTGCTGTATGATTTGACTGGGAAACCACCGGGGACGATAGAGTTTGAATA
>JAVXHY010000012.1:60430-65051 GCA_036656615.1 Lachnospiraceae bacterium | reverse complement strand
AAAAGGAGAAGATTCTGCTGTGGGAATTCATATAAATATATAAGTATTTGCCTTGACTTCACATTGTGATATAGCTAAAATAAAAGTCAAAGCAGATATTGCTTGTGTCAGTAGTGGAATTATTTGATGAGGTTAAATTATAAGCTGCATATTATGGAAGTGATGAAAGATAAGATCCTGTGCACAAATGGAATTTGCTGGAGAGTTCAATAAAATTGTAGGAGAAAATCATATGAATCAAATGAATGCATTATTAAGTAAGATTAAGACAAATCATATTTGCATCCAAACACATCAGTTTCCTGATCCGGATGCCATTGCTTGTGCTTATGCAATGCAGGAACTGTTAGCAAATTATAAGATTACTTCTGATATTTGCTATGAAGGGTTAATTGATAAAAATAGCACAAAAAAAATGATTGAGTATCTGCAAGTGAAGATGATTCATACGGATTTAGATGATATGGAACGTTATTACGACACTATACTTTTGGTGGATTCTCAGATGGGGAATTCTAATAGTTCATCGCTTTGTGGGAATTCTATTATGTGTATTGACCATCATCCTAGTTTTCATATGCAGAATTATGATTTTGAGGATATTAGAACAACTTATGGTGCTTGTGCAACCATTGTTCTTCAATATTTCTTAGAAAACAATCAATTTATTTCACAAAAAGTGGCTACGGCGCTGGTTTACGGAATGCAGATAGATACAGATAATTTTACCAGGGGAACGAGTATAGAAGATGTGGAAGCGTTTCGAATATTATTCCCGCTTTGTGATGAAGAATTCCTAAATACGATTCACAAATCTCGATTAGACAGGTCTGGAATTATTGCTTATGCACATTCCTTTAGTCATATGGAATTCATTAACGGAATATGCTTTGCAAATGTTGGTGATGATTGTCCCGATTCACTAGTTGCAACGATTTCAGATTTTACATTAGCCATTGATGAAGTACAATTGTCTGTAGTATATACAAAAAAGCCAGACGGAATTAAGTTTTCAATGCGAAGTATTTCTGCGCAATATGATACGGGAATTCTTATACATAGTATGCTCTCAGGTGTAGGGGAGGGGGGCGGTCATGCCATGATGGCAGGTGGATTTATTCCTTATAAGGAAGGAAGGAATGAAGAAGAGGTAATTGAGATCGTGAAGGCAAAATTAATTTATTTGATTCGTTCAATTTGTGAATCATAAGACTCATGTGCAGTATACAGCTGTACTTGAGTCTTTTCACTCAAGTGTAGTAGTGAACTTGATTTTGTTGTATAAACAAATGTACTTTAAGGAGAAGAAGAAATGGGAATAATAGAACTTACATTAATTGCAGTAGGCCTGTCAATGGATGCCTTTGCTGTTGCGGTCTGTAAAGGACTAAATATGACCAAGCGCAATTATAAGAACTGCTTTTTGATCGCTATATTTTTTGGGGGATTTCAGGCATTGATGCCATTGATTGGGTGGTTGTTTGGCACACAATTTCAGCGTTATATCACTTCCTTTGACCACTGGGTCGCCTTTGGTCTACTGGTGCTTATTGGTGGAAATATGATACATGAATCTATGGTAAAAGAGACGGAGGTTACTGGATGTTCGGATAGAATTGATCTCAAAGAGCTCTTTATTCTTGCAATTGCTACTAGTATTGATGCTCTGGCAGTTGGTATTACATTTGCACTGCTGCCGGATACGAATATTATGGCTTCCGTAGTATTGATTGGTATCATTACATTTGTTTTTTCCTTTGCAGGTGTGTTGATTGGCAATCAATTTGGAAGCAAATATGAGAAGAAGGCAGAGCTGGCAGGTGGTGTTATTCTGGTATTAATTGGGATTAAGATTTTAGTGGAGCATTTACAATAGGGAGAATCAATAGAAAAAGGAAACAACAGATGACAAGACAAGAATTATACCATGCGATTGCTTTACCAAAGGGTGCACAAGAAGCATTAGAACAATTGAATATAGACAAGGAACAGGAAAGGGTTCTATGCAAGAAATATGACAGTAATCGAGTGGAATTTTATGACAGGATAGGGAGGATGTCAAAGGGGCCACTTATGGCATTAGATATTTATATTGAACTAGCATTAAGAACCTATAAGGACTATAAAAAAAGAGGAATCTCTGAAGAGATTTATGTAAATACATTTCGGGATTTGACCATATGGTGCAAAGATTATTATAAAAAGTTCGGAGAATTTGGAATACAGGAATATCATTGGCTAAGTTATGCTATTGATCTGAGATTATTTCGTTTAGGAAGATTACAATTTGAACCCATTCGTTTGGAACAAGATATTGTGTTTCATACGAAAGTTATTGAGAAAGGAACAAAAGTTCTAAATGTACATATTCCGGAAGGAGAACCTCTTTTAAAGGAAAAGTGTAATGCTTCTTTTGAAATGGCCAAGGAATTCTTTGGAGAGGATTATCAATATGCAGTATGTACCACCTGGTTATTAGCACCGTTGCTAGATGAAATATTGGATGAAACATCCAATATTCATCAATTTAAACAACGGTTTTTGATTTATGATGTCAATTATGCCTTCCCACAGATTGAACAGAGAGTGTTTGGAACAATTCAATCAGATAAAGCAGGATATCCAGAAAATAATTCATTACAAAAAAAGGTGAAACTAAAAGTACTGGAAGGAGTTGAATTTGGAATGGGCTGTGGTATATGCAGTCTTTTATAGAAAGCATCTGATTATGCCATTCTTTTTCCTATTTCTCGGTTCACTTTATTTCTCAGGCTAATTAAGTACATGTCAGACTTTGGATATATCATAAAAGTTAAGGGTACGGCCAAATCTTCTTCAATAAGGTTCAACACATATTCTTTATCAGTAAGAGATTCCAGTAATTTAAGTGCTCTTAAATCATTGAGAGCTTCGCAATGCACCATCATTCGTATGGATTCTACCGGATGACCATCTTCGCCTGGGTATACGAGGAATGGATCTCCAGATGGGAAGGCATTGGAGGCATCGGTTACAGCGTATGGATTGATATGTTGTGTGGAAAATTGACTATTATAAAAATTATATCCCCAGTGCAAAATTCCGATAATGTCATATTTATATAGTTGTATGCCATAAATTCGATTCCTTGCAGAGGGCATAGCCATAAATCGGTTACTTACATCTACACACTGTCCGGTGCAGTAATACACCCACATATCAGTCAATCCATGCTCTAAGAATTCGTGAATTTCATTATTCCCGGGAATTGGTTTGTCAATTAACCCATGCTTATAGAATTCATAGCTGGACAATGCATCAAAGGTCTGAAATCCTTTTAACAGGTGTGCTACAGATTCTTTTGCAGCACGAAAGCTTTCCAAATGAGATTCATGAGGCTCATCTGAAAGATGAAAATAAGTAACCTCTTGAATGTTCCATTCTTTTAATTTTTCGATTAATTGAGGAAGAAATTGTTCTAAAAATAAGGTGTATTCGCCAATGGCAGGCGTATGCCATCCAAATATTTTCTCTTCTTTTCCATTGACAGAGGCCATGATCTTGGGGGCATACTTGGCTCCCCATTGTGAAAATAAATGTGACATTTCAAAATATTCGATGCCAATTCTTTGACAAAGTTCTACCCATTTCTGTAGTCTATCAAATCCAAAGCGATATATTCCATTGTTTACAAAAACTTCTATTAATTGAACGGTAGTTCGATCCCCGCCGAAGGCAGTGTCAAGGGGAGGTGTAAAAATTGGAGTCAGGATCATATTACAGCCTCTTTCCACATATTCGGTGAGGTAATTTTCAATGAGGTCCCAGTGTTTTGGGGAGAATACATCTACTTGATAGTAATCAGCCAAACAATCGGCATGAAACCACTCTGTGTGCATAATTTCCTGCTTTGGCAAAGTGGCTTGATATACGGTAACCTCCATGGTCGATGAACATACAATCGTATCATTTTTGCAAAGTTGTAATTCTATGGGATAGGTTCCGGCAGTTATTTGATCTGTAATATGAATATCGACCCAAAGACTGCGCCATTGATTTGTGCAGACCATTACCTCGTTGTTATGTAAGTCTTGCAGCAAATCAGGATAAAGCCCAGAGGTGGTCTTCATATAATTATCATCGACGGCTGCATTGCAGGCACGTCCAACGGGAACCAGTTCTACACTACGTACGCGAATGTATTCCAGTAAGGGAGACAGGACACGTAAGGTCAGCATTTCCCGCATGAAAAACGTACCTTTATATGCAGCCTGAAAAGAAACAGTTTCGTGTTTGAGAGCGGTAAGAAGCAGTGTTTCAGGTTGATATTTTGGTTCCTCGTCTGGAAATACTTTAACTAAAGAACTTAATAATTTCATTTCATACTCTTTTAATTGTGGAATCATTTCTACCTCCTGCAGTTCATTTATGTAGTAAGTATATCACATACGCAGCAGAAAAATAAGAAATGAAATAAATAAAATACATAAAGGAAATAAGAGGTGTGATACTATTTGCACCTCTTATTTCCTTTATGTATTTTAATGCCATTTTTATATCTATACCCATACTCTAATCCCTATTTAATATGATACCAGATATACTCTGTATTAGAAATTGAAATTGAGGAGGCATTGAGATG